>NZ_JADDRL010000136.1 GCF_021538895.1 Streptomyces olivochromogenes | reverse complement strand
GTGCGGTGCACGGTGTGTGGTTGACCCGTGAACCTAAAGGTATGGACCACTTCCGTCAAGAGGTGAAGTAAGCATTGAGGGAAGAGAGTTGGGGTCTAGGATGACCTCATGGCGTATTTGCCACCGCGAAACAAAGATTGCTAGCCGACCGGTCTAGTAATGAGTAGTCGACCGGTCGTACACTCGCTGTATGGGCCGCACCAGTGATGCCAGGGAGAAGATCCTCAGCGCCGCGCAGTCGCTCATCGAGCTGCGTGGCTACTCAGCGCTGGGCGTGGCGGAGATCTGTACGACGGCCGGCGTGCCCAAGGGCAGCTTCTACTACTTCTTCCCGTCCAAGGAAGCACTCGCCCTGGCCGTCCTCGACGAGCACTGGGCCGAGCAGGAGCGGGCCTGGGCGCGTGTTCTCACCGGCGAACAGGATCCGTTGGACCGGTTGCGCCTGCTCTTCGAGGAGACGGAGGCGGGCCAGCGTGCCGGGCAGCAGAGCTGCGGCACGGTCTCGGGCTGCCTGTTCGGAAACCTCACGCTGGAGCTGAGCAATCAGACCGAGGCCATCCGGGCGCGGCTCCAGGAGATCTTCGACGCCCAGGTCGACCTGGTCGAAGCGGTCATCGTCGAGGCCGTCGCGCGCGGGGAGGTCGCCGTGGCCGAGACCCGCGAGGCCGCGCGGTCGGTGGTGGCCCAGCTGGAGGGACAGGTGCTGTTCGCCAAGCTGTACAACGACACACGCAGGTTGGGCCCGCTGTGGGAGAACTGCCTGGCGCTGCTGGGAGCCCCGGCGGCGGGGGAGCCGACGGCCGGGGTCAGGAAGCGGTAGGCGTCGACGCCTCCCGGGTCACGCCGGTGACGCTCGTGTGCGCCCGTGAAGCGGCCCGCGTGCCCGAGATCGTCCGCGCGAAACCGACCCGCAGCACGGCGGCTGCCGCGGCCGCCGCGAGCACCACGGCGGCGGCCAGGAGCAGTGCCTGGTGGTAGCCGTGGTGGAGCAGCGGCGTGACGGCCAGGGGGCCGAGGATCTGTCGACAGGTGGGCGGGGTGCTCGCGCAGGTGGCAGTGGAGGGAGCCGACCGCGCCGACGTAGACGAGGGCGCTGGCCAGCCCGGCGAGCAGCCGCAGCGCGATCCACACGATCGTGCTGTGCGTGGCGGGCATGCCGGCCAGGGTGCCGGTCAGCACGACCAGGCCGGCGCGCAACAGTGCGGGCGAACGGACCAGCGCGGGGGCCAGGATGCCGGCCAGCGCGCCGAGGAGGTATCCGGCGTAGTTGGCCGTGGCCAGGTTCGCGCCGTCGGCCGCGGACAGCCCGGCCCCGGTGTGCATCAGGGGCAGGATCGGCGTGTACACGAACCGGCCGACGCCCATGCCCGCGGCGAGTGCGGCGGCGGCCCGCAGGACGTGGCCCCAGGGCGAGGGGAACGCACCGCCTTCCCCGGCCGAGGAAGGGCGCGCGAGTCGCACGGTCATGGGCAAGTCCTTGGAAGATCCGGCGGGTTCCCGGAAGGGGAAGGGGAGGAGGCAGGGGAGCGGGAGTGGGCACGGCTCACCGCCGTGGCCGCCGTCCGGCGGCGGCGCACGGGCAGCGGGCCTACGCCGTCAGCCCGAAGTGTCGGCGCGTCCCGGGTCGTTGGGGTGGGATTCGAGCGGTGTGACGGTGGGGCTCATCCACGGGCGCAGCGGCAGCGAGCCGAGCACCTTCTCCCGTAGCTCCTCCTCGTCGGCGGCCCGCCAGATACCGATGCTGCGCAGCTCGCCCACCGGGCGCCACAGCCGCGCGAGGTGTCCGGTGGCGGCCAGCTCCCTGGCCCGGACGGCCTCCGCGGCGCGCCGCCGGTCGACCTCGTCCTGAGGGGTGCCCTCGGGGATGGTGGTGACGATCTCGACCAGGAACTCTCGCATGATCCCGCTCCGCTCGACGGGCGCTCGACGAGGACCGGAGCGCCACGGCTGTTACCTCCTCATCGTCCGCCCAGCGGCCGGACGGACGCCACGACCGGCGTCCTCCATGCTGGTAGGCGCAGCCTCCCACCGACGTAGCATGACGAGCGTGGAACTGCGCCAGTTGCGGTACTTCGTCGCGGTCGCCGAGGAGCTGAACTTCGGCCGGGCCGCCCAGCGCCTGCTGATCGCGGGCCCCTCCCTGTCCCAGCAGATCAAGGCCCTCGAACGCGACCTCGGGGTGCGCCTCTTCGATCGGGACCGGCGCTCGGTGTCCCTCACGCCGGCCGGGTCCGCGCTGCTCCCGCACACCCGCGCCCTGCTGGAGCGCGCCGACGACCTCCGGCACCGCGCCCGCCGGCTGTCCGGATCGGAACCGGTGCGGCTCGGCTACGTCAACTGGCTCCCGCCGGACCTGGCCGCCCGTACCGCCGCGGTGGCCCAGATCATTGTCGACGCCTGGGTCGCTCCCTCGCACGCCCAGGCCGGCCGGGTCGCGGGCGGCAGCCTGGACCTCGCGGTGTGCTGGGTGCGCACCGACGACCTGGAGCGGCTCGGCCTGCACGCCCGCCTCATCGGCGCCGACCGGCTCTACGCCGTCACCACCGGCGACAGCACCGCGGACGTGCCCGCCGCGGACACCGACGTCCTCCTCGACGACGACACCACCTCCTGGTCGTCCTGGAACGTCTACGCCGAGGAGCTCGCCCGGGAGACCGGAGCCCGCGCGGTACGCATCTCCGACGGAGGCATCACCGGACCCGGGTTCTTCGACCACGTCCGCCGCAGCCCCCGCCCGGTCATCAACTCGCCCAAGGGTCAGACCACCCCCCTGCCACCGGATCTGGTCCAGCGCCCGGTCGTCGCGCCGGAGGTCTACTGGACCTGGTCCCTGGTGTGGCGCCGCGGTGAGGTCCGTACCGCGGTCCTGTCCGTCGTCGACGCTCTGGCCGGCGAGGACCGAGACTTCGGCATCCGCGGCGCGGACGCCTGGGTGCCCGAGAGCGACCCGCACCGGGGCTGATCGGCCGAGTCGTGCTGCCAGTCGTGCCGCGAGTCGCTGACCTGCGCAGCGAGTCTGTGCCTATCAGCTGCGAGGAAGCCGGTCCCGGCTCAAGCCATGTCGGCCTTTGACTCGGCCAGGGCGGACTCCTACCTTTCAAATAGTCGACCGGTCGGCTAGTAACCGGCCGGTCGGTCCCTCCCCTCCCCACCCATCCCGGAGAAGGTCTTCATGAACACGCAGAGCCAGAAGGTCGCCCTCGTCACCGGAGCCTCGCAGGGCCTCGGTGCCGGCATCGTCGAGGCCTACCGCAAGCTCGGATACGCGGTCGTCGCCACCTCGCGCACCATCGCCCCCTCGCACGACGCGGACGTCCTCACCGTCCAGGGGGACATCGCCGACCCGGCCACCGCCGAGCGGGTCGTCGCCGCGGCCCTCGACCGGTTCGGCCGGATCGACACCCTGGTCAACAACGCGGGCATCTTCGTCGCCAAGCCGTTCACCGACTACACCCAGGACGACTACGCGACCGTGACCGGGGTGAACCTCACCGGCTTCTTCCGCATCACCCAGCTGGCCGTGGAGCGGATGCTCGCCCAGGGCGGCGGCCACATCGTGAGCATCACCACGAGCCTGGTCGACAACGCCGACGCCCGAGTCCCGTCCGTGCTGGCCTCGTTGACCAAGGGCGGCCTGCAGTCCGCCACCAAGTCCCTGGCCATCGAGTACGCCACGCGGGGCATCCGCGTCAACGCCGTCGCGCCGGGCACCATCCGGACCCCCATGCACCCGGAGGAGACCCATGAGGTGCTGGCGACCCTGCAGCCGGTCGGCCGGCTGGGCGAGACGAGCGACATCGTGGACGCGGTCGTCTACCTGGAGAACGCCCCGTTCGTCACCGGCGAGATCCTCCACGTCGACGGCGGCATGAGCGCCGGCCACTGACCCGTGGCACACCCCTTTCCGCGACGCGCAGCAGGAGGAACCCGATGACCACGAACAGCGGCACGGCCACGGAGGCGATCCTCCGGGGCGTCCTCGACCGGTGGCAGGACGCCGTCGGCCGCCACGAACCACAGGAGGTCGCGGCCCAGTTCACCGAGGACGCGATCTTCCAGGGGCTGCACCCCTACAGCGTCGGACGGCCGGGCGTCGCCGCCTACTACGACTCCCAGCCGCTCGGGCTGACGGCCGAGTACCGCATCCTGGAGACCAGAACACCCGCCGACGACCTGGTGCTCGGCTACCTCGCCGTCGACTTCTCGTTCACCGACCGGCCCACCCTCAGCGTCAACCTGAGCGTGCTGGTGCGGCGTACGGAGGAGGGCTGGCTCATCAGCCACTACCAGGTCTCCCGGCTCGACTGACGCACCCCCGCGCCGGCCGCCCACGACCAGTGGTGGGCGGCCCGGGCGGGGGCGTGCGGGCCGGAAGCCGTCGGACGTCAGTGGCGCGGGCGCTCGAAGGTCAGCAGCAGTCCCTCGACGGCGCCGGGGCCTATCCGGCCCTTGACGTCGGCGGAGGTGATGGCCTTGAGCGCCCAGCCGTCCCCGGCGTGCTTGTTCAGGACCTTCTCCAGCTTGTCGCTGTCCAGCGCGTCGCCGATCAGCGACTCCCGGAAGGTGACGACCTTGTACTCGTACGTGTAGGGGTTGCTCATGGCTGCGGACTCCTCCTGCGGGTCGGCCCCGTCGGGCTGTGGCGTAATGGCCGGGGCCAGCCAATCATCCTCGGCCACCGCCGAACGCCGGGGGTCCTGTTGTGCGAAGGGGCGGTGCCGTACGCGGCACCGCCCCTTCGTGCCACGGCGGGGCGGCCGACGTGGCACTCTGTCCGTCGGCGGACCGAGGACGTACCGTGACCCGCGGCACGGGCGGATGCACACGACGACGGACCCGATGGTGGCGTGATGTGCTGGAGTGCGACAGCCGATCTCGTGGCGGGCGCCGGTGTCGCGGCCGTCGGGGTGGCCTGTGTGGCGCGGGTGCGCAGCGTACGGGATCTCCCGCTCGCCGCCCTGCCGTTGCTGCTCGGCGCCCACCAGCTGGTCGAGTCGGCGGTCTGGGACGCGGGCGGGGGCGGCGGACCGGCCACCGTCGTCTGGGCCGTCATCGCGTTGCCCCTGCTGCCGTTGTGGGTGTCGGTGGGCGTGCTGTGTGCCGCCCCGCCCGAGGCCCGTCAGCGGCTCACCGTCCCCCTCGCGATCGGAGTCGTGACGGCCGTGATCCTGGCGTACGCCGTGGCCGTCGGCCCGGTGACGGCCGAGATCCGCGGTCACACCGTCGGCTACGTGCTCGACCTCTCCCATCCCGCACTGCTCGTCGCGGGCTATCTGCTGGCCACGGTCGGCTCGTTGCTGCTCGCCGGTGACCGACGACTGGTGGCGCTGGGGATCGTGGTCGCCGTCGGGGCCCTGGTCTGCTGGGCCCTGTGGCGCCTGGAGTTCATCTCGACCTGGTGCGCCTTCGCGGCGGTGTGCTCGGTGATCCTCCTCGGCTGGGTGCGCGCACGCCCGGCCGCCCCGGCGCCGCGGCGGCGGCCGCAGGGGGTCAGCCGGGACGCGTCGTGACCGACGCGGCGATCCGTTCGAGCTGCCGGTCGATGCCGGTCAGCCAGTCGTCGAGGTCGACCAGGACGGGCTCAGCGAGCCCGCATTCGCACATGCGGAGGTCGAAGCGCTGCAACCGATGGGTGCCCATGAGCACCTGGTGGGCGACGATGAGCACCGCGTGCCAGTCGGCCGGCGCGTGTTCCTGGTCCGCGCGGGGCTCGTTGCGGTACTGCGCGTAAGCGGCCTCGGCCAGCCGCAGCCGGTGCAGCAACGGCAGCGTCGGCAGGGACGAGCGCGGCGGGGCGGGGTCCGTCAGCAGGTCGGCGGTGGGCGGGAGCAGGGCACCGCACTCCCGCAGCAGGTCCGCCATCGTGCGGCGGATCTCCCGGTGACCGCCGGCCGGCCAGGCCAGCAGCCCGCACAGCAGACCGATGACACTGCCGGTGACGACGTCGAGGAGGCGTACCGCGGACAACTGCCAGTTCACCGGCGAGACCTGGGCGAACACGAGGGCCACCAGGCAGGTGAACAGGCCCTGCGCGTAGGCGATCCCCAGCAGCGGCCCCAGCAGGAACGCCAGCAGCATGGCCGGCACGAGCAGCGCCGCGTAGACCTCCGAACGCTGCCCCAGGGTCAGCAGCAGGGCACCGGCCGCCACGGCGCCCGCCAGATTCCCGATCACCGCCTGCCGGACCGCCCCCCAGGTCGCCCCCACGGTGGTCCGTCCCAGGGTGAGCACGGCCAGCAGGACCCAGAACCCGTGGGCGAGGTCGAGCGTGCCGGCCACGAGGCGGGCCACCGCGAGACCGAGTGCCACGCGCACGGCGTTCTGGAACCACACGGACCGCCGGGTGAGGTTGGCCTCGATGCGGCGCGCCCACAGCTCGGGCGCGGGGAGGGTCGCGTACCAGAAGACGTCCCCCGCGGCAGGCGGTCTGGGCGCCCGGCGTTCGGCGATGCCGAGCGCGATGACGGTGACCCAGGCCGCGGTGGCGAGATCCAGGGCGGCGGACTGCTGTCGCAGTACGGCGATGTCCGGCCGCCGGGGCGGCGTGGTCAGGCGGATGCGCTCCGCCTGGATGTGCTCCGCCGCCGCCTCCAGGGGCGCGGCCGACGGGGCCTTCCCGCCGGACCGCAGGGCCGTGGCGGCGGACGCGCACAGCTCGGCGATACGGGCGAGCAGGGCTGCGCAGGCGGAGCTGTCCGGCGCCGCCCGGTCCGCCGGCGGCGGCAGGTCGGTGAGTCCCTCCAGGAGGCGGCGGGTGGCCGAGCCGGCCTGGGCCAGCGCCCGGTCCTCGCGTCCCGGGCCCGTGGGGCGGTCGCTCTGCGGCACCTTCGACAGCCGCAGCCGCGCTCCCTGTTCGCGTAGACGTTCCCTGGGCACATGGCCGGTCACGGCCTCCGCGGCCGTTTCGAGGGCGTCCGCCAACCGCGCGCGATAACTGGGGGCGGGCGCCTCGGGGAAGAGGAACGCGTCGGCGGCGGCCAGCAACAGGGCGCCCAGAGCCGCCCCGGCGAGCCGGGCGGGCAGTGTCTGCGGGGCGTACGGCGGGAAGCAGGCGAGGATGTAGAACAGTTGAAGGCCCGGCGCGACCCCCGCGCTGCGCGGGCCGCCGACGGGGGCGAAGCCCAGCAGGAAGCCGAGGACCAGCATGCCGGCGACGGCCGCCCAGGTGCTCGCGGCCAGCACCGTGCCGATGGCGACCAGCACCAGACCGAAGGGCAGCGCGCGGAGCACCACCGCCGCCCGCTGCCGGCCGGTTCCGGCGAAGGGCGACAGCGGTCCCAGCGCGATCGCGGCGAACAGCGAGTACAGCGCCGCCACCGGCTGGTCGAGACCGTAGAGACACAGGTAGAACCCGGCGCTCGCGGCGACGGTGGTCTGGACCGCCCGGCGCAGCACAGCCGTCCGAGTCACTTCGCGGATCATGCACGCCCTCCGGCCGCGACACACCGGCGTGCCGCGTGGGCGGCGGAGCCCGCGCCCTCGGGACCGGCCCGCCGCCTTGCGTCGCTGTCTTCGCGCCACGCCTGTAGCCATTGTCGGACCGTGGCGGAGGGCGTGCATGTCAGAGGCGGCCGCCCTCCCCGCCGCGGGAGTCCCTCACTCCTTGGCGGTCGCCACGGTCACCGCTCGGACCCGGAGGGCCACGCGTCCGGGCAGGGCGGTCGCGACGAGCGTGAGGAGCCCGGCGACGGCGACCACCGTGGCGTACACCAGCGGTGCGACGGCCGGTGCGGGCCGGCCCGTCATGCCGATGCTGAACGTGGTCAGCACGGCCCCGGCGATGCCGCTGCCGAGGGCGGCGGCGAGCAGCAGGACCGACAGGGCCTCGATGCGCAGCATCCGCAGCACCTGGCGGCGGGTGGCCCCCGCGAGCCGCAGCAGCGCGAACTCCCGGACGCGCTCGGAGACCGACATGGCGAGCGTGTTGACGACGGCGATGGCCGTGAAGGCCGGCACGAGCCCCATGGCGAGCAGGTTGACCTCGGCGTTGTTCTGCCGGCTCTGCGCCTGGAGCGAATCGGCGGCGGCCGGCGACAGGACGGTGAGCCCCGGGAACTCGCGCAGCGCGGACGCGAGAGCTGCCCGCGTACGGTCCGTGCCGACCAGGACGGTCGAGGCGAGCGGGTTGTCCACGTGGCGTGCGACCAGGTCGTGCGCGAAGGTGAGGTCCCCGAAACCGAGGCCCTCGGCATAGACGGCGGCGACCGTGAGCGTGACGGGCGTGCCGTCGCCGAGCGTGAGCTTCAGGGTGCTTCCGGGCCGCAGGTCGTGCTGGTCGGCGGCCAGTTCGCTGACGGCGACGGTGTGCTCGGTGAGCCGGCCGAGGGAGCCGGCGGTGACGTCCGGGTCCCAGGTGCGGGCGAGGCCGGCCGGGGTGACGCCCTGGGCCGCGTACTTGTCGAGGCCGACCCGGACGGTCGTACGCACCACTTCGGTGACGACGTCATGGCCTGACCGCAGCCGGTGTGCCGCCGCGGCCGGGACGCCCGGTCCCCGGGCGGCGACGACCCAGTCGGCCCGGACGCCCTCGCGGGCCTGGGCGCGGGCCGCGCCTTCGAGGGTGGGCTGCGCGAACAGCACCGTGCAGGTCATGCCGATGAGCAGGGTGAGGGGAGTGACGACGGAGGCCATACGGACCGCGTTGCCGCGCACGTTGGCGGTGGCGAGCCTGCCGCCGTGGCCGGCCAGGACCAGCGGGCCGGAGAGGAGCAGCGCGGCCGCCTTGACCAGCAGCGGCCCGAGCAGGGCGACGGACGTGGACATGACGACGACGGCGAGGAACGTCACGGGCGTCGAGGCGGGCTCGGTGCGCAGGGTGCCGAGCAGGGCGACGAGGGCGGCGCCGCCGGCGAGCAGCAGCAGACCGGCGAGGAGGCGGCCCCAGGCGGGGCGGGCGCGCTCGGCACGGGCCTCGGCGAGCGCCTCGGCCGGGCGGATCCGGGCGACCCGGCGCGAGGCGACCCGCGCGGCGGCCCAGGCGCCGATCAGGGTCGCGGCGACGGCGGCGAGCGGCGGAAAGACACTCACCGTCTGCTGGAGCGTGGCGGGCACGGCGCCCAGGGTGACGAACCTGCCGTGCAGCCACCCGCCCAGCGCGAGCCCGACCGGGGCCCCGGCGAGGCCCGCGGCGGCACCGACGATCAGGGCCTCGCGCCCGAGCAGCCTGCGGATCTGCCCCGAGGTGGCGGCGACGGCGCGGAGCAGGGCGAGTTCGCGATGGCGCTGCTGCACGGAGAGCGCGAAGGTCCCGACGACCACGAGGACCGCCACGAGCAGCGAGGTGCCGCCCATCGCGCCGCCCATGCTGATCAGCTTGGTGCGCGCGGTGGCGGCGTCCAGGAACTCCACCGGCCCGCGCGCGTCTCCGGCACTGACCTGGGCCTTGGTGTCGTGCAGCGCCGCGGAGACCTCGTGGCGCAGCCGGTCGGTGTCGGTGCCCGCGTCGGGGATCACACCGAAGGCGGTGACCTGCCCGGGGTGGGCGGCCAGGCGCCGGGCCTCGGGGGCGGCGAAGAAGAGCGACGTCTGGTGGCGAACCGTCGTGGCGGGGGCGGCGACTCCGCAGACGCGGTAGGCGCGCGGTGACCGGGTCGACTGGACGGTCAGGCGGTCGCCGGGTTTCAGGTGGGCGCGCTCGGCGAGGTAGTCGTCGATGACGACATCGGTGGCGGCCTTGGGGGCGGTGCCGGCGGCGAGCCGGTACGGCGTCAGCGCGGCGGACTCCCAGGAGTGCCCGTGGGCGGCTCTGTCACCGGTGCCCGCGGGAATCAACGGCTCGGCCAGGAAGGTGAGTTCGGGGACGACCCGGGCGACGCCGGGCGTACGGGCGAGGGTGCGTCCGAGGCCGGCCGGCAGCCAGGCGCGCTCGGCGATGGGTTTGGCCTTGTGCTTGAGCTTGGTCTTGCCCTTCTTGTGCTTGACCGTGGTCCGGTGGACGTTCTGGTCGGCGGAGACCACGACCGGAGTCGCGGCATAGCGCTCGGTGCGGATGGTGCCGCGCAGTCCCGTCTCCAGGAGCGTGCCGCAGGCGGTGATCAGGGCGGCCGCGCACATCAGAGCCAGAAAGGCTCCGAGGAAGCCTGCCTTGCGGGCGCGGACGGTCTTCAGGGCGTAGCGCAGCATCACGAGGGATCGGCCTCATTTCCGTTGTGGGCGGGGTCGTTCTCGTGACCGGCCGCCGCGTGGCCGACGGCCGTGACCTGCGGGGCGGGGAAGGCGAGGAACCGGGTCAGCAACGTGCGCGCGTCCGGCGGGGTCTCGGACTCGGGCCGCTTGTAGCGGTTGAGCAGAGCGATGAACTCCTCGAAGAACTCGCCGAGTTCGGAGAGCGTGAGCCGGATGCTGCCGCGCGAGTAGGGGAAGGCGTCCGCCCACGGGCCGTCGACCGCCGCCCGCTGCAGCCGCTCGAAGAGTTCGAGATCGGCGGCGTACGCGTGGTGGTTCAACTCGTCCATGACGTGCCGCATCTCGGGACTCTGCCGGCTGCGCGGCGGAAAGCGCCGGTCGCCCGGCACCGCCCGCCACCAGCGCTCCCGGTGGCCGGGCGGCATCCCGTCCGTCTCCTCGACGAAGCCGTACCGGGCCAGTTCCCGCAGGTGGTAGCTGGTCGCCCCGGTGTTCAGCCCGAGCGCGCGGGCGAGCGTGGCCGAGGTGGCCGGTCCGTGCAGGGCCAGGTGCTGGAGCACGCGCTGGCGACGCGGGTGGGACAGCGCCTTCAGCGCGGCCAGGTCGCCGAGCTCGACGGGAGCCGGGAAGTCCCCTGTCTGCGCTGCGGGTTGGTGTGCGGGAGGTCCCTTTGACATGCGTACACAGTCGTCTGTGCACAGGTGTCTGTGCAGTGAGGGAGCCCGGCGTTCTCAGCGGGGGGTTGTCCCCACCCCCGGGGGCCGGCGACGGGCGGCACCCGGGGACCGGCCGGCCGGGCCCGCGCGGCGACGTCGGTCTCCCGTCATGCGGCGTTCACCGGGCCGTGTTCCGCTTCAGCCGCTCGCCCAGTGAAAGGCTCAACCCGTGATGAATTCCGCGGAACTGCACGACGTCGATGCGCTCATGGCGGCCCTGCACGCCTGCCGTGACGCCTGGGACACCCCCGACCGCACGGGCGACCCGGTGGATCTGCACGACCACGGACTGCAGACGGCACGACTCCTGGAGCGCGCGCACCCCGAGGACTACGAACTCCAGGTCGCGGGGCTCGTGCACGACCTCGGCCACCTGCTGTACCCGGGGGACGACGCCGGCCACGCGGACCACGCGGCTCAAGCCCTCCGGCCGCTGCTCGGGGAGCGCGCCGCCCGCCTGGTCGCCCTGCACGTTCCCGCCAAGCGCTACCTCGTCGCCACGGCCCCCGACCGCGCGCTCTCTCCGCAGAGCGCGCTCACCCTGGAAGCCCAGGGCGGCGCCATGACGCCGGCCGAGGTCGAGGAGTTCCGCCGCGACCCCCTGTTCTCGGCGGCCGTGGCGCTGCGCGAGGCCGACGACGCCGGCAAGGTGGTCGGCCTGCGGACCGGCACGATGGAGGACTGGCGGCCCGTCGTGGAACGCGTGGCCCGCGCCGCCGCCTGACCCGAACCCACCCCCTCTTCCGCTCCCCAGGGCACCTGACCGCCAGTAACCCAGAGTCACCTTCGGCATGGCATAGGGTTCGGGGTGGGGGCGGAAGAACTGAGGGGGAACGAGGTGGAGCCTGAGCCGTTGCGGTTCGCGGTGCTCGGGCCGGTCCGGGTCCGGCGGGCGGGGACGGAACTGGACCTCGGACGTCCGCAGGAACGCGCACTGCTGGCCCTGCTGTTGATTCGGGCAGGTCAACCGGTCGCCGTGAGCGAAATCGTCGATGTGCTGTGGGGCTGGGACCCGCCGGACACCGCGGTCAACGTGGTCCACCGCCATGTCGGGTCACTGCGCCGCCTGTTGGAGCCCGGCCTTCCGAACCGGGCCACGGGCCAGTGGCTGCTGCGCGACGTCGGCGGGTACCGACTTGTCACCGACAGTGACTCTCTCGACCTGCTGCGGTTTCGCGCGCTGCGGGCCGACGCCCGCCGGGCCGCCTCGGACGGGGAGCCCGCACGGTCCGTGGAACTCCACACCGAGGCGCTCTCGCTGTGGCAGGGGCCGGCCGCCACCGGGATCCCCGCGGAAGCGCGCGCACACGCGGCGTTCGGCGCGCTGGACGACGAGTACCTCGCGGCCGTGAAGGAGACGGCGGATGCCGCGCTGCGCGCCGGTCTGCCCGACGCGGTCCTGTCCCGGCTCCGGGAGGCGGCGGCCGGCAGCCCGTTGGACGAACCCCTGCTGGCCCGGCTGATGCTCGCACTGGCCGCCACCGGTCAGCGGGCCGAGGCCCTCACCACGTACCGCGCGGTCTCGGGGCGGCTCGCCGACGAGCTGGGCATCGACCCGGGACCGGAGCTGCGTGGCGCCCACGAGGCGGTGCTGCGCGACACGGCGACACCTGCGGCGACCACCCCCGGCGCGGCCGAAGCGCGCGCCGGCGGAGGTACGGCGGTCACGGGCCACGTCGGTCCGGGAGCGGCCCCCCTCCCCGCGCCCGCCCAACTGCCGCACGACCTGGCCACGTTCACCGGCCGACGGGCCGAACTGGACGAGGTGCTCGCGCTGGCGTCGGGCGACGCGCGGTCCGCCGAAACCGTCGTGATCAGCGCCATCGGCGGCATGGCCGGGGTCGGCAAGACCACGCTCGCCGTGCACTGGGCCCGCCGGGCCATGGACCGGTACCCCGACGGGCAGCTGTACGTGAACCTGCGCGGATTCGACCCGTCGGGCGCGGTCCTGAGCCCCGACGAGGCGGTCCGCGGCTTTCTCGACACACTGGGCGTGCCACCGGAGCGCGTCCCGCACGGCCTCGACGCCCAGGCCGCGCTCTACCGCAGCGTGCTGGCCGGCCGCCGCGTACTCGTCCTGCTGGACAACGCGCGCGACACCGAACACGTACGACCGCTGCTGCCCGGCTCGCCCGGCTGCCTCACCATCGTCACCAGCCGCAACCAGCTCTCCGGCCTGGTGGCGACCCACGGCGCCCACTCCCTCAACCTGCGTCCGCTCGACACCGACGAGGCACGGGAACTCCTCGTCCGCCGCCTCGGACACGCGCGAGCCGCCGCCGAGCCGGACGCGCTGACGGAGATCACCGCGCTGTGCGCCGGGCTGCCGCTGGCCCTCGCGTGTGTCGCCGCCCGCGCGGCCACCCACCCGCACTTCCCGCTGTCGGCCATCGCCGCCGAACTGCGCGAGGCGCACGGCAGCCTCGACGCCTTCACCCGGGCCGAGACCCCCGTCGACGTCGGCGCGGTCTTCTCCTGGTCCTCCGGAGCCCTCACCCCCGCAGCCGCCCGGCTCTTCCGACTGCTCGGACTGCATCCCGGCCCGGACATCACCGCACCCGCCGCGGCCGCCCTCGCCGGCCTCACGGTCCGGGAGGCGCAACTGCTGCTGACCGAGCTCGCCCGCGTCCACCTCATCAACGAGCACCTCCCCGGCCGGTACGCCTTCCACGACCTGCTCCGCGCCTACGCCGCCGAACTCGTGCACACCCAGCACGGCGAGGACGAACGCCGGGACGCCGTGCACCGGCTGTTCGAGCACTACCTCTACACGGCACACGCCGCCGGTCTGCTGATCGCCCCCTACGCGGACGGGATGCCGTTGCCGCCCGCCCCCGCGGGCACCCGCCCCGAGCCGCTCGCCGACGACGAACGGGCCCAGACCTGGCTCACGGCCCAGTACGCGGTCCTGCTCGCCGTGGTCGACGCGGCCGCGAGCACGGGCGCGGACCGCCTCGCCTGCCTGCTCGTTTCGTCCCTGGAGCGGTTCTTCGACCGGCAGGGGCACTGGTACGACTGGGCGGCCGCCCAGCGCACCGCGCTCGACGCCGCCCGGCGGCTGCGTGACACCGTCATGGAGGCCCACGCCCTGCGCGGACTGGCCCGGGCGGAAGGCCGGCTGGGCCTGCACGACGCGTCCGGTGCCCATCTCGACCGCGCCCTGGAGCTCTTCACCGAGCTGGGGGACGACATCGGCCGGGCCAGCGTCCACCGGAGCCTGGGCTGGGAAGCGGAGCAGCGGGGCGACCTCCACGGTGCGCTCCGGCACGACCAGTTGGCCCTGGACCTGCTCCGGGCCGTCGGAGGGCAGGCCGCGCAGGCATCCGCCCTCAACGCGGTCGGCTGGTCCTACGCGACGCTCGGGGACTACCGCCAGGCCCTCAGCCACTGCCTGGAGGCCCTGGCCGTACTCCAGGATCTAGGCGACCGGGTGGCCCAGGCCGCGACGTGGGACAGCATCGCCTACGCCCATCACCACCTCGGCGACCACCCGCGGGCCCTCGACGGCTACCGCAACGCGCTGGCCCTCTACCAGGACATGGGCGTGCTGGCCGAGGAGGCCGGATCCCTCGTCCGGATCGGCGACGTGCACCGGGCGACGGGGGACGACGGGTCCGCCCGGGCCGCCTGGCGGAGCGCGCTCACCATCCTCACCGACCTCGGTCACCCCGACGCCGAGAACGTCGGCGCGCGGCTCCGGGAACTCGGCGCATCCCGCGTGCCGGAGTGAGGCGAGGAGCCCTCACTCAAGCGCGGCTGTGCCGGTCCTGGATCGGATGCTGGCTACATGTATGAGGAAGCCGTTCGCGCAGGAGGAGGCGCTGTTCGTGCTGACCATCAACGTAGCGGTGCTGCTGGCGGTCGTCATCGTCTACCGGCTGCGCCGCCGGACCGAGGCCCGCAGCCGCAACGACGAGATGATGACCGTGGCCATCGTCATGGTCTTCGGCGTGCTGGTCGCCCCCACGACGTTCGGCCAGGGGGTACTCCACGCGGTGGGCCAACTCACCGACGGCATCAATCAGTCCGGCCGGTGAACACGCGGGTCCGGTGCGCTCCGAGGCGAGGGCGCGGGTTGCCGGGTACCGGCGGCCTGGTCGCATGCCGCGACGAGCCGCCGGTTCCCCCACGCGTGCACTACAGGCTCACGAAGCTCGGTCTGTCGGCGCACGTTCACCAGTAGCGGCGGTGGCCGGCCACCGCGTGTCCCATCGATCCCATGATCCAGAAAATGGCACCGATCACGGCCAGGATGAGGCCGATGGTCCACAGGATCGACAGGCCGGTGACGAAGCCGACGACGAGCAGGATGATACCGAGGATGATCATGACGTCCTCCCGGTGTGCGGGGTGGTCCTTCCCGCACCGAGTACCCAGACTGACGGTTTAGTCGAGTCCGTTTCACCATCGCCTTCCCGCACGGCAAACCACCCTCAAGGAGCAGGGCCCCAGGAGAAGATCCGGGCCGGGCCGGCCAGCGGCTCTCCGGCCGTGGGCCCGTCCCGCTGCCCGCCGTGGCGCTTCGCGCCGGAGGGCCCGATGCCTATGGTGGGGTGTGATCAGTGGTGTAACCGAGCGTCGTCGGCAGGTCTCCCGACCGGGGTACAAGGCCGCGGCCGGGGTCTTCGCGGTCGGCATGATGGGGACCACGCTGCCCACGCCGCTGTACGGCCTGTACCGGCAGGAGTTCGGGTTCTCCGAGCTGATCGTGACGGTGGTGTTCGCCGTCTACGCGGTGGGGGTCATCACCGCCCTGCTGATCGCCGGGGGCTTCTCCGACGTGCTGGGCCGGCGTCCGGTACTGCTGGGCGCGCTCGCCCTGGCCGCGCTGAGCGCGGTGTGCTTCCTGACCGCGGGCGGACTGCCCCTGTTGTACGTGGGCCGGGTGCTGTCGGGCTTCTCGGCCGGGCTGCTGAGCGGCACGGGCACCGCGACGGTCCTCGACCTGGCACCGCCCGGACGGCGGGCGCGCGCCGGACTGGCGGCGACCGCGGCCAACATGGGCGGGCTGGGGCTGGGCCCGCTCGTCTCCGGCCTGCTCGCCCAGTACGCGCCCTGGCCGCTCAAGCTCCCCTTCATCGTGCACCTGACGCTGCTGGCGATCGCCACGGCCGTCACCTGGCTGTTGACCGAGACCGTGCACCACTGTGGTCCCCGGCCTCCGCTGCGGCCGCAGGGCATGAAGGTGCCGCCCGAGGTGCGCGGCGTGTTCGCGCCCTGTTCCCTCGCCGCCTTCGCGGGCTTCTCCCTGCTCGGCCTGTTCACGGCGGTGGCCCCCGCCTTCCTCGCCCAGACGCTGGGCGAGCGCAATCTGGCGGTGATCGGTGCCGTCGTCTTCTGCGTGTTCGGCGCCTCGACCTGCGGTCAGGTGCTCATGGGGCGCGTCGGCGCGCGCAGAGCCCTGCCGCTCGGCTGCCTGGTGCTCGTCGCGGGCCTCCTCCTCATCGCGGCCTCGCTGCTCCTGACGTCCTTTCCGGTGCTGCTGGTGGGCGCGGTGACCGGCGGCGTGGGCCAGGGCATGGCGTTCCGCGCGGGCCTGACTGCGGTGGGCTCCGCGGCACCCCAGGAGCACCGGGGCGCCACCATCTCGGCGTTCTTCGTCGTCGCGTACGTGGGGATCTCGCTGCCGGTCGTCGGCGTGGGCGCCCTGACGGAGGCGCTCGGGGTGCGCGACGCCGGTCTGGTGTTCACGGCATGCGCCGTCGTGCTCGTCGCGGCGGTGGGCGTCCACGTGCGGCTCCATCCGCCCCAGGAGCGCGCCTGACAGGCCCGCCCAAAAAGGAGTTCACCGCTGAGCCGAAGCCCGACTACGGTCGGCGCGATGTCCGCGGGCGGCCTGCTCGGCGCGTGGACGCTCCACGAAGCGCTGCCGCCGACGCTGGTACTGCCGGACGCACGCGACTTGACACCGGGTCAGGGCCGCTGGGTGGTGCCCAGTTCGCGCAGGATGTCGAAGGCGCGCGGCAGGGGCGCCGGGCCCGTGTCGTCGATGCCCGACGCGCGGCGGGCCCGCCGGGTGCGCAGCACCGCCCGTACGGCCGACAGGGCGGCGCACGCGATCACGGCCGCCTTCAGGTCGGCGTCGGGCGTGTCCGGCGGCAGACGGCGCTGGACCAGGGTGGTCAGCCGCTCCTCGAAGTCCGAGAAGGCCTGTACGAGGCGGGCCGTGACGACGTTCTGGATGTCCTCCAGCGGATGGCCGAGCGCCGTCAGCGTGGACGCGGAGAACGGCTTGGCCGCCGCCAGCAGGGCGTTGCACACCGCGTCCAGGGGTTCCTCGTCCGGGGGGCGTTCGGCCAGGGCGTGCTCGACGTAGGCGAACAGCTCGACGCCGTCCGGCAGCAACAGCGCTTCCTTGCTGTCGAAGTAGCGGAAGAAGGTCCGCACGGAGACGTTCGCGTACGCGGCGATGTCCGCGACGGTGGTGGCCTCGAAGCCACGCTCCTTGAACAGGCGCGCGCCTCCTTCGAGCAGCAGGCGCCGCGTCTCCTCCTTCTTGCGTTCGCGCAGTCCCACCGGGGCGATCTCACTCGGCATGTCAGGAAGCCTCCGGCACGCTGTCCGGGCTGTCAAACGGCACCCGTGCCAGATCCGTGGAGGCGCCTCCGTCGGCCGTCGCCCCAGCTCGCCGCCGCAATGCAAACGTGTCCATGGTGCCAATTGTCATGCGTGCCACTTTGTCTCTAGAGTTCGTGTCACTCGTGACACTTTCCTTGGGAGACCGCCGTGCCCCGACCCCAGCAGCAGTCGCTCGAAGCGGCCGAACCGCACGCCGACCGGCACCCGCCGACCGCCCCGGATCCCGCCGCCCGGTCCCGGCTCGGCCGCCTGGGAGGCTTCTGCGCCCGGCGTCCGGTGACGGTGATCGCCCTGTGGCTGCTCGTCCTGGCCGCCGCCCTGGCCGGACGCCACATAGCCGGGCCCACCTTCAGCGACCAGGTCACACTTCCCGGCACCGCCTCCCACACCGGCGCCGACCTCCTCGCCACGTCGATGCCCGACGCCGGCCGGCCGAACGGCAAGGTCGTCTTCCACACCGGCTCCGGCACCGTGGCCGACCATCGCTCCGCGGTCGACCGGACGCTGGCCGACCTGCGCGACCTCCCGCACGTCACCTCGGTCTCCGCGCCGGTGACCAGCGGTGACGGAAGCACGGCCTACACCACCGTCGCCTTCGACCAGCAGCTCAAAGACCTCGGCCACGCCTACACCGAGCGGCTCGACACGGCGACGGAGCCGGCCCGCGCGGCCGGGATCGGTGTCGCGTACGGCGGCGACCTCGAACAGGTCGTCCGCGCACCCGCCAACGACAAGCTCAGCGAACTCGTCGGCGTCGCCACCGCCCTCGTGATCCTGCTGCTCGCCTTCGGCAGCGTCCTCGCCGCCCTGCTGCCCCTGGTCACCGCGCTGATCAGCGTCGGAGTCGGCCTGGGCATCGTCGGCATCGTCGCCGCGACCGTCTCCTTCGCGACGTCCGCCACCACCCTGGCCACCATGATCGGACTGGGCGTGGGCATCGACTACGCCCTGTTCCTGACCACCCGCTTCCGGCAGGACCTGATCGACGGACGCGACCCGGTCGAGGCCGCCGCCCGCACCGCGCGCACCAGCGGACGTGCCGTCCTCGTCGCCGCCGTGACCGTCGCCGTCGCGATGCTCAGCCTCTACGCCTGCGGGCTGAGCTTCCTCGGCAAGCTCGGCCTCGCGGCGACCCTTGCCGTCGTCGTCACCGCTGCCGCCGCCCTCACCCTGGTGCCGGCGGCCCTGGGCCTGGTCGGCCGGCGCATCGACCGGCTGCGGCTGCGCCGCCCGGTCGCCGAGAGCGCGGGCGAGCGCGACGGCTGGCACCGCTACGCGGAGCTGGTCGCCCGACGGCCGTGGCCCTTCCTGGCCGTCGGCCTCGCCGTCCTCGCCGTGTGCGCCGCGCCGCTGCTGTCGATGCGGCTCGGACACGTCGACGCGGGCGCGGACCGGCCCGGCAGCAGCACCCGTACCGCCTACGACTGGATCGCGCACGCGCCCGGCCGCGGCTTCGGACCGGGCGCGAACGGCCAGGTCGTCACGGTCGTGGACGTCCGCGACGCCGACGCCTCGGCCGACCGCGTCGCCGACGACGTCACCCGGGCCCTGAAGAAGACACCCGGGGTGGCGTCCTTCACCGACCTCACGCCCAGCGGCGACGGCAGGATCCTCGTCACCACCGTGACCCCGACCACCGGTCCGCAGGACGCCGCCACCGGCACGCTGCTCGACACCCTGTCCGGACAGACCCTGCCGGACGCCCTCCACGGCACCGGCGCCCATGCCTACCTCACCGGCAGCGTGGCGGGCCAGGCCGACTTCCGCGACACCCTCGGCGAGCGGCTGCCGATCGTCATCGGCATCGTCCTGGTCCTCGCCTTCCTCCTGCTCATGGCCGTCTTCCGCAGCGTGGTGATCCCGCTCAAGGCCGTCGTCCTCAACCTCTTCACGACCGCCGCGTCCTACGGCGTCCTCGTCGCGGTCTTCCAGTGGGGCTGGGGCGACTGGCTGCTGGGCCTGTCCGAGCCGGTGCCCATCGAGTCGTACGTCCCGATGATGATGTTCGCGATCGTCTTCGGGCTCTCCATGGACTACGAGATCTTCCTGCTCTCCCGGATCGCCGAGGCGTGGCAGCGCACGGCGGACAACCGGCTCGCGGTCGGCGAGGGCCTGTCGACCACGGCCCGCGTGATCTCCGGCGCGGCCTTCATCATGACCGCGGTGTTCCTTTCCTTCACCGCCTCGCCCACCGTTGTCGTGAAGATGCTCGCCCTGGGGCTGGCGATCAGCGTGATCCTCGATGCCACGGTGGTCCGTCTGATCCTGGTGCCGTCCGCCATGTTCCTGATGGGGCGGGCGAACTGGTGGATGCCCCGCCGCCTCGACCGAGTCCTGCCGCGCCTGCACGCCTGACCGTCCGCCCGGAGCACCACGCCGACCCGATCGATTGGGAGTACGTCACCTTGAACCGTCGTAGGAAGATCGTCGTCCTTGTCGCGGGCACCGCGGCCCTGGCCGTCGCCGTCGTCTGCGCGACCGATCTGGTGGTCGAGCACCAGGCCGAACAGCGGGTCGCCGACGTGGCGTCGTGCCGGCTGAAGCCGGAGGGGCCGGTGCGGGCCGACCTCACCACCCCGCTCGCCGGACTGCGCGCCCTCGGCGGTGACGTCGGCGACGTCACGGTCAAGGCCCAGCGGGTCCGGCACGAGGACGTCCTGATGGACATCGACGTGTCCCTGAAGGACGTCACGACCGACGGTGCCAGCGGCGGCGGCACCGCGACAGCCACCATCGGATACGACCAGCTCAACCACGGATTGGGCGCGCTCGGCGACGGACTGACCCCCAGCGGCCAAGGCGGCGACCTCGTCCTCGCCGGAACCGTCGGGCAACTGGGCCTGCCGGTCACGGTCCGGGCCACGGTGTCCGCGCACGCCGACAAGGTCACCGTCACGCCGACGACCGTGACGGTCCTCGGACGCAGCGTCGCCGTCGACGACCTGACCGCCCTGCCGGCCGCCTCCGGCCTGAAGGACGAGCTCAAGCCGCGGACCGTCGCCGTCTCCGGCCTGCCCCGCGGCGTGACACTGACGTCGGCACGCGCCGCGGACAACGGTCTCGCCCTGAACTTCTCGATCGCGGGCCGGACGGCTCTGGCCACCACCGAACGACACGGGAAGGGGTGCGCCGCCGCGTAAGGCAGCGGCGGGCTGTGGGCGGCTCAGCTGCTCTGGGCGGTTCAGCTGATGATGGGTGAGGCGATGACCACGGTGACGTCGGCCGGGTCGGCGCCGGTGCGGTAGTGGTGCGGGGCGTCTCCGGCGAAGGCGAGCAGGTCGCCCCCGCTGAGGTCCGTCGGGTCGTCGGTGGGCCCGGCGGTGAGCCGGCCGGAGGCGACGAGCAGGTGCTCGATGGTGCCGGTCGCGTGCGGGACGCCGTCCAGCTGGGTGTGCGGGGGCATGCGCAGGCGCCAGATCTCCAGGCTGTTGCCGCTGCTGATCCGGCGCAGCAGTTCCCGGCCCACCTCGCCGTCGGGCAACTCGGTGCCGGCCACGAACACCGGTCCCGGGTCGGTGTCACGGGCCAGGAGGTCGGTCAGCGGGATGCGCAGCGCGACCGCGAGCGCGTCCAGGGTCTCGATGGTCGGATTGCCCCGGCCGGCCTCCAGGTGCGAGAGCGTCGCCTTGCTCAGCCCGGCCCGGCGGGCCAGTTCGGCGCTGCTCATGCCGCGTTGCTCCCGGCGGCGGCGGATCTGCGCCCCGACCGCGACCGCGGTACTGCTGGCCGGCCGGCGCTCGCCCGGACTGCCCGCCATCACCGCTCCCGGTGGGCGGCGCTGTAGGAGACCCGGATCCGGCCCCTCTTGACCTTCAGCGTCGGCAGCACGACCTCGTCGAGATCGCCGAGGCCGCGTACGTGGGTGCCGCCGCAGGGCGCGGAGTGCAGGTCGCCCAGCCGGATGATGCGGAGGCCTTCGGCGTCGTACTCCGCGGTCACCGGCAGGTCCCGCTCGATGGCCTCGGCGATCGCCCCGCGGAGCGCCTCGGTGGCCGCCTCCCGGCCTTCGGGCGTGTCCAGCCGGGCATCCGGTGTCGGCGCGGTGAACTCGATCCGGGCCTGGCCGGGGAAGTGGTTGTTCGCGGCCAGCACCCAGCCCTGGGCCCGCCCGGCCGCCTCGACCAGATGCCCGGCCGTGTGCAGCGCGGCGTGTGCCGTGCGCGTTGTCAGGTCGATGCGCGCCTTGACCCGCTGGCCCTGTCCGAAGGCGGGCAGCGGGTCGTCCCCGGCCGCCCGCGCGACGATCAGCCCGGTCTCGTGATCCCGTACCGGAACGATCTCGTGGTCGTCCACCCAGCCCCGGTCGGCGGGCTGGCCCCCGCCCTGCGGATGGAACAGACAGTGCTCCAGGGCCACCCAGGGCGCGCCGTCCCGCTCTCCCACGGCGATCACCCGGGTGTCCGCCTGTTCCTCGTAGGTGTCCTCGTAGTACGCGTTGACCTGCATGCCGGATCTCCCATGAAGCATTCAGTGAACCTTACGTTCACTATAACGAACGATGGGAGGATTGGATCGGGTCTACGAACTTCCGGCTGGCGGCGGCTCAGGCGTCCCGGGCAGCTCAGGGCCGGGTACGGGAGCTGACGCGCGGGCCCGCATACTCGGCCTCCGTGACGTGCTCAAGCCACTCGACGTCGTCGGTCTCCCAGAGGCCCAGGTGGACCATGAACCGGTCGGGAGCCGCGCCGTGCCAGTGCTCTTCGCCCGGCGGGGTGTGGACGACGTCGCCCGGGTGGGCCTCCAGGATCTCGCCGCCACGCGACTGGATCAGGGCGACGCCCTCGACGATGCAGAGGGTCTGCCCCAGGCCGTGGGAGTGCCAGGCGGTACGGGCCCCGGGCGCGAAACGAACCATGTTCGCCCGCAGACGGGAGGGGTCCTCGCCCCGGTGGACGACATCGGCGAAGGCGTCGCCGGTGCACCAGTCGGTCGGCAGTTTGATGGTCGGGGGCCGCTGCAGGAGTTCCATGGTGCTTCTCTCCTCTGGCGGTGGCCGCTCGGCGACGGCCCCGAGCGGCATGCGTACGGTCGCCACCATCGACCCTGCCACCGTCGGGCTCGCCCGCAACAGGGAGAGTTCCCTCCCGCCGATGACCGGCGCCCGAGGCTCCGCGTGCCGCGGCCTCAGCCGGTCCAGCGGCCCGAAGTGAAGGTCAGGGCGAGGACGACCGCCAGCGGAGCCACCACCCCGAAGTACGCCTCCTTCACCCAGCCACGCCGCAGGCTCCAGTGCGCCAGGCCGGTCCACAACGGCCACCACAGGAGGGTGGCGCGGGGGATGGACAGGTACCAGTACGAGGTGCCCAGGGCCCACAGGTTGAGCGCGATGTACACGGCCTCGGCCCAGCGCCGGTGAACCAGGAGTACGGCCAGGAGTACGACTCCGACCGCCATGGCGGCCAGTTCCCACTGGAACTCCACGGCGTACCCGGTGCTCTGCCGATGGCCGAAGGCGTTCTCCCAGGTGTGCCGGAACGCCTCGGCGGGTGTGTGGAAGTCCCGGTACCAGCCCCGCTCCTGGGCATGCTTCCAGGCCATCCAGTCGCCGGTCACCGCGTGCAGGTAGAGGGTGTACGCGGCGGCGGGCAGCGCGGGCAGGGCACACCAGAGCAGGGCACGCGGCGCGACCACCTCGCGACCGAGCCGCCGGCCCGCCTCCCCGCCGAACCGGCCGACCGCCAAGCCCTTTCGCCGCTCCTCCCGATACGCCGACACGAACTCGACCGTGATCGCGGCGGCCAGGAAGAGACCGCTGACCCGGACGCTCGTGGCCGCGGCGGCGAGGAGGCCGGCGAGCGGCCAGTCGCGGTTCCTCGCCGCGAGCCAGGCGGGCAGCGCGAACGAGAGGAACAGCGACTCGGTGTATCCGGCGGCGAGGAAGACCGCCGCGGGCGAGAGCAGCAGGAAGGCGACGGCCCGCCGGCCCGCCGGGTCGCCGTCCGCGCGGCCCAGTCCGGCGATCCGGGCCAGGGCGACCACGGCCACCGCACCGCTCACGAAGGAGATGAGCAGGCCGGCCACGGTCCAGTCGGCGATGACCGCGTGGACGGCGCGCAAGGTCAGGGGAAAGCCGGGGAAGAAGGCGACGCGGTTGTCGGAGGAGGGGTGGATGCCGGGAAACGGGGCGACGTATCCGTACTCGGCTATGTGCCGGTAGTGCTCCCAGTCCCACTGCTGCCAGCGCGACAGCCACGACGCGGGTGACTTGCCGTCGGCTCCGGCGGGGTTCAGCCATGCGCTGCAGTAGGCGACGAGCCACAGGCCCAGGCGCGTGAGCAGATACATCCGCAGGACCCGGCGGTCCGCGGAGGTCAGGCGGCCTAGCAGGCGCCGTACCGGACTGCCGGGGGCCCGACCGGCCGCCGGATCCGGGC
>NZ_JADDRL010000135.1 GCF_021538895.1 Streptomyces olivochromogenes | reverse complement strand
TCAACGCCCCCAGCGGATCGTCCAGTACGGGCTGCCAGGCCAGTTCCGCCGCGCCGACCAGGCTGTTGTGGTCGAGGGTGCACGGGAGGATGGGGACGCCGCCGCTCTGGCCCCACAGGCTGCGGTCGGCGACGACCGCGCGCAGGCGGTCCGGATCGGCGTCGAGCAGGGTGCGGTGCAGGCCGCCGAGGATGATGCGGTCGGGGTTCAGGATGTTGACCAGGCCGGCCAGGCCGAGGCCCAGGCGGTCGATCAGCGCCTCGGCGGCCGTGCGGACGGTCGGATCGTGGTAGTGGCCGCGCAGCAGGTCGTTGGCCTGCTGGAGCAGGGACACCTCGGGGCCCGGCTCCCGGCCCGCCTCGACGAGCAGGGCCAGCGGGTCCGCCTCGACGTCCAGGCAGCCGCGGCTGCCGCAGTAGCAGGGGCGGCCCTCGGGATTGACCGTGAGGTGGCCGACCTCCAGGGCCAGGCCCGAACTGCCCGTGTGCAGACGGCCGTCGAGGACCAGCGCGCCGCCCACGCCGCGGTGCCCGGTGGCCACGCACAGCAGGTCCCGGGCGCCGCGCCCCGCGCCGTGCCGGTGCTCGGCGAGCGCGGCGAGGTTGACGTCGTTGCCGGCGAACGCCGGCCCGGTGATCCCGGCGGCGCGCACGCACTGTGCGAATATCCGGCGGACCGGCGCCCCCACCGGCCAGTCCAGGTGCAGGGGGTTGAGGGCCAGGCCGTCCGGTTCGGCGACCGCGGACGGCACCGCGAGCCCGGCGCCCACACAGCGCCGGCCGGTGCTCCGCAGCAGCTCGGCGCCCGCCTCGACCACCGAGCCGAGGACCTTCGCCGGGTCGGCGTCCACGGTCTCGCAGCCGGGCGCGGTCGCCACGATCCGGCCGCCCAGGCCGACCAGCGCCGCCCGGAAGCCGTCCGCGTGCACCTGCGCCGCGAGCGCGACGGGCCCGTCCTCGGCGACCTCCAGGCGGTGCGAGGGACGCCCCTGGGAGCCGGCCGGCGCGCCGGGCCGGGCGTCCACCCGGATCAGTCCGAGCGCCTCCAGCTCGGCGGCCACCGCGCCGGCCGTCGCCCGGGTCACCCCCAGTTCGGCGGTCAGCACGGCCCGGGTCGGCGCACGGCCGGTGTGCACGAGCTCCAGAGCGGGGCCGAGCGCCCCACGCCCCCGGTCCAACCGCGTCCTGGACGTGGTCCCTTCCCCCGCCGTCCGGGGGTCCGCCTTGCCGCTCATGACGGTGAGTCTCCCATGATCCCTACAGCGGTCGGCCGACGCCGCAACCTAGAAGCCGCTCACCCGCAGGGTGATGTTCAGCCGCCCGGTCAGCCCGAGCCCGGGCGGCGCCGTCGCGGGGTGCACCCGCGGCACCCCGTGGTAGGCCGACCGGGACGCGCCGCCGAAGACGAACAGGTCGCCGCTGCGCAGTTCGACGTCCGTGTAGGGCTTCGTCCGTGTCTCGGTGTTGCCGAAGCGGAAGACGCAGGTGTCGCCCAGGCTCAGCGACACCACCGGCGCGTCGGACCGCTCGTCGCCGTCGCGGTGCATGCCCATGCGGGCGTCGGCGTCGTAGAAGTTGATCAGTGCGATGTCGTACGGCGTCCCGGTGACCGCGTCCGCCCCGAGCGCCGCGCCGACCGCGCGCCGGCCCAGCTCGTCCAGCCAGACCGGGAAGGGTTTGACCGGCGCGCCGTCGCCGTCGACGACCGTGCGCGCGTAGGCGTACGGGTACCAGTGCCATCCCAGGCAGACCTGGCGGGCGGTCATGGTGCCGCCGCCCGGTGTGCGGACCGTGCGCAGGCCGGCCGGCGGGCGCGCCCACTCCCGGCAGGCCGCCAGCAGCTCCCGCTGGGCCGGGGCGTCCAGCCAGTCCGGGAAGTGCACCGCACCCGGCGCGACCTCGGTGCGCGTCCTCGGGAACAGCTCGGCGTCCATGTGCCCATCCTGCCCGAAGGGCCGCCCGACCGGTCCTGAGCTGCGGCTCCGCTAGCCTGGACGCACGATGAACGAGCGTATGACGACTCCGTGGGGCGAGCTCGAACTGTCCCGGTTCCCCGAGGATCCGCACGACCGGCTGCGTGCCTGGGACGCCTCCGACGCGTATCTGCTGCGGCATCTGGCCCAGGAGCGGATCCCGCTGTCCGGCACGGTCGTGGTCCTCGGCGACCGCTGGGGTGCGCTGGTCACGGCACTGGCGGAGCACCGGCCGACGCAGATCACCGACTCGTTCCTGAGCCAGGAGGCGACCCGGGCGAACCTCGCGCGGGCCGGCGTCGCGCCCGGTGCCGTACGGCTGCTGACCACACAGGATCCGCCGCCCGAGCGGGTCGACGTGCTGCTCGTCCGGGTGCCGAAGAGCCTGGCGCTCCTGGAGGACCAGCTGCTGCGGCTGGCCCCCGCCGTGCACGCGGACACGGTCGTCGTCGGCACCGGGATGGTGAAGGAGATCCACACCTCGACGCTGCGGCTGTTCGAGCGGATCCTCGGCCCGACCCGGACCTCGCTCGCCGAGCAGAAGGCCCGGCTGATCTTCTGCGCCCCGGATCCGGCGCTGGAGCGCGGCGCCAATCCCTGGCCGTACGGTTACACCCTGCCCGAGGGCCTCGGCGCGGTCTCCGGGGCCGCCGTCGTCAATCACGCGGGCGTCTTCTGCGCCGACCGGCTGGACATCGGCACCCGGTTCTTCCTCCAGCACCTGCCCGCGGGCGGGGGCGGGCGCCGGGTCGTGGACCTGGGGTGCGGCAACGGTGTCGTCGGTACGGCGATGGCGCTGGCCGATCCCGATGCCGAGGTGCTGTTCGTGGACGAGTCGTTCCAGGCGGTGGCCTCGGCGGAGGCGACGTACAAGGCGAACGGGGTGCCCGGACACGCGGAGTTCCGGGTCGGGGACGGGCTGGCCGGGGTGGCCGCCGGCAGCGCGGACCTGGTCCTCAACAACCCGCCGTTCCACTCGCACCAGGCGCTGACCGACACGACGGCCTGGCGGATGTTCACCGGGGCGCGGCGCGTGCTGCGCCCCGGCGGCGAGCTGTGGGTGATCGGCAACCGGCACCTGGGGTACCACGTGAAGCTGCGGCGCCTGTTCGGCAACAGCCAACTGGTGGCCGGGGACGCGAAGTTCGTGGTGCTGCGGGCCGTCAAGAAGTAGCGGCCCGCCCGCCGTGCGCGGCCGGCGCCGCCCGGCCGAGCACCCGGATGATCCGCGCCACCTCCCCCGCCATGGCCTCGCGCCCCACGCTGAGGTACTTGCGCGAGTCCACGGCCTCGGGGTGGGCGGCGAGGAAGTCACGGATCGCCCCGGTCATCGCCTGGTTGAGGGCCGTGCCGACGTTGACCTTGGCGATGCCGCCCGCGACCGCCGCGACGAGCCCGTCGTCCGGCACGCCGGAGGAGCCGTGCAGGACGAGCGGTACGGGCACGGCGGCGGACAGCCGTTGAAGGAGCTCGTGGTCGAGGGCGGCGGTGCGGGTCGTCATGGCGTGCACACTGCCGATGGCGACGGCCAGGGCGTCGACCCCGGTCCGCGCGACGAAGGCACGCGCCTCGTCGGGGTCGGTACGGGCACCGGGCGCGTGGGCGTCCAGCGTCGGCGGCCCGACGGGCGCGGACACGCCGGCCCCGGACGGGCCGGGCCCGCTCGGCGCCGACCCGTCACGCCCGCCCGGAGCCACACCGGTTCCGCCCGGCACGGACTCCTCACGCACGCCCGGCGCGGCGTCGTCGGGCCGGCCGGTCGCGTACTCCGGCTGCCCGGTCTTGCCGCCGATCGACCCCAACTCCGCCTCGATCCACAGCCCTTGGGCATGGGCCCAGTCGGCGGCCGCGCGGGTCGCGGCGAGGTTCTGCGCGTACGGCAGCCGGGACGCGTCGTACATGACGGAGCCGAAGCCGGCGCCGGGGGCCTGGCGCAGCAGGTCGTCGCTCTGTACGTGGTCGAGGTGCAACGCCACGGACACACAGGCGCGTTCGGCCGCTGCAACGGCGGCGGCGGCCAGCGGGAGCAGCCGTCCGTAGCGGAACTTCACGGCGTTCTCACTGACTTGGAGGACCACGGGCGACCGGGCCTCCTCGGCGCCGGCGATGACGGCCTCGACGTGTTCCAGGGTGATGATGTTGAAGGCGGCGACGGCGGAGTGCGCGGCGGCGGCGCGGGCGACCAGCTCGCCGGTGGCTGCGAGGGGCACGGCCTCTTCCTTTCCCGAGGGGGCGGTGAACGTCAGGGGGCGAGGATCACCGAGCGGGTGAGGTGGCGTGGCCGGTCGGGGTCGAGGCCCCGGCGGGCGGCGACGGCCACCGCGAGCCGCTGGACGCGCACGAGTTCGGCCAGCGGGTCGAGCCGGCCCTCGATCCACCACCCGCCCGTGGCCCCCACCTGTGCGGCGAGCCCGTCCGGGGCCTCGCCGAGCATCCAGGTCGCCGTGCCCTCGGTGGTGACGCTGATGGGTCCGTGCCGGTACTCCATCGCCGGGTAGGCCTCGGTCCAGGCGAGCGAGGCCTCGCGCATCTTCAGCCCGGCCTCGCTGGCGAGACCGACGGTCCAGCCGCGGCCGAGGAAGGTGAACTGCGTGCACGCGTCGAGCCCCGCGGGCAGGGGTGTCGACAGTGCGGTGCGGGCGTCGGCGACGACGGCGTCGGTGTGCAGGCCCAGGTGGGCGCGGAACAGGGTGAGCGCGCTGGTGGCGAACCGGGTCTGCACGACGGACCGTTCGTCGGCGAAGTCGAGCACGACCACCTCGTCGGCGGCCGTCATCACGGGCGTGTCCGGGTCCGCGGTGACCGCGGTGGTGGGGGTGTGTCCCCTCAGCTTCCCGAGCAGGTCGAGCACTTCGGTGGTGGTGCCGGAGCGGGTGAGGGCCACGACCCGGTCGTACCGGCGGCCGTGGGGGAACTCGGACGCGGCGAAGGCGTCCGTCTCGCCCCGGCCGGCGCTCTCGCGCAAGGCCGCGGCCGCCTGGGCCATGAAGTACGAGGTTCCGCAGCCGACGACGGCGACCCGCTCCCCCGGCGCCGGGAGCGCCGCCGCGCTCCGCTCGGCCTGTCGCGCCGCCCGTGTCCAGCACTCGGGCTGGCTGTTCAGCTCGTCCTCGACATGACTCATGTCGTACCCCTCCCCGGCCACTGATTGTTCTTGCAAGATATAGCGGCGTTTCGCGCACAATCAAGCATTCGAGCGGAAACGAAGTGCGCTAGGGTCGCCGAAAGATCGGGAGATCGAGGAACGGAGGCCGCGGATGTCACGGGACGCACGCTGGAAGGCGTTGCTGGAACTGCTCGTCGAGCGTGGCCGCCTGGACGTCGAGGAGGCGGCGGCCGAGCTGTCGGTCTCGGCCGCGACGATCCGTCGTGACTTCGACCAGCTGGCCGAGCAGCAGATGCTGGTGCGCACCCGGGGCGGGGCCGTGGTCCACGGCGTGTCCTACGAACTGCCGTTGCGCTACAAGACGGCCCGCCGCGCCTCCGAGAAGCAGCGCATCGCGAAGGCGGTCGCGGATCTCGTCGCACCGGGCGAGGCGGTGGGCCTGACCGGCGGCACGACCACCACCGAGGTGGCCCGGGCGCTGGCCGTGCGCGGCGACCTCACCGCCGGCTCACCGGCGCTGACCGTCGTCACCAACGCGCTCAACATCGCCAACGAGCTCGCCGTACGGCCCCAGTTCAAGATCGTGGTGACGGGCGGGGTCGCGCGCCCGCAGTCGTACGAACTCATCGGCCCCCTCGCGGACGGCGTGCTCGGCCAGATCACCCTCGACATGGCCGTGCTCGGGGTGGTCGCCTTCGACGTCACGCACGGCGCGGCCGCGCACGACGAGGAGGAGGCCGCGATCAACCGGCTGCTGTGCGAGCGGGCCGCCCGCGTGGTCGTCGCCGCCGACTCCAGCAAGCTGGGCCGGCGCGCGTTCGCCCGGATCTGCTCGGCCGAGCTGGTGGACACGCTGGTCACCGACACGGCCGTGGGACAGGAGACCGTGCACCGGTTCGAGGAGGCGGGGATCCGGGTCGTCGCCGTGTGACACCCGGCGTGCGGCGTCAGATGCCGTAGGGGTCCGCCCGGACGAAGCCCGCGCCGCGGTGGTCGTTGCAGCCGACCTGGGGCCTGTCGACGGGGTCCTGCCAGGTCAGCTGGGCCTGGAGGGCGACACTCACCAGCGTCATGAGCAGGTCGACGTCGCTCGCGGCGTCGAGGCGTATGGTCACCCACTGCGAACCGGGCACGACACGGATCGCACTGGAGCCGTTGAGGTCCTTGGCGAAGCGGCGGATGGCACGGTCCGTCAGATGCAGATCGACATCCCGGTCCGAGTGGAAGTGGGCGATCTCGCCCCGGGCCGAGCTCACCGCCTGCCCAAGGCCGCAGCTCGGCACGGCCTGTCTCAGGTCCGGCCAAGTCGCCAGTTGCGCGAGTGCGCGCGAGGCCAACGTCATGGGGCCATCATGGCGTGCTCACCCGCTGGCAACCAGCTCGTGAGCAAGCATTAACCGAGCTGTATTCGGTGTTTGTCCGAACACATGGGTCGCAAAGGCCGAAAACGCATGGTCACGGGGGCTGAAAAGCAGATCGGCGGACCGCGGGCCCACGGGCACGAAGTGACCATTGGGGCGCAGGTTTTCGAAGTGACCGGCCCGCGGGCCCGCGACCCCGAGCGGGCGGGCGGATATCCGGATGACAAGCACCTCCCGCCCGGGCACTATCGATCGGTTGTTCCAACGCCCAGGGAGGCACGTCACGTCCGCCAACCCCGAACTCGCGCCCTTCCGGCTGCCGTGGTCCGCCGCCGACCCGGACCGCAATCCCTTCGCCTGGGACGAGGCGGAAGAGGCCCGGCTCACCGAGCTGATCACCTCGATGGTGCCCACGCCCCCTTCCGAGGGCCACAGCAGCGAGGGCTGGGCCTTCTACCACGCGGTCACCGAACTCCTCGCGGCCCGGTACGGCCGCTGGACCTGCGGCTGGCACTGGGGCGTCGGCGAGGGCGGTGGCGGCGGCGTGGTCGCCAGCTGGTGCTGCGTCCCGCACTCGGTGGGGGAACCCGGGCCGACGGCCGCCCGGGTCGTGGACTCGCTGCTGGAGTGGCGCGACTGGCTGGAGGAACTGGCCGACAGGTTCGAGTGGCTGGCCCCGCCGCCCGACGCGAGTGCCGAGGACCGCAGTTGGCACCTGGAGCGGGCGGCGACCCGGCTGATGACGCTGGTGGTGGACCGCACGGGCGCGGAGGACGGCTGGTACGGGCTGTGCACGCTGGTCCTCGTCTGGTTCCTCTCCTCGGCCGGAGTGGAGCCTCAGGAGGCCAGGCGGATGGTCGACGAGGCGATCGGCGGGCGGTTCGCGAGCTGGACCACGCCGAAGCAGACCCTGGTGGACGCGGTGGGCGAGGACCTTGCGGTCCGGGCCACCGGCACCCGGCCGTCCCTCGACGTCTGACGTGCCGGTGACCTCCGACGTGCCGGTGACGTCCGACGCGCTGGCCGTCTGGTGCCGGGTCAGACGGCAGGTCGACTGGGCGTCGGCGGTCCCCATGGACGCGGCGCGCCCCGTCCGGGGGCGCGTCGACGGCCTCGTCGCCTGGTACGACGGCCCCGTGCGGCGGCGCGACCCGGGTCGCGCCGACCGGCTGCACGCCGCGCTGGCCCGCGCCCGCGCCGACGCGGCCCGGGGCGAGCCGCTCGCCCCGAAGCTGCTGGCCGGCTGGCAGCAACTCGTGCTCGGCGAACCCGACATGCCCTTCCGCGACGGCGACGCGTTCGCCAAGGGCGGCCGGGAACGCTACGGCCTGACCGCGCACACCTGGCGGGACTTCGCGGACTGCCTGCGGGAGAGCGGCGACGGCGGCGTTCCGCTCCCGGCCCGCGCCGCCAGGGCCTACCTGGACGTCGCCTTCTTCCACCCCTTCGCGGACGGCAACGCCCGGCTGGCCCTGCTGGCCCTGGCCCATGTGCTCGACCTGGAGGGCGTACGGCTGGACGAGGTCGGGCCGCTGGTCATCGCGCGCTACGCGGACGACGCCGACGGCGCCGCCGATCTGGCGGTCCTGGTGAACGTCCTGATCCGGGCGACGCGACGACGGGCGGGCGGGTAGCCGAAGGGGGCGCGGGGCCGGGCAGCCGGCCGACGCCGGGGGAAGCCGCGCGCTACCGGTCGAAGCCCCGGTGCAGGCGGGCGATGAGCAGGTTCGGGTCCCGCATGGTGTAGTACGCCCCGCCGGCGACGTAGACGGTCCGGTCGCGTACGGCGACGGCGGTCGGGTTGGACAGCCCGGCCTGTCGCGTGAGCACCTCCGTGTGGGTGCCGTCGGGGCGTACCAGGGCCACCCGGTTGCTGGAGATCAGCGCGGCGAGGACGGTGTGCCCGCGCCCGGTGAAGGCGAAGTCGTCGATCCCGGCGAGACCGGTCGCCCGCTTCTCGACCGCGCCCGCGGTGTCGTCAGGACGCACCGGGATGCGCAGCAGCGTCCCCCGGTCGGTGTTGGACACCCACACGGCATGGCCGTGCACCTTGATGCCGTTGGCGCCGACGCCCTCCGAGGGGGCGGGGGCCGGGGTGAGCGCGGCGCCCTTGGCCCACGCGACGGCCTTGCCGCCCGAGCGCGGAATGCGCCAGACGGTGCCGAGCACCGAGTCCGCGGCGTAGAGCACGCCCCGGTGCTCGTCGAGGGCCAGGCCGTTGGGCAGGCCGTCGGCCGGCAGCTTCGCGATCTGACGGGGCGCGCCGCCGCCGCGGGCGATGCGCCAGACACCCGTCTTCGCGGTCCCGGTCGCGTAGGTGACGTAGAGCGTGCCGTCGTGGGCGCGGGCGATGCCGAGGACCATGGCGGCCCGGACGAGGGGTGTGTGCGGGTTCGCCACGGACGGCAGGGTCGCGAGGATGCGGGTGGCCCCCTGCCGGGTGACGTTGGCGACCTGCCGGGCGAACGCGAAGGTCAGGTCGGCGGAGCCGTCGCGTTCGAGCGCGATGTTCTCCGGGGTCCGCCCGGCCGCGAAGTCGAAGTGGGCGACGAGGCGCGCGTCCGAGAGCGCCGGCTCGCCGCCCGACGCGGGGGCCGTGGCGAGCACACCGAGGGCGAGGACGGCCATGGCGATACCGGCCGGACGGGGGAGTCGGGGCATGGGACCTCTTTTCGAGCGGGACGCGGGGCACCGGCATACGGCACCGGACCAACGAAACGGCGCGCCGGTCGGCGCCGACGGCAGCCGTGGCCGGGAGTTCGCCCGCGCGGCCCATGTCAAGGGGCCACCCGGGGTGCACGCGGGTGACACACCCGGGACCGCGGGCCCGCCGCACCCCGGCCACGCGGCGTTTCGGCTCCTCGGCTCCTCGGCTCGACTGTCGACGTGCCTAGGGCCCGTCCTAGACTCGGCAACACGGCTCGGGGGCGCTCCCACCCAGGAGGACGCGATGCTGCGGCACACCCGTCTGCCCGGCGAGTCCGCGGAGTACCTCGCCGCCCGAGAAGAGCTCCGCCTCGCCGAGGTCGACCTCATGCGCCACCGCGAACAGGTGGCGGCCCGGCGACGAGCGCTCCCGCAGGGCCCGCCGGTCGACGACTACGTCTTCCTCGAAGGCCCGGCCGACCTCGGCGCGGGCGACGACCCGGTCCGCGAGGTCGCCCTGAGCGGGCTGTTCACCGCCCCGGACCGGCCGCTGATCGTCTACCACCTGATGTACGGCAAGCTGCAGACCGAGCCCTGTCCGATGTGCACCCTGTGGATCGACGGCTTCAACGGAGTGGCCCACCACATCGCGCGCAGCGCCGACTTCGCGGTCGCCGCTGCCGCCGACCCGCCCGCGCTGCGTCGGCACGCCCGCGACCGCGGCTGGAACCGGCTGCGCCTGCTGAGTTGCGGGGACAGCACGTTCAAGTACGACCTCGGCAGCGAGGACGAGGACGGCGCGCAGGACTCCACGATCTCCGTCTTCACCCGGGACGGAGACGGCACAGTGCGCCACTTCTACTCCATGCATCCCCGCATGGCCCAGGACATCGGCGAGCGCGGCATCGACCTCCTCAATCCCGTCTGGCATCTGCTCGACCTGACACCGGCCGGCCGCGGCGCGTGGTACGCGGGCCTGGACTACTGACCGGCGGCCCGCTTCCGGTCCGCCGCCGACCATTGCCTTGCCCCGATTGCCGTACCCACCTAGCCTGGATTTTGTGCCGCTAATAAACAAACCCCGGGCCCACAGTGTCGTGCCGGCCCCCTCACTCACCCGTCTCCGCACGGCGATCACCGCTTTCTTCGCTCTCGACGGCTTCCTCTTCGCCGGCTGGGTCGTCCGGATCCCCGCGGTCAAGGAGCAGACGGGCGCCTCCACCGGTGCCCTCGGCCTCGCTCTCCTCGGCGTGTCCGCCGGAGCCGTGCTGACCATGACGCTGACCGGCCGCCTGTGCCGCCGCTACGGCAATCACCAGGTCACCGTCGTGTGCGCCGTCCTGCTCTCCCTCAGCGTCGCCCTGCCCCCGCTCACCCACTCCGTGCTCGCCCTGGGCGCGGTCCTGTTCGTGTTCGGCATGGCGTACGGCGGCATCAACGTGGCCTTCAACAGCGCCGCCGTGGACCTGGTGGCGGCGCTCGGACGGCCGGTCATGCCCTCCTTCCACGCGGCGTTCAGCCTGGGCGGCATGGCCGGCGCCGGCCTCGGCGGACTGGTCGCGGGATCCCTCTCCCCCACCCGCCACCTGCTCGGCCTCACCGTGATCGGCCTGCTGGTCACCGCCGCGGCGGGGCACACCCTGCTCCGCCACGAGCCGCCCGTACCGGCACATCGGCCGCCGTCCGGTGACGGCGCCCGGCACCGCCTGGACCCCCGCTCCCGCCGCCTCGTCACCGTCTTCGGCCTGATCGCGCTGTGCACGGCGTACGGCGAGGGAGCCATGGCAGACTGGGGCGCGCTCCACCTCGAACAGGACCTGGACGCCTCGGCGGGCCTCGCGGCAGTCGGGTACTCGTGTTTCGCCCTGGCCATGACCGTCGGGCGGCTCACCGGGACGACGCTCCTCGAACGCCTGGGCCGTTCCCGGACGGTGATCGCCGGCGGCACCACCGCGACGGCCGGCATGCTGCTCGGCTCGTTCGCGCCCTCCGTCTGGGCGGCCCTGATCGGCTTCGCCGTCACGGGACTCGGCCTGGCCAACCTCTTCCCGGTCGCCGTGGAACGGGCGGGCTCCCTCGCCGGCCCCTCCGGCGTCGCGGTCGCCTCCACGTTCGGCTACGGAGGCATGCTCCTCGGACCGCCCGCGATCGGCTTCATGGCCGACTGGTTCTCCCTGCCCACGGCGCTGACCAGCGTCGCGGCACTGTCGGCGATCGCCGCGGCCATCGGCGTCGCGACGCGCCGCGCGGGCACTCCGGATGACGCGGGACCACGCCAAGTCCGGACGACGCAGGACCACGCGAACTCCGCGTGACACAGGACCACGCGAACTCCGGGTGACGCGAGATCACCGGGGCCCCCGGTACGCGCCGGACCGGCCGGTGCGAACCTCACCGGCCGGCGCGGTAACCGGGGGCCTCGATCGCACTCCATCAGGCAGACTCGGCTCCATGGAGACTGCCGATTTCCTTCAGACCCTGGACCGGGAGGGCCGGCTGCTGGCCGCGGCCGCCGAGCAGGCCGGGACCGAGGCCAAGGTGCCGACCTGCCCGGAGTGGCAGGTGCGCGACCTGCTGCGGCACACCGGCGCGGTGCACCGCTGGGCCACCGGGATCGTCGCCGACGGGCACACCACTCCCCGCCCCTTCGGCGATCTCCCGGACCTCGACGGCGCCGAACTGGTGACCTGGTACCGGGACAGCCACCGCCGCCTCGTCGACACCCTGGCCGCCGCGCCCCGCGACCTGGACTGCTGGACCTTCCATCCCGCCCCTTCCCCGTCACCGCTGGCCTTCTGGACCCGCCGACAGGCCCACGAGACGGCGGTGCACCGCTACGACGCGGAGTCCGCGCGCGGAGGCACCCCGTCCCCGATCGCCACGGAGTTCGCGGTGGACGGCATCGACGAGTTGCTGCGCGGTTTCCACGCCCGCTCCAGGAGCCGCGTCCGTACGGACGGGCCGCGCGTGCTGCGGGTGCGGGCGGCCACGGACGCGGACGGGGGCGAGGGCGCCGTGTGGACCGTACGACTGTCGGCGGAGCCACCCGTGACGACGCCGGACGAGGCCGGGGAGGCGGACGCCGAACTGGCCGGTCCCGCCGACCGGTTGTACCTGGCGCTGTGGAACCGGCAGCCCCTGCCGAGCGTGACCGGTGACGCGGCGCTCGCCGCGCTGTGGCGGGAGACGTCCGCGATCTGAGCGGTCGTCAGCCCGTCAACATCCGGGTCAGGACCGCGCGCTGCACCGGCAGGACCTCGCCGTGCAGCGCGCGTCCCCTCTCCGTGAGCGCCACGCGCACGCCCCGCCGGTCCTCCGGGCACATGGCCCGCTCGACGAGGCCGTCCTTCTCCAGACGGGCGATCAGACGGGACAGCGCGCTCTGGCTGAGATGGACCCGGTCGGAGATCTCCTGCACGCGGTAGGCGCAGCCGCCGTCCGCCGCGCGGCCCTCCGAAAGCAGGTCCAGCACCTCGAAGTCACTGGCGCACAGGCCGTGTCCGTGCAGGGCGCGGTCGAGTTCGCACTGGGTGCGGGCGTGCAGTGCCAGGATGTCCCGCCACTGGTCCACGAGCGCCTGCTCGGCCTTCTTCCCCGCCATGAACGCACCGTAGCAGAGAAATGAATTCGTTGCACTGTAATTAATTGCGTATGCATGCGATGCACGTGCATGTAGTGTCGACCGCATGACTTCTCCGCTCACCACCCCCGCGACCCCGTCGTCGGCGGTCCGCTGGACTCCCCGGCTGTGGGGCACCCTGCTCGTGCTCTGCGCCGCGATGTTCCTGGACGCGCTGGACGTGTCGATGGTCGGCGTGGCGCTGCCGTCGATCGGCTCCGACCTCCACCTCTCCACGTCGACGCTGCAATGGATCGTCAGCGGCTACATCCTGGGGTACGGCGGGCTGCTCCTCCTCGGCGGCCGCACCGCCGACCTCCTCGGCCGGCGCCAGGTGTTCCTGGTGGCCCTGGGCGTCTTCGCGCTCGCCTCGCTGCTCGGCGGGCTCGTCGACTCGGGCCCGCTGCTGATCGCCAGCCGCTTCATCAAGGGGCTGAGCGCGGCCTTCACCGCCCCGGCCGGACTGTCCATCATCACCACGACCTTCGCCGAGGGCCCGCTGCGCAACCGTGCCCTGTCCATCTACACCACCTGCGCGGCCACCGGCTTCTCCATGGGCCTGGTGCTGTCCGGCCTGCTCACCGAGGCCAGTTGGCGCCTCACCATGCTGCTGCCCGCGCCGATCGCCGTGCTCGCGCTGCTCGCGGGACTGAAACTGCTGCCGCGCAGCGCACGCGAGGAGGACCACGACGGCTACGACATCCCCGGCGCCGTCCTCGGCACCGCCTCGATGCTGCTGCTCGTCTTCACCGTCGTCCAGGCGCCCGAGGCCGGCTGGGCCTCCGCCCGTACCCTGCTGTCCTTCCTCGCCGTCGCCGTGCTGCTGACCGTCTTCGTCCTGGTCGAGCGGCGCTCGCCGAGCCCGCTGATCCGGCTCGGGGTGCTGCGCTCGGGCAGCCAGGTCCGCGCCCAGCTCGGCGCGCTCGCCTTCTTCGGGTCGTACGTCGGCTTCCAGTTCTTGACCACCCTGTACATGCAGTCGCTGCTCGGCTGGTCGGCGCTGCACACCGCGCTGGCCTTCCTGCCGGCCGGCGCGCTGGTGGCGGTGTCCTCGACGAAGGTCGGCTCGATCGTCGACCGCTTCGGCACCCAGCGGCTGATCGCGGCCGGATTCGCGCTGATGGTCCTCGGGTACGCGCTGTTCCTGCGCGTCGACCTCGACCCGGTGTACGCGGCCGCCGTCCTGCCGTCGATGCTGCTGATCGGCGCGGCCTGCGCGCTCGTCTTCCCCTCGCTCAACATCCAGGCCACCAACGGCGTCGAGGACCACGAGCAGGGCATGGTGTCCGGCCTGCTCAACACGTCGGTCCAGGTGGGCGGCGCGATCTTCCTGGCGGTCGTCACGGCGGTGGTCACCGCGGGCGCCCCCGCCCACGCGACCCCGCAGGCCGTGCTCGACAGCTACCGGCCCGGGTTCCTGGTCGTCACGGGCGTCGCGGCGGCCGGGCTGCTCATCACCCTCACCGGGCTGCGCGGCCGCCGGCCGCGGCGGTCCATCGTGGTCGCCAAGTCCACCCAGGCGGAAACGGACCGTGTGGCGGTTCGTGACTAGAGGGAACGCCTCCGCGCGTGCGCCCGGCGAGGCCCGCTTGCCCCGCCGGGCGCACGCCTGTGAGACTGCCCGGATGGACACACACGGGGGACGGCGCACCGCGGCCGAGCGGGACGCGATGACCATCGAGATCATGTACGCGCTGGCCAGCGCGGCGTTCGTGGCGGCGGTGGTCTTCGGGGCCGTCGCCGGACCGGCGCTGCTCCTCGATCTGCCGGACCTGCCGTCCACGCTGCTGCTGCGTGCGGGAGTGACGCTGGCGCCGGTGGTGTTCGCGATCCGGGTGGTGAGCGTGCTGGTCCGCTTCGAGCGCGCGGCTCAGCCCAGCCAGCCCGGCCTCACCAACCCCGACTCGTAGGCCAGCACGACGAGTTGGGCCCGGTCCCGGGCGCCCAGCTTCACCATCGTGCGGCTCACATGCGTCTTCGCGGTCAGCGGGCTGACGACCAGGCGGCGGGCGATCTCCTCGTTGGACAGGCCGATGCCGACCAGGGCCATCACCTCCCGTTCCCGCTCGGTGAGCCGCATCAGCGCGTCGGCGGCCGCGGGCTCCTTCGAACGGGCCGCGAACTCGGCGATCAGGCGACGCGTCACCCCCGGTGAGAGCAGCGCGTCCCCCTCGACCACTGCCCGCACGGCGCGCAGGAGTTCGTCCGGTTCGGTGTCCTTCACCAGGAAGCCGGAGGCGCCCGAGCGGATCGCCTCGAAGACGTACTCGTCGAGCTCGAAGGTGGTGAGCATGACCACCTTCACGTCCTTCAGCTCCGCGTCGCCGGTGATGCCGCGGGTCGCGGCCAGGCCGTCGAGCAGCGGCATGCGGATGTCCATCAGGACGACGTCGGGGCGCAGTTCGCGCACCGCGCGCACGGCCTGCTCACCGTCGGCCGCCTCACCGGCCACCTCGATGTCCGGCTGCGCGTCGAGCAGCGCCCGGAAGCCGGCGCGCACCAGCGACTGGTCGTCGGCGAGCAGTACTCGGATCACCGGTCCTCCTTGACCGTCAGGGGCAGTACGGCGAGCACCCGGAAGCCGCCGTCGGGGCGCGGGCCCGCCTCGATCGTGCCACCCAGGGCGGCGGCCCGCTCCCGCATCCCGGCCAGCCCGTTCCCGCTGCCGCCCGCGTCCGCGCCGGTCGCGGGACCGTCGTCGTCGATCAGCAGCCGCAAGGCGCCCGCTTCCTGCGCGAGGCGCACGCGCGCGTGCCGCGAACCCGAGTGCCGTACGACATTGGTGAGGGCCTCCTGGACGATGCGGAAGGCCGCGAGGTCGGCGCCCGGGGTGAGGCGCGGCGGCTCCCCCTCGATCTCGACGGTGAGACCCGCGCCCGCCGCCTGTTCCACCAGTTCGGGGAGCCGGTCCAGGCCGGGGGCGGGGGCGCGCGGCGCGGCGCCCGGCGCGCGCAGGGTGTCCAGGACCTGGCGCACCTCCCCGAGCGCCTCCTTGCTCGCCGCCTTGATGGTGGTGAGCGCCGTGCGCGCCTGCTCGGGGTCCGAGTCCAGCAGGGCGAGGCCCACGCCCGCCTGGACGTTGATGACGGAGATGCTGTGCGCGAGGACGTCGTGCAGCTCGCGGGCGATCCGCAGCCGTTCCTCGTCGGCGCGCCGCCGGGCCGCCTGGGCGCGCTCGGCGCGCTCCCGGGCCCACTGTTCGCGCCGCGTCCGGCCCACCTCGGAGACCGCCGCGATGGCGATCACCCAGGTGGCGATGACGAGTTCCTGGCCGATGTCGCCGGGTCCGTCGCCCGGGGGCGGCAGCCGGCGGTAGAGCCAGAGCGCGACCAGGACATGTCCGGCCCAGAGCAGCCCGACGGCCGCCCACGCGGCCCGGCGGTGCCCCGTGACGACGGCGCTGAAGCAGCTCACCGCGACGGTCAGGAAGACCGGTCCGTACGGGTATCCGGCGCCCAGGTAGAGCAGCAGGGCCGTGGCCGTGCCGAAGACGACGAAGACCGGGTGGCGCTTGCGCCACAACAGCAGTCCCGAGGCCACCACCAGCAGCACGCGCCCGAAGGGGTCCAGCGGTTCGCGGCCCTGCTGCCCGTGCTGCGCGAAGTTCGACCCGATCAGCACGAAGGCGGTGATCAGCACGGTGGACCGCCACGGCCAGCGCGCCCCGCGCGGCTCGGCCGCGTCGTCGAAGCGGCTCCACCACGGCGGCCCGTACCGCCACCACTGCGGCGGACCGCCCCCGTGCACGCGCTGCTCTCCCATGGCGGCCACGCTAGACGCCGACGGCCCGAGGCGGCGTCGGCCGGGCGGGGTGATCACACCTACTCCCCGGGGAGTAGGCAGGACCGCCCCGGGAGGCCGGACGTCCGAGGAGGCCGGGCGCCCTACGGGAAGACCAGACCCACCCCGTCGGCGAGCCGGGCCGCCGCGTGCCGGAAGAACGCCGCGCGGTCCTCCACCACCCGGTTGAACTGCCCGAACAGCTCGAACCCGACCAGCCCGTACAACTGCGACCAGGCGGCGACCAGGGCTACGACCGCCTCCGGCGGGAGGTCGGGCGCCAGGTCGGCGGCCATGCGGCGGGCCTCCGGCTCCAGTTCGGCGGGGACGGGGGTGCGGGCCACGCCGCGTCGCTGGTACGCGTCGCGCACGATGCCGATGAACAGGACGCCGACGCGGGCCGCGGGCGGGATCGTCGTCTCGGGCGCCGTGTAGCCGGGCACCGGCGAACCGTAGATCAGCGCGTACTCGTGGGGATGTGCGAGCGCCCAGCCGCGCACGGCCTCGCACACGGCGACCCAGCGCCGGGCGGGGGCGACGTCACCGGCCTCGGCATGGGCGGCCTCGGCAGCTTCCCCCAGGGAGTCGTAGGCGTCGATGATGAGCGCGGTCAGCAGGTCGTCGCGGCTGGGGAAGTAGCGGTACAGCGCGGAGGAGACCATGCCGAGCTCGCGGGCCACGGCCCGCAGCGAGAGCTTGCTGGCACCGTCCGCCGCGAGCTGTCTGCGGGCCTCGTCCTTGATGGCCGCGGTTACTTCGATCCTGGCTCGCGCGCGGACGCCCTTTGCGGTGCTCATGGGAGCAGTCTGCCATGGAGCGAGAGCGGTGCACACAATCGAGAGCGCTGCTCTTGCTTGCGAGCACCGATCTCAGGCACACTCTTCTCCAGCGAGAGCACTGCTCTCCGAATAGGGAGTGCAGCCGCTGCTCTCCCACTCTCAGGGGGTCTCCATGTCCACGTCCACGCATGTCAAGAAGCCCGGCTGGTTCACCGTCAACGTCCTCAACCGCTTCGTCGCCTGGCTCACCCGTCGCGGCCTCAGCGTGTGGGGCTCCCGGGTCCTGGCGGTGCGCGGCCGCAAGAGCGGCGAGTGGCGGACCACCCCCGTGAACCTGCTGACCGTGGACGGACAGCAGTACCTGCTCGCCCCGCGCGGCCACGTCCAGTGGACGCACAACATGCGCGCGGCCGGCGGCGGCGAGCTGCGGCTGGGCAAGAACGTGGACGTGTTCACCGCGACCGAGATCGCCGACGAGGACAAGGTCCCGCTGCTGCGCGCGTACCTCAAGCGCTGGAAGGCCGAGGTCGGCATCTTCTTCGACGGGGTCGGCCCCGACTCACCCGACGACGACCTGCGCCGCATCGCTCCCAACCACCCGGTCTTCCGGGTCACCGTCAAGAGCTGACGGGCTCCTCCGCCGCGGCGGGCGGCCGCCGGTCCAGCGCGGTCAGGGCGCGCTGGGCCATGGGGTGGCTGCGGACCAGCTCGCCCAGGGACGTCGAGCCCCGCGTGATGTCCCGGAAGGCGCGCCACGCGGGCCTGAATCCGGTGAGGGCCGCGTGGAACAGTCCGGGCCGGCGCTCGAACGCCGCCAGCATCCGCTTGCCGACGCTCATCTCGACGCCCAGGCCCGCCTTGATCGCGAACGCGTAGTTCAGGGCCTGGCGTCGGGTGTCCACGGCGTCGTGCGCCTCGGCGATCCGGACCGCCCACTCCCCCGCGAGCCGCCCCGAGCGCAGCGCGAACGAGATGCCCTCGCGGGTCCACGGCTCCAGGAGCCCCGCCGCGTCGCCGCACACCAGCACCCGGCCGCGCGACAGCGGCGAGTCGTCGGCCCGGCACCGGGTCAAGTGCCCGGAGGAGATGGACGGTTCGAAGCCGGCGAGCCCGAGCCGGGCGATGAAGTCCTCCAAGTACCGCTTGGTGGCGGCGCCTTCGCCGCGCGCCGAGATCACACCGACCGTCAGCGTGTCGCCCTTGGGGAAGACCCAGCCGTAACTGCCGGGCATCGGGCCCCAGTCGATGAGGACGCGGCCCTGCCAGTCCTCGGCGACCGTCTGCGGCACCGGGATCTCCGCCTCCAGGCCGAGGTCGACCTGGTCCAGCTTGACCCCGACGTGTCCCCCTATCCTGCTGGCGCTGCCGTCGGCGCCCACCACGGCCCGGGCGAGCAGGGTCTCGCCGCCCTGCAGCACGACGGCGACCGTGCGCCGGTCCGGCACGGCCGATCCGTGCTGCTCGACCCGCTGCACGGTGACGCCGGTGCGCAGCTCGGCGCCGGCCTTCTGCGCGTGCTCGACGAGCTGCTGGTCGAACTCGGGCCGGTTGATCAGCCCGAACAGCATCTGCTTGGAACGGCGGGTACGGGTGAAGCGCCCGTTGTTCGAGAAGGTGACCGCGTGCACCCGGTCCCTGAGCGGCAGCTCGAAGCCGGGCGGCAGCGCGTCCCGCGAGGGGCCGATGATGCCTCCGCCGCAGGTCTTGTAGCGAGGCAGCTCGGCCTTCTCCAGCAACAGCACGCGCCGTCCCGTGACCGCTGCCGCGTAGGCCGCCGAGGCCCCCGCCGGTCCCGCGCCCACCACGACGACGTCCCACATCCGCTGCACGTCGTCCGCCGAAGAGTTCTCGCCGCTCACGATGGTCCGCTGCTCCGATCAAAGCCGTCTGCCGCACCTGTCCCCCGCATCCTACGGCGGCTGTCGTCGCAGGCCACTGTGCGAGGATCGGTGTATCCACAGGTACAACGTCGCACCTACGAGGAGCGTGCCCATGTCGTCGAATCCGGTCGCCGAGACCGTGGCCTCGCTGCTGCCCAGAGCGAAGGCCGAGCTCGCCGAGCTGGTGGCCTTCAGGTCGGTGGCGGACTTCGACCAGTTCCCGAGGAGCGAGAGCGAGGCCGCCGCGAACTGGGTCGCCGACGCGCTGCGCGCCGAGGGCTTCGAGGACGTGGCCCTGCTCGACACCCCGGACGGCACGCAGTCGGTCTACGGCCACCTGCGCGGCCCCGCGGGCGCGAAGACGGTTCTGCTGTACGCCCACTACGACGTCCAGCCGCCGCTGGACGAGGCCGCCTGGACCACCCCGCCCTTCGAACTGACCGAGCGTGACGGCCGTTGGTACGGCCGCGGTGCCGCCGACTGCAAGGGCGGCCTGATCATGCACCTGCTCGCGCTGCGCGCCCTGAAGGCGAACGGCGGCGTCCCGGTGCACGTCAAGGTGATCGCCGAGGGCTCGGAGGAGATGGGCACGGGCGGCCTGGAGCGGTACGCCGAGCAGCACCCCGAGCTGCTCACGGCGGACACGATCGTCATCGGCGACGCGGGCAACTTCCGTGTCGGCCTGCCGACCGTCACCACCACCCTGCGCGGCATGACCATGGTCCGGCTGCAGATCGACACCCTCGCGGGCAACCTGCACTCCGGCCAGTTCGGCGGTGCCGCCCCGGACGCCCTGGCCGCGCTGATCCGGGTCCTGGACTCGCTGCGCGCCGAGGACGGCTCCACGACCGTCGACGGGCTCACCCCCGACACCCGGTGGGAGGGGCTGGAGTACGACGAGGAGCAGTTCCGCAAGGACGCCAAGGTGCTGGACGGCGTCGGGCTGATCGGCGACGGCCCGGTCGCCGACCGGATCTGGGCCCGCCCGGCCGTCACGGTCATCGGCATCGACTGCCCGCCGGTCGTCGGCGCCACCCCGTCCGTGCAGGCGAGCGCCCGCGCCCTGATCAGCCTGCGCGTGCCGCCGGGCGTGGACGCGTCCGAGGCGACCAAGCTCCTGGAGGCCCACCTGGAGGCGCACACGCCGTGGGGCGCCCGGGCGCGGATCGAGCAGGTCGGCCAGGGTCAGGCGTTCCGCGCCGACACCGACAGCCCGGCGTACCAGGCGATGGCCGAGGCCATGGCGGTCGCCTACCCGGACGAGACGATGCAGTACGCCGGTCAGGGCGGCTCGATCCCGCTGTGCAACACCCTGGCGAGCCTGTACCCGGAGGCGGAGATCCTGCTGATCGGCCTGAGCGAGCCGGAGGCGCAGATCCACGCGGTCAACGAGAGCGTGTCCCCCGAGGAGTTGGAGCGGCTGTCGGTGGCGGAGGCGCTGTTCCTGCGCAACTACGCGGCGGGCTGAACCGTTCTGCCGACAGCCGAGGGCCCTCGCTCGCGGGCGGGGGCCTCCCTACGGTCGGCGCATGGACGTCATCGAGATCCTGCCCCGCCTCCACCTCCTGCGCTTCCCGGTCGGCCAGGCCTATCTCTGGCGCGACGGCGACGAGTCGACGCTGATCGACGCCGGGACGATCGGCGCCGGCCGGACGATCGCCGACGCGGTCACGGCGCTGGGGCGGGCCCCGTCGGACGTACGGCGGATCGTGCTCACCCACTTCCACGAGGACCACGTGGGCGGGGCGGGCGAGTTCGCCGCGCTGAGCGGCGCGCGGGTGCTGGCGCACCGGTCGGACGCCCCGTTCGTCCGCGGTGAGCTCCCCGGGCCGCCGCCGGTCTTCGAGGACTGGGAGCTGCCGATCCACGCCGCGGCGGCCGAGCACCTGCCCCCGGGCGACCCGGTCCGCCCGGACAGCGTCGGCGAGCTGTCCGACGGTGACGTCCTCGACTTCGGCGGCGGCGCCCGCGTGGTCCACGCCCCGGGTCACACGGACGGCAGTATCGCGATCCATCTGCCGGAACACGGTGTGCTGTTCACGGGCGACGCGGTGGCCGCGTCGCCCGTGACCGGTTCGGTCATGCCCGGCGTCCTCAACCTGGACCGCGCCCGCACCCTCGCGTCGTTCCGCCGTCTGGCGGAGCTCGACACCGAGGTGGCCTGTTTCGGTCACGGCGATCCGGTCGTCGGGCGGGCCTCGGCGGTACTGAGGAAGGCGGCGGACGCGTACGGGGTGCCGGGCTGATCACGGGGCCGTGGCGGTGACCTCGGGGCCGCGCAGGTGGCCACGCGTCCCTGCCGGTGGCCCATCGCCCCGCCGGTGGCCGCGCTCGCGGTCCCGGGCCTCAGCCCACCGGGATCCCCGCCTCCAGATACAGCGCCGCACCACGCTCGCGGGCCCGCAGGGCCCAGCGCAGGCGCTCGTAGCGCACGGGCGGCAGCAGGTCGGCGGCCTCCTGCTCGGTGACGAAGCGCCACTCGCGCAGTTCGGGCCCGGGCAGCAGCAGCCGGCCGGCCTCGGCCGCGTCGAGGCGGCCGCCGTCGAAGAGGAGCCGCAGTCCGCCGTAGCCGGGGGGCGCCGGCGGTTCCCAGTCCACGACGAGCAGTCGCGGTACGTCCTCCAGCCGGATGCCCGTCTCCTCGGCGACCTCGCGGATCCCGGCGCGGGCAGGGGCCTCCCCGGACTCGACGACTCCGCCCGGGAACTCCCAGCCGGCCTTGTAGGTGGGGTCGACGAGCAGGAAGCGGTCCCGCTCGTCGAACAGGAGCACCCCGGACGCCACGGTCTCGGCGGTGGGTTCCGGGGTCTGGACGATGTCGCACGGGGCGACGTCGCCGCTGCCGACGGCCTCGGCGATGCGAACGGCCGTCTCGTACGGGGTGAGGGCGCTGGTGTCGACGAGGTGGGCGTCGGCGGTGAGCCAGGAGGCGAGGGCGGCGCGGTAGGGCTCGATGTGGTCGTACGACCACTGGCGGACGCGCATCTCGCCGTCGGGAAGGTCCGGCGGGACCTCCCGCCCGGCTATCCGCTCCCGCAGGATCGTTTCGGCCGGGGCGAGGAGGAGGTGCCGGACGGGGATGCGGCGGGCGGCGAGGCCGCCGAAGATCTCGTCGCGGTACTCCTGGCGCAGCAGGGTCATCGGGACCACGAGCGTCCCGCCGAGCTCGGCGAGCATCGCGGCGGCCGTGTCGATCACGAGCCGTCGCCACATCGGCAGGTCCTGGAAGTCGCCGACCTCGGCGAGGTGCTTGGGCGGCAGCAGGTGCGTGAGTGCTCCCCCGATGACCTCGGGGTCGAAGAGCGTGCTGTTCGGGATCAGCTCGATCAGTTCCCGTGCGGTGGTGGTCTTCCCCGCACCGAACGCGCCGTTGATCCAGACGACCGTCACGGACTCCCCCTCTTCTATTGGCCCCCAGTGGCTTGCCCGCTCCACACTGCCACGGAAACCAGCCCCAGTTGAGGGGGCCCACCGGCGGCGTGCCGGTGCCCCGCGACGGGGGCACCGGCACCGCGCGGCACCTTTCGTCCCTTCCTACTCCTGTCCCAGGGCGTTCTGGTCGACGGCGAAGCTGTCCTCGCTGACCAGGTGACCGACCGTGTCGAGGGTGTCCGACACGTTCAGATCGCCTTGCGCGTGGTCCTCGGTGCCGTGGGACGGGGTGATGGCGGCCACGACGAATCCGGTGGCCAGGGAGGCGATGGCGAGCATGCTGCGCTTCTTCATGCCCGGATCAACTACGCAGGCGGTCGGGGGTCACGCGGATCACCGCGGTTCCCGGCTCGGGCTCGACCGCCGAGCGGCTCGGGGTCGACCGCCGAGCGGTTCGGCGGCGGCCGTCGGCCGGGGCGAAACCCCGTGGCCACATGATCATGTCACCGGTATCGTCCGAGCCCCAGGCCTGCCCGGAACACGCGGGCCCACGACCCCGAAGGCGCTTCCCATGACCAGCCCCCGACCGACCACGACCCTCTGGCGCCCCACGGGCCCCAAGGAGCTCGACCTGGTCCGTGAGCTGGACTGGCGCGCCTGGCCGCCGCGACTGCCCGAGCAGCCGATCTTCTATCCGGTCCTCAACGAGGACTACGCGATCAGGATCGCCCGGGACTGGAACGTCAAGCACGACGGCGCCGGATTCGTGACGCGCTTCGAGGTCGACTCGGAGTTCCTCGGCCGCTATCCCGTCCAGCAGGCGGGCGGCGAGACGATCCTCGAACTGTGGGTGCCCGCCGAGGAGCTGGACGAGTTCAACGCCCACATCGTCGGCACCATCGAGGTCGTCCACGAGTTCCACTGACCCGGCGTGCGGTCCGCGTCGCCAGGTGATCGCGTCGGAACATCCGATGTCCTGCCACACCCGAGGGCGCAGGGCGAACAGGCCCAACCAGGTCTGTTCCCTTGCCCCTTCCCGGGGTGCGATTCAACACAACCGAACGCGCGGGTTGGATCTCACTCTCAACCGGCCTCGCCGTCAAGGGTTTTGACGGGATATCGAACCAACGTTACCGCACCCCTTCCACCACAGTCCAACACGTCCTACCGTAAACGCGCACCGATGACGCGCACATGCCGTCATCCCACTGTCGCGAGTCGGAGGAAACGTAACGATGCGTCACCCTCACACCCGCACTACCCGCCGAAGAGTGGTCGGAGCGCTCACCGCAGGACTCCTGTGTG
>NZ_JADDRL010000134.1 GCF_021538895.1 Streptomyces olivochromogenes | reverse complement strand
GGGGCGGCCGGGGGTCCGATCACCGTCGGCGTCGCGGAGGCGTGCGACGGCGTCGGCGTCGCCGTCTCGCCGCCGTACGGGAAGCCGGTTCCGGAGGTGTACTGAGGGCCGGTCCCCGTGCCGGATCCGGAACCGGAGCCGTACCCGGTCCGGCTCTCCGCGTCCGGACCCAGGTTCTGGGTCGGCACGAACGCCTGCGCCGCGCTCGGCCGGCGGCCCTCCGCCGCCTCGGCGAGCATCTGCTCGGCCTGCTCCGCGCTCGGCCGATGGGCCGGATCCTTGCGCAACAGGGCGGTGATGACGGACCCGAGCGGACCGGCGTGCTGCGGCTCGGCGGCCTCCTCCTCGACGACCGCCTGCATGGTGCTGATCGGCGAGGTGCGGCGGAACGGCGAGCGGCCCTCCACCGCCGTGTACAGCGTGGCGCCGAGCGCCCACAGGTCGGAGGACGGGCCCGGGTCGTGGCCGCGTACCCGCTCGGGCGCGAGGTAGTCGACCGAGCCGACGACCTCTCCCGTACGGGTGATGGTGGTGTCGCCCTCGATCTGGGCGATGCCGAAGTCGGTGAGCAGGACCCGGCCGTCCTGGCCTATCAGGACGTTGCCCGGCTTGACGTCACGGTGCAGTACGCCGGCGGAGTGCGCGGCGCGCAGCGCCCGCAGCACCCACAGCCCGATGCGCGCGGCCTCGCGCGCCTCGACCCGTCCGCTCTCCTTGACCTCGTCGGCCAGCGAGTTGCCCTCGACCAGCTCCATGACGATCCACGGACGGCCGTCGTGTTCCAGTACGTCGTGAATGGTCACGACGGCGGAGTGGTTGATGCGCGCGGCGGCGCGGGCCTCGGACCGGGTGCGCGCCAGGAGAACGGCCTGGTCGCTGTCGGACACATAGAGCGCCGCGGTCAACTCCTTGATGGCGACAGCACGGTGCAGCACCTCGTCGTGGGCGCGCCACACCCGGCCCATGCCGCCGCTGCCGATGGAGTCGGCCAGCCGGTAGCGGCCCGCGATGAGCAGGCCCTGCATCTGATTCACGTTGCCCCGCAATGCTCTTGACAGGGTCAGACTAAGGATCTGGTTCCCGACTGGGAACCAGGGGGGTGCCAAGGAAACCGCACTGTGACGGTTGTCGCCTCCCGAGGAAAGGACGCAAGTGGGGGCGGACCGGTTCAACCGGAGTACTGGTAGGTCGCCGAAGCCTGCTCGTAGAGCCGGGTCACCTCGTCCCGCTGGGCCTCCGGGCCACGGACCTGAACCACGTGGTAGCGGCCGTCGAGCAGGATCGCGATGTTGCGGACGAACAGGTCGTGTCCCTGGGTGTCGGTCCAGGTGAACTGCCCCTCCGCCATGGTCCGTCCGCCCACCTCTATGGTTCTGAGGCCGGTGGCCGTGGCCCAGCTGGAGTCGCGGTAGGGCTGCAGCTCGTTCTCCTTGTCCCGCTGGTAGGCCATGGGGTCGCTGCCGTACTTCGACGCGCCGTCCCGCCCCGGTACGACGATGAGCTCGAAGTCACCGTGCGCGTACACCACCTGCCCGAGTCCGTTCTTGGGCGTGCGGTCCCAGCCCTTGGCGACGGCGAGCCGGAAGCCCTCGGGGTCCTTGCGCAGGGTGAAGCCGTCGGCGACGGAGGGGTCGCCGGTGGTCTGCGTCTCGGTCGAGGGGGCCGACTGGGACGGGTCCGGGTCGGTGCTCGGCGAGCTCTGCCCGCTCGGCTCGGACGGCTTGGCCGAGTGCGCGGCGCCTGAAGGTGCCGGACTCGCCGCGCCGGCGGACCCCGTGCGGTCGCCGCTCGCCGCGCCGTCGCGGTGTGCCTTCGGCATGAACAGCATGGCGTACGCGACCGCGCCCGCCAACAGGAGCAGGATCAGCAGCAGGAGCGTACGGCCCAGGCTGCGCGGGGACTTCGCCTCCTGCCGGGCCCGCTTGTGCCGGCCGTGCGGGCTGGTCGCGGGCAGGCCGGCACGCCGCCTGCGCACCAGTTCGCCGCGCCGGCGCACGATCGGCAGCCGGCTCGGGTCGGCGGGCGGCGCGGCGATGACATGCGTGCCCGCCTCCGGCTCGGGCGCGGAGCGCACCAGCGAGCGCAGCCAGCCGCGCAGTTCCTCGAAGTCCAGCCGGTCGGTGGGGTCCTGGCGCAGCAGCGACTCCACCACCGGCCGCAGCGGTCCGCACTCCTCCGCGAAGGCGGGCGGCTCCGCGCACACCAACTGCACCAGCTCGGCGGTCGACTCCTCCGGATACGGCGCGTGTCCCTGTACGGCCCGGAAGAGCAGCGCGCCGAGCGCCCACAGGTCGGTCGAGGGCCCGATCGGCGCCGCCAACTGCCAGTTCTCGTGCACCGGCCCGGCCTGCTCCGGCGCCCACCGCTCGGTCACCGGCCCCACCACGGTCATCCGCACATGCCGAGCCCGCTCGGCGGCGAGCGCGGTGGCGGGACCGCGGCGAGGAGGGTGCCCGACGGCGGGGTCGTCCCAGCGGGCCGGGGGGTGCGGGGTGCGGGTGTGGGTGCCGGCGCCGGTGTGAGCGCCGGTGTGCGAGTTCGCGTCGGTGTTCGGGGCGACGGCGTTCGGAGGCAGGGGCAGGCCGTCGGCACCGGGCGCGGGCGCGGAACCCGCACCGGCCGCGCGCCCGACGCGGGGGCGGCCCGCCTGCGAGGGAAGGACGGGAGCGGGGAGCATGCCGTCCGCGTCGAGGCCGGGCATGGGGCCGGTGTCGGCGCCGTGGGTGCCCGGGTCGGTTCCGCCCGCCGGGAGCGCCGTTCGCCGTGGGCCGCCGTCGACGGCCGGCGGGGTGCCTGCGGGGCCGGTGCGTGGTGACGCTCCGTGCCAGGGAGCGGCGTGCACGCCGTAGGGGTCGGCGATCTGGCCGGGGGGCGCGGCGCTGGTCCGGTGGTCCTGATCCGCGCGCCCGCCGGAAGCGTACGACTGGGCCGAGCCGTTCGCGCCGGCGTCGGTGTCGTCCTCGGCGGGCGGGCGGGCTCCGGGCAGCGCGGCGTACCCGTTCTGCTGGGCCTCCTGCACCCGGGCCGCGGCACGCGCGCCCGCACGATACGCGGCGATCGCCCCGGCGCGCTGGGCCCGGATGTCCCCGCCGCTCTCCAACGCCCAACGGCTCTGCGTCCCCGTGGTCCCGGCCTCGCCGGCCCCGTCCGCTCCGGGCCCCGGCACCTGCCCGGCCGCCCGCGCCTGAATCGCGGCACGCCGGGCGGCCTCGGGATCCACGGCACCGGCACCCGGCCCCCCGGAACCGCCCTGCCCCACGGGACCCGCCCCGCCGAAGCCGACGGGTCCGCCCCGCCTGCCGGGCCGACCGAGCCCGCCGGGGCTGACGGGAGTACCCGGAGCACCGGCACCGCCCGGGGCACCCGCGCCGCGCAAGCGGCCGTCGTCGCCGGGGCCGCCCGGCCCGTCGAGCCCGTACTGCCCGGCGTCACCCTCCCCGGGCGCTCCCGCGGGCCCGTCCTGGGCCGGTACCGGGTCGTAGCCGCACAGCGCCTCCTCCGCCGCCCCGACCGCGAGACCGGTCAGCATCACGCGGCCGTCGTCGCAGACGAGGACCGTGCGGGCGGTGATGTTGCGGTGGACCCAGCCATGGGCGTGCAGCACACGCAGTGCCATCAGCACGTCGGAGGCGACCTCGGCCGCCCGGTACGGCGTCAGCGGCTTCTCGGCGAGCAGCGCGGCCAGCGGACGCGCGGCCACGAGCTCGCTGACGACCCACAGCGAGCCGCCCTCGGCGAACACGTCGAAGACCTGGTCGAGCCGTGGATGATCGGGGATGCGGGCCGCGGCCTGCGCGGCGTCCACCGCGCGCCGCACCGCCGGGTCGGCGGGCCGTCGCGTCGCCTCCCGTGCCGTCGGCGGCCGAGGCCCGGCACGGTCACGCGCCGTGAAACCCTCGGGCAGCCCGTCGGCGTCGAGCACCTCCGCCTCGACGACCTCCGGCAACGGCACCTGCCGTACCAGGACTTCCTGTCCGCTGTAGGTGTCGAAGGCCCGGGTCTCGGTGAGTTCGTACTCGTCGGTGGGCGGCAGCGGCAGGCGGTAGCGGTCGGCGAGCACCCGACCCGCATAGTCGTCCACGTTGCCTCCCCCGGCCGCCCGGTTGGTCAAATCCGTTCGCCTCGCGGCCCGTTCCGTACCCATACCTGGATGCGTACGGTCCGCAACTACTCACGATACGTGCCGGAGGCAAGCTGCATTGAGGGGATGACGGATTCTCGCGCCTTCAACCGTAGCCCAGCTCCGGGGCCGGACCTCGCGAGCCTCGTCCGCATCCTTCAGCGCCGCAGCCGGGGGGCATCCCGCTTCACCGCCACACCAGGCCCGCCGCGGGGCCGACCGAGGGTTTATCGGATTAAGAGCTTCCGCTTTTCATTGACCATTCGACGATCCTTGATCCGGCGAAGACAATGAGGAACTTCTCTCTCAAAAGGCCATCAAGAGGCCATTTCAATTTCAGGCCACTAGCCTGTAATGTTCGGCCCGCACAACAACAGCGCCTCTTTGATTTGGAGCACGCATGAAAAAGGCAATGCGACTGCTGGTCAGCGGTGTCGCCCTCTCGCTTCTCCCTCTGACGTTCGGCGCCGGCGAGGCAAGCGCCTGGGGCGGCAAGGGTTATGAGTGCACCACGCTCAGCAACGGCGACCTTTGCATTCGCATTTACCACTCGTCCGACGGCTACACGAACACCCGTAAGATCGAGGTGGACTACAGCAAGTTCTCCGGTTCCACCATATACGTCAAGGGCGGCTTCTCCTCTCCGGGTGGAACGGTGTGGGCCGGCAGCTACAGCAGCCTTTCCTCCGGGCACACGTACCGAAAGTACTTCGACAATGTGCCCTTCGACCGTACCGTCAACGTGACGGGCCTGATCCAGGTGCAGGGTCAGGGCCAGTTTGCGACGCCGCCGCAGTCGATCTCCGAGTACTACGGCTGACGCACTGACAGGCTGTCGGTAAAGCGGTGCGGGGCTGAACGGAAGACTCACTCTCCGTTCAGCCCCATTGCATACAAGGGTGCTTACATGATCACGGCTATATTCTCCGCGCAGCCTCTTCTGGTTGTTCTCCTGGTGACGAGTTCTTCAGTGCTCGCACTCGCCGGTTTTCTGCTCGGCCATCGGATCAACCATTCGAAGCGCTTCTCCTGGGCATTGGCGGGCGCAGGCGTGGGCATCGCCCTCGCCGCAACCCTCACACCGGCGAAGGGCTCTTCGGGCTATTCCGGCACATGTACGATCAGCAAGGATTTCCTTCAGTCCGTTGGCACCGAGCAATGGCTGCTCAACGTCGCTCTGTTCGCCCCCGTGGGCCTCTTCTTGACTCTGGCCGGTGCTTCGTACGCCAGCTCCGTGGCCGTGGCCTCGACCCTCTCGATGGCCATCGAGTTCACTCAGTCAGCTCTTCCTGGGATCGGGCGCGCCTGCGACAGCAACGATTTCATCGCGAACACCCTTGGCGCACTGCTCGGTACAGTCTGCCTCATCGTGATTTCGCTGCTGCGGAACAGCCCGTCCAGGGAGATAGTGAATGCTTCGGGCGGCAGCCGGGGACTGTTGGTGATCGGCGCCGTCATGGGAGTGGTGGCGATCGCCGGGCTCTTTACCTCGACGATAGTTTTCGTGGACTCGAGCACGCCGATATCGGAAGCGAGCTCCAGTCAGGAGAGTTCTGTTTCTCACGCCCTTGAGGCGCTGTCCGATAAAATTCATGTGACGAGAACACAGATTTCGAATCTCCCCAATGACTACGGGACGGGCCAGCGCACCCTCGTCGCCTCCTGGAAGAACGGAAACGCTGAATTTTCCTGGCCGGACGCGAAGATCCACCAGCTCTGGAGCAGCACGGGAATACCCCTCAAGGGTTACTCGAACCACACAGGAATCGATAGCCGAACGCAGGCCAAAATCCTCGCCGCCAAGCTGGTTTCCAGTAATTTTCCTTGGGCTTCCGCCGCCACAGAAGTCTCCGCCGACACGGATCCTCAGTTCCGCGGAGCATGGCGAGTTACATACCGACAGAGGCGGGATGGCGTCATCATGCCCCTGCATTTCGCCGTCACGTTCTCCAAGGATGGCCGCCTTATGCAACTGGAGGCCCAGGACACCCGCGTTCCTGATCGGATCCCACGGGCCAGGGTCTCGCAGGCAGACGCATCAAAGACCGCTGTATCGCATGTCCCTCGCCATTCGCATCTTTCTGCAACCCAGCTCAGGCTGATCAAGGAAGGCGCCAATTGGCGGACTGTGTGGGACTTCACCTATAGCCGCCAGGGTGACGCCAGTAATTCCTACAACCCTGTCTCCGTGCTTGTCGACGCGGGTACCGGGGAACTACTGCACGGGAACGGCCCTGACGCCGTGTCGGGCAGTTCTCTCTGATCTGACGCAAGAGGACGGCGCGCGTCTCCCCACCCGTACGGCCTGTGAGGCCCGAACAGGAGCACACAGCTCACTTCTTGGGCTCAAAGGACTTCGTAAACGTCTTCCAGGTGTCTTCGCGCAGGCCGCTGTGCCAGTCCGCGGCCTGCGCGGTGTACATCAGCCCGTAACCGAGGTGGCCGCTCACCACAAAACCCCGGTCGACGGAACGGTACTTGGTGCCGTCCTCGACGTAGGTGAACTCCCAGTCGGCCGTGTTCCAGCCGCGGTAGTCGACCTTCTCTATGCGGATCCTCTGGTACTGGGCGCGCACCATGGAACCTTCCTGGCTCCTCCAGTCCGCAACCGGGTCGTTCTTGGGAGCACTTGTCCATCCGACAAGCAACTTCTGCCCGTGTGGCCCTGTGTACCGGTCACCGGCGCGGCCGGTGGACTGGTACGACCACCCCTTGGGCAGCCCGATCGAGTACCCCTGGCCGCCCCGGTACGTCGACACCGCCGACGCGCGCCCGCCGCCGGAGTCGGAGGCACCCTGGTCGCCGTCCTCCGACGCGTTCGCCTTCCCCGGCGTCGCCCCGGTGTCCGAACCCGCCGTGGCGGCCGGCGAACCGTCACCGTCCGTGCCGGCGCCCTTGTCCTTCTTGGTCTCGGGGCTCGCGCTCGCCGACGCCACGGCCTTCGAACCGCCGCCGCCCTTAGCCCCCTTGGAGCCCTTCGAGCCGTTGTCATCGTCACCGTTGAACACGATGGCCAGCACGGTGCCGAGCACGGCGAGCACGACCACCACCGCGATGATCATCAGCGTCCGCTTCGGCACCACATCGGTGAGCGGCGCCTTGGGCACCGGCCGCGGCGGCAGATCCGGCGGCGGCACCACGGGCCACCCCGAACTCGGCTTTCCGCTCGCGGAGTCGGCGCCCTGCGCACCCCCCGACGCCGGAGCCGAGGCCGAGCCCGCGGAGGAGGTGCCGCCCGGCACCCGGGGCCCGGCCACTGCCGCGGAACCCGAACGCCCGGCGTCCGCGCCCGCACCGGCACCACCGGCGCTCACGCCCCCGGCGGCCGGACTCCCGCCGGCACCAGAGGCGTTCGCGCTCTCCACACCCGCGCCGCCACTGCCGCTCTTCGTGCGCGTCGCCGCCGCCGAGGTGGCGGCCCCGGCAGCCTTGCGCACGGAACGCAGCGCGCCGCGCAGCTTCTCCGCGGCCTCCTCGCCCCGCTTGCCCCCGGCCGAACCGTCCTCGTCCGCACCGCCCTTGCCCTTGCCCTTGGATCCGTCGGGCTGGCCCGGCAGCGGCACGACCCGCGTCGCGTCCAACTCCTGCGGCTCGGGCGCGCGGAGCACCGTGTCGAGCAGGGCACGGGCGCCCGCGTCGTCGAGCCGCTTGGCCGGGTCCTTGGTGAGCAGGCCGTAGATGACGTCCCGGAGCGGGCCCGCGTTCTTGGGCTCCTCCAGGGGCTCGGTCATGACGGCGGTCAGCGTCGCGATCGCCGACCCCTTGTCGTACGGCGGCACACCCTCGACCGACGCGTACAGCAGACCGCCGAGCGACCACAGGTCGGCGGCCGGTCCCGGCTTGTGGCCCCGGGCGCGTTCCGGGGAGATGTAGGAGGGGGCGCCGACGAGCATGCCGGTGGAGGTGATGGACGGGTCGCCCTCGACCTGCGCGATGCCGAAGTCGGTGAGCACGACCCGGCCGTCCTCGGCGATGAGCACGTTGGACGGTTTGACGTCACGGTGCAGGATGCCCTCGCGGTGGGCGGAACGCAGCACGTCGAGGATGGCGAGCCCGACCTCGGCGGCGCGCCGCGGCTCCAGCAGGCCGTCCTCCCGGATGACCTCGGCGAGCGACTTGCCCTCGACGAGTTCCATCACGATCCACGGCCGGTCGTCCTCGTCGACCACGTCGAAGACCGTCACCGCGCTGTTGTTGCGGATCCGGGCGATCGCCTTGGCCTCGCGCAGGGTGCGCGTGATCAGGCGCCGCTTCTCGTCGTCGTCGATGTTCGACGGGAAGCGCAGCTCCTTGACCGCGACCGTCCGGCCGAGGGTCTCGTCCTCGGCTCGCCAGACCGTGCCCATGCCGCCCCGGCCGAGCACGTCCCCCAGCCGGTACCGACCGGCGAGAAGACGCTCGCTCTTGTCCTGACGAGTGTCCTGACGGGATGTCCCCGCCCGCTCCGCCTCCGACATGCGTCCCCTCATGCAACCCGCCCTGACAGAGCCTCCATTGTCCCTCACCCGACAAGTGCCCAGCGCCCAGGGTGCCCGTCGCCCTCCGGCGGACCCGCGCCGCGGGGCTGTCGTCACCTTCCGCGTATGCACGGGCACCGGCGGACATGAGCGCGAGCGCGGACCCGCCCTTCGAACCCGTCCCGCTCGCTTCCGAGTTCCGCCCTCGCACCCCGTAGAACGAGCCAATTCCGAACGAATATCCCGCTTCACGGCACTCGTACGAGTGAAAGCCCCGCGCGACGGCTCAGAGCGGCACGATGTCCGGCGCGCCCAACCGCGCCGCGTCCGCCGTCTGGTCGTCCGGCTGGAGCTGGGACTCGCGCTCGGCCTCCACCCGCTTCTCGTAGTGCTCGACCTCGCGCTCGATCTGGTCCTTGTCCCAGCCGAGGACGGGTGCCATCAGCTCGGCGGCCTCGCGCGCGCTGCGGGTGCCGCGGTCGAAGGTCTCGATGGAGATGCGGGTGCGGCGGGTGAGCACGTCGTCCAGGTGCCGGGCACCCTCGTGCGAGGCGGCGTACACGACCTCCGCGCGCAGATAGTCGTCGGCGGCCTGCAACGGCTCACCCAGCGAGGGGTCGGAGGCGATGAGGTCGAGGACCTCCTCCGCCATCGAGCCGAACCGGTTCAGCAGATGCTCCACGCGCACCACGTGCAGCCCGGTGCGCGCGGCGATCCGCGCCCGCGCGTTCCACATCGCCCGGTAGCCCTCCGCGCCCAGCAGCGGGATCTCCTCGGTGACGCATTCGGCGACGCGCATGTCGAGGCCGTGCACCGCCTCGTCGACCGCGTCCTTGGCCATCACCCGGTACGTCGTGTACTTGCCGCCGGCGACGACCACGAGGCCCGGCGCAGGATGGGCCACCGTGTGCTCGCGGGACAACTTGCTGGTGGCGTCGGACTCACCGGCGAGCAGCGGCCGCAGTCCCGCGTACACACCCTGGACGTCGTCGCGGGAAAGGGGCACCGCGAGCACCGAGTTCACGTGTTCCAGCACGTAGTCGATGTCGGCGCTGGACGCGGCCGGGTGGGCCTTGTCCAGGTCCCAGTCGGTGTCGGTCGTACCGACGATCCAGTGGCGGCCCCACGGGATGACGAACAGGACGGACTTTTCGGTGCGCAGGATCAGCCCGGTGGTGGAGTGGATGCGGTCCTTGGGGACGACCAGGTGGATGCCCTTGGAGGCGCGGACGTGGAACTGTCCCCGCTCCCCCACCATCGCCTGGGTGTCGTCGGTCCACACGCCGGTGGCGTTGACGATCTGCTTGGCGTGGATCTGGTACTCGCCGCCGCCCTCCACGTCCTGCACCCGGGCGCCGACGACCCGTTCGCCCTCGCGCAGGAAGCCGGTCACGCGCGCGCGGTTGGCGGCCTTCGCGCCGTACGACACCGCCGTGCGCACCAGCGTCGCCACATAGCGCGCGTCGTCCATCTGGGCGTCGTAGTACTGGAGCGCGCCGACGAGGGCGTCCTTGCGCAGGGCGGGGGCCACGCGCAGGGCCTGAAGGCGGCTCAGGTGGCGGTGCATGGGAAGTCCCCGGCCGTGGCCGCGGGCCATCGACATGGTGTCGTAGAGCGCGACGCCCGAACCGGCGTACAGGCGCTCCCAGCCCTTGTGCTGGAGCGGGTAGAGGAACGGGACGGGCTTGACCAGGTGCGGGGCGAGGCGTTCGAGCAGCAGGCCGCGTTCCTTGAGGGCCTCGCGGACGAGGGCGAAGTCGAGCATCTCCAGATAGCGCAGTCCGCCGTGGATCAGCTTGCTCGACCTGCTGGAGGTGCCGGACGCCCAGTCACGGGCCTCGACCAGCCCGGTGGACAGGCCACGGGTCGCCGCGTCCAGCGCGGTTCCGGCGCCCACCACTCCGCCACCCACGACCAGTACGTCCAGCTCGCGCTCGGCCATGGCCGCCAGTGACTCGGCGCGCTGCGCCGGTCCCAGTGTCGCTGTCCTCACCGCTGCCTCCCGCTGTCGATCACATCGGTCGCGTCGGCCGCACCCGGTGGGCGAAGCCCGGTTCGTCTACCCCCTGCCCAAATTCTGACCGGCTTGCCCGACTTCAGCCACCACTCGCCCCCAGCCTGTGGACAACAGACTCATGACCAGCGGAAGACCACGAGACGACACAAGAAATCAATCCCGCAAAACGGTCATATTTACTCCTAGTCTGACAGTGCGCTGGTCCCTCCTGTCCACAGGGCTTGCGCACCTGCCCCGCGTCGGTTACTGGGAAGGACGGCCCCCCGCCATGCCCGCAGACCTCGCCGTCATCGGCCTCGGTCCCTACGGCCTGCCCCTCGCCCAGGCCGCCGTGGCCGCCGGCATCCCCACGGTCGGTTACGCCACCGGGCCCGAGGCCGGCTCCCTCAGTCCCGCCGAACTGCGCCGGATGCTCGCCAAGGGCTTCCGGCAGGCCACCGACCCCTCCGGGCTGGGGCGGGTGCGCACCGCGGTGATCTGCGCGCCGACCCCGCGCGGCGCGGACGGCGGACTCGACCTCGCCCAGGTGGAGGCGGCCGCCCGCACCCTGGCCGAGCGGCTGCGCCCGCACACGACCGTCATCCTGGAGTCGCCCGTGCACCCGGGCACGACCGAGGAGTTCCTGCGTCCCCTGCTGGAGAAGGGCTCGGGGCTGCGCGCGGGCCGCGACTTCCACCTGGCCTACTCGCCCAGCCGCGTCGACCTCGGCAACCGCGACTTCACCCCGGGCAACACCCCCAGGGTGATCGGCGGCCTCACCCCGGCCTGCACCGAGTCCGCGGCCGCCTTCTACGCGCGCCTCACCGACAAGGTGGTCCGCGCGCGCGGGCTGCGCGAGGCGGAGACGGTGCAGCTCCTGGAGACGAACTTCCGGCACGTCAACATCGCGCTCGTCAACGAGATGGCCGTCCTGTGCCACGACTTGGGCGTCGACCTGTGGGACGTCATCCGTTGCGCGGAGACCAAGCCGTTCGGCTTTCAGGCGTTCCGGCCGGGCCCCGGCGTCGGCGGCCACGGCGTCCCGCAGGACCTGACGAACACCCCGGGGCGCACCCTGCGCATGGTGGAACTGGCCCAGCAGGTCAACAGCCGCATGCCCAGGTACGTCGTCCAGCGCGCCGCGGCGCTCCTCAACGAGCACGGGAAGTCGGCCCGCGGCGCGCGCGTGCTGCTGCTGGGCATCACCTACAAGGCCGACCTCGCCGATCTGCAGGGCACCCCCGCCCAGGAGCTCGCGATCCAGCTGATGGAACTGGGCGCCTCCGTCAGCTACCACGACCCGCACGTGGCCTCCTGGAGCGTCCTGGGCCGCCCGGTCCCGCGCGCGGACTCCCTCTACGAGGCGGCGGCCGACGCCGACCTGACGATCCTGCTCCAGCAGCACCGGACGTACGACATGCAGGGGCTTTCCGTGAAGGCGCAGCTGCTGCTGGACACGCGCGGGGCGACGCCGACGGGGGCCGCGCACCGGCTCTGAACGGGAAAACCCGGGGGCGTTGTCGGTGGTGCCTGTTAATCTCCCCCAGTCGTCGCACAGGCGTGCCTACGCCGCTTCGACCCACCATCCAGCTTTCCAACCGGCCTCTGCGGCCGGTTTGCCTTGTCCCGTGGGGGGATTCCTGTCATGAGCCAGTCAGCGCCGCAGCCGCCGCAGCCCGGTCCGGTCGACGGCAACCCGTACGCCCAGCAGGCACCCGCCGGCGCTCCGGACGCGCCGGGCGCTCCGGCGCCGGGTGCGCCGTACGCCCCGCAGCCGGGCGCGTTCGCCCCGCCGGCGCCGCCCGCGCCCGGCCGGGACAACCTCGTCCTCGGCCTGGTGGCCGCGGTCGCCGGCACCCTGGTCGCGGCCGCCCTCTACGGCGTCGTCATCGGTCTCACCGAGCACGAGATCGGCTGGGCCGCGATCGGTGTCGGCTACGTGATCGGTGCCGCGGCCGGCAAGATCGGCGGCCGTAACCCCGCCATCGCCATCGTCAGCGCCGTCCTCGCGCTGGGCGCCGTCTACCTCGGCCAGCTGGTCGGCGACGCGATGATGATCGCCGACCACTTCCACCTGAACTTCTCCGAGGTGTTCTTCGATCACTTCGACGGCGTCCAGGAGCTCTGGAAGAAGGACGCGGACCCGCTCACCTTCGCCTTCTTCGGCATCGCCGCGTTCGCCGCGTTCTCCGGCGCCCGCAAGGCCGCCGCGTAACGCCTCCCCCGCAAGGGAAAGGGCCCGCCCACCGCACCGGTGGACGGGCCCTTCGCGTCGTACGGGTCAGCGCTTGTGCTGGCTGTCCGCCACCGTGACCTCGACCCGCTGGAACTCCTTGAGCTCGCTGTAGCCGGTGGTGGCCATGGCGCGGCGCAGGGCGCCGAAGAAGTTCATCGAGCCGTCCGGGGTGTGGGACGGGCCGGTGAGGATCTCCTCGATCGTGCCGACCGTGCCCAGGTCGACCTTCTTGCCGCGGGGCAGCTCCTCGTTGACCGCCTCCATGCCCCAGTGGTGGCCCTTGCCGGGCGCGTCCGTGGCACGGGCGAGCGGGGAGCCCATCATCACGGAGTCGGCGCCGCAGGCGATCGCCTTCGGGAGGTCGCCGGACCAGCCGACACCGCCGTCCGCGATCACGTGCACGTACCGGCCGCCGGACTCGTCCATGTAGTCGCGGCGGGCCGCGGCCACGTCGGCGACGGCGGTGGCCATCGGGACCTGGATGCCGAGCACGTTGCGCGTGGTGTGCGCGGCGCCGCCGCCGAAGCCGACCAGGACGCCGGCCGCGCCGGTGCGCATCAGGTGCAGGGCGGCGGTGTAGGTGGCGCAGCCGCCGACGATCACCGGGACGTCCAGCTCGTAGATGAACTGCTTCAGGTTCAGCGGCTCGTGCGAGGACGAGACGTGCTCCGCGGAGACCGTCGTACCGCGGATGACGAAGATGTCCACGCCCGCGTCCACGACCGCCTTGGAGAACTGGGCGGTGCGCTGCGGGGAGAGCGCGGCCGCCGTGACCACGCCGGAGTCGCGCACCTCCTTGATGCGCGCGCCGATCAGCTCCTCCTTGATGGGAGCCGCGTAGATCTCCTGGAGGCGGCGGGTGGCCGACTCCGCGTCCAGCCCGGCGATCTCGTCGAGCAGCGGCTGCGGGTCCTCGTGCCGCGTCCACAGGCCTTCGAGGTTGAGCACGCCCAGGCCGCCGAGCTCACCGATGCGGATCGCGGTGGCCGGGGAGACGACCGAGTCCATGGGGGCGGCCAGGAAGGGCAGCTCGAAGCGGTAGGCGTCGATCTGCCAGGCGATCGAGACCTCCTTCGGGTCCCGCGTACGGCGGCTGGGGACGACGGCGATGTCGTCGAAGGCGTACGCCCGGCGGCCGCGCTTGCCGCGCCCGATCTCGATCTCAGTCACGTCTGTGGCCTTTCCCTCTGCGTTTCAGCGTCTTCCAGTATCGCCGACGGCCACGGCGGCGCCGCTTGGCAGGTGCGCCGAGGGCGGCCCCGGAAGCTCCGGGGCCGCCCTCGGCCATGTCACGCGCGCGGACGCGTCACCGCTTGGCGCTGTAGTTCGGCGCCTCGACCGTCATCTGGATGTCGTGCGGGTGGCTCTCCTTCAGGCCCGCCGAGGTGATCCGCACGAAGCGGCCCTTGGACTCCATCTCCTCGATGGTGGCGGCGCCCACGTAGCCCATGGTCTGGCGCAGGCCGCCGACGAGCTGGTGCAGGACGTTGGCCAGCGGGCCGCGGTAGGGCACCTGGCCCTCGACGCCCTCGGGCACGAGCTTGTCGTCGGTGGCGACCTCGGCCTGGAAGTAGCGGTCCTTCGAGTAGGACCTGCCCTGGCCGCGGGACTGCATGGCACCCAGCGAGCCCATGCCGCGGTACGACTTGAACTGCTTGCCGTTGATGAAGAGCAGCTCGCCCGGGGACTCCTCACAGCCCGCGAGCAGGCTGCCCAGCATGACCGTGTCGGCGCCGGCGGCGAGCGCCTTGCCGATGTCGCCGGAGTACTGCAGACCGCCGTCGCCGATCAGCGGGATGCCCGCCGGGCGAGCAGCGAGGGAGGCCTCGTAGATGGCGGTGACCTGCGGGACACCGATACCGGCGACCACCCGGGTGGTGCAGATCGAGCCCGGGCCGACACCGACCTTGATGCCGTCGACACCGGCGTCGATCAGCGCCTGGGCGCCGTCACGGGTGGCGACGTTGCCGCCGATCACGTCCACGTTCACGCTGGACTTGATCTTCGACATCCAGCTGAGGGCGTTGCTGTTGTGGCCGTGCGAGGTGTCGACGACCAGGAAGTCCACACCGGCCTCGGCGAGCGCCGCGGCGCGCTCCAGCGCCTCGGGGCTGGCGCCGACGGCGGCACCGACGAGCAGCCGGCCCTCGGAGTCCTTGGCGGCGTTGGGGTACTGCTCCGCCTTGACGAAGTCCTTGACCGTGATCAGGCCCTTGAGGATGCCCGCCTCGTCGACCAGCGGAAGCTTCTCGATCTTGTGCTTGCGCAGCAGCTCCATCGCCTCGACGCCGGAGGTGCCGACCTTGCCGGTGACCAGCGGCATCGGCGTCATGACCTCGCGGACCTGGCGCGTGCGGTCGCTCTCGAAGGCCATGTCACGGTTGGTGACGATGCCCAGCAGCTTGCCGGCCGGGTCGGTGACCGGGACACCGCTGATGCGGAACTTGGCGCACAGCGCGTCCGCGTCGGCGAGCGTGGCCTCGGGGTGCACCGTGATCGGGTCGGTGACCATGCCGGACTCGGACCGCTTCACCAGGTCGACCTGGTTGACCTGGTCCTCGACGGAGAGGTTGCGGTGCAGCACGCCGACGCCGCCGAGGCGCGCCATCGCGATCGCCATGCGGGACTCGGTCACCTTGTCCATCGCCGCGGACAGCAGCGGGATGTTGACCCGAACGTTGCGAGAGATACGGGACGAGGTGTCGACCGCGTTGGGAAGCACCTCGGAGGCGCCCGGCAGCAGCAGCACGTCGTCGTAGGTCAGCCCGAGTGTCGCGAATTTTCCGGGCACTCCGTCGACGTTGGCAGTCATGACACCTTCCCCAAATGGCCTTGATCGGTGCGGATGTCCATGCTAACGGGAAGCATGGCTAGCAAATTCCACGGTGTGGAGTGACTTCAGGCTTCGTATGTTCGTACGGAAACGAACGCGCGCCTGTTCACAAAGGGGAGCTACGAAGGCTCCGCACAAGGCTGTTACTGCTCGGCGAGCGCGCGCAGCCGGCTCAGCGCCCGATGCTGGGCCACCCGCACGGCGCCGGGTGACATTCCCAACATCTGTCCCGTTTCCTCCGCGGTCAAGCCCACGGCGATCCTCAGCAGCAGCAGTTCGCGCTGGTTCTCCGGGAGGTTGGCCAGCAGTTTCTTGGCCCATTCGGCGTCGCTGCTGAGCAGCGCGCGCTCCTCGGGCCCCAGGGAGTCGTCCGCGCGCTCGGGCATCTCGTCCGAGGGGACGGCCGTCGAACCGGGGTGGCGCATCGCGGCGCGCTGGAGGTCGGCGACCTTGTGCGAGGCGATGGCGAAGACGAACGCCTCGAAGGGGCGGCCGGTGTCCCGGTAGCGGGGCAGGGCGAGGAGGACCGCTACGCAGACCTCCTGGGCGAGGTCCTCGACGAAGTGACGTGCGTCGCCGGGCAGCCGGGACAGACGGGTGCGGCAGTAGCGCAGCGCGAGGGGGTGGACATGAGCGAGCAGGTCGTGCGTGGCCTGCTCGTCCCCGTCCACAGCGCGATGCACGAGGGCACCGATCGCCCCTTGGGCCGTGCCCGCCTCGTCGTCGCGCATCGGTCCATGGTGCCTTGCGGCCGTACGGTCCGTCGCATCGCGTCCGTGGTTGTGCACCGAAGCGTTATGAGCAGGTGCGCCGGCACTCATCCCCTGCGCCCTCCCCTTCCGCTCGACCGACTCGTCCCCGAGAGACTCCACACCTCCAAGGATGCGGCATCCGCGGCGAAACGAGCAGCGGGCATCCTGCGGGCCGTCGGAACCGCTCGATCCCGGCCGCCTTGCGGCGGGCGGCCGGCCGCGCCCCGGCCCGATCCCGTCGTCGGACTCACGCCGCCCTTCGGGAGGGCGACGGGAGTCCGACGGCAGGGCCCGGGGCTCACCGTCCTACCGGACCAGGCCCCACCGGAAACCGAGCGCCACCGCATGCGCACGGTCCGAGGCGCCGAGCTTCTTGAACAGGCGCCGGGCGTGCGTCTTCACGGTGTCCTCGGAGAGGAACAGCTCGCGCCCGATCTCGGCGTTGGAACGGCCGTGGCTCATGCCCTCCAGGACCTGGATCTCCCGCGCGGTGAGCGTGGGCGCGGCGCCCATCTCTGCCGAGCGCAGCCGGCGCGGGGCCAGCCGCCAGGTCGGGTCGGCGAGCGCCTGGGTGACGGTCGCGCGCAGCTCCGCGCGCGAGGCGTCCTTGTGCAGGTAGCCGCGGGCGCCGGCGGCGACCGCGAGGGCCACGCCGTCGAGGTCCTCGGCCACGGTGAGCATGATGATGCGGGCACCGGGGTCGGCGGACAGCAGCCGGCGCACGGTCTCGACGCCGCCCAGTCCGGGCATGCGTACGTCCATCAGGATCAGGTCCGAGCGGTCGGCACCCCAGCGGCGGAGGACTTCCTCGCCGTTGGCCGCCGTCGTCACGCGCTCGACGCCGGGCACGGTCGCGACCGCGCGGCGGAGCGCCTCTCGGGCAAGCGGGGAGTCGTCGCAAACGAGGACGGATGTCATGGCCGCCCTCCGCAGCTGATGCGCGTCACCTTGAGCCTCCAGGCTGGTACGGAATCGTCACCTGTGCGGTCGACCGTCTCGGACGCCTGCCCGAGCGCTTGTGTTTTCAACCGCCTCCGCACTCTCAACGACGGTCACTCGAAAGAGTTACGGGGCTGCGTGCCATCTTCGGCACTCTACGTGAGGGTGCGGACACGGTGGAGACATGCCCGTCAGACTCTCAACTTTTCATCACAACCTATGCCCCATTTAGCCCCTTTTCTTCCCGTTTCACGGTGTCTGGGGCTAGATTCGCAATGAGTCATATTTTCATCTCCTTAGATCGGAGATGTACGGTCGTTGGCACCGGATCCGCCCAGAACGGCTACAAGGGGTCACGTAATGGCAGATTTCTCCCGCCTTCCCGGACCGAACGCGGACCTGTGGGACTGGCAGCTCCTGGCTGCCTGCCGTGGGGTCGACAGCTCGCTCTTCTTCCACCCGGAGGGTGAGCGCGGGGCGGCTCGGAGTGCTCGCGAGAACTCGGCCAAGGAGGTCTGCATGAGGTGCCCCGTCCGTGCGGAGTGCGCGGCGCACGCGCTGGCGGTGCGCGAGCCGTACGGAGTGTGGGGCGGCCTGACCGAGGACGAGCGCGAAGAGCTCATGGGGCGGGCGCGCAACCGACTGGTGTCGGCGTCGTCCGCCGGCGGTGACACCGCCTCGAACGCCTGAAGGAACGTTTCTGCGACTTCTCCGCACTTGGGCACGCACCCGCGTGCCTGAGTTCTGTTCGGCGCGCCCGCGCGCCCCGGACACCTCACGGCACGCGCACGCGTGCCCTTCACGGCCGGCGGGCCGCCCGCCCCAGCTGTTCCAGCGTCGCCGCCACCGCCGGGACCTGGGCCAGGTCGGGCAGGGTGAGGGCGACGACCTCCCGCCGCACCGCCGGTTCCAACGCCACCGCGCGCGCACCCCTGGGGCGTACGGACTCGATCGCGAGCTGGGGCAGGACGGCGACGCCGAGACCCGCGCCCACCAGGCCGACCACCGCCGGATAGTCGTCGGTGGCGAAGTCGATGCGGGGCGTGAAGCCCGCGCCCTCGCACACCTCCACCAGGTGGCCGCGGCAGCGCGGACAGCCCGCGATCCAGGGCTCCTGGGCCAGCTCCCCGATGGCGACCGACTCCGCGCGCGCGAGCCGGTGCCGCTCCGGCACCAGGCCGACCAGCCGGTCCGTCAGCAGCGGCCGCACCACGAGGTCGTCCCACTCCTCGGCGCCCGCCGCTCCCTCGTACCGGAAGGCGAGGGCCACGTCGCAGTCGCCCTCACGGAGGAGCTCGACCGACCTCGGGGGCTCGGCCTCCTCCAGGGAGACCCGGGTGCCGGGGTGCGCGGCGCGCAGCGCGGCGAGGGCGGTGGGGACGAGGGTGGAGCTGCCGCTCGGGAAGGAGACCAGCCGGACCCGGCCCGCGCGCAGTCCGGCGATGGCGGCGACCTCCTCCTCGGCCGCCGTGAGTCCGGCAAGAATCCCGGAGGCGTGCCGCACGAGCGCCTCACCGGCCTGGGTCAGGCGCATCTCGCGGCCGCTGCGGACCAGTAGCGGGGTGCCGACCGAGGCCTCCAGGGCCTTCATCTGCTGGCTGACGGCGGGCTGCGTGCAGCCCAGTTCACGCCCCGCCGCGGAGAAGGAGCCGGTGGTGGCGACGGCGCGCAGGACGCGGAGATGACGGGCCTCTATCACCCGCCAATCATAAGCCTTCCTTGGATCAGTCACCCGATATTCGCTCGACGCTTTGAGATGGGTCCCGTACCGTGCGAAGCATGAACGTTCTCTCGGTGAACCTGGGCCGTGCGCGGGCCGTGCCGTACACGGACCAGCCGCAGGGCCTGACCGGCATCGACAAGCGCCCCGTGGACGGCCCCGTGCGGGTGACCGCGCCCGGCCCGAAGGGCACCGCCGGCAGTGGGCTCGCCGGGGACGCCGTGTGCGACCTGCGCCATCACGGCGGCGACGACCAGGCCGTGTACGCGGTCGCGCGCGAGGACCTCGACGACTGGGAGCGCGAGCTGGGGCACCCGCTCGCCAACGGCTCCTTCGGCGAGAACCTCACGACCCGGGGCCTGGACGTGTCCGGCGCCCTGATCGGCGAACGCTGGCGCATCGGCGCCGCGCTCGTGCTGGAGGTCACCAGCGGGCGCATCCCCTGCCGCACCTTCCAGGCCCATCTGGGGGAACGGGGCTGGGTGAAGAGATTCACGCAGAAGGGTGCGCCCGGGGCGTATCTCAGAGTGATCGAACCGGGCGAGATCCGGGCCGGCGACCCGGTGGAGATCGTGCACCGGCCGGACCACGACGTGACGGTGGCGCTGCAGTTCCGGGCCGAGACGACCCGGCGCGACCTGCTGCCGCGCGTGCTCGTGGCGGGCAGCGCCCTGCACCCGGAGACACTGGAGACGGCGCGGAAGTACGTGGCGAAGTACGGGGCCTGAAGTCCTGTCACCCGGGCGGGACGCAAGGGCGTTTCAGCATGCGGATGGCCCGTGCGCGCAGCGGACGCCGTCAGTCCGGGTAACTACCCTTGGGCCATGACAACGGCTCTGATTACGGGATCGACCGCGGGAATCGGTGCCGCGTTCGCGCGGCGGCTGGCGGCGGACGGGCACAACCTGGTCCTCGTGGCGCGGGACACCAAACGGCTGCGCGAGCAGGCGACCGAGCTGCACGACCGGCACGGCATCGAGGCGGAGGTGCTGACGGCCGACCTCGCCGAGGACGTCGGCATCGAGGCGGTGGCCGCCCGCCTCGGGGACCGCAGGAACCCGGTCGACCTGCTGATCAACAACGCGGGCTTCGGCAACAAGGGCCGCTTCCTCGACGTACCGATGGCGGACGAGCTGCGGATGCTCAAGGTGCACTGCGAGGCGGTGCTGCGGCTGACGGCGGCGGCGACGGAGGCGATGAGCGAGCGCGGCCGCGGCGGGGTGGTGAACGTCGCCTCGGTCGCGGCGTTCGTCCCGCGCGGCACGTACGGGGCCTCGAAGGCGTGGGTCGTGCAGTTCACGCAGGGCGCGGCGCGGGACCTCGCGGGCAGCGGCGTCCGGCTGATGGCACTGTGCCCGGGCTTCGTGCGCACGGAGTTCCATCAGCGGGCCGGGATGGGCACGGACAACATCCCCGGCTGGATGTGGCTGGACGCGGACAAGCTGGTCGCGGCGGCGCTGGCCGACCTCGCGCGCGGGAAGTCGCTGTCGATCCCGGACCCGCGGTACAAGACGCTGATGGGACTGGCGAAGGTGGCGCCGCGCGGGCTGCTGGGCGGGATCACCTCGAAGACGGGGCGCAAGTACGGTCCCCAGTGACGCGCGAGGAGCCGCTCACGACGCGGTGACGCCGCCGCTCCGGTGGGAAAATGGGCGTGACGGTACCGGACCCAGGGGGGCCGGAGGCGGTGTCATGACGTTCGTGCAGCTCATCGAGTGCAGGACCAGCCGGTTCGACGAGATGGACCAGCTGATGGACAAGTGGGTCGAGCAGACCAGGGGACGGCGGACCGCTCGGCACGACATGGTCGGGCGGGACCGGTCCGACGGCGAGCACTTCATCGAGATCGTGGAGTTCCCGTCGTACGAGGAGGCGATGCGGAACTCGCACCTCCCGGAGACCCACCGGATATACCGGGACCTGGTCGCCCTGTGCGACGAGATGCCGACGTTCACGGACCTGGACGTCGTACGGGACGAGCAGTTGCACGAGGCCAACGCGCGCCGTTTCTTCGAGGCGATCTCGGCCCCCGGCGAACTGCCGCCGCTGGACGGCGTGATGACCGAGCACTACCACGACCACGACCCGGCCAACGAGCAGGACATCCTGGGGATGGACGCGATACGCCGGGAGATCACCATGTGGCGCGGCGCCTTCGACTACCGCTTCGACCTCGACGACCAGATCGGCGAGGGCGACCGCGTGTGCACCCGCTGGACCTGGCGCGGCATCCACAAGGGCGAATTCCTGGGGCTGCCGAACACCGGCCGGCAGGTCACCATGACCGGCACGACCGTCTTCCGCTTCGGCGAGGACGGGAAGATCGCCGAGGGCTGGTGGCAGTACGACCGACTCGGACTGATGGCGCAGTTGGGGGCGTTGGACGAGCTGGAGACCTAGGCCGGCGACGGGCCGGGCCCCAGTACGCGCCCCGGGACGGTGCGGGCGACGCGAAGGCCCGGCACCCTCGGGGTGCCGGGCCTCACTGCCGGTGTGTGCCGGCGCTGACGTGCGTCAGTGGGCGTGGCCGTGACCGTGGCCGTGGCCCGCCTCGGCCGGCTCCTCTTCCTTCTTCTCGACGACCAGGGTCTCGGTCGTGAGGAGCAGGGAGGCGATGGAGGCGGCGTTCTCCAGGGCGGAGCGGGTGACCTTCACCGGGTCGATGACGCCGGCCTTGACCAGGTCGCCGTACTCGCCGGTGGCGGCGTTGAAGCCCTGGCCCTTGTCGAGCTCGGCGACCTTGGAGGTGATGACGTAGCCCTCCAGGCCGGCGTTCTCGGCGATCCAGCGCAGCGGCTCGACGGCGGCGCGGCGGACGACCGCGACACCCGTGGCCTCGTCGCCGGTCTTGTCGAGGTTGCCCTCCAGGACCTTCACGGCGTGGACGAGCGCGGAGCCACCACCGGAGACGATGCCCTCCTCGACCGCGGCGCGGGTCGCGGAGATGGCGTCCTCCAGACGGTGCTTCTTCTCCTTCAGCTCCACCTCGGTGGCGGCGCCGACCTTGATCACGCACACGCCGCCGGCCAGCTTCGCGAGGCGCTCCTGGAGCTTCTCGCGGTCCCAGTCGGAGTCGGTGTTCTCGATCTCGGCCTTGATCTGCGCGACGCGGCCGTGCACGTCCGCGGAGTTGCCGGCACCGTCGACGATCGTGGTGTCGTCCTTGGTGACGGTGACGCGGCGGGCGGAGCCGAGCACGTCCAGGCCGACCTGGTCGAGCTTGAGGCCGACCTCCTCGGAGATCACGGTGCCGCCGGTGAGGACGGCCATGTCCTGCAGCATCGCCTTGCGGCGGTCGCCGAAGCCGGGGGCCTTCACGGCGGTGGCGTTGAAGGTGCCGCGGATCTTGTTGACGACCAGGGTCGACAGGGCCTCGCCCTCGACGTCCTCGGCGATGATCAGCAGCGGCTTCGAGGCGTTGGACTGGATGATCTTCTCGAGGAGCGGCAGGAGGTCCGCGATGGCGGAGATCTTGCCCTGGGTGATCAGGATGTACGGGTCGTCGAGGACGGCCTCCATACGCTCCTGGTCCGTCACGAAGTACGGCGACAGGTAGCCCTTGTCGAAGGCCATGCCCTCGGTGAAGTCCAGCTCCAGACCGAAGGTGTTGGACTCCTCGACGGTGATGACACCGTCCTTGCCGACCTTGTCCATCGCCTCGGCGATGAGCTCGCCGACCTGCTGGTCCTGGGCGGACAGCGCGGCCACGGCGGCGATGTCGGACTTCTCGTCGATCGGGCGGGCCGACGCGAGGAGCTCCTCGGCGACGGCGGCGACGGCGGCGTCGATGCCCTTCTTCAGGGCGGCCGGGGAGGCGCCGGCGGCGACGTTCTTCAGACCCTCGCGCACGAGCGCCTGGGCCAGCACGGTGGCGGTGGTGGTGCCGTCACCAGCGATGTCGTTGGTCTTGGTCGCCACCTCCTTCACCAGCTGGGCGCCGAGGTTCTCGTACGGGTCCTCGATCTCCACCTCGCGGGCGATGGTGACGCCGTCGTTGGTGATGGTGGGCGCGCCGAACTTCTTGTCGATGACGACGTTGCGGCCCTTGGGGCCGATGGTCACCTTGACGGTGTCGGCCAGCTTGTTGACGCCGCGCTCAAGGGCGCGACGGGCGTCCTCGTCGAACTTCAGGATCTTCGCCATGACAGCGTGAGCCCTCTCGGAAATCTTGGGTGAAAGAAAACTGCGCCCCCGACGCCCTGCTTCTTATGGGTCGCGGGGGCCAAGGGCGCAGCTCAAAGCAACGAAGTGTGCTTTCGGGTGAATTACTTCTCGACGATCGCGAGCACGTCGCGAGCCGAGAGGACGAGGTACTCCTCGCCGTTGTACTTCACCTCGGTGCCGCCGTACTTGCTGTAGAGAACGACGTCACCGACCTTGACGTCGAGCTCGATACGCTTGCCGTCCTCGAAGCGGCCCGGCCCGATGGCCAGGACGACGCCCTCCTGGGGCTTCTCCTTGGCGGTGTCCGGAATGACCAGGCCCGAAGCCGTGGTCTGCTCGGCGTCGAGCGGCTGGACCACGATGCGGTCCTCAAGCGGCTTGATGGCAACCTTGGAGCTGGCGGTCGTCACGATCCGACCTCCCCCTTCGGAGATCTCACGGGGTTAACTGTCTGAGGTGGCGACCAGGTCGATCCGTCGTCGCGGGTGCCGGACCTGCCCGTCGCGTTGTTGGCACTCTCCAGGGGGGAGTGCCAGAGCCGAGACTATGACTGCGATTAGCACTCGGTCAAGCGGAGTGCCAATTGCCGTGCGGCGCGTCAGCCTGGGGTTCCTCAGACGTAGTCCTCCAGGCGGGCCACTGTCAGGCCGCGGGACTGGACTCTGCGCAGCAGGCGCGCGGTGCGTTCCCGCAGGGTGGGGCCCGTGGACTCGTCGGGGCCGACCAGGATGATGTCGCCGCGGCACAGGTGCCGGGGACCGTGCGCGTAGGTGATGTCGTCGGCCGTCATCGCGGCGCGCCACAGGACGACCGCCGCGACGCCGCAGTCGGCCGCCGCGCGCAGGGTCGTGGTGTCGTACGTGCCGTAGGGCGGGCGGAACAGGCGCGGGCGGAGGCCGAAGCGGGCGCGGAGTTTGTCCTGCTGACCGCAGATCTCGGCGCGCTGGCCGGCGTACGGTAGCCCGCGCAGGGCGGGGTGGTCGAGGGTGTGGTTCTGGATGTCCGCGCCGACGGCGCGCAGGCGGGCGAAGTGGCCGTAGCCCGGTCCGACGACGCTGTCGGTGAGGAACATGCTGACCGGGAGCCGCAGTTCGCGGACCATGTCGACGAAGCGGGGGTCCCGCTCGGCGCCGTCGTCGTAGGTGAGGAAGACGACCGGGTCGCGGGTGCGGACGTGGTCCAGGACCGGG
>NZ_JADDRL010000133.1 GCF_021538895.1 Streptomyces olivochromogenes | reverse complement strand
CTGGCCGAGTGGTTGGCGGGCTGCGGTAGGCAGGTCGGTGAGGGCGGTGATCTGGCCGGCGATGCGGCGCAGGTCGGCTGCGTTGCGGCGGGCCCAGGTGGCGGTGGTGCGCGCGGCGGCGCGGCGATCGCGGGTGGCCTGGACGCGTTGTTCGCCGGTGGTTCCGGCCGGGCCGGGCCGGCCGCGCAGGTAGCGGCGCTCGGCGGCCTGCCGGCTGGCGACGCCTAGGGGGTGGGCGAGGTCGGCCCAGCTGGCCCCCGCGTGGCGGGCGGTTTCGATCAGGCCGGTTTCCCATCCGGCGAGCTGCTCGCGTACCTGCCGCAGCAGCAGAAGCGAGGCAAGGGCCTGCTCCGGGCCGACGTCGCGGGTCTCGCCGGTGCCGGGGACCTGGCGCCAGGCGGCATGCAGGGCGTCGTCTATGGCCTCCAGGGCTGCCGCGGCGGCGAGGAACGACGCCGGGCTGCGTGTGTCGGCGCTGGACGATGCCGGCTGGTCGGCCGTGGTCATGGGCACCTCCCTCAGATGGTCATCCTTTGGACGACACCATGTTTGTCATCTATTGGATGACATGTTACAACGGTGTCAGTGAGCGCATTGGCAGCAACTGCCCGAACCTTCTGGAGGTGTTTCCCGATGTTGATGCGCACCGACCCCTTCCGTGAGCTCGACCGGCTCGCACAGCAGTTGATCGGCCCGGGCACCTGGTCCAGGCCGTCCCCGATGCCGATGGACGCCTACCGCGAGGGCGACCAGTACGTGGTGGCCTTCGACATCCCCGGCGTCACCGCCGAGGCGATCGACATCGACGTCGAACGCAACATGCTGACCGTCAAGGCCGAGCGCCGGCCCGTGACGAAGGCCGACGACGTGCAGATGGAGCTGTCGGAACGGCCGCTGGGCGTCTTCTCCCGCCAGATCGTGCTCGCCGACACGCTGGACACCGAGCACATCCAGGCCGACTACGACGCAGGTGTGCTCACCCTGCGCATCCCGATCGCCGAGCGTGCCAAGCCCCGCAAGATCTCCATCGGCGTCGGAACCGGCCGCAAGGAGATCTCCGGCTGAGCCGGACCCGATGAGGGCTGAACAGCGGCGGAGGACGGGCATCCATCTGATCTCCCCCTCGCCCGTCCTCCGCCCCGTGGACCTGAGGAAGGGGTGACGGCCGACGTGACGGTGCGACGGGAAGCGTTCCTCGACCATGTGAAGGAACGCGGCGAATACGACACCCTGCAGGAAGCCGAACGCGCGGCCCGTGTGGTGCTCGCCCTGCTGGGCGCACACCTGGTCGGCGAGGTGCGTGCCCAGCCGGTGGCGCGTCTGCCGGAAGGCTTCGCCCTGATCCTTCTCAACCCGCTGCAGAGCGCCGAGCCGTTGCCCCCGGAGCGGTTCGTGCGCGCGGCCGCGGCCTGGATCGAGGGCGCCACCGAACACACCGCCGCCTGGGACGTCAGCGCCGTCCTGTCCACCGTCGCCGACGCCGCCGGCGACGACCTCCTCAAAGAGATCCTGCTCCAGCTCCCCGCGGGCTACGACCTCCTCTTCGGCCGCCCCCAGCCCACCTGATCCCCGGTGGCCGCACACCGGCCACCACGACCCTGGTGACAGAAAGGCAACCACCGCAGTGATGTCCGACCAGCGCGCACCGCTCCAGCAGCCCTACGGGAGGGCCTACGAGCACATGCTGGAAAAGGTCCGCTACGAAGGCGCCTACCCCACCCGTGAGAAGGCTGAGGAAGCCGTCCGCCTGGTCCTCGCGGGCCTGGGACGCCAGCTGACCGGCGACGAACGCGTCGAACTGGCCGCCCGCCTCCCCCTCGAAGCCGCACGTATCCTCACCGCCCAGATCCCCGACACCCAGCCGCTGGGCGGCTGGGCCTTCGTCAAGGACCTCGCCGCCCACACCGGTGCCTCCCTGGGCACCACCCGCTGGGACACCGGGTCCGTCTTTTCCGCCGTCGCGGCCTACGCCGGCCCCGACCTCATCACCCGCATCCTGCGCCAGCTCCCCTCCGGCTACGCACTGCTGTTCGGCCGCGCCGAACTCACCCAAGCCGCATAGACGGGCCGCGCCTTTCCGGCGCCACAGCTTGCCGGTGACCGCGACCCGTGCACGCGCAGCAAAGACCGCGCAGCGCGTCACGGTCACCGGCATCATGCTGACAGAGCCGATGCTGGACCTGGTGAACCGGGACTTCACCGCCAAGGTGTCGAGCGGGCCTTCCGTGCCGTCCAAGCGGGCGAGATCGCGCTGCACTGAGCCGCCTCGCACCACGCCTGCGCGGAGTCGCGGGCGCACGCTCACGCGTAGCGGGCACGCGCCCGTGACTCCTTCCGCCGGGACCGTCACACGTCTCTGAGACGGTCGCTCACGGTGGCGGCGGCGCCCCGTCAGGGCACCACCGTTCCCTCGGCGATGTGCGGCATCCCCTCGCCCGACGCGTTCCAGCTGCACATGTACACCTGATAGTGGTGGCCGGGGGTCAGGCCGGTGATGCGGCGCAGCGGGTTCGCCGTCGGGGCGTAGCCGTAGACCTTGGCGAAGACGAACGGCGTGTCCGTGTCGTAGACGTAGACGGCGTAGCGGGTGAGGGAGTCGTCGTAGACCGGGGTCCAGCTGACGTCGATCTCGCCCGGCCCCGCGACGGCGGCGGTCACCTTGTCCGGCGGCTTGGGCGTGGTCGGGTGGGCGATGCCCGAAACCGGTTCCGACCAGGCCGACTTCAAGTCGTCGGCGTCGCCCGCGACCTCCCGTACCCGGACCTCGTACTGATGGCCGTCGACCGGCAGGAAGCTGAACTGCCAGGGCAGGTCCCACCGGTTGAACCCGGCCGACGGGATGGCCGTATCCCAGGGCTTCTCGGAGCCGGAGACCACTTCGCGCCACTGCACGTCGTAGCTGTGCGCGCCGATGATCTTGTCCCAGGTGACGGTGACCCCCTGCTTGGTGCCGTCGAAGACCAGGCCGGTGGGTGTGGTCACCTGCCGGTCGGGGACGCTCGCCGGTGCCTCGGGCTGCGAGGCGCCAATGCCGAACCCGTCGTGCAGGGCGGTGCCGAAGGCGGAGGCGATGCGGTACTCGCCCAGCGGGTTGGGGTGCAGGCCGTCGTAGGCCGTGGCGCAGGTCTTGGAGGACGGGCCGCAGCCCATCGCCTTGTCGATGTCGGCGATCACCACCGGTGAGGCGGGGGTGGACCAGCCGGGTGCCGCGGCCGCAAGGGCGGCGTTGTAGTCCCTTGTGCGCTGTGGGAGTTGTGGGTTGGCGTCGCCGAGTGTGGTGCGCTGCGGGACGTTGGCGAGCACGATCTTCACGTTCGGGTTGGCGTTGCGGGCGTTGTCCACGAACTTCTTCATGGTGTCGACCAGCCCGGCGCCGGCACCCTGCCAGCCGATGTCGTTGAAGCCGAGTTCGACCAGGAGCACGTCGGGCAGATGTTCCTGGGCGCCCTGCGCGGCCATGACCAGTTCGATGGTGCCCACGTCCGCTCCCAGGGTGCGGCCCCACATGGCGTAGTGGCCCGAATCGCCCTGCACGAAGGCCGGGTCGTCGGTCTGGGCGTAGGCGCCGGTGAACTGCGCGGGGTCGGGCTGTGCCGGTGGCGGGTCCTGGGCGTTCTCCACCAGCGGTGGCGGCTGCGGTCCGTGGGCGTCCTGCTGCTTCTCGGTCCCGGTCAGCGGTCCGACGAAGTGGGCCGGCCAGTTCTGGTCCCGGGACCACTCCCACAGCCGGTAGCGCCAGGTGTTGTCGCCTTCGTACCCGTTGCTGATCGAGTCGCCGACGACCATCACGTTGCACGTCTTGCCGTCCGCCGAGCCGCACTGCTCGGTGGAGGTGGACACATCCGTGGTCCTGAGCCCCGTCTCGAAGTTACAGACGTCGTTGTACCGTTCGGGCCGCGACGGCGAGTAGCCGCCCGAGTAGTTGTAGATCTGGATGAGGTACGGCCGTTTGTCATCGGAGTGCAGGAACCAGGCGATGAGCCTGTCGGAATGGTTCACGTGGTAGCTGGGATTCGCGGGACCGCTGTCGTCGGGTTCGATCGAATACTGGTATCCGTAGGCTTCGGGATTGATCCTGGAGTCACGCTTGCCGAACCAGGGTTCCCCGCCGATGTACCACCAGCCGTACAGAGAGCTCCAGGCGTCGTGCTTCTCCTCGTTGAAGTGCGCCCACCTGAAGCCTTCTTCGATGTCCTGCTCGTCGAACGCGACGCAGCCCAGCGCGGCCTTGTTGTGCAGGTGCACCTGGTTCCTGCAGGTGCTGCCCCACCACCACGCGTTCCAGATCAGCGTCTCGTGGGCGAGGTCGCCTGCGTTGATCTGCCAGATGCACTTGACCTTGCCTCTGTTCTGTAGCTCGGGCAGCTCCCGGGTCTCCCAGGTGTTGCCCTTCCGTACGCACTTGCCCTTGATCACCCACGCCTGGTCGGAGGTCTGCCGGGCGAATTCGGCCGAGGCGAACCGCCAGATCTCCTTGGCGTTGTTGTCCGGGGTGTCGAACGGCGGCATCTTGAGGCCCGCGTCCGCGAGACGCATCTCCAGCGTCTCCTGCCCGCGCTCGCGCGCGAACTTCTCTGCGAGCGGTTTGACGCCGTCCTTCTCGCTCTCGCAGGAGCCTTCCCGCCCGGTCCAGAACAGGTTGCTGCCCGGGGCGCTCTTCAGCGCGGCCCGCACCTGGTCCTGCGTGGGGATGTCGGCGGCGCTCGCGTGCGGGGCCAGGGCGGTCTGTCCAAGGCTGAGCAGGGTGCCGACCACCAGGAGCATCAGCCATCGGCGCCAGCCCTGCCGTGGGCGAGTGTCGCGTCGCCCGAGACGCGCTGTCAGCACCCCGTGCACCCCGCTCCCGGCTCACTGGGCCCGCATGGACGCGGGGCAGGCGTGTCTGCGGTCACTGGTCTCTTCAAAGAGGCTCCTGGGGGGTGGCCGTGAGGCGTTGGAGGACCGGTGGTGCACTTTGTGATGTTCCTGTCAAGAATGGAGGTGAGCGGTGACAGCGAGGTTTTGGCGGTGTGACACGGTGACCAACTGCCTCTGACCGTTGCCGCCGATCGACTGAACTCAACCCTCCCTGGCCGCCGCCCAGTTGCGGGAGATCACTGGTGGACTCGCCTCCCCCTGATCCGGACGCCGAGCGCCGTATGCGCGCCCACCACGCCCGCGCCGCGAAGACCCTGGTCGTGCAGACCGAGCCGGGCGGGGAGTTCTGGGGGTGGGCCGGGCGCACCCTGGGCGCCCCGGCCCGCACCGCCGACGACAGCCCGTCTGACGGAATCGCAGGTCGTGGGATTTCACTCAATCATGATTGGCCACTCTGAACACCGATAGATGGCCAGGCGTTGCTCCGGCTACGACGCATCGGCCGCATCGAACGGACTCGCAGTCTCTCAGCGCCCACGACGGAACGGGAGGAGAGCCACCCGTGCACGCGAGTGGATGTGACGAGCTGCAGCGTCTCGCAGAGCTTTGTGAGACTCGGTGGCCGTCGCCCGAAGACTCGCAGGGTGATTGGCGACGTCGTCCAGCGCGAATGTTGCGATCACAAGATCGTCGGCGAGCCGGAGGATCCGCTGGTCGCCATTGGACAGCCGAACCGCGACCATCGCCCTTGTGACTGCGGCGTGAGCCTCGTAGCGAGCCTTCAAGATCTCCAACGTCTCGTTGGGCCCCTGACTACAGATCGCATGCGCGAGGTACTGCTGGGTTTGACTTCGCCATTCTGGTCTCGGGCACCCGAGCACACGCCGAGGCACTGCTTCCAGAAGTGGCGGAAGTCCTCTCCACCGTCGGCCTGCGGCTGTCGGAGGAGAAGACACTGATCACGCACATCGACGAGGGCCTCGACTTTCTCGGCTGGCGCATCCAGCGCCACCAGAAACGAGGAACCGACCGGCAGTACGTCTACAACTACCCGGCCAAGAAGGCACTTCGGTCCATCAAGGCCAAGACGAAGGCACTCTGCCGGATGAACGTCAGCCGGCCCGTCGGCAAACCGAGTGCGCGTACGCACCCGACTACCGGCCCGACCACGGCAGGTCAGCGCACTACAACACCTCGCCGGGGGCTGTGTGCTGAGCCCCTGGCGCACGTACAGGCAGCGCAGCCGGACACCGGGCTGCCCGGATCCCGTGTCGTACGGTCTGATGTCGCGGCCGCCCACCGTCCGCAACGGATCTCACCGCACCCGGCGGTGCCGCCGGTACGGCCGAAAGATCTGAAGCAATACCGGGATCAGGCCGCGACGAGCTCCTGCTCGCGGTCCGGTGTCTTGACCTTGGGTTTCTTGTTCGGCAGCGAGAGCCGGAAGACCTTGTGCCACGCGGAGAACACCTGCTTGGGCAGCGGACCGGTGACGTACTCCAGCTCGTACTTCTCGAACAGCGCGCGCACCGTCACCGCGACCTCGGCGTACCGGTTGCTCGGCAGGTCCGGGAACAGGTGGTGCTCGATCTGGTGCGACAGGTTGCCGGTCATGAAGTGCATGGCCCTGCTGCCGCTGATGTTCGCCGAGCCCATCATCTGGCGCAGGTACCACTGGCCGCGCGTCTCGCCGCTGATCGACCGGCGCTCGAAGACCTGCACGCCCTCGGGGAAGTGCCCGCACATGATCACCGAGTGGGACCAGATGTTGCGGACCAGGTTCGCGGTGAACGTGGCGGCGAGCGTGGTGAGGAACGACGGTCCCGACAGCAGCGGGTGGATCACGTAGTCCTTGAGCACCTGCTTGCGGATCTTGCGGCCCACGGCCTTGGCCCGCGCGCGGAACTCCGGGTTCTTGCGGCGGCGCTTGTGCAGGTTCTTGCCGAGCTCCAGGTCGTACGCTGCGATGCCGTACTCGAAGAAGCAGGCGTTGATGAAGTTCCACAGCGGCTGGCCGAGGTGGAACGGGTGCCACTTCTGGTCCTCGTCGACGCGCATGATGCCGTAGCCGAGGTCGTTGTCCTTGCCGATCACGTTGGTGTACGTGTGGTGCAGCTCGTTGTGCGAGTGCTTCCACTGCTCGGACGGCGAGACGTGATCCCACTCCCAGGTGGTGGAGTGAATCTTCGGGTCCCGCATCCAGTCCCACTGGCCGTGCAGGACGTTGTGGCCGATCTCCATGTTGTCCATGATCTTCGCCACGGACAGACCGGCAGTGCCGAGCAGCCACGCGGGCGGGAAGATCGAGAACAGCAACACGCCCCTGCTGACCAGCTCGAGCTTGCGCTGCGCCGAGATGACCTTACGGATGTAGGCGGCGTCTTTCTCGCCGCGGCTGGCAATCACCTCGTCGCGGATCGCGTCCAGCTCGCGGCCAAGCTCCTCGATCTGCTCCGCGGTCAGGTGGGCGGTGGGGTCGATGGCGGTCAAGGTGCTCCTACCGTTCGATGTCGCAGGGGCCCGCCGCGGCGGACACGCATGTCTGGATGAGGACGCCCGGCTCAGCCTCGGTGATCTCGCCGGTGCGCAGGTCGCGGACGGCGCCCGCCTTGAGCGGCGTGATGCAGCCGAAGCAGATGCCCATGCGGCACCCGGAGGGCATGAGCACGCCGGCCTCCTCACCGATGTCCAGCAACGGCGTGGCGCCGTCCGCGTCGACGGTCCTGCCGGTGGCGCTGAACGTGACCGCGCCGCCGTCGCCGGCGACGACGATGCTCGGGCGGAAGCGCTCGGTGTGCAGGCGCTCTTGTACGCCGTGCTCGCTCCAGTGCTCTTCGGCGGCGTCGAGCAGGCCCGCGGGCCCGCAAGCCCAGGTCTCGCGCTCGGCCCAGTCGGGCACGAGTTCGTCGAGACGAGCGATGTCGAGCATGCCGTCTATGGCGGTGTGCACCTCGGTGAGCCGCAGCTTCTTGTCCGCGACCAGGTCGTGCAGTTCGTTGCGGAAGATCACATCTTGCGGCTGTGGCGCGCAGTGGACCATGACGACGTCGTCGAACTCGATGTCGCGCAGCATGCCCATCACGGGCGTGATGCCACTGCCGGCCGTCAGATAGAGCACCTTGGTCGGCTTGGCCTGCGGCAGCACGAAGTCACCGGTCGCCTGGTCGAGCTGGATCAGCGTGCCCGGAGTCGCCCTGCGGACCAAGTGGTTGCTGACCTTGCCGTCCGGGATCGCCTTCACGGTGATCGTGACGCGGCCGTCCTGGCGGTTGGTCGGCGAGGTGATGGAGTAGGCACGCCACAGGCGCACCCCGTCGACGTCGACCCCGATCCGCACGTACTGACCGGCTGTGTGGCCGCGCCAGCCCCGCCCCGGTCTGATCACGATGGTCGCGGCGTCACCCGTCTCGGGGTGCACGGCCTCGATGTGCCCCCGCAGGTCGGCGCCCGCACGCAGCGGGCTGACCAGGTCGAGGTAGTCCGACGGCAGCAGCGGCGTCGTGACCATCTCCAGCAGTTTCCACGCCCTGCTGCGGAGGGCTGTACTCGTCATGGCTCCAGCTTGCTGTGCCTCAGGGCGTAAGGTCCTAACCGAAGGACGTAAATCAGGACGGCAGAATTGTTCGCAGGGAATAGAACGTGAACCATGTGATCCGGAGGGCCAGCGAACTGGCCCTGGATGAGACGACGGTCACCGTACTTCGGGCTGGGCTGAAGGCCACCGCCGACGAGGTCGTCCAGGCGATCATCGACGAGGTCCCTCCCTACGCCAACGCCCTTACGGGCCACATGGGCGCCACCATCCGCCGAGCCGTCCGCACCGCCCTGGGGCACTACCTGGACCTCGCGAGCGGGAACGCCACAGGCGGCGACGGCGGTGACGCGGCCTACGAGCTCGGCCGTGGCGAGGTGCGCGACGGCCGTTCGATGGACGCCCTGCTCAGGGCCTACCGCGTCGGTGCCCGCGTGGCCTGGCGATGCCTGGCAGCGGGTGCCGTACCCGTAGGTCTGCCCGCCGCCGAGGTCGCCAAGTTCGCCGAGCTGACCTTCGCGTACATCGACGAGCTCTCCGCCGCGAGCGCCGCGGGCCACGCCGACGAACTGGCCGCCCGGGGCAGGGATCACGAGCGCCACCTGGAGCAGCTGGCCCGCGACCTTGTCGCCGGTGCGAGCCCGGACGTGCTGCTGGCCTCTGCTCAACGGGCCGGGTGGCAGCCTCCGGTTTCGCTGACCGCAGTCCTGCTGCCCGCCGCCCAGGCCCGGCCTGCCTACCGCGCCTTCGACCCGAGCACCCTCGTCCTCGACGATCTGCCGGACGCCACCGGCGTGCTACTCGTCCCCGATGCCGACCGGTCGCATCTCTTGCGGCAGCTGACCGACCGCACCGCCGTGGTCGGCCCGGCCCGGCCATGGACTCGAGCGTCCGCCTCGTACGCACGAGCCGTCCGCGCGCGCCTCCTCTCCTCTGATATTCGCGACACCGAGGACCACCTGCCCGAGCTGGTGCTGAGCGCCGACGTGGACGCGTTCGCGGACCTGCGTGCCCGAGCCCTCGCACCGTTGCGGACCTTGCCTGTCGCGACCGCGCGGCGGCTGGAGGAGACGTTGCGGGCGTGGCTGCTGCACCAGGGCAGGCGGGACGAGGTGGCGGCGGCGTTGTTCGTCCATCCCCAGACCGTCCGGTACCGGATGTCGCAGCTGCGGGAGCTGTTTCCGGATCTCGCATTGCCGCACCGGGTCCTTGAACTGACGCTGGCGGTCGGTCTTCGGGTCAGCTGACGCGTACTTCGACCGTCCGCGAGCAGTCCAGGAATCGTGCCTCGTTCTCGATGCCATCAGCTGGCTCATGCGGCCCGGGGAAGAGCGGTATGAGCCAGCTGAGACCGGGGGTTGATGTGAAGACCAGACAAGGCCTCGGAAAGCCCGTCGGGAGCGCTGTCTTTGAGAAGCGCGGTGGCGGATACACCTCGACTGGATCCGGTGGACGATGCGCACCGGCCCGTTCGTCGACGCGCTCATCCAGCATCTGGTCGGTGATCTGGGCCGCTATGCCCTGGAAAACAGCTTTCATGTCCTCATGCACTGTCCTGGCACGAGCTGACCCACGGGCGCGTGGCGGGCTGCAGTGGGTGACCGGAGGGGCGGCCAGGCCGGGTCACCAGGGGGCCGGGCCGCTCGCGCCGGGGACCACCGTGGTTCTGCGACGGCCCCATGCCTCCCTTCCGACAGGTCAACCGGACGACCGACCGGGCCGGCCTGGCACACCGCGCGAGGGATGATGGGGATGGAATGACGGAACGTGAGGTCAGGAGTTTCCATGGCGAAGCGGGTTCACCGACCCCGTGAGGACGCGGAGTTCAATTTCATCCTCGGGATGAGCGGAGTTCCGGTCCTCGCATACTTCACCGGGACATGGCCCAAGGCAATCGAGCCCTGCCGGGTGATGGACCTCGTCGTGGGTGGCATCGCCGACGACTACACGGGCCGCCTGACGGTCGTCCGCGCCGACATCACACGTTGTCCGGCCGCAACCGAGCGATACGGGATCACCGGAGCCCCGTCCTGCGTCCTGCTGAAGGAGGGAGAGGTGGTGGCGCACGGCACGGGGCCTATGACCATCGCCGAGGTACGGAAGTTCCTGGAGGGCCACCTCTGAGCGGCCGCTGCGGCACGCGGCCGCGACGCCCATCACGTCTCGTCTATGGGAGCTGCGCCGCCTGAGACACCTTGGGGCTGAGACACCCCCACAGATCACATAACCCCGTCCAGCGCGGTCGCGTCCGGCAGTTACTCGGACCCGGCCACGATCTCAGGAAACGCCGGAAGCATCTCGGTGCCGCGCCTGGAGCGCAGCACCAGCCGGCCCGCGTCCACGGAGAGCAGGGGCGAGCCGGCCCAGGAGCCAGCGGCCTTGCTGCCGCGCATTTGTGGATGGATGACCGTACGGGGGCCGGGCGGCGAGGGGCCGCATGTTGTTCAGGTTCTGGGGTGAGCCTCGGCCGACCCGCCCGCTACGGCCACGAGCGCACCGAACCTTAGCTACGCCTCGGCCCGCGCAACCAACGCCTCCTCCCGTGCCTCATGGCTGTGCCCGCACGCCCCGAAGCACGCAGTGCTGCTGCGAGGTTGTCGCGGCTGTGCAGGGTGTGGGGGTGGTCGGGCCCGAGGATGCGTTCGCGGGTGCTGAGGACGTGTTGATGGTGGTCTGCTGCTTCTTGGCGGTGGCCGAGGTGGTTGAGCGCGAGGCCGAGGTTGTCGCGGCTGTGCAGGGTGGGAATCTGATCCGTGCCGAGGACGCGTTCGCGGGCAGTGAGGATGTTCGGTGGTGGTCTGCTGCCTCTTGGTGTCGGCCGAGGGGGTCCAGCGCGTTGGCCAGGTTGTTGCGGCTGAGCAGGGTGTCGGGGTGGTCGGCGCCGAGGACGCGTTCGCGGGTGGTGAGGACCTGCTGGTGGAGGTCGGCTGCCTCCTGGTGCCGGCCGAAGAGGTCGAGCGCGCCCGCCCAGGTGAACGGCCAGTGCGCCGTTGGCACCGGGTGGCATGCGGCTCGCGCTGCCCCTTCCTTGACGTAAGTCGCTGCTCAATGGGCGTAAGCTTCAGCCCCTTTCAGCTCCCGGCAGTGCGCGTTGTGGCTGCCTTCCCACGTATGGCCCATGACCGTCCCGGGGAGGAGGGGGCGAGCGCCCCCTGGTGGGTGGACACACCTGACAGTGGATCTTGTAGGTCCAGGAAACGTAAACTCGCGCTCGCAGCATGAACTCCTGTGCCCAGGCTCCGGGGGTCAGTTCAGCGGTGACAGTGCCCTGGGCAGTGGGCCTTTCCTGATCTGCCCATGCCCGGGATCCTCCCGAGGACCGATCCGCCGGACTTTAGTTGGCTCTTCACTCGATGCCCGTCGGGCAGCACCGAGTTCCGACGCCCCGCGGGATCTGCGCCTGGGCGAACCCGCACAACCTCATGAAGGGGCTCGACTATGCGTTTTGACCATAAGCAGCGTTCCTGTGCCTCATCCGTGCACAGGCGATGCGCCGCACTGGCCGGGGGCGTTTTCGGCGGTCGTCGATGACTTTGGCGTGAGCCAAGATACGGGAAAGGAAGTTCTTCTCATGCACCGTCGTCATGGGATGCGCCGGCATCGTGGAGTCGCTGTTGGCCTTCTCGCAGGTCTTGCGACGATCACGACAGCTTCTTACGGGTTCGTGTATGCGATCACCAACGGTCAGGAGGCCGCCAGTGCGCCGGCCAGCATGGTCCAGGTCGCCACGACCAGAGAGGGCGGCGAGAACCTGTGCGGGGGAACGCTCATCGACGCCAGGTGGGTGCTCACTGCCGCGCACTGCGCAGAAGGCGGCGAGTCCATCAGGGTTCTCATCGGCAGCACGGAAAGGAACAAGGGCGCGGCCATCGCGGTAAAGGCTCCGCACGTCGAGAGGGGATTCGACCTGGCGCTGCTGGAGCTTCAGGACAGTGCCGGCTCGGCGGCCACGGCGCCTCTCGGCGACGCCGCCCCCGCGCTCGGCTCCACCGGTGACGTGTTCGGCTGGGGAATGACCGAGTCCGGCGAGCTGTCGGACAAGTTGAAGACTGCGCAGGTCAAGGTCGACACGGTTGGCGGGGACTGCACGGATGGGGCCAACGGGCCGGGTGTGTGCACCTCCGGTGTCAGCGGCACGTTCGGCCCCGGCGACTCCGGCGGTCCGCTGTTCATCGAGGGCAAGCAGGTCGGCGTGGTCTCCAACTCCAGGAACTTCGTCTTCGCCGATGTGGCGGGCAGGCTCCCATGGATGGAGCGAACCACCGGAGTGGACCTGAACGGCGACGGACAGGTCGCCGCCGGCTGAACTTGAGCGTGGCCGCGCTGGAGACAGGCCGAACATCGTGGACGGCGGTGCTGGACGCGGTCCGCCTGTAGCCCGGCGCGAATGTCGCCGCGCTGACCACGGTCCGGCGCCGCGAGGTTGTCGAGCTCGTCGCCGCTGGTCAGCGGAAGTCGTGTGGCGCGCAGGTCCTGGTCGTGCTGAACGCTGAATATGACGAGGAAATGACGCGCCCGTTTCCTCAGAGAGACGACGACTCACCTGACGTCCACGGTGTCTGCGGCCTCGGCCGCAGGCACGGCGTCCGTCCGGGCTCGTGTACGAGCCGTCGTCCGCCGCCCGTGGGCCCACACCAGCAGGCCGGCGAGTGGCAGCGCAGCGCCGACGGCGCAGACGCCGGTCCAGCCGTAGGCGGTGTGCAGTGCCCCGGTGACGGCGGAGGAGGCGGAGCCGCCGACGAAGACCGTGGTCATGAAGACGGTGTTGATGCGGGCGCGGGCGTCGCCGCGCAGGGCGTAGATCTCGTGCTGGCTCAGTACCTGGTGGCACTGCACGGCGAAGTCCAGCAGAACCGCGGTCAGGACCAGCAGCGGCACGCTGTCGTGTCCCAGGGCGGCGAGCAGGAACACCACCGAGGCGAGCAGCAGCGCGGCTCCACTGGCGCCGTGGGCGTGGCCACGGTCGGCGAGCCGGCCGGCGATCGGCGCTGCGACCGCGCCGCCCGCACCGACCAGAGCGAAGAGGGCGATCTGGGCCTGGCCGAAGTGATGTTCGTCGACCAACTCGTAGGCGATGGACGTCCAGAACGTGGTGAATGCCCCGAACATGCTCGCCTGGCACAGGGCCCGACGGCGTAGGACGGGCTCGTGCCGGACCAGCTCGCCCAGGCTCGCCAGCAGGGTGCGGTAGCCGGTGGTGTGGTCCGGTGCGTGCTGTGGCAGTATCCGGCGCAGGACAACCGCGAGTACGAGCATCAGGACGGCGGAGATCACGTAGATCGCCCGCCAGCCCAGTAGCTCGGCGACTAGGCTCGCCACCGTCCGGGCGAGCAGGATGCCGGTCAACAGACCGCTCATCACCTGGCCGACTGCCTTGCCGCGCTGGTCGGGCAGGGCGAGGTGGGCCGCCAGCGGCACCAGTATCTGTGCCACCACGGACGTCGTTCCCACCAGCACCGAGACGGCGAGGAACATCCCGAACACGGGGCTCGCCCCGGCCAGCAGCAGTGCGGTCGCCGTCACGAGCAGCGTCCGCGTCGCCAGCCGGCGGTTCTCGACCAGATCGCCCAGCGGCAACAGGAACAGCAGGCCCAGGGCGTACCCGGCCTGGGTCAGCGTCACCACCGTCGTGGCCGCGCCCTGGCCGACGCCGAAGGATCGGGCCACAAGGTCGAGCAGAGGCTGCGCGTAGTAGAGATTGGCCACGGTCAACCCGCAGGCCACCGCCATGACCAGGGTCAATGCTGGAGTCGTCCGCTGCGGTACGGCCACTTCGGGCACGCTCACCGGTTGATGCATGTGTTCACGCCTTCCTTCCGAGGTGGGGGCAGCAACGCTAGGAAGGCGGCGGCGGGCGAAGAAGGGTGTGCCGCACCCCCGCCCAGCCAGGGTGCGGCACACCCAGGCTGCCCGGCGCACCGGGCGGTACCTTGTGGGCATGACGAGGGCGAACGAGCTCGGCGACTTCCTGCGCGCCCGTCGCGACCTGATCCATCCGCAGCAGGCGGGTCTGCCTTCGCACACCTCCCGACGGGTCAAGGGCCTGCGCCGGGAGGAGGTCGCGCTGCTCGCCGGAGTCAGCACGGACTACTACACCCGCCTGGAACAAGGCCGCGAACGGCATCCCTCGGAGCAGGTGCTCGGTGCGGTCGCGCGCGCCCTGCACCTCGACGACGCCGCCGCGGCTCACCTGTTCCGGCTCGCCCAGCCCGCGCCCCGAACCAGTGCCGCTCCGGTGACCACCGTCAGCCCCGAACTGTCGCGGCTGATGAACCACTTCCTGGATCTGCCGGCCTGTATCGTCGGCCCCGCGCTGGACATCCTGGCCACCAACCCGTCAGGGCGGCAGCTGTTCAGTGACTTCGCCCGGATCGACAACCAGCTGCGGATGGTGTTCCTCGACCCCGTCGGCCGCCGGTTCTACCAGGACTGGGAGCGCGCCGCCCGCGGCATGGTCAGCAACCTGCGCGCACAGGCGGCCCCTTACCCCGACGACCCGCGTGTCGCCCAGGTCATCGGTGAACTCTGCCTGCACAGCCCGGCCTTCGCCGACCTGTGGGCTCGGTACGAGGTACGGCCCTGCACGAGCGACGACAAACCGCTGTGGCACTCGCAGGTCGGCGAGATGTATCTGCACTACGAGTCGTTCACCGTCGCCAGCGCTCCAGGCCAGCGGCTGCTGGTCTACTCCGCCGAACCCGGCACCCCCAGCGCCGACGCCCTCGTCCTGCTGCGCACCCTCGCCGACGACGCCCGTACCGCTCCGCCCCCGCGCACGGTGTCCAGGACATCCACCCCGCGCACGACCTGATGACAGGCAATGGGTCAATCCTCTGGCGGGGTTGAGCATCATGAAGGCGTGGAGGATGCCGTTGTATCGGATGCTGGTGGTGGCAACGTCGGCCTGAGTGAGGTGGCGCGCGTACGCCATGCGGGACACATCCAGGCCCTGTGCCGCGAGCCGGTCATGGGTAGCGGGCGCCGACCGGTTAACGACGCGGATTCGAACGTCGCCGACCTCTGCCGGCACCGTGAGCCAGGTATCGTCCACATTCGGCTTGTCGACGGGAGCGCCTTGATGTCGTCCAGCACCTTTCGGGCACCCTCTGCACCAAGCTCGTAGAGAAAGGGCGGCTTTGACGTCGCGTCGGCGATCTCCTGAGCCGCCCCTTCGAGAACGGGTGCGGTCATGACGGTTCCCCTGCCTTCGCGTGCGGATCGCGCTCGTACCCGGTCAGGACAGCGCCGTCACGGGCGCGTGGGTCTGCCTTGTCTTCCAGCCTGACGCCCGGACCCGGGCCACCGCACACCGAGCACGGCCGGGCCGCCCGGAAACAGCCTCCGGGCGAAACGCCGTGGCCGATCCCGCTCGCTGACGCGTCTCGCCCCGATGAGGTGGGCCCGTTCCGCAGCCTCGCGCGTGCCGTGAGTCAACGGCGGCGCACGCGCTTGTCACTGATCGGCGGGAACGGATCGATGAAGAAGCCGTCCGGATTCACGTCAACGCCGGCAACGAAATCGGCAAGCAGGTCACGGCCCACGCCGTGCGCAACGCCGTCCGTCTGTTCGGCCGCGGTGAGCGGCTCCGCGGCTCCGTTCTGAAGGAGGCGGAGAAGCTCCAGCTTCCGCGATGTGAGACCTGTCCGGAATCTATTGACCGAAGGGGCGGAGATCTGCTCAACTCACGTTCCATGACCCCGCGCGTGGATTTGACTCGGCGGCGCCACATCGACCTGGCGCACGTCTCCAGCGCGTTCTGTTGCCGTTGATCCGGAAAGCGTGTCGCTGATCCGCAAGGTGGCCCTCGGCAGCGGCCGGTGCACGCCGGCGACGTATCTCCGGGTGGGGCGGCGCGAAGCCGTCGCCCCAGCGGTGCCTCCCCTGAGGACCGCGGTGCTCACCGCCTGACCGCCTTCTTCTCCCGCTCCTCTCTCCTCCCCCTCCTTCTTTCTCTGGTTATGGGGAGACGTTGCGGAACAGTTCGAAATCGGTGAGGCGACGTGCCGTCCGTCAGCGCTCGCACGAACACCACCACACGGCTCGCCCCTCATAGGGCGCTCCTCGAGTAGTCGTCGGTTCCTGGCATCTCGCCCAGACCGAGGACCGACTTCGCGGCCATTCACCCCTGCCCATCACCCGTTCACTCCGGCTCTCGGCCCCCGGCAGTGCCCCCAATTGTTTGAGAGGGACCTCCCATGCCTCCGTCCATCCGCAAGCTCACGGGACGCATCGGCGCGCTCGTCGAAGGTGTCGATCTCACGGCGCCCCCCGATCCCTCTACGGTCACGACGCTCCGTCATGCCCTCAACGAGCACAAGGCGATCGTGCTCGACACCGTGAACCTCGACAACGCCGGTCAGGAGCGCGTCGCCGGGTGGTTCGGCGATCTGACAACCGCTCACCCGAACGTGCCGGCCGCCGACGGCACGACGAACGTGCTCGCCGTCGACAGTGAGACCTCCAAGGCCAACGAATGGCACACGGACGTCACCTTCGTGGTCAACCCGCCGCAGGTCACCACACTCCGGTCCATCGTGACCACGCCGTACGGCGGCGAGACGCTCATCGCGAACGCGGCCGCGGCCTACCGCGACCTGCCCGAGCCACTCCGCGCCCTTGCGGACTCGCTTCGGGTCGTGCACACCAACCAGTACGACTACGCGCGCCCTTCGGCCACGTCGGCGCTGCGGGAAGAGTACGACCGGGTCTTCGTCTCGACACCGTACGAGACAGAGCACCCTCTCGTGCGGGTGCATCCGCTGACGGGTGAACGCGGGCTGTTCATCGGCGGGTTCGCCAAGCGGATCGTCGGTCTGCCGAGCAGCGAGTCGGCGGATCTGCTCCGCATCTTCCAGTCGTACGTGATCCGTCCGGAGAACATCCTGCGCTGGACCTGGTCCCCAGACCAGCTGCTGATCTTCGACAACCGGATCACCCAGCACTACGCCGTGGACAACTACGACAACCACCCGCGCCGCCTCAACAGGGTGACGGTCGCGGGAGACGTGCCGGTCGGCGTCGACGGACGCCGCAGCGAGCCGCTCGTCGGTGACGCCTCGCACTACAGCAGCGTGCTGGAGGTGGCGGCGTGACCGACGTCAGCCTCAAGGCGCCGGCCGTAGCACCGGCTGCCGAGACGCCACGCGCCACAAGTGGGCGCGAGGTCTTCCTACCGCGTGACGCTCGCCGCCAAACGGGGTTCAGCACGTTCCGCGAGCGCCTGCGCTGGCCACTGGGGATCTATACGACTCCGATAGCGGTCCTCATCGTCTGGGAGGTCCTCGCCAGGGCCGGAGTTCTGGCGAAGACCTATGCTCCGGCACCGACCTCCATCGTGAAGTCCGCCGTCGACCTGTGGCAGCAGGGCGTCCTCGGGCCGGACCTGGCGATCTCTCTGCAGCGCGCCGGTATCGGTCTCGCGATCGGCCTGACGGTGGGCATTGTCACCGGGGTGCTTGGTGGTCTGCTGCGCAGTGGCGAGTATCTGTTCAACGGCATCGTGCAGGTGCTCAACACGATCCCGCTGCTGGCGGTGCTGCCGCTGATGATCGTGTGGTTCGGTATCGACGAGCTCACGAAGGTGCTCCTCATCTCGTTCGGTGCCGGCGTTCCGATGTATCTCAACCTGTTCGCCGCGATCCGGGGTGTTGATCAGCGTCTGATCGAGATGGCGCGGACGACGGGCGCCGGCACCTGGCGCCTGGTCACCCGTGTCCTGGTGCCCGGAGCCCTGCCGGGGTTCCTGGTCGGCCTCCGGTTCTCCCTCGCGTACAGCGTCCTGGGACTGGTCGCCGCGGAGACGGTCAATGCGGACGAGGGTCTCGGCTTCCTCATCACTCAAGGGCAGACCTACCTGCAGACCAACCAGGTTTTCGTGGGGCTGGTGATCTACTCGCTTCTCGGTCTGCTCGCCGACCAGTTCGTCCGGGCTCTGGAGCGGGTGCTGCTGCGGTGGCGCCCCAGTTATGAGGCAGCATGAGCACCACGGTTGCTACGCAAAGCGCCCAGCTCCGCCGACAGGCCGGCGCCGTCGTGGAGAAGGTGGTCCGGCAGTTCGGGAACCGGGTCGTCCTCGACAACCTGGACCTCACTGTCGCCGACGAGGAGCTGGTGGTCCTGCTGGGCCCCTCCGGCTGCGGCAAGAGCACCCTCCTGCGGTTGCTCGCCGGTCTTGACCGGCCCGACGGCGGGCGGGTGGAGGTGCCGGCGAAGCGCGCGATCGTGTTCCAGGCCGACCGTCTGCTGCCGTGGCAGCGGGTGCTGCGCAACGTCACCCTCGGCCTGCACGGACCGGACGCCGACCAGCGGGCCCTCGACGTGCTCTGCGAGGTCGGCCTCTCGGGCCGCGAGAAGGCGTGGCCCAAGGAGCTGTCCGGCGGCGAGGCCCAGCGGGTGTCGCTGGCTCGGGCGCTGGTCTCGGAGCCCGAACTCGTGCTGCTCGACGAGCCGTTCGCGGCGCTCGACGCGATCACTCGGCTGCGCATGCACGACCTCGTACGGGCGCTGCGGAGTAAACACCACGCGGCCATGCTGCTCGTCACCCACGACGTCGACGAGGCGATCGCGCTGGCCGATCGCGTCGTCGTCATGAGCAACGGACGCATCGGCACCTCCCACCTCGTCGAGCTGTCGGCCGCGGACCGCGAGGCGAGCCTCGCCCGAGAGGAACTGCGCTCCGCGCTCCTGGAAGACCTCGGTCTCGCCAACCAGCACTGACTTCCCCCGCCACACCCGGCAACTTCTCCCAACACAGCACAGAAAGCACGTGAGAACCCATGTCCAGAAGAATCTCCCGACCCGTCGTCGCCGTTGGCCTGCTCGCACTGGGGAGCACCCTCGTCGCCTGCGCGTCGACATCGGAGGCCGCCGCGCCCCTGAGCAAGCCGAGCGGATCGAGCGCCCACAGTCACCCCGAGTGGAGCAAGTACACCTTCACCATTGGTGACAACGGCGGTGACGGCAGCCAGGAGCTGGCGAAGATCACTGGTGTGTTCGACAACGCGCCGTACAAGGTGAAGTTCGCCCGCTTCACCTACGGCCCGCCGCTCGTGCAGGCGGCCGCGTCGGGTGACATCGACTTGGGAGCCGTCGGCGACGTACCGCCGATCACGGGCGCCGCGAAGGATTACGGCTTCAAGGTCGTGGCCGTCAATCGTTCCCTCAGGCCCACCCAGGCGAACGAGAACATCATCGTGCCCAAGGGATCGACGCTGAAGTCGCTCGCGGACCTCAAGGGCAAGAAGCTCGCGGTGCCGCAGGGCAGTTCAGCTCACGGTCTGGCGCTCAACGCGCTCAAGAGCGTGGGCCTCACCCCCAAGGACGTCAAGCTGGTCTTCCTCGACCCGGCGGCCGGTGCCACGGCGTTCAACACCGGCAAGGTGGACGCCTGGTCGATCTGGAACCCGCAGTCGGCGATCGCGGTCAAGAACGGTGCGCGGATCCTGGCGAAGGGTCTCCCTCCGATCGACCAGACGAGCAGTTACTACGTCGCGAGCGAGAGTTCGCTGAACGACAAGACCAAGCGGGCTGCTCTCACCGATGTCCTGCAGCGGCTGGCCCACGAGTTCGCCTGGGCCATCAAACACGAGGACAAGTACGCGCAGGCGATCGCCAAGGAAGAGGGCATCCCCTTGGACGACGCCAAGGCGTCCCTGAAGGCCTTCGAGACCCGGGTGACCCCGGTGGAGAAGTCGGACATCGCGGCGGAGCAGAAGCTCGCCGACGCCTTCCTGGAGGCGGGCCAGATCACCAAGAAGGTCGACGTCTCATCGATCACCGACAACCTCCTCCCGGCCGGCTATGACAGCTCGAAGCTGCAGGTCGCCTGATCAGGCTCGGCTCCCTCAGAACACGGAAAGGAGAGCACGCGTGAGCATGACAAGGCGTCGGCTCCACCTCAACGCCTTCCTCATGGAGGCGGGTCACCACGAGGCGTCGTGGCGGCTCCCGGACAGCAATCCGCGGGCCGACTTCGACCTTCAGCACTGGATCAGGCTGGCTCAGCTGGCCGAGAGGGCCAAGTTCGACTCGCTGTTCCTCGCGGACGGCCCGGCACTCATCGGTACCGGCGAGTTCCGGCCGCCGGGCCAACTGGAGCCGCTGACGCTGCTGACCGCGCTGTCCCAGGCGACCAGCAGGATCGGGCTCATAGCGACCGTGTCGTCGACGTACAACGAGCCGTACAACCTCGCTCGCCGGCTCGCGTCGGTCGACCATGTCAGCGGCGGCCGCGCCGGCTGGAACATCGTCACCTCGGCAGGGGCCGACGAGGCGGCCAACTTCGGCCTCGTCAACCGTCCCGGCCACGCCGAGCGCTACGCCCGCGCCGACGAGTTCCTGCGCGTCGCCAAGGCACTGTGGGACAGCTGGGAATCCGAGGCCGTCGTGGCGAACAAGGCCACGGGGCGTTACGCCGACCCCGCGCGGATTCACAAGCCGAGCCACCGGGGCAGGTATTTCTCCGTGGCCGGCCCGCTCAACGTCGAGCGCCCGCCGCAGGGTTACCCGCTGCTCGTGCAGGCCGGCTCGTCCGAGGACGGCAAGGACTTCGCGGCCCGGCATGCCGAGGCGATCTTCACCGCCCACCAGACGTACGAGCGCGCAGCCGACTTCTACGCCGACATCAAGGCCAGGGCGAGGGTCGCGGGGCGTGACCCGGACGGTGTGGTCGTGCTGCCGGGGATCGTCCCGTACATCGGGTCGACCGAGAAGGAGGCCCGTGCGCTGGCGAAGGAGTTCGACGAGCTGCGCGTCCCGGAGTACGGGCTGCGGCAGCTGGCCACGGTCTTCGAGACCGAGCCGACGGTGTTCGAACTCGACGCGCCACTGCCGGACTTCATCCTCGCGCGGCCGAAGCTGGAGGGCTCGCAGAGCCGCTCCGACCTGATCATCGAGCTCGCCGTACGCGAGCGGTTGACGGTCCGCCAGATCATCTCGCGGCTCGGCGGCGGCCGCGGCCACTTCGAGTTCATCGGCACGCCTGAACAGGTGGCGGACACGATCATCACCTGGTTCGAGGGCGGTGCCGCGGACGGATTCAACATCATGGCGCCGGCCCTGCCGTCCGGCCTGGAAAGCTTCATCGAGCACGTCCTGCCGATCCTTCGCGGCAAGGGCCTGTTCCGTGAGGAGTACGAAGGAACGACCCTGCGCGAGCACTACGGGCTTCCGGTGCCGGCCAACCAGTTCCACCCGGAGGAGCCCCACGTGTCCGGTGACTGACCACAAGACGTCGGCTCTGCTCGTCCGAGGCGCCGTCGTAGGTGGGGGAGTGCCGGCGATGGCTCTCCCGCTCTCCGTCGGCGGGAGCGTCGCCCGCCCCTCGCCCTGCTGTTGGGCACGCACGGTGTGTTCCTGGTCGTCGCACAGGTGGGCTTGATGGCGGGCAGCCGCCCCACATCGCTCGACCATGTCTACTCCATGGAGTCGATCGATCTGCTGCTGCTGGGCTTGCTTGGCGACGTCTTCCACTCGGTCAGACAGCTGCCTCCGCTCCAGGGCGTCCTGAGCTCTCTCGCCCCGTCTTCTGGCCGGTCCACGTCGACGCGGGCTGGCTCCTGCTTGTGGTCCGGGCCTTCGCCGCCGTGCTCTCGGCGTGGTCCGCCGCCCTGTTCGCCACCGGCCGCCTCAGGCCCTGATCCCCGTCCCGGGAAGGAACGCATGCCATGACGCGTACTCATTTTGAACAGACCCTGGCCACCGACGTGCTCGTGGTCGGTGGCGGCCCCGCGGGCACCTGGGCCGCGATCAAGGCCGCCCAGGCCGGCGCCGATGTCGTCCTGGCCGACAAGGGCTACACCGGTGCGAGCGGTGCGACCGCATCGGTGGGCACCGGCATCTGGTACGTCGACGACGATCCCGAACTGCGGGAGGCCGCCATGGCGAGCCGGGAGGGGCTCGGCGGCTACCTCGCCGACCGGGACTGGATGGCGCGCGTCCTCGACGAGACCCACGCCCGCATGGACGAACTCGCCCGGGTACAGCGCTACCCGTTCCCCGTCGACACTCGCGGCCGGCAGATCCGTAATGACCTCCAGGGGCCGGAGTACATGCGCCGCCAGCGGACCCGGGTGCAGCGTCTGGGCGTCCGCATCCTCGATCACACGCCGGCGCTGGAGCTGCTGGTCGATGCGGACGGAGTCGTGTCCGGCGCGCGGACGCTCGATCGTACGACCGGAGAAGTCGTGTGTCTCGAGGCGGGTGCGGTCGTGCTCGCCGCCGGTGGGTGTGCCTTCCAGTCCAAGACCCTCGGCTGTGACGTCAACACCGGAGACGGCGCCCTCCTGGCCGTCGAGGCAGGAGCGCAGCTGTCCGGGATGGAGTTCTCCAACGCCTACGCCATGGCTCCGAAGGGCACTTCACTGACCAAGACCGCCTACTACTCCTGGGCGACCTTCTATCACTCCGACGGCTCGGGGCTCGAAGGCGCAGCGAGCAAGGGCGGTCGGTCGGCGATCGCGAGGGCCCTCCTCAAGGAACCGGTCTTTGCGCGGATCGACCGCGCCACGCCGGACGAACAGCGCGCGATGCGCAAGGGCCAGCCGAACTTCTTCCTGGTCTTCGACCGGCTGGGCATCGACCCGTTCACCGACCTGTTCGAGATCACCCTGCTCGCCGAGGGCACGGTGCGGGGCACGGGCGGCGTGCGGATCGCGGGTGAGGACTGCTCGACCGACGTCCCGGGTCTGTACGCGGCCGGCGACACCGCGACAAGGGAGCTGATCTGCGGCGGTTTCACCGGAGGCGGCAGCCATAACGCCGCGTGGGCGGTGTCCTCGGGCAGTTGGGCGGGCCGGGGCGCCGCGGCATTCGCCACACGACGAGGTCGTCCGGGCCGCGAGCCGCGCTCAGTGGGCACGGTCGGCCTCCGCCCCACCGGCACCGTGACCGTGGGACACCGTGAGGTCGTTGCCGAGGTGCAGCGAGAGGTGCTGCCCTATGACCGCAACTACCTGCGGCACGCGGATCGTCTCGAGCCGGCCCTGCGGTCGTTGCACCGGACGTGGTCCGCGGTCCGCGAAGGACTGGGCGCCAGTGGCGAGGATGTGTTCCGGGCCAGGGAAGCGGCCGCGATGGTGGCACACGGTCGTTGGATGTACCACGCGGCTCTGCAGCGGACGGAGTCGCGCGGCATGCACAAGCGCGTGGACCGGCCGACGCAGGACCCGGCACAGCGCCACCGGCTGCTGACCGGTGGGCTCGACGAGGTCTGGAGCCGTCCGGAGTCGGTGTCGCGGCCGTCGACCGGGGCAGGAGGTCGAGCAGCATGATCGAGGTTGTTGAGCGGGACCGCTGCATCGGGTGCGACCTGTGCGTCGAGGTGTGCCCGACGCGCGTTTTCGACCGCGGCCCTGACGGCGTTCCGGTGATCGCGAGGCACGACAGTTGCCAGACCTGCTTCCAGTGTGAGGCGTACTGTCCGGCCGACGCGCTGTTCGTCGCACCTCAGGCGACCGCGGTCGCTCCCGGCTCGCGCTTCCATGACGTGCGGGAGCTCGAGGAATCCGGCCTGCTCGGCGGGTATCGGCGCGAGCTGGGCTGGGGCAAGGGAAGGGCGCTCGGTGCACGTACTGCGGTTGGGCCCCAGTTCCCGGATTGAGCCATGAGCGATGCCGCTGAACGCCTTTCTCGGTCGTACACCGCCGTCATCCCGGATCACGATCCGGACCGCGATCCGGTGGGGGACATCGATGCGTACATTCACTGGGCTCTGAGAAGCCGTGCCTGCGCGGCGCGCGACGGCGTCAGGTCGGTGCCCTGGGCTGAAGATCAGCAGCAACTGGCCGCGGCCGACGCCCAGATCGGACGAAGAGGCGATGAGCTCGGCGGCCATCAGCGGCCGCCAGCAGCACCCCCCTCTCTGCTTCGGCCCTGCCGGACAGCGGGGGAGCGCCCCCGGCATCACGATGTGCAAGGCCCCGCGCAGTCCGGTGGCGCCCAGCGTCCGGTCGGCCCGCAGGAGCAGCGGCGTCCGTGGACTTGCCGCAGCCGGTGGTTCCCAGGAGGGTGACGAAGGGTCGTCACCCTCCTGGGGACTCGTGGGGTTCGGATATCGCTACTCGGTGCCGAGACCGGCGTCGTCGACCGCCTTG
>NZ_JADDRL010000132.1 GCF_021538895.1 Streptomyces olivochromogenes | reverse complement strand
GCAACCGCCCGACCCGGGACGACGGCGTGCGCGACTCCCTTACGGTGACCGCTCGCCGTGACGGCGAGGCCGCCGATTTCACGGTCAGCGCCGCCGAGTGAATCCCCGGGGCGCACGGGGCGAAGGCGGCCGCCGTGGCTCAAAGTGCCGTGGGGAGCGTCTTCCACAGGTGTGGCCGGTCGGGTGCGGTCTTGAGGACGGCGAGCACGGCCGGGTGGGGTGCCGCGTACAGGACCGGGTAGTCCACCTCGCCGGACTTAGGGTCGGGTACCCAGGCCAGCCGCTCGCCGTCGAGGGAGAAGTGCGCGTCGACGCCCGGCTTGTTGCCGCGTGGATCCTGCCGGTGCCAGGCCCCGTTGAAGCGGACCGCGATCAGTCCGTGCACGGCGTGACCGGCGCCGTCGTCGTGCGCCAGCCGTTGGTAACAGAGGGCGGTGGGGATGTCCTCGGCGCGCAGCAGCGCGGCCAGCGCGTGCGCCTTCGCGTAACAGATGCCGGTGCGTCGCGTCAGGACGTCGGAGGCGCGCCAGGTAACCCGCGGGTCGCCGGAGTCCGCCGAGTGCGGGATGGTGTCCCGCACGAACTCGAATGCGGCTCGCGCATAGCCATACGAGTCGGGAACGTCCTCGGCCAGCCGGGCGGCCGTCTCGCGCACCACCGGATGGTGGTGGTCGACGGCTTCGTCCGCGGCCAAATAGACAGACAGGTCGGGCGTGTGCTGGATCGGCTGCATGCCCGCAGAGCATAGGAATACGGTCACCCGAAGGTCAATGACTTTTCGGATGACCGCATATCTATGCAGTACGCGCTGACCCTAGCGGGCCATCTCCTCCTTGAGCGCCGCCACGAACGAGTCCACGTCGTCCTCGGTCGTGTCGAACGAGCACATCCAGCGCACGACGCCCGCGCCTTCGTCCCAGAAGTAGAAGCGGAACCGCTTCTGCAGCCGCTCGCTCACGTCGTGCGGAAGCTGGGCGAAGACGCCGTTGGCCTGGACCGGGTAGAGGATCTCCACCCCGTGCACCGCCCGCACGCCCTCCGCGAGGCGCTGGGCCATCTCGTTGGCGTGGCGGGCGTTGCGCAGCCACAGGTCCTTGGCCAGCAGGGCCTCCAGTTGCACCGACACGAAGCGCATCTTGGAGGCGAGCTGCATCGACATCTTGCGCACGTGCTTCATCCGGCGCACGGCGTCCTGGTTGATGACCACGACCGCCTCGCCGAACATGGCACCGTTCTTCGTGCCGCCCAGCGAGAGGATGTCGACGCCGACCGCGTTGGTGAAGGTCCGCATCGGGACGTTCAGGGACGCGGCCGCGTTGGCTATCCGCGAGCCGTCCAGGTGCACCCGCATGCCGTGCGCGTGGGCGTGCTCGCAGATCGCGCGGATCTCGTCCGGCGTGTAGAGCGTGCCCAGCTCCGTGCTCTGGGTGATCGAGACGACCTGCGGCATCGCGCGGTGCTCGTCCTCCCAGCCCCAGGCCTGCCGGTCGATGAGCTCCGGCGTGAGCTTGCCGTCGGGCGTGGGCACGGTGAGCAGCTTGAGGCCGCCCATGCGCTCGGGGGCGCCGCCCTCGTCGACGTTGATGTGCGCGCTCTCGGCGCAGATCACCGCGCCCCAGCGGTCGGTGACCGCCTGGAGCGCGACGACGTTGGCGCCGGTGCCGTTGAAGACCGGGAAGGCCTCGGCCGTGGAGCCGAAATGGCTGCGGGCGATCCGCTGGAGGTTCTCCGTGTAGTCGTCCTCGCCGTAGGCGACCTGATGGCCGCCGTTGGCCAGGGCCAGGGCGGCGAACACCTCGGGATGCACCCCGGCGTAGTTGTCACTGGCGAAACCGCGGACCTCTGCGTCGTGATGGCGACGCGCGTCGGTCCTGGGAGGGTTCACGGCTTCTCGGTCAGCCACAGACGGTTTCCGTTCACTTCGGCGGCGGGCTTCTCCCAGACCTCGGTGATGGCCTCGGCCAGGTCCTTGACGTCCGTGAAGCCCGCGAACTTCGCGTTGGGGCGCTCGGCGCGCATCGCGTCGTGCACCAACGCCTTCACCACCAGGATCGTAGCCGCGGACGTGGCCCCCTCGGCGCCCTCGGAGAGCCCCGCCTTGCGGAAGAAGTCCGCCATGGCCAGCGTCCACGCCTCGGCCGCGGCCTTGGCGGCGGAGTACGCGGCGTTGCCCGCGGTCGGCCTGCTCGCGCCGGCCGCGCTGATCAGGACGTACCGGCCCCGGTCGCTGCGCTGGAGCGCCTCGTGGAAGGCCAGGGAGGTGTGCTGCACGGTCTTGACCAGCAGCAGCTCCAGGAAGTCCCAGTCGTCGAGGCTGGTCTTCGTGAAGGTCTCGCTGCCGCGCCAGCCGCCGACGAGGTGGACCAGGCCGTCGACACGGCCGAAGTCCTTCTCGATGTGGGCGGCCCAGTCACGGGTGGACTGCAGGTCGAGCAGGTCGACCGTGTCCCCGATGACCCTGGCGCCGCCGGACGCGTAGCGGGCCGCGTCCACGGCCTCCGAGAGGCGCTCCGGATCGTTGTCGGCGCCGACGACGGTCGCCCCCGCCTCGGCCAGCCGCAGCAGCGCCGCCCGGCCGGCGGGTCCGCCCGCGCCGGCCACCGCGATCACCTTTCCGCTCAGTGGCCCGTTCCCGTTCCCCATCTTCGCCTCCTGCTGAGCGACGTTCTCGGTGCGGTCGCTCACGCGGCGACCTGCTCGGCGCTGTCCGCCGTGATGCCCTTGGTCGAGGCGATCACATTCTTCAGCTTCTTGGACAGTGCCTCAAAGAACATGCTCAGCGGAAACTCGTCCGGAAGCACGTCATCCACAAGCTTGCGCGGCGGCAGGGTGAGGTCCAGGGCGTCGGGACCCTTGGCCCACTTGGAGCCCGGGTGCGGGGCGAGGTAGGTCGAGACGAGCTCGTAGCCGGCGAACCAGTGCACCAGCTTCGGGCGGTCGATGCCGTCCCGGTACAGCTTCTCGATCTCGCCGCACAGCTGGTTGGTGACCTGCGGGGCACGCTCCCAGTCGATGGTGAGCTTGTTGTCGATCCAGCGGACGACGTCGTGCTTGTGCAGGTAGGCGAAGAGCAGCTGACCGCCGAGGCCGTCGTAGTTGCGGTTGCGGTCGCCGGTGAGCGGGAAGCGGAACATGCGGTCGAAGAGCACCGCGTACTGCACGTCGCGGGCCTGCGGGACGCCGTCGGCCTGCAGCTTCACGGCCTCCTTGAAGGCGGTGAGGTCGCAGCGCAGCTCCTCCAGGCCGTACATCCAGAACGGCTGACGCTGCTTGATCATGAACGGGTCGAACGGCAGGTCGCCGTGGCTGTGGGTGCGGTCGTGGACCATGTCCCACAGCACGAAGGCCTCTTCGCAGCGCTTCTGGTCGTGGACCATCGCGGCGATGTCCTCGGGCAGCTCCAGGCCCAGGATGTCCACGGCGGCGTCGGTGACACGGCGGAAGCGGGCGGCCTCGCGGTCGCAGAAGATGCCACCCCAGGTGAAACGTTCCGGCGCCTCACGGACGGCTATGGTCTCGGGGAAGAGGACGGCCGAGTTGGTGTCGTAGCCCGCGGTGAAGTCCTCGAACTTGATGCCGCAGAACAGCGGGTTGTCGTACTGGGTGCGCTCCAGCTCGGCCAGCCACTCGGGCCAGACCATGCGCAGGACGACCGCCTCCAGGTTGCGGTCCGGGTTGCCGTTCTGCGTGTACATGGGGAAGACGACCAGGTGCTGGAGACCGTCCGCGCGACCCTCGGCGGGCTGGAAGGCCAGCAGCGAGTCGAGGAAGTCGGGCATCTCGAAGCCGCCGTCGGCCCAGCGACGGAGGTCCTTGACGAGGGCCTCGTGGTAGTCGGCGTCGTGCGGGAGCAGCGGGGAGAGCTCCTCGACGGCGTCGACGACCCGGCGCACCGCCAGCTCGGCGTCGGCCCGGTCCGGGGCGCCCTCGGCCTCGAAGTCGATCGAACCGCCCTTGGACTGCCATGGCCGGATCTGCTCCACCGCATCCTTGAGCACGGGCCATGCGGGGTGCTCGATCACCCTGCTGACGGGAGGAACCTGTCCCTCCGGACCCACCTGCACAAGAATTTCCGTCATGACCCATCCTCCACGCGAGAAGCTAGCGGTAGGACTGTACGCATACGGCCATTCTTCCAGCAAGAGACTGATCCGAAAATTATTCTGCCGACCCCCCATGGTCACCGCTCTTTTTCCTGCGAGACACCGTGACGGCGCTCACTTCCACCGTGACACCAGCGCCGGTCGAGGCGCCGGGGCGGAGCGCGGGGGACCGTACGGATCCAGCCGGTCAATCTCCGGGAGACTCGCCCACGCCAGGGTGATCGTCGAGCGCGCTCGGGGCGGCTACCCGGCGGCCTTCACCCCAATCCCGTGTGTACGCACGGGTTCAACCGCAGACCAGGCGATTAGGCTGCGACTCTGCCGCGCGGACGTGGTCCGTCCGCTCCGCGCGTACGCCGAGCCGCCGTCGACGGAAGCGAGTTGAATCTTGAACTTCCTTACCATCGGTCACCGCGGAGTCATGGGCGTCGAGCCCGAGAACACCCTCCGTTCCTTCGTCGCCGCCCAGCAGGCCGGCCTCGACCTCATCGAACTGGATCTCCACCTGAGCAAGGACGGCGTGCTCGTCGTCATGCACGACGCGGAGGTGGACCGCACGACCGACGGCGCCGGCCCGATCGCCGAGAAGACCCTCGCCGAACTGCGCGCCCTGGACGCGGGCCGGGGTGAGCGCGTGCCGGTCTTCGAGGAGGTCCTGGACGCCGTGCAGGCGCCGCTGCAGGCCGAGATCAAGGACGTGGCGGCGGCCCGGGCGCTGGCCGAGGTGATGCTCGCCCGGGATCTGGTCTCGCGGGTGGAGGTGTCCTCGTTCCACGACGAGGCGATCGCCGAGATCGCCCGCCTGGTGCCCGGCGTCCGCACCGCGCTCGTCGCCAGCCGCTACGGCACCGACGTCGTGGACCGCGCCACCGCGGTGGGGGCCACGACCCTGTGCCTGAACATCCGCCGGATCACCCTGGAGGTCGTGGAGCAGGCCCGCAAGGCGGACCTGCGGATCATCGGCTGGGTGGTGAACACACAGGACCACCTGCGGCTCGTCCGGGCCCTGCAACTGGACGGCGCGACGACGGACTACCCGGAGATCAAGCGCACCGGCCGCTTCACGGCGTGAGGACCGGCGGCTCCACGGCGTGCCGACCGGACAGGGGCTACGGTCAGGCGAGTTCCTTGACCAGCAGCTCGAACTGCAGGTCGGTGCGCTGCGGAATGCCGAAGCGCTCGTCGCCGTACGGGAAGGGCGTCATCCGTCCCGTACGGCGGTAGCCGCGGCGCTCGTACCAGGCGATCAGGTCGTCGCGTACGGAGATCACCGTCATGTGCATCTCGGTGACGCCCCAGCTCGCGCGGGCCAGCCGCTCGGCCTGTGCGATCACCACCTTGCCCAGGCCCGCGCCCTGCAGCACGGGGCTGACCGCGAACATGCCGAAGTAGGCGTGGTCACCACGGTGTTCGAGCTGGCAGCAGGCGACGATCCGGCCCTCACGCTCCACCGTCAGCAGCTTGCTGTCGGGCGACTTGATGACCTGGAGCACGCCCTCCGGGTCGGTCCGCCGGCCCTCCAGGATGTCCGCCTCCGTGGTCCATCCGACCCGGCTGGCGTCGCCCCGGTACGCCGACTCGATCAGCGCGACGAGCGCGTCCACGTCGGCGTCGGTGGCGTCACGGAAAATCTCTCCGGTGGCGGCGGTGTCCATGGGGATGGGTCTCCGATTCAGTGGCGCGGCACGGCAGGGACGAGAGTAACCCTGCCACTAGGCTCCGGGTGCATGGTGCACGTACTCAGCAGCCGGACACTTCTGCGGCCGAGCGACCCCGAGCGCTCCCGGGTCTTCTACGGCGACCGACTGGGCCTCGCCGTCTACCGCGAGTTCGGCACGGGCCCGGAGCGCGGCACCGTCTACTTCCTCGGCGGCGGCTTCCTGGAGCTCTCCGGCCGCTCGGACACCCCTTCCTCACCCGACGTACGGCTGTGGCTCCAGGTCGCGGACGTGACCGCCGCCCACGAGGAACTGCTGGCAAAGGGCGTGGAGATCCTGCGACCTCCGGTCGAGGAGCCCTGGGGTCTGGTCGAGATGTGGATCGCCGATCCGGACGGGACGCGGATCGTACTGGTGGAGATCCCGGCGGACCACCCGCTGCGGTACCGGCCGGGGATCTAGGGTCCTTCGTTCGGATCAGGAGCGTCGTCAAGGGCGGTGCTCCCAGCCCCGGTCCGTGCGCGTCAGCTCGGTGAAGCCCGCGGCGAGCAGACGGTCGATCGAGGCACGGTCGTCCGCATCCTCGTACGCCAGGAGGCGGTCCACCCCGCACAGCCGGAGCCAGTCGGCCGCATCGGCCAGGAGCCGGTGTGCCACCCCCTCTCCCCGGCGCCCCGGCTCGATGCGGAGGTTCCCGATGTCGGCCAGTCCCGCGCTCCGGGCCAGGCGCTCGGGGCGGGTCAGGGACGTGTCGACCTCGATGAATCCGAGGGCGCGACCCTCCTCGTACGCCGTGAAACGGGTGCCGCACTCCCCCACCGTCCGCTCGACGGTGACACCGGGCCGCGCCGGTGGCCGGGGCAGGTCCGCCACCCGCGCGATGAGGATCACCTCGGTGTCCCCGGTGTGCCGGAACCCGGCGCGTTCGTAGACCGCCCGGACGTGCGGCCAGGGGCGGGGCAGGCCGTAGACGGCGGGGGCGGGCACATCGCCGGAGGCCCGGCGGACCCGGACGTCCCAGCGGGCGAGCCGGGCCAGGCAGGCGGCCATCAGCAGGTCGGCGGCCCGCTCGGTGTCGGGCCGGAAGGAGGCCGGCGGATGCCACACGAACCACCCCACCTCGCCCGCGTCCCGGTAGGAGGCGCCGACCTCGGCGTCGGCTCCGTAGCGCAGCAGATGGGCCGCGGCGACCACGTGCCCGTGCTCCACGGCGACGAGCGTGCCGCGCTCGCTCACCCAGGGGTCGGTGACGATCTCGTCCGGCTGCCGCTCCAGGCTGCTGAGCACCGTGTTCACGGAGACGGAGACACCGGGGACGACGGCGGCGACATGGGCGTTGACCAGGTCGGTCAGCTGATCGCGGTCGTCGCGGTGGAAGGGGCGTACCTCGGGCATGCGTGACCTCCGGTCGGAAACCGTTCGGGGAGGGCCGCCATGCGTTGCGGTACGGGAGCGAGCGTACGTCCATGGCGGTGTTCCGGGCGAGGGGTTTCCCGATAGCCGCTGTCAGTGGGTGGGACTAGCGTGAAGTGGAGGGGTCGGAGCCCGACCGAGGGAGTGCCATGACGTTCGACAAGCCGGTGCCCGGCGGACCTTGCTGGGCCGAACTGGGCACCAGTGATCTGGAGGGCGCCAAGCGGTTCTACACGGACCTGTTCGGCTGGCGTCCGGAGACGGATCCGCGTGAGGAGGCGGGCGGTTACACGATGGCGCGCCTCGGGGACGCGGCGGTCGCCGCGCTCAGCCCGCTGTACCAGGAGTCCCAACCGGTCGCGTGGAACGTGTCGTTCGCGGTGCCGGACGCGGACGCGGCGGCGCGGAAGGTCGAGGAGGCCGGCGGCACGATCGTCCTCGGGCCGATGGACGTGTTCGACGCGGGCCGCTTCGCGGTGGCCTTCGATCCGACGGGCGCGGCGTTCCAGTTGTGGCAGGCGCGGGCCTTCCCTGGGGCCGGGCTGTTCAACGCGCCGGGCTCGCTGGGCTGGGTGGAACTGGCGACCCGGGAGACCGACCGGGCCAGGGACTTCTACACGACGGTCTTCGGATGGAGTGTCAACGCCTCGGAGTGGTACACGCAGTGGGGTCTCGGCGGCGAGGACTTCGGCGGGATGGCGGACATGGGCGACCGGTTCCCGCCGGAGGTGCCGCCGCACTGGATGCCGTACTTCGCGGTGGAGGACGTGGACGCGACGGCGCAGGTGGCCGTCGGGGCCGGCGGCCAGGTCGTCGTGGAGCCCGCGACGGTGCCGGACGGCCCGCGCATCGCGGTGCTGCGCGATCCGCAGGGCGCGACCTTCGGAGTGCACCGGGCGGGCGACGAGGGCTGACCGCGCGCGCCCGTGCACGCGGCCGCGTTCAGCCCCGCAGCCCGGCCGTCCGGCTCTCCAGTCGGCCGAGCAAGTCGGCCAGCAGGCCCGCCAGTTCGCCGCGGCCCTCGGGGGCGATGACGGACAACACGGCGGTCTCGTAGGCGAGTTGCTCGGGCAGGATGCCGTCGACGAGCTCGCGGCCGGCGTCGGTGAGGCGGACGTGGGCGACGCGACGGTCCCGGGTGTCGCCGCGGCGCTCGACCAGTCCGCGCTCGGTCAGCACCTTGAGGCGCTTGGTGACGGCGGCCCCCGAGGAATAGGTCTCTCTGGTCAGCTCGCTCGGGGTGAGTTCGTGGCCGGTGCGGCGCAGCGCCCCGAGCAGGTCGAACTCGGGGCGGCTCAGGCCGGCCCGGCGCAGCGGGGCGTCCTCGGCCTGCTGCAGGAGGGCGGCGCAGCGGTTGATGCGGCCGATGACCTCCATGGGTCCGGTGTCCAGTTCGGGATGGACGGCCTGCCACTGCCGGACGACCGCGGCCACGGTGTCACGTCCTGCCGTGTCCTCAGCGGCCGCCGGTCGTCCGTTGCTCGCCGTCATGGCCGTCCGTCCTCCGTTGTCGCTGTCGTCTGCGTCGCCCGCGTACCGGCCTGGAAGTGCAGTCCCTGGCGTCGTACCGTCGCGGCGAGCGTACGGTGTCCGGACCGCTCGGCGAGCACGACCCGCTCCTGGGGCAGTGCGCGTTGCCACCACTCGCCGGACGCGGCGTCCGCCGTGGCGCGCAGTTCGGCCAGCGCGGCGGTGAGCGCGCGGCGGGCCGCCTCCAGTGCGCCTGGCTCGGGCCGTGGCTCCGCGAGCAGGCGGGCGGCGCTCTCCCGGGCCCGCTCGGCGGCGGTCAGCGCCTGCTCGACGCGGTCGCCGGCCCGCCTGTTGGTGACGGCCACGGCCGCGACGAAGCCGGCCAGGGCGCCGAGGAGGGTGTCGGCGACCCGCTCGGTGACCAGCTCGGCGGGGTCCTGGGTGCGGGCGAACTCGGTGATGAGCAGCGCCATCGGGGTGACGCAGACGCTGCCGAGCCAGTAGTTGCGGCCGATCAGCGCCTCGGCGCCGAAGTTGAAGGCGAGGCAGCACAGCACGAGCGCCGCCGGGTGGAGGTGGGCGAGCGGGGCGACGGCGGCGAAGACGAGGACGCCGAGGAGGTTGCCGACGACGCGCTGGACGCCCCGGCTCCAGGTGAGGGTGACGTTGGCCTGGTAGAGGGAGGCCGCGGTGACCAGGGCCCAGTAGGGGCGGCCGACGCCGAGCGCGAGGGAGGCGTATCCGGCGAGCGCGCAGCCGAGGGCGGTGCGGGCGGCGATCGGGGTGAGCGTGGCCGGCCGGCGCCACAACCTGCGGGCTGGGGAGGCGAGTTCGGCGTTCACGCCCAGGAGTTCGGCGGCAGCGGCCGGCGTCGGGACACCGGTCCGCGGGACGGGTCCGGTGCCGCGCAGGTCACGGGCCAAGTCACGCAGCGGCTCGGGGTCGGTGTCGGCGGGTGCGGCGAGGGCGGCCTCGGCGCGGACGACGAGGTGTTCGAGGGCGCGGCGGGTCGGGTCGGTGCGGGCGCCGGTGGCGAGCAGCGACCGCCAGGCGTCCTGTACGGCGCCGGCCGCGGAGGCCCGGGCCCGGGTGTGGCCGTCCCCGTTGCCGGAGGTGGCGGCGTACGCGGCGGCGGCGTGCAGGGCCCGGGCCGTGGCGCGCCGCTCGGGGCCGTGCGGGCGGACGAGTCCGGGCGCCATGCCGACCAGCCAGGCCCAGCCACCAGCCGTCAGGGCCAGTCCGACATGGTCGGGGACCTGGCCGAGGGTCTGCGGGGCGAACAGCGAGGCGGAGCTGATGAAGGTGAGGACGACGTTGCCGGGCGGGCCGATGCGGGCCTGGTCGCACAGCGCCTTCTGCGCGGCGGCCAGGAGGGCGCCGACGGTGACGAGGACGACGGCGTCGCAGGTGAGCGACGCGGCGACCAGGGCCACGGCGAGACCGCCGACCATGCCGAGCACCACCCCGGCCAGGGCGCGCGCCCGGGCGGCGTACGGGCGGTCGTGGGCGTAGAGCGCGCACAGCGATCCGGCCATCGTGTACATGGCCAGATCGAGCCGGCCGAGCGCCAGGAGCGTCAGGTTGGGCGGGGCGGCCGCGGCGACCGCGCTCAGCGCGGGCTTGAACCAGATGTCGGAGGGCCGGCCGAGACGCAGCACTCCGGCCAGGGGCAGACGGTGGGGGATCGCACGGCTCACACCCATCAATTTAGCATGTGTTTTACCTGTAAAGCATTTCCTCGACGGGACGAGCGCCAGGCTCCTCACCTGCTGTGCTCCACCGCATGCTCCCCGTGTACTCCCTTGCGCTCGCGTGCGCGCCGCGTGTCCCGGGCATCTCATCCACGACGGGACGGCGAGCGGGAGCGGGGAGGCACGCGTGCACGGACCGGCTTCGCCCGGCTGGCTGCTGGTCGCGCTGTGCGTGGCGACCGGCGCCTACTGTCTGCTGCGCATGCGCAGCAGGGTCGAGGAGCAGCGGCGCGCCGCGGGCGGCGAGGCGCTGATGGGCTTCGGCATGGCCGCGATGGCCGTGCCCACGGCCGTGATCACGCCGCCGTCGTGGACGTGGCCGCTGTACGCGGCGGTGTTCGGGGCGGCCGGGCTGCGCGCCCTGTGGGCCGCGCGCGGCAGCCGGCACCATCTGCACCACCTGGTGGGCACGGCGGCGATGGTCTACATGGCGGTCGTGATGGCGACGACACCCGCCGCCGCACACCACGCGTCCGGCGGCGCCGGAATCCCCCTGGTGACAGGCGCCCTGCTGCTGTACTTCACCGGCTATGTGCTGCTGTCGGGCGTCCGCCTCGTCCCCGCGGTGACCAAGGGCGTGACCGGTGCCGTGGTCGGCTGGGGGGACCGCCCCGAACTCGCGCGGGCGTGCCGGCTGTCGATGGGCATCGGCATGGTGGCGATGCTGCTGGCCCTGTGACCCCGGAGCTCGCATCCACGGGACGACAGGCGTTGCCTGCGTCACTTTGCCGCGGCGGACCGTACCCCGGGACGGGGCGCCGATCATAGGGTGCTGACCATGATGGTCCCCGTGGCACTGCTGCTGCTCGGCGCCCTGACCGCCGTCGCCGCTCCCCGGCTGCTCGCCCGGGCCGACTGGCCGGACCGTGAACCGGTGGTCGCGCTGTGGGTGTGGCAGTGCGTGGTAGCGGCCGTGCTGCTGTGCTGCGCGCTGTCGATGACGCTCAGCGCGGCGGCCGCCTGGCAGGCGGTGCGCGGGCATGTGTTCGGCCCGGCTCCGCGCGCGGTCGTCGACGCGTACGCCCTCGGCGCGACCGGTCCCTGGGCGGCGACGACGGCGGTGGCGCTCGCCTGCGGCGGGCTGTGGAGCGCGGCGATGCTGGTCCGTGAGGTCGTACGGGCGCGGTCGCGGCGGCGTCACCGGCGGTCCGAACTCAAGGTGCGGGCGCCGCTGTTGCCGGGCGAGGAGCCGGTGGGCGGGCGGCTCGTGGTGCTGGAGGGCGAGCGACCGGACGCCTGGTGGCTGCCCGGCGCGACACCGCAACTCGTCATCACCACGGCCGCGTTGCGCCGTCTGAAGGGACGGCAGCTGGACGCCCTCCTCGCACATGAGCAGGGGCACGCGCAGGCCCGGCATGACTGGCTGCTGCACTGCTCGGCGGCGCTGGCGGGCGGGTTCCCGCAGGTGCCGGTGTTCGCCGCGTTCCGCGACGAGATGCACCGGCTGGTGGAGTTGGCCGCCGACGACATGGCCTCCCGCCGCTTCGGCCGGCTGACGACCGCGCTCGCACTGGTGGAACTCAACGAGGACCGGGGCGTGTTCGGCCCCTGCCCCACACCGAGCGCGCACGTCCCGCAGCGCGTGCACCGGCTCCTCACTCCCCCGGACCGCCTCACGGCCCTGCACCGCCTGCGCCTGACGGCGGCGGCCGCGCTGGTCCCGGTGATCCCGGTCCTGATCACCCTCGTACCGGGACTCCGGACCCTCGGCTAGCCGAACCCCGCGGTGTACAACCACGCCGGTACAGTCGAGTGCATGACTGCCGTGCTCTTCGACTTCTCCGGAACCCTCTTCCGCGCCGAGTCCACCGAGTCCTGGCTGCGCGCCGCGCTCACGGACGCCGCCCTCACCCTCCCGGAACCGGAACTGGCCGAGGCGGCACGGGCGTTGGACGCGGTGGGAGCGCTGCCGGGCGGGGCGTTCCCGGTCGAGGTGCCGGCGGAGCTGACCGAGGCGTGGGCGGTTCGCGACCAGAGCGCCGAACTGCACCGGGCCGCCTACACGGGCCTGTCCCGTCAGGTGCCGCTGCCCCACCCCGGGCTGCACGACGCGCTGTACGACCGGCACATGACCCCCGCCGCCTGGTCCCCGTACCCCGATGCCACCGAGGTGCTGCGGACGCTGCGCGAGCGCGGGATCGGCGTCGGCGTGGTCAGCAACATCGGGTGGGACCTGCGCCCGGTCTTCCGCGAGCACGGCCTCGACGCCTATGTGGAGACGTACGTCCTGTCGTACGAGCACGGCATCCAGAAGCCGGACCCTCGGCTGTTCGCGACCGCCTGCGCGGCGCTCGGCGCCGATCCGCGGGACGTGCTGATGGTCGGCGACAGCCGGCCCGCCGACGGCGGTGCGGTGGCGCTGGGCTGCCGGGTGCACTTCGTCGACCACCTGCCGGTGACCGAGCGGCCGGACGCGCTGCTGCCGGTGCTGGACCTGGTCGGCTGAGCCCGCCGGCGGTTCAGCCCCGGTATCCCTCGACCTGGGACGAGGGGCGCACCCGGGCGTCGTCCGGGTGCGCCCCGAACTCCTCCTTCGCGCGGCGCCCGCGCAGCATGCGCTCGTCCTCGACCATCTCGGTGATTCTGGCCAGGATCCGCTGGTCCTGTTCCCTGTCCGCACGCCTCCTCGGCTCGGCCCCGTCCTCCCACTGCGGGGACGGGGCGGCCGGCGTGAGACAGAAGTGGCCGCCCGTCTGAGACGATCCCCCGTGTCGCCCCAGACGGACGGCAGCCCTGAGCGGGCCCGCGCGAAGAGCCGGGCCTGGCGCGTTGAGTATAGTTGGCTGGCAGCCAGTCAACGCAGGAGTTACAGCATGTCCCCGCGCAGCGCCTCGGTCAATGAAGAGTTGCGCCGCCGTTCCCGGGAGCGGCTGCTGCAAGCCGCGGTCGAACTGGTCGGGGAGCACGGGTTCGAGGCCACGACCTTGGGCAATATCGCGGATCGAGCGGGTTCGGCCCGCGGACTGGTGTCGTACTACTTTCCCGGCAAGCGCCAGCTGGTGCAGTCCGCCGTGCACCGGCTGATGCACCGCACGCTGGAGGAGGCGCTGGAGCGCGAGCCGCGCACCGAGGACGGCCGGGAACGGCTGGCCCGGGCGATCGACGCGATCCTGGGGCTGGCCCGCGACCGGCCCGTACTGATGCGGCAGCACATGGCCGGGCTGCTGCAGGCCGAGGGTTTCGTGCAGTGCCCGGAGCAGCGGCGCCTGTCGGAGCTGCTGAGCGACACCGTCGGCCGGTGCGGCTCGCGGGACGTCGCGGCCGACTACCCGATGCTGCGCGCCCTGCTCATGGGGGCCGTGTTCGCGGCGCTGGTGCCGGGTGTGCCGATGCCGGTCCCGGTGCTGCGGGCCGAACTGTTCAAGCGGTACGGGCTCGACTGGGAGCTCGGCATGCCGCCCGGGACCGAGCCGTCCGCCGGGACGTGCGAGAAGGACCTGTCGCGGTTCTTCGCGACGGACGACCGGCCAAAGTAGCCCAGGCGCGGCAACCCGTCCGGCGACTCAGGGCCGGGCGTGACGCGGGGTCAGGAAGCCGGCGTCGCGGGCCTGTGCGATCAGCCGGAGCGACCTGCGGCGGCTGTGCCCGGTCGCGCACATCACCGCGAGGACCGGGTCGACGCCGGCCTCCTGGGCGGCGCGGTACTCCAGCGCGACGCGCCGGCGCCCCTCGACGCCGCGCGGCCAGGCCGGACGAGCGCGGCTCGACGCGAGGAACTCCGCGGCTTCGCCACCCTCGCCGGTCGCACAGGCGGCGTCCACCCTGCCGCACGCCTCGAACAGCGGGCCCTCGATCCAGTCGGCGAGCGCCGTCAGGTCGTCCAGGGAGAGCGCGGGCTCGGCCCTGACGTCCTCGATGGACACCTGTTCCCCGCACAACACGGCCAGCGCGTCGACCTGGGCCCCGTCGTCGAAGGCCAGCCGCACGTGGAACCAGGACGTGGCACCCTCGCGCTCCCGCACCTCCCACGCGGGCCACACGGACACCGTGCCGTCCTCCGCGTGGCGGTCGGAGAGACCAAGAAAGGATGCTTCGAGCACACACGCAACGTAACCTCATGATCACACCCGATAAGAACGGACACACGTCCCCGTCACCCGCCTGCACCCTGTCAGCCGAGCCCCAGCGGTGCGATGCTGGAGCCACCAGCGATCTCCTCCGGTCTCCGGGGAAGGAGTCCCGCCGTGCTGCGTGTCGCCGTTGTCGGATCCGGGCCGAGCGGGTGCTACACCGCCCAGACTCTGGTCCAGCAGGATCCCGACGTGCTCGTGGACGTCCTGGACCGGCTGCCGTGCCCGTACGGCCTGGTGCGGTACGGAGTGGCCCCCGACCACGAAAAGATCAAGTCACTGCAGGGCAACCTGCGGACGGTGCTGGAGCACGAGCGGGTGCGCTTCCTCGGCGGCGTCCGGATCGGCGGCCCCGGCGGGCTGCCGGTCGAGCGACTCCGGGAGCTGTACCACGCGGTCGTGTACTGCGTGGGCGCCGCCACCGACCGGCACCTGGGCATTCCCGGCGAGAATCTGCCGGGCAGCTGGTCGGCGACCGAGTTCGTGTCCTGGTACAGCGCGCATCCGGACTCCGCCGATGCCGGTTTCGTCCGGGGCGCCCGGTCGGCCGTGGTCATCGGCGTCGGCAATGTCGCGGTGGACGTCTCGCGGATCCTGGCGCGCGGCACGGCGGAGCTGAGCCCGACCGATATGCCGCAGGGGGCCCTGACCACGCTGGCGGCGAGCCACGTGTCCGAGGTCCACATGGTGGGCCGGCGCGGCCCCTCGCAGGCGCGCTTCACCACGAAGGAGCTGCGCGAGCTGGGCAGTCTGCCCGACACCGAGGTCGTGGTGGATCCGGCGGAGTTGGCGCTGGACCCGGCCTACGCCGATCCCTCCGGGCTGCCCGCCGCGCAGCGGCGCAACGTGGAGGTGCTGCGCGGCTGGGCCGAGCGGCCGCCCGGGGACGCGGCGCGCCGGATCCGGCTGCGCTTCTTCCTGCGCCCGGTCGAACTGCTGGCCGACGGCGGACGGGTGGGCGCGGTGCGCTTCGAGCGGACGGTGCCGGACGGGCAGGGCGGTGTGACCGGAACCGGGCAGTTCGAGGAGGTACGGGCGCAGTTGGTGCTGCGCTCGGTGGGGTATCGCGGGGTGCCGCTGGAGGGGCTGCCGTTCGACGCCGCGAGCGGGACCGTGCCCAATACCGAGGGGCGTGTCATGCGCGGCCCCGTCGCCTCACCGGGCGAGTACGTGGCCGGGTGGATCAAGCGGGGCCCGACGGGTGTCATCGGCACCAACCGTCCGTGCGCCAAGGAGACGGCGCTGTCCCTGCTGGCGGACGCGCCCGTCCTCGTCACGAAGGACGTGCCGTCGGATCCCGTCGCGGCATTCCGGGCCGAGGGGATCGACCCGGTCGAGTGGGCGGGCTGGCAGGCCATCGAGCGGGCCGAGGCGGAACTCGGGGCCCGGCTCGGGCGGAGCACGGTCAAACTGGCCGACTGGGACTCGCTGCTGACGGCGGCAGGCACGGCGCTCACGCCGCCCTCGCACACCGCGCCGCCCCCGCAGGCCACCCGGCCCGCGGAGCCCTCGACGTCCTCGTCGCCCTCGTAGCGGCGCCCATGGCTTCGACCGCACCCGTCCATCCCGTCGACGAGGTCCCGCCCGTACGGCAGTTGACCGCCTTTGGCCTGCAGCACGTCCTCGCGATGTACGCGGGCGCCGTCGCGGTTCCGTTGATCGTGGGCGACGCGCTGAAGCTGTCCCCCGCCGACCTGGCGTATCTGATCACCGCCGATCTGCTGGTGTGCGGTATCGCGACCCTCATCCAGTGCGTCGGCTTCTGGCGGTTCGGCGTGCGGCTGCCCATCATGCAGGGCTGTACGTTCGCCGCCGTGACGCCGATGGTGCTGATCGGCACGTCCGGCGGCGGACTGCCCGCGATCTACGGTTCCGTGATCGTCGCGGGACTCGCGATCATGCTGCTCGCTCCGGTCTTCGGCAGACTGCTGCGCTTCTTCCCGCCCCTGGTCACCGGCACGGTGATCCTGATCATCGGCCTGTCGCTACTGCCGGTCGCGGGCAACTGGGCCGCGGGCGGCGTCGGCGCGAAGGACTTCGGCGAGCCGAGGAACCTCGCGCTCGCGGCCTTCGTGCTCGCCGTGGTGATCGGCGTGCAGCGGTTCGCGCCGCCTTTCCTGAGCCGGGTCGCGGTGCTCAGCGGCATCGCGGTGGGGCTGGCGACGGCCGTCCCCCTCGGTTTCACGGACTTCGGCGGGGTCGGGGACGCCGACTGGGTGGGGATCAGCACGCCGTTCCACTTCGGGACGCCGACGTTCGAGGCGTCCGCGATCGTCTCCATGCTGGTGGTGGCCCTGGTGACGATGACCGAGACGACCGGTGACCTGATCGCGGTGGGCGAGCTGACCGGGCGGAAGGTCGAGCCGCGTTCGCTGGCCGACGGGCTGCGCGCCGACGGTCTGTCCACGATCCTCGGCGGTGTCTTCAACACCTTCCCGTACACGGCGTACGCGCAGAACGTGGGCCTGGTCGGCATGACCCGGGTGCGCAGCCGCTGGGTCGTGGCGGCGGCCGGCGGCATCCTGGTGCTGCTGGGCCTGCTGCCCAAGCTGGGCGCGGTGGTCGCGGCGATCCCGGCACCGGTCCTCGGCGGCGCGGGCCTGGTGATGTTCGGGACGGTCGCGGCGAGCGGGCTGCGGACGCTGGCCCGGGTCGACTTCACGGGCAATCACAACCTGACGGTGGTGGCCGTGTCGGTGGCCGTCGGCATGCTGCCGGTGGGCGTGCCCACGGTCTACGCGAAGTTCCCGGACTGGTTCCAGACGGTGATGAACAGCGGCATCAGTGCGGGCGCCCTGACGGCGATCGTCCTGAACCTGCTGTTCAACCACCGTCCGGCGAGGGCCGGTTCAGCCGCCCGCGCCGAGTCGGGCGGCCTGCCGGTCGGCGGCGGCGAGGAGGCTGTCCAGTAGTCCCGGGAACAGCTCGTCCAGGTCGTCCCGGCGCACGGCGTTCATCTTGGCCGTGCCCCGGTAGACCTGCCGGATGACCCCGCTCTCGCGCAGCACCCGGAAGTGGTGCGTGGTCGTGGACTTGGTGACCGGCAGGTCGAAGTACGAGCAGGCGAGTTCGTCGGCCTCGGCACAGAGTTCGCGCACGATCTGCAGCCGCAGCGGTTCGGAGAGCGCGTGCAGCACGGCCTCCAGGCGGATCTCGTCGCGCACGGGGTGCGGAAGGTCGCGACTGGTCGCGGCAGTGCTGGTCACGGCGGGCTCCTTTGCGTCCTGGACTCGTCCTGACCCCGTTCGTCCCGGACCTCCATGGTACGAGACCTCTCGTAGTTTGACACACGCCGTACTACGATGACTATCGTACGAGTGACCACCGGTCCCGTGACGAATGGAGTCGGCCGTGAGTGCGCTCTTCGAGCCCTACACCCTGCGTGAAGTGACCATCCCGAACCGGGTCTGGATGCCCCCGATGTGCCAGTACTCGGCCGCTCCGGAAGGTCCGCTCGCGGGTGTCCCGCAGGACTGGCACTTCGCCCACTACGCGGCACGCGCGGCCGGCGGCACCGGCCTGATCGTCGTCGAGGCCAGCGCCGTCTCGCCGGAGGGCCGGATCTCGCCGTACGACCTGGGCGCCAACTGAAGCAAGTATCTCGGTACCTGCGTAAGCACGGCCCTCAGGGCCTCTCCGGCGGGTTGCGGCACCGGTATCCGTCCCTGCGTCGCCAGTGACCCACTCTCGGCAGGCGTCACCCGAATGGAGTAACCCAACGCGCCACCCATATGGGTGAAGATCAAGCTGGTCAGTGCCCCAACCAAGGCAATCCGCGAAAGGGAACCCGAATGCGCATTCGACGAATCCTCGCCGCCGGCATCGCCACGGCAGCCCTCGCCGGACTCGGCCTCACAGGCGCCGCCACCGCCACCGCCACCGCCGGCAGCGTCACCCCGGCCAGCGTCACCCCGGGTGAGTGCACGGACGGCGGCGGAACGATCGATCGGTCGACGCCCGTGCTCCCGACCTGCAGGGGCGGTAAGTACGACGGGCAGACGGTCGACTAAACCCCACTAGGGCCCGTTGTGAAAGTGGATCGGCGCCCCGCAGCCACGCGTTGCGGGGCGCTCCCTCGCGAGCATGGGGCTAGCTGCGTATGTCGACGGCATGGGAAAGCCCCCTCCACCTCGGGGGAAGCGGAGGGGGCTCCGGACGCTAACGGGGGGTTGGGGAATCGGCCGACCTCACATCAACCGCCAACCCCCGCCGCGCCCTCCACGGTCGACGCACAGGCGCCGTCCGCGGGTCTAGGGGGCCGGCGTCACGACGGGCGCCAGGGGATCCTCCACGGCGACGCGGAAGTTGGTCATGGCGACGATTCGGAAACGGTCGTGCCCGATCGTCTTCTTCGTGTGCTCCGACGCCCACGCATGCGGGTCGGAGTCACCGCGCACGAACAGGTGCTCGGTACACCGCGCGCATTCGACGAACGAGCCTTCCGGTAACTCCTTCAGCTCGTCCCAGGAAGCCACCAGTGGGTACGGGTCCCGCGCCGTCACGTCGTCCGCCCCTTCTTCCAGTTGTGCGGATGCCGACGGATCTCAATTGCTAGATCCACAGCGTGCGACAGGTCGTATGCGGGGCTACCGACCTCAGTCGCCTGACGCCATTGCTGGATCAGCGCGCCGCAGACGTCGCAATTGGGCGCAGGCTGTGGGGGGTCAGGGAGGCCCGTCCCCGCCGTACTGTCAGGGGACCTCTGCGTTGTCGTCAGCGCCATTACTGCACCTCCACCACGGCTGTTTATGCATTTACCGTAGGCGGGCGTCGAGACGGAGTTCTACGAGGTTCTATGCATCTTCAGCCCAGAGCATCAATGGCGGACGAGATAAGGCCCCGCGCGTCCGCTCCCACGACTGCCAGAGAGGCCATTTCCTCGAAGGCGTGCGCGTACATGGCGAGCTCACCGGGCGCCGTCACAGTGATCGCTGCCGTCAGCAGCTCCACTGAAACGCGCTCCTCGTCGAACATCGTGAACGTCTCCAGCGTCCACATGGGCCGCTGACGCCCGGCAGGGATGATGCCGACGGAGACGGCCGGCAGTGCCATCACAGACAGGAGGTAGCCCAACTGTCCCGCCATGACGGCAGGCTCTCCGACGACGTGGCGGAGGACGCTTTCCTCCAGGAGGAAAGCGAACCGGTGCCGACCCTCACGGATGATGTGCGAGCGCTCCACCCGCGCGACTGCTGCGTCCTCGACGTCGTCCGGCGTCCCGTGCACACGCGCAATGTTGCCGAGCAGTGCAGCGGCGTACTCGTGCGTCTGGACGAAACCGGGGATCACAGTGGAGCTGTAGACGCGAAAGGTCTCCGTTCGCTCGTACAGCGGAACGCGAGACTCCTGCAACCGTCGCAGCCCTGAGCGCTGCACACGGCGCCACTCCAGGTACATGGAGTCGGCCGTCCGGTTCGCCGCCAGTAGATCCGGGATCTGATTCTCCGCCCCGCAGGCACGGCACCACGCACGAATGTCGTCGTCTGACGGAGGCGTCGTGGCGCTCTGAAGGCGCGACACCTTCGACGGCTGCCACCCGGCGCGTTCGGCTACCTCCCTACCCGTCAGCCCAGCGTCACGGCGGATCTCGCGGAGCCTCTCCGCAATGGTGCGGCGAGCCTCGTCGAGGGCGGCTGACGGGTAGGGGGATTGCATGAGTGGGCGACGCTCAGATCCTGAAGTCCGCGTGCGGCACAGCGCGCTGCCACACGGCCTCGAAGGCTTCGGCGTGGCGCTTCACGACGTCCGGTGCGTCCTCCATGACGTCTCCGGTGAAGCGCCCGTCGCCAGCGAACAGGCTGAAGCGGATGAGCCGGTCATCGAAGATCCACACATCGTTGCCCGGGAGAAGCAGATCCGACGCCAGGCGCCGCGGGAGCCACCGGACGTCTTCGCCGGCCGCGAGGTTCTGCGGCGTGCACGAGTGCTCGTATCGGATGTACTCGCTCACGGGCTCCGAGACGACACGGGCGCGGCGCATGACGACTCCGCGCGCCACGGCGTCGGCTACGGAGTCGTGGAAGTTGTTCCACCACGACGGGCGGTCGTCGAGGTCGTACATTCGTCCGTCGCGCCAGGCTGCGAAGTCCTCGTCTTCCTCGACGACTCCGTACACGTCACGGGTCTCCAGGTGGACCGCGGACCGCTGGCAGGCGGCGAGCAGCTCAGCGAACGGCGGAACCGTCTGCGACATCGCACGCCTCCCTGATCTGCTGCACCATCCTGGCGGGCAGCCTGACGACCGCCTCCGTGTCTGGAATGGGTCCCGTCGCAAGGCACTGCGCCTGGAGAGCCTCGTCCGCCTTCCATCCCTGGAACACGAACTCCTGCTTCTCCTCGTCGAGCCACACCGTAGGGCAGTGGTCGCCGTTCGTCTCGGGGTCCTTCCCGAATGATCGTAGAGCCATGGTGATCCCCTCCGTCACGCGGATTGCGCAATGTTCTACGCACCATCACGCCGGGTGAGCGCCAGCGTCAAGGGCGCCCGTGCCGCACGCGCAGCGTTGGCCGGATCTAGCCGATGTCGATGCCCACCTCCATGTCAGGGCAACAGAAGCCGCACGCTTCGAGCTGCTCGTCAACGAGTGCCATGCGGGCTTCTGCGGAGGACAGCGGTCGGGCAAGGTCCCCAGCCATCTTGCAGTCGTCGAGGTGGACGGAGGCGGCGACGAGGTCGACTGGCGTCCGTGCCCTGCTTGAAGCCGGTCGGCTGCCTTCCCCTGTCCACCTGGCGAGGCTCCGGACGAGGGTTCGACGACGGGTGCCGTCCCCTCCGCAGCTCACAGGGCAGCGAGAACCTTGTTTCGCTGACGGTCGAGGCAGATGCGAACCGTCTTGTTCTCAGCGAGCGTTCCTCCAAGTGACGCAGGATCATCCGGAGGCGCGCGGGATCCGAAGGTAATTCGTTCACGCGTTCCATTGTGAAGCTTCAGGCATGCGAAAGCCCTGTGACTCGCAGCGATCACTGGCCATTCGCAGAGCCACTTAGCCAATCAACGGGTTCGCCCACCGCTGGCTTTGGAGAAGGTCATCTCCCGCTCCTGCTTCCATGCCAGTGTCTTCGGCATCATCAGCGGATAGGTAGTGATGGTTACCAAATCGGAGAGGGATACGACCAGTTGAACGCCGAGCGATTCACAGACCTGGCTGCGCAGATGATGCGATCCGCCCTCGACTCCTGGCGGGGCGGGAACCGTCTCTTCGCAGTCCTGCATGCCGGCATGGGCTCCGAGTTCTGCCTGAAGGCGATCCTGTGCCACCACGACCCACTGTTGATCTCAGCTCATGGGGACCGGGCGCTGCGTTTCCACGCACTTGGCTTCGCGGGAGAGAAGGGAGTCAAGCCGCTGGAGCAAGCTCGAACGATCGGCATGGCCGAGGCGTTCAAGGATGCGGAGGTCGTGATGCAGGGCCGCATGCCTGTCACGCTCGATGCGTTCACGCCAGTGATGGAGGCCCGCAATGGCATCGCTCACCTGGCCCACCACAACCCGGCCACCACTGAGCATGTAGTGTCAACGGCCCTCCAGGTAGCTGAGGCTGTTCGTAAGGAGCTTGACACACCCGCTGCTGATTTCTGGAAGGGTTACGCCCGCGCCTTCCATGATCTCAGCAAGGTTGCAGCCATGCCAGCCACCCCGAAGGTCGGCCTGGAGCAAGCCGCCGAAGACCTGGCGCAAGCCGAGGCCGAGGAGGCTGCGCGCGCCGCCACGGACGCCGCCAAGAGCACAGCGGCCACAGCCGTCGATGCGATCGGCAGAACTCCCCTGTGGGGTGACGCCCTCGGCAGCGACGAGGCTGCACGACACGCCTTGAACATCGCACACCGTGCCGTCGTCTCGGCCGCCTTGCACACCACCAGCATGCGGGCTCAGCGCGCCGCCGCGAACCTGCTCAAATCGTACGGCTACCTGCCCAGGAACCGGGACAGTGATGTGTCAGCATCCGATGCGGTAGCAGTGAAGACGTTGGTAGCTGGCAATGTGGAAGGCGCCTTCCGGGATGCTCTGTCGTCAGAGCTGGAGTTCACCCTTTCAGAGCCGTCAAGTGACGTGGTGTGGCGTCCGCAACCGTACGAGGCTGCTGGATACGGCACCTACCTGTGGCGGTGGGAACCCTGCCCGGCCTGCCCCGCGTGGGGAGACATGTACGGGTACCTGGAGCACGACGTCTGCGTTGTCGAAGAATGCAACGCCGGCGTCTACTGCGGGGAACACGACGAGGGGCCGCCAACCACCGCACACGCACAGGCGTTCGCGTGCCCCGTCTGTTGCCTCGTCCTCAATACCGAGGAGGAGTTGGAGGTGGCGTGTATGGAGCTCGCAACCAACTACGAGGGTGATGGGTAATTTCACCTAGGGGCATAGATGACGGAAAACAATGACGGAGGCAAGCCTGACCTGCGCCAGCGGGCACGTCGGGGCGGGGGCTTTGCGAGGCGCCGGGTATATCATCGTCTGTCCTCCATGTCGCCCTGGATATGGCGAAGCCCCCGCGCATGTGTTCGACGGGGGCTCGTGGCGTCACCGGTGAAACCACCACGCGAAGGCCGAAGCGACTACAGTCGTCGCGACAGCCAACAACCAGGCGGGGACTCGTTTGATCGTCAGCCGGACCCCTCCGATCCGGATATCAACCGCGGACCGCTCAGGCTGGGAAGACGCGGCGTTACGACGCCACTTGGAAGTAGACATACTTCAAAGAGTGTTGTAGCACACCCCCGGTAGAACACCTCCCCCGAAGGGCCGACTTACGCTTTTCTGCGCGTACCGTCGGCGCTCGCTACTTCATCCATGTGGTAACTCGTCCTCGTGATTCCCTTGCAGACGTCAGATCACGGCGCCACGGTGCGCAGGATGTAGAGCTTGCGGACCTCGTCAAGGTCGACGCGGACCGACCCGGGTTCTGGGCCGCTGGACTTCGCCAGTCGGGCCTTCGGGCCGTTGGCAGCGCCGCGGATCGTCTCGGGGGCGACGCCTCGTCGGTCAAGTTGAAGTAGACGGTGTCGTAGACGTTTCCGGTCTGGCCCTCTTCCGTGGCCATGATCCGGATGTACGGAACGGACACGGGACGGCCCATGGGTTCGCCGGGCTCGTAGACGTACTCGAAGCCCAGTCCCCACGGGTCGCGGAAGACCTCCCCGCCTTCGGCCCACCCGTCGAAGCGGGCGGGTCCCAGTGCCTCGAAGAGCGCCAGGCGGGCGCCTAGTCCCGACTTGTCGCAGCCCTTCGGGCGGGAGAAGAACGCGGAGTCGTAGAAGCGACGGCCGGCGTCCTCGTCGAGGCCGTAGCAGTCGACGACGAAGCCGGTGTATTCGTCACCGTGTCGTACTGGCATGCCCTGGACGTCTCCAGGGCCGCGCACGACGAAGTACTCCATCCATGCGACCGCGAGCCACCCAAGAGAGCGGGAGCGGTCGTGACCGGGGGCGCGCACAATAGCGCGCGGCATCGGTCTCCTATCCGGTCAGGCGAGCCCGACGAGAGTTGATGTCGGTCACCCCGTCGGGACGCTGTGCGGGCGTCTGGCGGGCGTTCGCGGGCTCGTCGACCTTGAGCTTCAGGCGTGCTCTGTCCTCCGGCGTAGCGCCGAACTTGGCGGCGCGGAGGCGGACCTCAGAGGCGAACTCCCACCGACCCTTTGCCCACATCGCGTGGTGCATGAGGGCGGTGTCGATCAGGAAGAGCCAGTCAGTCTCGCCGAAGGTCTGCGCCATCGGCGACTTCCGCCAACCGTCCCACCAGAGCTGTGTCATGGCGTGCCACTCGACAGGGACGCCGTCCTCGTCGCCGAGAACACCCACCGGCAGCTCCGGCCCGCGGAGCTCGTCGTCAGGGACGATGACCGTCTCCGGCTCACTCGTGTTGCGCCGGCGGCGTTTCGTTGGGTCCTTTGGGGCGGGTCCTCGGCCTGCCATGAGACCTCCCTTCAGTTGGCTCTCTGCCGGGCGTTGACCGTGTGTGCTCATCCGGCTACTCTGAATGCGTTATGTCCCTGTGCGGCGGACCGGCGCAAAGCCGGTCTGCCCCGGGAGCACCCCGCTCAGATCGACGACTGAGGCAGGGGTGGAGACTTCGTACGAGTACTTCACGAGGAGACGGCTAAGTCGCGCTAGCCACGCACCCACGAGACTCTGAGTCGTCGGGCAGGGAATCGGTTTTGACCAAGGAATGTTCATTGGTCAGACCGAGCCTGCCTACGACAGCCGGACTGACCACTCCAACTAGCGAGAGGTTCGACGGTCCGGATGGAACTCTATGGGTGGGCTGCCATGGCCGTGGCATTCATCGGAGCCCTTGCCTGGATCCTCGTCGCAGCACTGAGGAAGGTTCCCGCCGTGTGCCGCGAGGCGACGACGGCGGTACGTGCCGTGCGCAAGCTGCGAGACGAGATCAAGGGTCCCCAGAAACTGGAAGTCATGGTGCCCCGGTCAGCCGACAAGCAACGTCGCTGACATCCGCGAGTACTGACGGGGCGTTGCCATGTCGGCGCCCCGTCATTGCGATGTATCGGCCGGCTCCAGGGCGTGCGTCGGCGGGGCTTTCGGGGCGGGGCCTTGTCCGGCCCTGCGGCCTCCCTCCTTACCCAACAGTCCGTTGCGAGGTCAACAGT
>NZ_JADDRL010000131.1 GCF_021538895.1 Streptomyces olivochromogenes | reverse complement strand
GGGTGCCAGACTGAGCAGCGGGCCGGGAATACCGGAGGACGGACGACATCGAGGCACATCCAGGCACAGGGGAGTGATCGGCATGGCGGGTACGGGCGGCGGACGACCGAGCGTCTTTCCGACGCTGCTGTACGCGGACGCGAAGGCCGCGATCAAGCAGCTCACGGAGGCCTTCGGCTTCACCGAGCTGTCGGTGTACGAGGGTGAGAACGGCACCGTGCTGCACGCCGAGCTGGTGCAGGGCAACGGCGCGGTGATGCTCGGCTCCAAGGGCCGCGGCGGCGTCTTCGACACGGCGATGAAGGGCGCGGGCCCCACGGGTGTGTACGTCGTGGTGGACGACGTCGACGCACACCACCAGCGCGCGGTCGATCACGGCGCGGAGATCCTGATGCCCCCGACAGACCAGGACTACGGCTCGCGGGACTACATGGCCCGGGACGCCGAGGGCAACATCTGGAGCTTCGGTACGTACGCCCCCGAGACCGGGGCCTGAGACACCGGGCTATCCCCCGGTGTGCACCTGGAAGGCGGCCCGGCGCACGGCCTTCGCGAGGGCCGGGTCGGGATGCGCGGCGGCGAGGGCGACCAGCACCTGCACCGTCCGGGGGTGTCCGACGGCGCGGACCTCGTCCAGCAGTTGGGGCACGGTGGGCTGCACCGCGGACTCCAGGTGCCGTACGAGCATCGGCGCCTCCCCGTGGTCGGAGACGGCGGCGGCGGTGTCCACCCACAGCCACGTGGCCTCCTCCCGGGTGAGCACCTCGTGCGCGTCCTCGGGGTCGGCGCCGTCGTGCTCGGCGAGCCACAGCAGGGCGTACGGCCGCAGCGTCGGCTCGTCGACGACGGCGCGCACGTCGGGCTCGGCGGGGGCGCCGACGACGCGCAGCGCCTCGAAAGCGAGGCCGCGCAGCAGGGCGTCCTCACCACGGGCGGCGTCGATGAGTTCGGTGACGGCGCTGCCGACCGTGCGGGCGGCGAGCCAGGCCCGGTATTCGGCACGGGCCGCGTTGGGGCGCAGCTGGGCACAGCCGCGGAGCATGTCCTCGGCGCCCTGCTCGATGTTGCCGGCGGGGCTCTGCGCGGCGACGCAGATCTGCTCCAGCTTGACCCAGACCGCCCAGCTGCCGAGCGGGGTGAGTGTGGCCTGACCGTCACCGCAGGTCAACGCGCCGACGGAGGCGAGGGCATGCAGGGACCAGTCGAGGAGCGGGGCGAGCGGGGCGACCTCGGCGGGCCGCGGCGCCTCGACGGCGGAGGGCGAGGAGACGACGGGCCCGGAGGCTGCGGGCGCGGCGTCGCCGGGTCTCGTCGTGCCGGGCTCGTACGGGACCTCGCAGCGCTCGGTGCGCAGCTCGGTGACCCGCTGCTGGAGCAGGTCGAGGAGCTGCTCCACCGGGACGGGACCGGCGGACAACTGGAGGAAGGAGAGCACCTGGGGCATGGCCGAGACGACCTCGGCGACGGCGGCGGGCTCGTGGTCCGCGGGTTCCGGTGAGGCGAGCGACCAGGCGTCGAAGAGGGCGACCCAGCCGCGCAGCACGGCGCTGTCGTCACGGTCCCAGGCGCGCAGGCGCCAGCCGGGGCGCGCGCTGTCGCCGTGCACCTCGACGAGGCCGGCCAGGCGGGCGGTGTCCCATTCGGCGCGGATCTGAGCCGCGGTCAGGCCCAGATCGGCGGCCGCGCGTTCGGCGGTCGCTTCCGAGAGGGTGGCCTTGCCGTCGGCGGTGCCGCCGTCGCGGCCGGGGCCCAGGGCGGCGTCGGCCCAGTGGGCGAGGCGGGCCGCGCCGGCCAGGCCGGAGCGCGCCATTCTGGCCAGTTCGGCGGGTGCGGGAGTGCCCTCGGGCGGCCGGGGGGCGGGGCGGCGCGCGTGCCGCTGGTTCATCGCTCTGGGGGCGGCGGCCAGGGGTCGCGGTCGGACGAGTCGAAGCCTGGAGTCGCGCGGGATACGGGACGTCACGGGTGCAGTCTTCCGGTTGACGGTCCGAAAACCCAAACGGAATGTCACGGCGGGCGACGGGGCTGGCCAACGCACGCGGTCCGCCGGGGGCCGTAGAGGCGGGATCAGGCCAGTCGTACGGGGTTAAACGGAATGACGGGAACCGGTGTTTCCGGCTCGTGCGCCCCGGTGTTTCCGTCGTGTGCGCCCCGGCGGGCGGCGGCTCACATCAGTGGGGTCAGGAAGCGCCGGAGCCGCTCCTCGTACTCCTCGGGGTCGGCGTTCCACATCGCTCCGTGCGGGGCCCGCGGCACGGTGTGCAGGGAAACCCGGTCGGGGCGGCGGGCGGCGAGGAGGCGGGAGTACTCCCAGGGGGCGACCTCGTCGTCGGGGCCGTGGATGATCAGCGTGGGGACCTGGATGTGTCCGGGGTCGGCGCTGTCGGCGAGGTGGTCGGCGTGCAGGCCGGCCCGGCCCTGGGCGGCCCGCACCGCGAGCGGCAGCAGGGCCTCCGGGGTGTGCCGGGCGGTGGCGAGGGCGCGCAGCGTGGCCTCCCAGTCGAGCACCGGCGAGTCCAGGACGAGGCCGGCGACACGGTCGCGGACCGCGGAGTAGGCGGCGGCGCGCAGGGCCATGGTGGCGCCGGTGGACCAGCCGTACAGGATGACGCGGCGGGCGCCGTAGCGGACGGCGTAGCGGATCGCCGCGTCCAGGTCGCGCCACTCGGTCTCGCCGAGGTGGTTCAGGCCGTCGGTCGGGCGGGGTGCGCCGAGGTCGCCCCGGTAGGCGAGGTCGAGGACGGGCAGGCGCCTGCGGTGCAGGGACTCCATGACGTTCATGGGGTGCTCGCGGGTGGTGCCCAGGCCGTGCACGGTGATCACCCAGATGTCCCGGGCGCCGGGCACGAACCAGGCGGGCAGGGCGCCCAGCTCGCCGGGGATGTCGATGTCGGCGTGGTCGAGGCCGAGGGCGGCGCTCGGGTTGCCTATGTGGATGTTCGGGGTGAGCCAGACCCGGTCGCCGGTCTGCAGGGTGCCGTGGGTGACGCGTCGCAGGCGGCGCACGACGGTGTCGGCGCTGTGCTCGGCGGACTCCAGGACGAGGCCGACGACCGCGTGCGACCCGTCGCCGGACAGGCCGTAGATCCCGGGGCGCAGGGAGGCCAGGTCGCGGGTGAGGGTGATCCGGCCGGCGGCCGTGCCGTGCACGGTGAGCCGGGGTTCGGTGGGCAGCGGGCGGCCCGCGGGCGCCTTGAGCGCGGCGCCGCTGGCCATCCGTCCGACGACCACTCCGGCCGCGCCGGCCGCCAGGACCGCGGTGACGGCAGCGGCCGTCGCTTTGACAGTGCGCACCCGTCCAGTGTCCCGGCCCGCCTCCCGCTCGGCCAGCGGGCCGCCTTCGCGCACCGGCGCGGACCGGAGCGGAGGGGGGCACCGGAGCGGACGGGAAGGCGTCAGGGGCGCTGGCCGTAGCCCCGCAGGCGTTCGGCCGCCTGGGTCAGCTGCCGGTCGGACAGCAGCGACGGGGACAGGCCGGGGACGGAGGTCGCCGTCAGCCACAGGCGGCACATCCACTCCAGCTGGGCCGTGCGGTCGAAGGCCTGGTCGAGGGTGGTGCCGTAGGTGATGGTGCCGTGGTTCTGCAGGAGGCAGCCGGAGCGGTCGGCGAGGGCGCGGAGCATGTTCTCGGCCAACTCCTCGGTGCCGTAGGTCGCGTAGGGGGCGACCCGGACGGGGCCGCCGAGGGCGCCGGTCATGTAGTGGATGGAGGGGAGTTCGGGAACGAGGGTCGAGACGGCCGTGGCGTGGACGGCGTGGGTGTGCACGACGGCACCGGCGTCCGTGGCGCGGTAGACCGCGAGGTGCATGGGCAGCTCGCTGGTCGGGATCAGGGTGCCGAGCACCTGCCGGCCGTCGAGGTCGACGCCGGTCACGTCGTCCGGCGTCAGCCTGTCGTAGGGCACGCCCGACGGCGTGACCAGCACGGTGTCCCCGACGCGCACCGACACATTGCCGGACGTGCCGACGACCAGCCCCTCGGACACCATCCTGCGGGCCGTCGCGACGAGGGTCTTCCAGGCGTGCGCCTCCTCGTCACGCACACCACTGCGGTGCGGCTCCGGCACACCCTGTGCGCGGTCCCGGCCCTCGCCGCCGTCCCGTATGTCCCGCTGGTCCCGCCGCTGTTCCGCCATGCGCCGATCCTGCCAGCCGGCGTCTCGACGGATCGCCGGGGCGGGGCACTTTAGGCCGGAAGCCGCGCCTCCGAAAGACCGCATACAGCCATAAATCACCCCGTCGGCATCCTTGGCCGGGGATCATCCGGAATTCAATGATCTTCCAGTAGCGTCTGGTCGCGCCGTGTCGTGCATGTCGCCATTCCGGGGGGAAACATGGCCCGTGATCACCAACCGTCCCGCCACCGCGCCCGCGCTCTCGCGGCGTCCGTCGTGGCCCTCGTCACCGGGGGCGTGGCGGCCGTACTCACCGGCGTTCCGGCCGCCGCGGCCGGCCTGCCGAAGGGCCACGACGTCTCGTCCCACCAGCGGAACGTCGACTGGCCGAGCGCGAAGGCCAAGGGCGCCCGGTTCGTCTACATCAAGGCGACCGAGGCCACGGCCTACCGCAACCCCTACTTCGCCCAGCAGTACAACGGCTCGCGCGCCGCGGGCCTGATCCGGGGCGCGTACCACTTCGCCGTGCCGAACAAGTCGTCCGGCAAGGCCCAGGCCGCGTACTTCGCGCGGGGCGGCGGGGCGTGGACGGCGGACGGCTGGACGCTGCCGCCCGCCCTCGACGTCGAGTACAACCCCTACGACAAGAGGGACAAGTGCTACGGCCTGAGCAAGGCGCGGATGGTCGCCTGGATCAAGTCCTTCAGCGACGAACTGAAGCGGCGGACCGGCCGCCGCCCGGTGATCTACACGACCACCCACTGGTGGAACCTGTGCACCGGCGGCAGCGGCGCCTTCGCCGCGAACCACGCCCTGTGGATAGCCCGCCACGGCTCGGGGGACGCGGGGACGCTGCCGGCCGGATGGTCGTACTGGACCTTCTGGCAGTACGACAACAGCGGCAGCCTGCCGGGTGACCAGAATCTCTTCAACGGGTCCCCGAACGGGCTGAGGACGTTCGCCCGGGGCGACTAATCAAGGCACGCCTGGGCCGTCCGGTCGAAACAGGGCCACAACACCCGTCTCACGACACCCTCAAGCCCCTCTCAGTTCACCTTCCGTTCACCCAGGTTGCCTACGGTCAACCGGCCGATGACCTCTAAAGATTGCCTGGGTAAATGGAAAACTTCTCGCTGATCCTCGCGATTGTGGTGGTAACCGCACTCGCGTTCGATTTCACGAACGGTTTCCACGACACCGCCAACGCGATGGCCACGACCATCTCGACCGGTGCGCTCAAGCCCAAGATCGCGGTGGCCATGTCCGCCGCGCTCAACCTGGTGGGCGCCTTCCTCTCCGTGGAGGTCGCCAACACGATCTCCAAGGGACTCGTCGACGAGTCCGGCATACGTCCCGAGGTCATCTTCGCCGCGCTGGTGGGCGCGATCCTCTGGAACCTGGCGACCTGGCTGGTCGGACTCCCCTCCAGCTCCTCGCACGCCCTCATGGGCGGCCTGATCGGCGCCACCGTCGCCTCGGCCGGCACCGGCGCCGTCCACGGTGACGTGCTCGTCACCAAGGTGCTGCTCCCGGCGGTCGCGGCCCCGATCGTGGCCGGCCTGGCGGCGATGGTCGCCACCCGCTTCTCCTACGCGATCGGCAAGAACGCCGACGGCGAGGCCACCCGCAAGGGCTACCGCGCCGGCCAGATCGCCTCCGCCGGCCTGGTCTCGCTCGCCCACGGCACCAACGACGCCCAGAAGACGATGGGCATCATCACGCTGGCCCTGATCGCCGGCGGCTCCATCGCCCCGGGCTCGAACCCTCCCACCTGGGTCATCCTCTCCGCGGGTCTGGCCATCGCGCTCGGCACCTACATCGGCGGCTGGCGCATCATCCGCACCATGGGCAAGGGCCTGACCGACCTTCAGCCGCAGCAGGGCTTCGCCGCCCAGACCAGCGCGGCCACGGCCATCCTGACCTCCTCCCACCTCGGTTTCTCCCTGTCCACCACGCACGTCGTCTCCGGCTCCGTGATGGGCGCGGGCCTGGGCCGCAAGGGCGGCGTGGTCCGCTGGTCCACGGCCACCCGGATGTTCGTCGCCTGGGGGCTGACGCTGCCGGCCGCGGCTCTGGTCGGCGCGCTCGCCGAGTCGGTGACCGACCTGGGTGACTGGGGCACGGCCGTGGTCGCGGTCTTCCTCGTCGCCGCCAGCGCCGCGATCTGGAAGGTCTCCCGCCGCGAGGTGGTCGACCACACCAACGTCAACGACACCGACGAGCCGGCCGGCGTGGTGACCACGGCGATCGCCGCCGTGACGCCGCCCCCGGCGGGCACCGTGGCCGACGGCCTCACCGCCACCATCCCGGCCCAGGCGACCGCCCCCGCCACCGACGCGGCCGTCCCGCCGACCGCCGCCGTCTGACCCCGAGCCCCGGTTACTAAGGAAGCATCAGCATGAAGATCGACTGGGCGGCCCTCGGCTCCGTCTTCGGCGTCAGCCTCGCCGTCACCGTGGGCCTCGTGGCCCTCTTCACCCTCGGCGTCGCCGGCCTCTCCCGACGCGAACGCGCCGCCGCGCAGGGCGACTCCACCGCCCTCGCGCTGACCGGAGCGTACGTGTGCTTCGCGACCTGCGCGGCCGCGGTGGCGTACGGCATCTACCTGATCATGGCCAAGGCCTGACCGACGTACGCAGGGCTCCTCCCCGATGTCTTCGGGGAGGAGCCTTTCGCATGCCCTCGCACCGGTGCGGCCCGGGCCGGTGTGGGGTTCTGCACACTCTCCCCCTGCAGGTCAACGGCAAGTTGACGGCCCTTCCGGGCCCGTGGTGGACTTCCGGAGCCAAGTACGGCGGCAGAAGAGGAAGCCGGTGAGAATCCGGCGCGGTCCCGCCACTGTCACCGGGGTAGCAATCCCCGGGAGCCAGGAACTCTCCCCGCCGGTCTCGTCGATTCAGGGCGTGGACACCCTGAGTGAGGACACATCGCCATGCTCGCTCGGCCGCCCAGGCACAGAACCGGAACGCTGCCCCACCCCACGGCCGGCTGAGCCGATGCGTGCCGACCGCGTCTTCGCGTACGGCGCCGCCGCCGGACTCCTCGGTGACCTGCTCCTGGGCGATCCCCGCCGGGGGCATCCGGTCGCCGCGTTCGGTCGGGCCGCCGCGGCCGTGGAGCGGACGTTGTGGCGGGACCACCGGGGTTGGGGCGCGCTGCACACCGCCGTCTGCGTCGGCGGGGCCGTCGCGCTCGGGGCCGTGGGCGAGACGTACACGCGCCGCTGTGCCGCCGCCTCCGTCGCGCTGACCGGCGCCGCCACCTGGGCCGTCGTCGGGGGGACTTCGCTCGCCCGGGAGGCCGGGATCATCGGGCGTGCCCTGGAGGCGGGGGACGTCGAGGCGGCGCGGGCGCGGCTGCCGCATCTGTGCGGCCGCGATCCGCAGGCCCTCGACGCCGACGGGATCGCCCGGGCGGTCGTGGAGTCGGTCGCGGAGAACACGTCCGACGCCGTGGTGGGGGCTCTGGTGTGGGGGGCCGTCGCCGGCGTGCCCGGACTGCTCGGCTTCCGCGCCGTGAACACGCTCGACGCCATGGTCGGGCACAAGTCGCCCCGGTACCGGCGCTACGGGTGGGCCTCCGCCCGCCTCGACGACCTCGCCGGGTGGCCGGGGGCCCGGCTCACCGCCGTACTGGCCACCGCCGCGGGCCCCGATCCGCGCGGCGCCCTGCGTGCCTGGCGGGCCGACGCGCGCAGGCATCCGAGTCCCAACGCGGGGCCCGTCGAGGCCTCCTTCGCGGGGGCGTTGGGCGTGCGGCTCGGCGGAACCCTCTCCTACGGAGGGCGCTTCGAGCACCGGCCCGTGCTCAACTGCGGCGGCCGCGCCGTGGCCACCGAGGACATCGACCGGGCCGTACGGCTCTCCCGTCGGGTCGGTCTGCTCGCGCTCGGCGTCGGGGTCGCTGCGCGCGCCATCGCAGCGAGGGCAAGGGGGCGCAGGTCATGAACGGTGGTCTTCTCGTCGCCGGCACCACCTCCGACGCAGGCAAGAGCGTCGTGACGGCGGGAATCTGCCGGTGGCTGGTCCGGCAGGGGGTCAAGGTCGCGCCCTTCAAGGCGCAGAACATGTCCCTCAACTCGTTCGTCACGCGCGAGGGCGCGGAGATCGGGCGGGCGCAGGCCATGCAGGCCCAGGCGTGCCGGGTGGAGCCGACGGCGCTGATGAATCCCGTGCTGCTCAAGCCGGGCGGCGAGCGCAGCAGCCAAGTCGTGCTGCTGGGCAAGCCGGTGGGCGAGATGAGCGCGCGCGGCTATCACGGCGGGCGCCAGCAGCGACTCCTCGGGACGGTTCTCGACTGTCTCGCCGAGTTGCGGGGCACGTATGACGCGGTGATCTGTGAGGGGGCCGGTTCGCCCGCCGAGATCAATCTGCGGCGGACCGACATCGTGAACATGGGGATCGCGCGGGGCGCCCGCCTCCCCGTGCTCGTCGTCGGCGACATCGACCGCGGGGGCGTCTTCGCCTCCTTCTTCGGGACCGTCGCCCTGCTCTCGCCCGAGGACCAGGAGCTCGTCGCCGGGTTCCTCGTCAACAAGTTCCGCGGGGACGTGTCCCTGTTGGAGCCGGGGCTCGACATGCTGCACGGGCTCACCGGACGGCACACCTACGGCGTGCTTCCGTTCCGGCACGGGCTCGGGATCGACGAGGAGGACGGGCTGCGCGTCTCACTGCGCGGGACCGTGCGCGAGTCGACCGTGTCCCCGCCCCTCGGCCAGGACGTGCTGCGCGTCGCCGTGTGCGCGATCCCGCTCATGTCCAACTTCACCGACGTGGACGCGCTGGCCGCCGAGCCCGGTGTCGTCGTGCGGTTCGTGGACCGGCCGGAGGAACTCGCCGACGCCGACCTCGTCGTGATCCCGGGCACCCGGGGGACGGTCCGCGCGCTGGAGTGGCTGCGGGAGCGGGGACTGGCCGATGCCGTCGTCGCAAGGGCCCGTGAGGGCCGGCCCGTTCTCGGCATCTGCGGCGGCTTCCAGGTGCTCGGCGAGCACATCGAGGACGACGTCGAGAGCCGCGAGGGTCAGGTGGACGGGCTCGGGGTCCTGCCCGTGCGGGTGCGGTTCGCCCGCGAGAAGACCCTCACCAGGCCCGTCGGCGAAGCCCTCGGCGAGCACGTCGAGGGGTACGAGATCCACCACGGGGTCGCCGACATCCACGGCGGAACGGCCTTCTTGGACGGCTGCCGGGTCGGCCAGACCTGGGGCACGCACTGGCACGGCTCGCTGGAGTCGGACGGTTTCCGGCGGGCCTTTCTGCGCGAGGTGGCGGCCGCCGCGGGGCGCCGCTTCGTCCCGGCCCCCGACACCTCGTTCGCCGCGCTGCGCGAGGAGCAGCTCGACCGGCTCGGCGACCTGATCGAACAGCACGCGGACACGGACGCGCTCTGGCGGCTCATCGAGTCGGGCGCGCCACAAGGACTGCCTTTCATTCCACCGGGAGCGCCCGCATGAGCACAGTGTTGTTGTTGTCGACCGCCGACACCGATCTGCTGGCGGCACGGGCCTCCGGCGCCTCCTATCTGATCGGCAACCCGACCCGGGTCGACGTCGCCGAGGAGCTCCCGGAGCTCGTCCGGCGGGCCGACCTCGCCGTCGTACGGCTGCTCGGCGGCAAGCGGGCCTGGGAGGAGGGGCTCGCCGCGCTGAAGGCCGCGGGGATCCCGACCGTGCTGCTGGGCGGGGAGACGGTGCCCGACGCCGAGCTGATGGCCGAGTCGTCGGTGCCGGCCGGTGTGGTGGCCGAGGCGCTGCGCTACCTCGTCGAGGGCGGCCCCGCCAACCTCACCGAGCTCGCCCGGTTCCTGTCCGACACCGTGCTGCTGACGGGCGAGGGCTTCGCCGAGCCGCGGAAGATGCCGGAGTACGGCGTCCACGGCGAGCGTGCCTTCGTCGAGGGCCGGCCGACCGTCGGCGTGCTCTTCTACCGGGCCCACGAGCTGAGCGGCAACACCGCCTTCGTCGACACCCTGTGCGAGGCGATCGAGGCCCGGGACGCCAACGCCCTTGCTGTGTACTGCGGTTCGCTGCGCGGGGCCGACGCCGGGCTGTACGAGATCCTCGGCCGGACCGACGCCCTCGTCGCCACCGTCCTGGCCGCCGGCGGCACGCACGCCTCGCAGGCGTCGGCCGGCGGCGACGAGGAGGCCTGGGACATCGGGGCCCTCGCCGACCTGGACGTCCCGGTGCTGCAGGGCCTGTGCCTGACCTCCTCGCGGGCCGCCTGGGACGCGTCCGACGCGGCCCTCGCCCCCATGGACGCGGCCATGCAGGTCGCGATCCCGGAGTTCGACGGCCGCCTCGTCACCGTGCCGTTCTCCTTCAAGGAGCAGGGTCCGGGCGACGTCCCGGTGTACGTCGCCGACCCCGAGCGGGCCGGGCGCGTCGCCGGAATCGCCCTGCGGCACGCGCGGTTGAAGCACAAGGAGAACGCCGAGAAGAAGGTCGCGCTCGTCTTCACCGCGTACCCGACCAAGCACTCGCGGGTCGGCAACGCGGTGGGCCTGGACACCCCGGCCTCCGCGGTCCGGGTGCTCGACGCGCTGCGGGACGCCGGCTACTCCCTCACCGAATACCCGGACAACGGCGACGAGTTGATCCACCGGCTCATCGAGGCCGGCGGCCACGACGTCGAGTGGCTCACCGAGGAGCAGCTGGCCGCCGCGCCCGCGCGCGTGCCGCTCGCCGACTACCGGGCCTGGTTCGACCGGCTCGACCCCGAGCTGCGGGACGGCATGCTTCAGGCGTGGGGCGAGCCGCCGGGCAGCCTCTACGTGGACGGCGACGACATCGTCCTCGCGTCGCTCCGGTTCGGGAACGTCGTCGTGATGATCCAGCCGCCGCGCGGCTTCGGCGAGAACCCGATCGCGATCTACCACGACCCCGACATGCCGCCCTCGCACCACTACATGGCGGCGTACCGCTGGCTGGAAGCTGCAGCATCGGAGGGCGGGTTCGGCGCGGACGCGATCGTGCACATGGGCAAGCACGGCACGATGGAGTGGCTGCCGGGCAAGGGACTGGGGCTCGGCAAGGGCTGCGCGCCGGACGCCGTCCTCGGCGATCTGCCGCTGATCTACCCCTTCATCGTCAACGACCCCGGCGAGGGCACCCAGGCCAAGCGGCGCGGCCACGCCACCGTCGTCGACCACCTGGTCCCGCCGATGGCCCGCGCCGACACCTACGGCGACCTGGCCAAGCTGGAGCAACTGCTCGACGAGTACGCGCTCGTCTCCGACCTGGACCCGACGAAGGCCCCGGCCGTCCGCGCCCAGATCTGGACCCTCGTCAAGGCCGCCGAGCTCCACCACGACCTGCACGTCGACGAGCAGCCGGACGAGGGCGACTTCGACGAGTTCGTCATGCACATCGACGGCTATCTGTGCGAGATCAAGGACGTGCAGATCCGCGACGGTCTGCACATCCTCGGCGGCGGCCCGGTCGCGGAGCCGCGCGTCAACCTGGTCCTCGCCGTGCTGCGCGCCTCGCAGGTGTGGGGCGGGCAGGCGAACGCCCTGCCGGGGCTGCGGGCCTCGCTGGCCGAGCACTTCGGGCTGGTGGAGAAGGAGCTGCTCGCCGAGCCGGGCGCGCCGGTGAAGGTGCCGGTGGAGCTGACGGACCTGGTCGACGGCCCCTCGCGCACGGCCGCCGACGCGATCGACCTGCTGGAGCAGCTGTGCCGGCGGGTCGCGGAGGGGATGGAGGAGCGCGGCTGGGACGGCGCGACGGTCCCGGCCCTGGTCCGTGACGTCCTCGGCACCGAACTCCCCGACGCCGTCGCGGTGCTGGAGTTCGCCTGCGCCGAGGTCGTGCCGCGCCTGGCCAGGACCACCGACGAGATCGGTCACATCCTCCGGGCGCTGAACGGCGGATACGTCCCCGCCGGTCCCTCGGGCTCGCCCACCCGCGGCCTGGTCAACGTCCTGCCGACCGGCCGCAACTTCTACTCGGTCGACCCCAAGGCCATCCCGTCCCGGCTGAGCTGGGAGGTCGGCCAGTCGCTGGCCGACTCGCTGGTGCAGCGGTATCTGCAGGACACCGGCGAGTACCCGAAGTCCGTCGGCCTGACGGTCTGGGGTACGTCCGCGATGCGCACCCAGGGCGACGACATCGCCGAGATCCTGGCGCTGCTGGGCTGCCGTCCCGTCTGGGACGACGCCTCGCGCCGGGTGACCGGCTTCGAGATCGTGCCCCTGGCCGAGCTCGGCAGGCCGCGCATCGACGTCACGGTCCGCATCTCGGGCTTCTTCCGCGACGCGTTCCCGCACGTGGTCGGGCTGATCGACGACGCGGTGCGGGCGGTGGCCGAGCTGGCCGAGCCCGCCGACCGGAACTTCGTGCGCGCCCACGCCGACGAGGACACCGCCGAGCACGGCGACCGGCGGCGCGCGACGGCCCGTGTCTTCGGCTCCAAGCCGGGGGCGTACGGCGCCGGTCTGCTGCCGCTGATCGACGCCCGCAACTGGAGAAGCGACGCCGACCTCGCCGAGGTGTACGCCGTCTGGGGCGGTTACGCCTACGGGCGCGGGCTCGACGGGCGGGCGGCGCGCGGGGACATGGAGACCGCGTTCCGGCGGATCGCCGTGGCCGCGAAGAACGTCGACACCCGCGAGCACGACCTCGTCGACGCCGACGACTACTTCCAGTACCACGGCGGCATGGTCGCCATGGTCCGCCACCTCACCGGGGCCTCCCCGGAGGCGTACGTCGGCGACTCCGCCGTGCCGGACCAGGTCAAGACCCGCACCCTCGGCGAGGAGACGCACCGCGTCTTCCGCGCCCGCGTGGTCAACCCGCGCTGGATGGCGGCCATGCGGCGGCACGGCTACAAGGGCGCCTTCGAGATGGCGGCGACGGTCGACTACCTCTTCGGGTACGACGCCACGGCCGGGGTCGTGGACGACTGGATGTACGAGAAGCTCAGCGCCGAGTACGTCTTCGACGCGGAGAACCGGGACTTCATGAAGAAGTCCAACCCGTGGGCGCTGCGCGGGATCACGGAGCGGCTGCTGGAGGCGGCCGAGCGCGGGCTGTGGGCCGAGCCGGACGCGGAGACGCTGGAGCGGCTGCGCGCCACCTACCTGGAGCTGGAAGGCGACTTGGAGGGCGACGAGAAGTGAGTACCCCGTTTCCGTTCACGGCCGTCGTCGGCCAGGACGACCTGCGGCTCGCGCTGCTGCTGAACGCCGTGTCACCGGCGGTCGGCGGCGTGCTGGTGCGCGGCGAGAAGGGCACCGCCAAGTCGACGGCCGTACGCGCCCTTTCGGCGCTGCTGCCCGAGGTGGACGTCGTCTCCGCGTGCCGGTTCTCCTGCGACCCCGGGGCACCGGACCCGGCGTGCCCGGACGGACCGCACGAGCCGGGCGCGTTCGAGTCCCGTCCGAGCCGGATGGTCGAGCTGCCCGTCGGCGCCTCCGAGGACCGGCTGGTCGGTGCCCTCGACATCGAGCGGGCGCTCGCGGAGGGCGTGAAGGCCTTCGAGCCGGGCCTGCTGGCCGACGCGCACCGCGGGATCCTGTACGTCGACGAGGTCAACCTGCTCCACGACCACCTGGTCGACCTGCTCCTCGACGCGGCCGCGATGGGCGCCTCGTACGTCGAGCGGGAGGGCGTCTCCGTACGGCACGCGGCCCGTTTCCTGCTCGTCGGGACCATGAACCCCGAAGAGGGCGAGCTGCGGCCGCAGTTGCTCGACCGGTTCGGGCTGACCGTGGAGGTCGCGGCCTCGCGCGAGCCGGAGCAGCGGGTGGAGGTCGTGCGGCGGCGGCTCGCCTACGACGACGACCCGGCCGGCTTCGCCGCGCGCTGGGCGGACGAGGAGGCCGCCGTACGGGCCCGGATCGTGGCCGCGCGTGCGCTGCTGCCGTCCGTGCGGCTGGGCGACGGCGCGCTGCGGCAGATCGCGGCGACCTGTGCCGCCTTCGAGGTGGACGGCATGCGGGCCGACATCGTGATGGCGCGTACGGCGACCGCGCTGGCCGCGTGGGCCGGGCGGACCGAGGTGCTCGCCGAGGACGTACGGCAGGCCGCGCTGCTCGCGCTGCCGCACCGGCGCAGGCGCAACCCCTTCGACGCGCCGGGCCTGGACGAGGACAGGCTCGACGAGACGCTGGAGGAGTTCGGGGACTCCTCCGACGACGAGGATCCCGACCCGGACGGGTCCGGTGGAGGCGGCGGGAGCGGCGGGCAGCCGGCGCCGGACAGCGGCCCGCAGGGCGGTGACACCGGGGCGCGGCCCGAGGAGGGCGAGGGCGGGCAGCCGCAGGCGTCCGGCGCCGCCGAGCAGGCTCCGGCCCGCGCCGCCGAGCCGTTCCGTACGAAGGTGCTGAGCGTGCCCGGACTCGGTGAGGGTGCCGCCGGGCGGCGGTCACGGGCGCGGACCGAGCACGGGCGGACCACCGGGGCCCGGCGGCCCCGGGGCACGCTCACCAAGCTGCACCTGACGGCGACCGTCCGGGCCGCGGCTCCGCACCAGCGGGCGCGGGGACGCTCCGGGCCGGGGCTCGTGGTGCGCCGGGACGATCTGCGGCAGGCCACCCGCGAGGGGCGCGAGGGAAACCTGGTGCTGTTCGTGGTCGACGCCTCCGGCTCGATGGCGGCGCGGCAGCGGATGAGCGCCGTGAAGGGTGCCGTGCTGTCGCTGCTGCTGGACGCGTACCAGCGGCGGGACAAGGTGGGTCTGGTGACCTTCCGCGGCAAGGACGCGCAGGTCGCGCTGCCGCCGACCTCGTCCGTGGACGCGGCGGCGGCCCGGCTGGAGTCGCTGCCGACGGGCGGGCGGACGCCGCTCGCGGCCGGGCTGCTGCGCGCGCACGAGGTGCTGCGGGTCGAGCGGCTGCGGGATCCGGCGCGGCGGGCGCTCGTCGTGGTGGTGACCGACGGGCGGGCCACCGGCGGACCGGAGCCGGTCGCCCTGGCGGGGCGTGCGGCGCGGCTGTTCGGGGCCGAGGGCGTCGCCTCCGTGGTCGTGGACTGCGAGTCGGGGCCGGTGCGGCTGGGGCTCGCCGGGCAGCTCGCGGATGAGCTGGGCGGTACGGCGGTGACGCTGGACGAGCTGCGGGCGGACAGCATCGCCGGGCTGGTCCGGGATGTGCGAGGCAACAGCAACAGGAGGGCTGCGTAATGCCGCAGGGACAGCCGAGTGTCGTACCGGACGACGGACTGACGACTCGTCAGCGCCGCAACCGTCCGCTCGTCGTCGTGCACACGGGCATCGGCAAGGGGAAGTCCACCGCCGCGTTCGGGCTCGCGCTGCGCGCCTGGAACCAGGGGTGGCCCATCGGGGTGTTCCAGTTCGTCAAGTCGGCCAAGTGGAAGGTCGGCGAGGAGAACGCGCTGCGCGTGCTCGGCGCCTCCGGCGAGGGCGGGACCGTCGACTGGCACAAGATGGGCGAGGGTTGGTCGTGGGTGCAGCGCGACATCCAGGGTGACAACTCGACCAACGAGGAGAAGGCCCGGGAGGGCTGGGAGCAGGTCAAGCGGGACCTGGCGGCCGAGACGTACAAGCTGTACGTGCTCGACGAGTTCGCGTACCCGATGCACTGGGGCTGGGTCGACACGGACGAGGTCGTGTCGGTGCTGCGCGACCGGCCCGGCACCCAGCACGTGGTGATCACCGGGCGGAACGCGCCGCAGAAGCTGGTCGACTTCGCGGATCTCGTCACCGACATGTCCAAGGTGAAGCACCCCATGGACGTGGGCCAGAAGGGCCAGAGGGGCATCGAGTGGTGACGTCCGTGCCCCGGCTGGTCATCGCCGCGCCATCGTCCGGCAGCGGCAAGACCACCGTTGCCACGGGGCTGATGGCCGCGCTGACCGGGCGGGGGCTCGCCGTGTCCCCGCACAAGGTCGGTCCGGACTACATCGACCCCGGGTATCACGCGCTCGCCACCGGGCGCGTGGGGCGCAACCTCGACGCGTACCTGTGCGGGCCGGAGCTGGTCGGTCCGCTGTTCGCGCACGGCGCGCGCGGGTGCGACATCGCGGTCGTCGAGGGTGTGATGGGGCTGTACGACGGGGCCGCCGGGGAGGGTGAACTGGCGTCCACCGCCCAGGTGGCGAAGCTGCTGCGGGCGCCGGTGGTGCTCGTCGTCGACGCGTCGTCGCAGTCGCGGTCGGTGGCCGCGCTGGTGCACGGGTTCGTGTCCTGGGACCCGGAGGTGCGGATCGGGGGCGTGATCCTGAACAAGGTCGCCTCGGACCGGCACGAGGAGTTGCTGCGGGACGCGTTGGACTCCGTCGGGGTGCCGGTGTTGGGGGTGTTGCGGCGGGCGCCGCAGGTGGACACGCCGTCGCGGCATCTGGGTCTTGTGCCGGTCGCCGAGCGGCGGGCTGAGGCCGTGGAGGCCGTCGCGGCGATGGGTGTGCAGGTCTCCGACGGGTGTGACATGGATGGGCTGGTCGCGCTGGCGCGCAGTGCGGGTGTCCTGCCCTGTGCGACCTGGGATGCCGAGCTGGAGAATGCCGACCGGCATCGGGAAGCACCAGTCATTGCCCTCGCCGGTGGTGAAGCGTTCACCTTCTCCTACGCCGAGCACACGGAACTGCTCACCGCCGCCGGAGCCGACGTCGTCCCCTTCGACCCACTGCGGGACGAGCGACTGCCCGACGGGACACGCGGGTTGGTCATCGGCGGGGGCTTCCCCGAGGTGTACGCCGCCGAGCTGTCCGCCAACGAACCGCTCAGGAAGGCCGTCGCCGAACTCGCGCTCGGCGGTGCTCCCGTCGCCGCCGAGTGCGCCGGGCTGCTCTACCTGTGCCGGGAGTTGGACGGGCGGCCGATGTGCGGAGTGCTCGACGCCACCGCGCGCATGAGTGAACGGCTCACCCTCGGCTATCGCGACGCCGTGGCCATCGGCGACAGTGTGCTCGCCGCCGCCGGGACCCGGATGCGCGGGCACGAGTTCCACCGCACGGTCGTCGAGCCCGGCTCGGGGGCGGCTCCCGCCTGGGGTGTGCGCGCCCCTCGACGGCGGGTCGAAGGTTTCGTACAGCAGGGTGTGCACGCGAGTTATCTGCACACGCACTGGGCGTCCGCGCCCGGTGCGGCCCGTCGGTTCGTGGAGAGGTGCCGGACGTCATGAGCAGCAGGCTGGTCGGAGTCGGAGTCGGTCCCGGTGACCCGGAGCTGGTGACCGTCAAGGGCGTCAACGCCCTGCGCGCGGCCGCTGTCGTCGTCGTACCCGTCATGGACACGGGTGAGCAGGGCCGGGCCGAGGCGACCGTGCTGCACTACGTGCCCGCGGAGAAGGTCGTCCGGGTCGTGTTCGCGCTCAACGAGCGCAGCGACCGGGCGCGGCGGGAGGCCGCCTGGGACGCGGCCGGCGAGCGGGTCGCCGAGTTGCTCAGGGAGCGGGGTTCCGTCGCCTTCGCGACCATCGGTGACCCCAACGTGTACTCCACCTTCACCTATCTCGCGCAGACCATCACGGAGCTGGTACCGGGGACGGGCATCGAGACCGTGCCCGGGATCACCGCCATGCAGGATCTCGCCGCGCGGTCCGGTGCCGTCCTCACCGAGGGCACCGAGCCGCTGACGCTCGTGCCGGTGACCGCCGGGGCCGCCGTGCTCAAGGAGGCGCTGAACGGTCCTGGAACCGTGGTCGCGTACAAGTTCGGGCGGCAGGCCGGGGAGGTGGCCGAGGCGCTGCGGGAGACCGGGCGGATCGGCGACGCGGTGTGGGGGTCGGCGCTCGGGCTGGCGGAGGAGTTCATCCGGCCCGCCGCCGATCTGGACGGGACACCCCTGCCGTACCTCTCCACGCTGATCGCGCCCGCGCCACGCTCGAACAGACGGGGCGGCAAGCTGTGAGCGGGCCGGCCGGCGCCGTGCCGTCCTCAGCCGGACAGGCCCACCACCAGCCAGATGAACGCGGCGCCCGCCACCGTGCACAGCAGGGTCGAGCGGGCGGGGTGCTCGTGGTGGGCCTCCGGCAGGATCTCGGCGGCGGCGAGGTACAGGAGCGCGCCGCCGAAGAGGGCGAGATAGCCGCCGAGCAGTGTCGCGGGGATGGTGAGGAAGGCCGTCGACAGCGCGCCGAGCACCGGTGCGCAGGCGTCGGCGACCAGCATGGCGACGGCCTTGCGGCGCGCGTTGCCGTACAGGCTCGTGATGGTGAACGTGTTGAAGCCGTCCGCGAAGTCGTGGGCGATCACCGCGAGCGCGACCGCGGTGCCCATGCCGCCGCCCACCTGGAAGGCCGCGCCGATCGCCACACCGTCCATGGCGCTGTGGCCGACCATCGCGGCCGCCGCCGTCAGGCCCACCTCGGGCGCCCGGTGACCGTGCTCCTCGCCGCCGTGCGCGGCCTGCCGGGCGGCCAGCAGGCGTTCCACCAGGTGGGCCAGGAGGAAACCGGCCACGAACAGCAGCAGGGCCGCGGGTACGCCGAAGATCTCCCGGCCGGCGGCGCGCAGCGCCTCCGGCAGCAGGTCGAGGCCGACCACGCCGAGCATCAGACCGCCGGCCAGGCCCAGGACCAGGTGGCGACGGTCGGTCACGCGCTGTGCCGTCCAGCCGCCGGCCAGCGTCATCAGGAACGCGCCGAGCGCGACGAGGACCGCCATAGGGCCTTGCTATCCGATCGACCCCCCGTCGCGCACATCCGGCCACGTCGCCACCCCCGCACACCATGACATTTCGTACGAGAGGACCCCTCCCCATGGCCGATGCCCCCACCGGCAAGGTGACCTTCGTCGGTGCCGGCCCCGGCGCCGCCGATCTGCTGACGTTCCGTGCCGCGCGCGCCATCGCCGAGGCCGACGTGGTGATCTGGGCGGCCAGCCTGGTGCAGGCGGAGGTCCTCCAGCACGCGCGCGAGGGCGCGGAGATCCTCGACTCGGCGACCATGTCCCTGGAGGACGTCGTCGCCGTCTACCGGCGCGCCCACCAGGAGGGGCTGCGGGTCGCCCGTATCCACTCCGGCGACCCGGCCCTGTGGGGCGGCACGCAGGAGCAGGTCGACCGGTGCGCCGAGATCGGGATCGCGACGGAGATCGTGCCCGGCGTCTCCTCGTTCTCCGCCGTCGCCGCGCTCGCCCAGCGGGAGCTGACCATCCCCGAGGTCGCGCAGTCCGTCGTGCTCACCCGGCTCGGCGGCGGCAAGACCCCGATGCCGCCCGGCGAGGAGGTGCGCGAGTTCGCGCGCCACGGCACCACCATGGCGATCTTCCTGTCCGCCGCCCGCAGCGGCCAGCTGGTCCGGGAGCTGCTGGAGGGCGGCTACCCGACCAGCACCCCGGTGATCGTCGCCCACCAGGCCACCTGGCCGGAGGAGCTGGTCGTCCGGTGCACGATCGGCACGCTGGAGGAGACGGTCAAGGAGCACAAGCTCTGGAAGCACACCCTCTTCCTGGTCGGCGCGGCCCTGGACGCCCACGGCACCCGCTCGCACCTGTACCACCCGGGCCACTTCCACGGCCATCGCAAGGCCGACCCCGAGGCCCGCAAGGCGCTGCGCGAGCGGGGTGCGCGCACATGACGGCGGGGATCACGGTCGTCGGTACGGGGACGGGGGCGCCGGTTCCCGACGACGTCCTGGCCGGGGCCGCGCTGGTCGTGGGCGGGCGGCGGCATCTGGACGCCGTACGGCCGCCCGAGGCGGCCGAGCAGATCGTCCTCGGGCCGCTGGCGCCCGCGCTGGACGCCGTGCAGCGGCGGCTCGACAAGGGCGACCGGGTCGTCGTGCTGGCCTCGGGCGATCCGGGGTTCTTCGGGATCGTGCGGGCGCTGGCGGAGCGCTTCGGGGCGGAGCGACTCGACGTGCGGCCCGGGGTCTCGTCCGTCGCGACGGCGTTCGCGCGGCTCGGGCTGCCCTGGGACGACGCGGTCGTGGTCAGCGCGCACGGCCGTGACCTGCGTACGGCCGTCAACGCCTGCCGCGCGCATCCCAAGGTCGCCGTGCTGACCGGGCCGGGGGCGGGCCCCGCCGAGCTGGGGGCCGCGCTCCCGGCGGGCCGGGTGCTGGTCGTGGCGAGCGCGCTCGGCGAACCGGGGCGCGAGCGCGTGGAGCGGGTCACGCCCGCCGAGGCCGCGGCCCGCGACTGGGGTACGGCCGTGAGCGTGGTGCTGTGCCTGGACGAGGCGCGGGAACTGGGCCCGGTGCGGACCGTCGCCGGGGTACCCGAGCGGCCCGGCCGATGGGCGCTGGAGGAGTCCGCGTTCGCCCACCGCGACTCGATGATCACCAAGTTCGAGGTGCGGGCCCTGGCGCTGGCCCGGCTCGGGCCCCGGCTCGGCGACCTGGTCTGGGACGTCGGCGCGGGCTCCGGTTCCGTGGCGGTCGAGTGCGCGCGGCTCGGTGCCGCCGTCGTGGCGGTCGAGCGGGCCGCGGACGGGGTCGAACGGGTCCGTGCCAACGCCGCCGCGCAGGGTGTGGACGTGCACGCGGTGCACGGGGCGGCGCCCGAGGCGCTGGCCGGACTCGACGACCCGGACGCCGTGTTCGTCGGCGGCGGGGGCCGCGAGCTGCCCGCCATCGTGGCCGCGTGCGCACGCCGGGCCCGGCGGACGGTGGTCGTCGCGATGGCCGCGCTCGACCGGGTGCCGGCGGCGCGCGAGGCGCTGACCGGTGCCGGGTTCTCCTGCGACGGCGTGCTGTTGCAGTCGTCGCGGCTCGCGCCGCTGCCGGGGGACGTGACCCGGCTCGCGGCCACCAATCCCGTGTTCCTGCTGTGGGGCGACAGGCCTGCGGCGCGTAGTGAAGGAGTTGCCCAGTGATCGGCCTCATTTCCGCCACGGCGGCGGGCGCGGCTGCGCGGGACCGGCTGGCGGCCGCCTGGCCGGACCGGACGCGGGTGTACGAGGGCCCCGTCGGGGAGGCCGTGCGGGCCGCGTTCGCCGAGTGCGAGCAGGTGGTGTGCTTCCTGGCCACGGGCGCCGTGGTGCGGCTCGTCGCCCCGCTGTTGGGCGACAAGGCGACCGACCCGGGAGTGGTCTGCGTCGACGAGGGCGGCCGGTTCGCCGTGTCGCTGGTCGGCGGGCACGGCGGCGGGGCCAACGAACTCGCCCGCGAGGTGGGCGGACTACTCGGCGCCGAGCCCGTGGTGACGACCGCGACCGACTCGGTCGGACTGCCGGGCCTCGACACCCTCGGCCTCCCCTTCGAGGGAGCCGTCGCGTCGGTCTCCCGGGCCCTGCTGGACGGCGAACCCGTCGCCCTGGAAACCGAGTTGGCCTGGCCGCTGCCCGCGCTGCCGACGGCGCCGGACGGGGCGTACACCATCCGTCTGACGGACCGCGCGGTCGCGCCCGGCGAGCACGAGGTGCTGCTGCGGCCGCCGTCGCTGGTCGTCGGCGTCGGCGCGTCCAAGGGGGCGCCCGTCGACGAGGTGCTCGGGCTGGTCGAGGCGGCGCTCGCGGACGCCGGTCTCTCGGCGCGGTCCGTCGCCGAACTCGCCACCGTCGACGCCAAGGCCGAGGAGCCCGGCATCGTCGGCGCCGCCGCACGCCTCGGGGTGCCCGTGGTGACGTACTCCGCCGGGGAACTGGCCGAGGTGGCGGTGCCGAACCCGTCCGACGCGCCGCTGGCCGCCGTCGGTACGCCCTCCGTGGCGGAGGCCGCGGCGCTCGCGCGCGGCGGCGAACTCGTCGTCCCCAAGCGCAAGTCGCGGCGCGCCGACGGGCAGCCGGCGATGGCGACCTGTGCCGTCGTACGGCGGCCGGGGCGCGGCCGGCTCGCGGTGGTCGGGCTCGGACCCGGCGCCCGGGACCTGCTCACCCCGCGCGCGCGGGCGGAGCTGCGCCGGGCCTCCGTGCTCGTCGGGCTCGACCAGTACGTCGACCAGATCCGCGACCTGCTGCGGCCCGGCACCCGGATCCTTGAGTCGGGGCTCGGCGCGGAGGAGGAGCGGGCGCGGACCGCGGTCGCCGAGGCCCGGCAGGGGCACGCGGTGGCGCTGATCGGGAGCGGGGACGCGGGCGTGTACGCGATGGCCTCCCCCGCGCTCGCCGAGGCGTCCGACGACATCGACGTGATCGGTGTGCCGGGCGTGACCGCGGCGCTCGCGGCCGGGGCGATCCTGGGCGCGCCGCTGGGCCACGACCATGTGTCGATCAGCCTGTCCGACCTGCACACGCCGTGGGAGGTCATCGAGCGGCGGGTACGGGCGGCGGCCGAGGCGGACCTCGTGGTCACCTTCTACAACCCCCGTTCCCGGGGCCGCGACTGGCAGTTGCCCAAGGCCCTCGCGATCCTCGCGGAGCACCGGGAGCCGGCGACGCCCGTCGGCGTCGTCCGCAACGCCTCGCGGCCGGACGAGTCCAGCCGCCTGAGCACCCTGGCCGCCCTGGACCCGGCGACCGTCGACATGATGACGGTCGTGACCGTGGGCAACACGGCGACCCGGGACATCGCGGGGCGCATGGTGACCCCGCGCGGCTACCGCTGGCAGGACGGCTCCCAGGAGGAGGCCAAGTGAACCGTGTCGTTCATCCGATCGAGCAGGAGTCCTTCCGGCGGCTGCGCGCCCGCCTGGACACCTCGCACTTCCCGCCGCTGACCCGGGCGGTGGTGGAGCGGGTCATCCACTCCGCCGCCGACCTGGAGTACGCGGGCGACCTCGTCATGGACGAGGGCGACCTGGCCACGGCCCACGCGGCGCTGCACGCGGGGGCGCCGGTGGTCGTCGACGTCGAGATGGTCGCGGCCGGCATCACCCGGCGGGAGACGGTCTGCCGGCTGAAGGAGGCCGAGTCGAGTCCGGGGCTGACCCGTTCGGCCCACGCGGTCCGGCTCGCCTACGAGCAGGTCGGCCCCGGCGCCCTGTGGGTGATCGGCTGTGCGCCGACCGCCCTGGAGGAGCTGCTCACGCTGGACGCCTCCCCGGCGCTCGTCATCGGTCTGCCCGTCGGCTTCGTCGGCGCGGCCGAGTCCAAGGCCGCGTTGCGTCAGAGCGGGCTGCCCGCCGTGAGCAACGTGTCCGAGAAGGGCGGTTCGGCGGTCGCCGCCGCCGCGCTCAACGCCCTGCTGTACCACCCCGTTTCGAAGGAGAACCTGTGACCACCCCGCCGCCCGCCCTGCTCATCGCCGGACACGGCACCCGGGACGAGGCCGGAGCCGAGGCGTTCCGCGACTTCGTGCGGGAGCTGGGCCGCCGCCACCCCGCGCTGCCCGTCGCGGGCGGCTTCATCGAGCTGTCCCCGCCGCCGCTGGGCGATGCCGTGTCCGAGCTGGTGGAGCGGGGGGTACGACGTTTCGCCGCCGTGCCGCTGATGCTGGTGTCCGCCGGGCACGCCAAGGGCGACATCCCGGCCGCGCTGGCCCGGGAGAAGGAGCGGCACCCCGGGATCTCCTACACCTACGGGCGCCCGCTGGGCCCGCACCCGGCGCTGCTGAACGTGCTGGAGCGGCGGCTGGACGAGGCGCTGGGCTCGGCCGCCCGTACGCCCGAGGACCGGGCCGATGTGACGGTGCTGCTGGTCGGGCGCGGCTCGACGGACCCGGACGCCAACGCCGAGGTGTACAAGGCGGCCCGGCTGCTGTGGGAGGGGCGCGGGTACGCGGGCGTGGAGACGGCGTTCGTGTCGCTGGCGGCGCCGGACGTGCCGAGCGGTCTCGACCGGTGCGTGCGGCTCGGCGCGCGGCGGATCGTCGTGCTGCCGTACTTCCTGTTCACCGGCATCCTGCCGGACCGGGTGCGGCAGCAGACCGAGGGCTGGGCTCAGGCGCACCCGGAGATCGAGGTGCGCTCGGCGGACGTGATCGGGCCGGAGCCCGAGCTGCTCGACCTGGTGATGGAGCGGTACGAGGAGGCCGTCAAGGGCGACCTGCGGATGAACTGCGACTCGTGCGTGTACCGCATCGCGCTGCCGGGCTTCGAGGACAAGGTGGGGCTGCCGCAGCAGCCGCACTTCCACCCGGACGACGACGGGCACCACCACGGGCACGGGCACCACCACCACGGCGGGCACGCCCATGCCCACTGAGGAGTCCGGGCACGATCTGCGCCACCACGGTGACGCCGAAGTGCGCGACGACGGTTCGGCGTTGGTCGACCTCGCCGTCAACGTCCGGGCCGACACGCCCCCGGTGTGGCTGCGGGAGCACATCGCGAAGTCGCTGACCGGTCTCGCGGCCTACCCGGACGGGCGGGACGCGCGGGCGGCGGTGGCGGCGCGGCACGGGGTTCCGGTGGAGCGGGTGCTGCTGACGGCGGGAGCGGCCGAGGCGTTCGTGCTGCTGGCGCGCGCCCTGAAGGTACGCCGGCCGGTCGTGGTGCATCCGCAGTTCACGGAGCCGGAGGCGGCGCTGCGGGACGCGGGGCACACCGTGGACCGGGTGCTGCTGCGGGAGGCGGACGGGTTCCGGCTGGATCCGGCGGCCGTTCCCGAGGACGCCGATCTGGTGGTCATCGGCAACCCCACGAATCCCACGTCGGTGCTGCATCCGGCCGGGGCTGTCGCCCAACTGGCGTGGCCCGGGCGGACGTTGGTGGTCGACGAGGCGTTCATGGACGCGGTGCCGGGTGAGCGGGAGGCGCTGGCCGGGCGGACGGACGTGCCGGGGCTGGTGGTGCTGCGCAGCCTGACGAAGACCTGGGGGCTGGCCGGGCTGCGCATCGGCTACGTCCTGGCCGCGCCGGAGACGGTCGCGGAGCTGGAGCGGGCCCAGCCGTTGTGGCCGGTGTCCACGCCGGCGCTCGCGGCGGCGCGGGCGTGTGTGGCGCCGCGGGCCCTGGCGGAGGCGGCCCACGCGGCCCACCGCATCGCGGCGGATCGCGCCCATCTGGTCACGGGACTCGCGTCGTTCGCGGAGCGGGGGGTGCGGGTGGTGTCCCCCGCGGAGGGGCCGTTCGTCCTGGTACGAGTACCCGGGGCGGCGGAGGTACGGCAGCGGCTGCGCGACCTGGGCTTCGCCGTACGCCGCGGGGACACGTTCCCGGGGTTGGACGAGGAGTGGATACGGGTGGCGGTACGCGACCGCGCCACGACGAACCACTTCCTGCACGCGCTGGCCTCGGCGGTACCTCGCCCACCCACCCACCCGACTCGCTAGGTCACAGGGCAACCGCCCCGGGGCTCCGCCCCGGACCCCGGCCTGCCGGATCCCGGCGACTCGAACCGTGGCCCGGCCTCCCCGACCCCGAGGGCTC
>NZ_JADDRL010000130.1 GCF_021538895.1 Streptomyces olivochromogenes | reverse complement strand
GGTCAACGCCACCTCTTCATCGGTCAATCATCCGTCAAAAGCGGTCATAGCATCACAAGACATGTGCACTGTGTGCAAGCACCGCATAACGCCGTGTTGAGGGGAAGTTGGGGCACAATACGCATGAAAGCCCCCCGCCGTTCCGGCGGAGGGCTTCCGGCGCGCGTGACTCAGAATTCGTAGTCGGCGATCACCCACGTGGCGAACTCCCGCCACAGCGTGACACCAGCCTGGTGCGCCGGATGCTCCAGGTAGCGCTTGAGGGCGTCCGCGTCCTCGACCGCCGAGTTGATCGCGAAGTCGTAGGCGATGGGGCGGTCGCTGATGTTCCAGGCGCACTCCCAGAAGCGCAGCTCCTCGATCTGGCCGCCCAGGGCGCGGAAGGCCTCGACGCCCGCCACGACCCGGGGGTCGTCGCGCTCGACGCCCTCGTTGAGCTTGAACAGGACCAGGTGGCGGATCATGGGCTCTTCCCTCGGCTCTTCGCTAGTTCTTCGCTCCGTTGGCGATCCAGGTCATGAAGTCGCCGATGGCCTTGGCGGCGTCCGATATGCCCTCAAAGGCTATCTGGACATAGTCCGCGGCCTTGGCCGGGTCTGTGATGATCACATACAGCGCGAAGACCACGAGCACGTACACGGCGATCTTCTTGGCGTTCACCGCCACCGCGGCCTCCCCTGTGATAGCTGCGCCTTCTCGGGCCCCGTGGTGCCGGCGGCGAGTGTAACGTTCATGCCGCTTTCGGGAACCAACGGCCCGCAGGTCGCGGGCCATTGCGGAGTGCCGTTCACGCCTTTCCCCGTACGGCCGTGGGTACTTGAGCGGCCGCCCCCGTGAATTTCTTCCTTTGCTTGCACGAAGGGCCCCGTCTTTCGACGGGGCCCTTCTTCAGCGGTAGCGGAGGGATTTGAACCCTCGGTGACTTGCGCCACACTCGCTTTCGAGGCGAGCTCCTTCGGCCGCTCGGACACGCTACCGAGGGAGACCTTACAGCACAGGGGCCCATGGTTTGAAATCGGTATTCACCGATCCCGGAAAAACTCCGTGAGCAGCCGAGCGCACTCTCCGGCCAGTACGCCTTCGATGACTTCCGGCCGGTGGTTGAGCCTCCGGTCCCGTACGAGGTCCCACACGGAGCCGGCCGCGCCGGCCTTCTCGTCGCGGGCTCCGTAGACGACGCGGTCCACCCGGGACTGGACCAGGGCTCCGGCGCACATCGTGCAGGGTTCGAGCGTGACCACGAGCGTGCAGCCGGTCAGCCGCCACTCGCCGAGCGCGGCGGCGGCCCGGCGCAGGGCGAGCACCTCGGCGTGCGCGGTGGGGTCGCCGACGGCCTCGCGCTCGTTGTGCCCGGTCGCGAGCACCGTCGTACCGTCCGGGGACAGCACGACGGCGCCGACGGGGACGTCCCCGCCCCGGACGGCCTGTTCGGCCTCGTCCAGGGCGAGCCGCATCGCGGCCCGCCAGCGGTCGCGTACCGGGTCCGGCACACCGTCCCTGTCCTGTGCGGTCAGCGGACGGTCTCCAGCACCTCCGAGGCGCCCAGGGCCTCGGCGATCGCGCCCAGCGCGTCCTCCGCGTCCAGGGCGCGCAGCTCCTTCTCGCCGACGCCGAGGTCGTCGAGGATCTCGCTGTCGCCCACCGGGCTGTGCGGCACCGCGTCGGCGGCGGAGCCGTCCTCGTCCTCGTCGTCCTCGGACTCGCCGTCCTCGGTGCCGTCGAGGTCCAGGGCGTCCAGGTCCGGGCCGTCGTCGGAGCCGGGCTCCCGGCCGAGCAGTTCGTCGGTGAGCAGCAGCTCGCCGTACGCGCTGCGGGCGGCGGCCGCGGCGTCCGAGACGTAGATGCGAGGGTCGTCCTCGCCGTCCACGCGGACGACGCCGAACCAGGCGTCCTCCTGCTCGATCAGGACGAGCACCGTGTCCTCGTCGGGATTGGCTTCCCGGGCCAGGTCGGCCAGATCCGACAGGGTTTCCACATCGTCGAGCTCTGTGTCGCTCGCTTCCCACCCGTCTTCGGTGCGCGCGAGCAGTGCGGCGAAGTACACCGTGACTCTCCCACTGGTCATAGGCGTGCCGGTTGGGGGTCCCCCCGGCGGAGGTTCTGGGCGGGGAGAGCTGTGCTCCGAGCCCCACCCACTCGGAATCGTGGCAGAAACAAGGCGTTCAGGGGACGTCTTCGGCTCCCTGTGTCTGGCAGTTTTGATCGCACGTACGCAAAGAAACAACCGAACGCCCGCGACCGCACCACCAGCGCACTCGTTGCCGCCACCTGCGGATCGTACGCGGCTTTCCCCGATGTCCACGCACGCCCACCCTGCCAACATCCCTGTCCCTGGGGATCTTCCCGGGTCGGTTCTCTACCAGCGGAACGTGCGCATGCGCATGGCGTGGCGCAGCCGCGCGGCCTTGGCGCGGCGGGGCTGCACCCGGTCGCGCAGCTCCCGTGCCTCGGCGAGATCGCGCAGGAATTGGGCGCGCCGACGCCGGCGCTCGGCGTCCGTTTCCGCCCGCGACCGTGCCGGCGACGGATCCTCTTGGGCTTCCGGGTCAGGCAGGTCAGGCATCGGCACACCACCCCCGTCCGTCCCTCCCACTTTCCCCCGGACGGGCGGTTTGATGCCAGCGCCAGGGGCTCCGCGGCGCGGCTACTGTTAAGGGCATGCGTCTCCACGTCGTCGACCACCCCCTGGTCGCTCACAAGCTCACCACGCTGCGCGACCAGCGCACCGATTCCGCGACCTTCCGCCGGCTGGCCGACGAGCTGGTCACCCTGCTCGCCTACGAGGCCACGCGCGACGTGCGCACCGAGCAGATCGACATCCGGACTCCGGTCGCCGCCACCACCGGCGTCAAGCTCTCCCGTCCCCGCCCCCTGGTGGTGCCGATCCTGCGGGCCGGCCTCGGCATGCTGGACGGCATGGTCCGGCTGCTGCCGACCGCCGAGGTGGGCTTCCTGGGCATGATCCGCAACGAGGAGACGCTGCAGGCCTCCACGTACGCCTCGCGCATGCCGGAGGACCTCTCGGGCCGTCAGGTGTACGTCCTCGACCCGATGCTGGCCACCGGCGGCACGCTGGTCGCGGCGATCCAGGAGCTGATCAAGCGCGGCGCCGACGACGTGACCGCCGTGGTGCTGCTCGCCGCCCCGGAGGGCGTCGAGCTCATGGAGCGCGAACTCGCGGGTACCCCGGTCACCGTCGTCACGGCGGCCGTCGACGACCACCTCAACGAGCACGGCTACATCGTCCCCGGCCTGGGCGACGCGGGTGACCGGCTCTACGGGGCGGCCGAGTAGGTCGTACGACCGCTCAACAGCTCTTCTTCGTGGCGGACGCCTGCTGGGGCGCGGTCAGTGCGGCCAGCGCCTGGTCGGCGTCCGTCTGCGGGGCGAGGTTCTTGAAGGCGTCGCCGAGGATCAGGTCGACGGCGGTGCCCTTGCGGGTGTCGGTCTGCGTCTGCGTGCCGCCCAGCTGGGTGCCGAGCACCGGCAGCGAGGTCTTCAGGGCCGCGGCCGGGCCGAGCAGCAGGCCGGTGCCCTTGACCTTCTTGTCGAACTGGCCGCTCGCGTTGCCCACTTCGCCGATCTTGAAGCCGCGCTTCTTCAGCTCGTCCGCCGTGGTCTTGGCGAGGCCGGTGCGCTGCGTGGCGTTGTAGACGTTCACCGTGATCTGGTCCGGGCGGGGCAGCGCGGCGGTGGTGGCGGCGGGCTGCGCCTTGATCTTCGCGCAGTCGGACTTGGCGCCGGCCGCCGTGGTCTTCTCGCCACCGGTGAAGACGTCGATGAGCTGCAGGGTGCCCCAGCCGACCAGGCCGAGCACGGCCACGGAGGCCACCAGCCCGAACACGAGCCTGCCGCGCCGCCGGGGAGGGCGCATCCGTGGGTATTTGTCCCCCGTGATCCGGTACTGGCCGCCCATGCCAGGGGGAGTCAGCATGCTCATGGGCGCAGCGTAGTGCGCCCCGGCGGTGATTCCTACTAGATGATCATTGACTGCCGTACGGGAGAACCCGAAAGGGCCAACCTGTTACCCGGGCGTGTCCCGGGAGCGCTCCCACGCGCGCCCGCCAGGGCGCGTCGCGGCGGCACCCGGCGAGGTGTCGGCGGGAAGGCCCGGCGAGGCGCCGGCGGGAACACCCGCCGAGGCGTCAGTCCAGCTCCAGCACGCGCGCGTGGAGTACCTGGCGCTGCTGCAGGGCCGCGCGGACCGCGCGGTGCAGGCCGTCCTCCAGGTACAGGTCGCCCTGCCACTTCACGACATGCGCGAAGAGGTCGCCGTAGAAGGTCGAGTCCTCGGCGAGGAGGGTCTCCAGGTCGAGCTGCCCCTTGGTCGTCACGAGCTGATCGAGGCGGACCGGGCGCGGCGCGACGTCCGCCCACTGCCGGGTGCTTTCCCGGCCGTGGTCGGGGTACGGCCGGCCGTTTCCGATGCGCTTGAAGATCACACGGAAAGCCTACCGGTCAAGACGTTCCGGGCGCAGCCATGGCGACGGAGTGCGACGCTGGAAAAGATGCATTAAAGCAGGGCAAAACGGGAACAGGGGCCCCAGATGAGTGATCGCGAGACCATGCCGCCCGCCACCGCTCCCGAGGCACCGGGGAGCGCTCCGGCCCTCCCGGAGGAGGCCCTGAAGATCGCCGCCGGGTACGCCTTCACCGGTCCCGCTCTCGATCTCGGCGCCCTCCTGTGGGACGGGCGCTGCCACGCCGACGCCCAGGTCCGCGTCCCGCTGACCATGCTGAACCGCCACGGCCTGGTCGCGGGCGCCACCGGCACCGGCAAGACCAAGACCCTCCAGCTGATCGCGGAGCAGCTGTCGGCGCAGGGCGTGCCGGTCTTCCTGGCCGATGTGAAGGGCGACCTGTCGGGGATCTCGGCGCCGGGACCGACGGGCGAGCGGGTCGGGGCGCGGGCCGCCGAGGTCCACCAGCAGTGGCGGCCCGCCGGCTTCCCGGCGGAGTACTACGCCCTCGGCGGCATCGGGCACGGCATCCCGGTCCGCGCCACGATCACCAGTTTCGGCCCGGTGCTGCTGTCGAAGGTGCTGCGGCTCAACCAGACCCAGGAGCAGTCCCTCGGCCTGATCTTCCACTACGCCGACACCAAGGGCCTGGAGCTGATCGACCTCAAGGACCTCCGGGCGGTCGTCGCCTTCCTCACCTCCGACGAGGGCAGGCCGGAGCTGAAGAACATCGGCGGGCTGTCCACCGCCACGGCCGGGGTGATCCTGCGCGCCCTCACCGCCTTCGAGGCGCAGGGCATGGGCGGTTTCTTCGGGGAGCCGGAGTTCGGCACGTCCGAGTTCCTGCGTACGGCACCGGACGGGCGCGGCATCGTCTCCGTCCTCGAACTCCCCGCCGTACAGGACAGGCCGCTGCTGTTCTCGACGTTCCTGATGTGGCTGCTGGCCGACCTCTTCCACGACCTGCCGGAGGTCGGGGACGTGGACAAGCCGAGTCTGGTGTTCTTCTTCGACGAGGCGCATCTGCTGTTCGACGGCGCCTCCAAGGCCTTTCAGGACTCGATCACCCAGACCGTGCGGCTCATTCGCTCGAAAGGGGTCGGTGTCTTCTTCGTCACGCAGACCCCCAAGGACGTGCCCTCCGAGGTCCTCGCCCAGCTCGGCAACCGGATCCAGCACGCGTTGCGCGCCTTCACCCCCGACGACCAGAAGGCCCTGAGGGCCACGGTGAAGACCTTCCCGAACTCGGCGTACGACCTGGAGGAACTCCTCACCGGGCTCGGCATCGGCGAGGCGGTCGTCACGGTCCTGAGCGAGAGGGGCGCCCCGACCCCGGTCGCCGCGACCCGGCTGCGCGCGCCGGAGTCGCTGATGGGACCGGTGGACGCCGCGGCCCTGGACCGGGCGGTGCTGGCGTCGCCGCTCCACGAACGTTATGCACAGGCTGTGGACCGCGAGTCGGCGTACGAGAAGCTGACGGCAGCCCCGCGCGGGGGCAAGGGACCGGACGAGATCACACGCGGCGGCAAGGGACCCGACGAGATCACGCGCGGGGCCAAGGGGCCCGACGAGTTGAGGGCCCAGTCGCGGGCACGGACGAATGCCGGGGCGCAGGCCCGGTCGAAGGCGGAGCCGAAGGCCGACAAGCAGGAGTCGGTCGTCGAACAGGTCGTCGGCAGCGGGATGTTCCAGTCCCTGGCCCGCTCGATCGGCACGCAGCTCGGACGCGAGATCACCAGGTCGCTCTTCGGGACGGCGCGGCGGAGGCGGTAGCCGGACCCCGCCGCGCCGGCGGGGATCAGCGGCTCCGTTCCTTCGGCGGCTGCTGGTCCCGTGCGACCGCCTCCGGCTTGGGCTTGGACGTGCTGCGAGCGGCTTCCGCGCGCAGCAGGGCGCGCAGGACCGCGTACGGGTCGGTGGGCATGACTGTGCTCCTCGTGTGGTGACTGACGGACCTGGTGCGAGGGGGTCTGTCAGCAGCGCAGGACCACGGAGCGCAGGGCGGGCAGCATGTGCGGCGGCCGCGGCGGTGCGGCCGCCGGGCAGCCGGCCGGGACGGCGGGCGCCGGTGCGGGGGCGGACTCGGGGCGCGTCGGTACGACGGGACGGTGGGCGGCGCGCGACGGTGGCCGTGGCGCCGTGTCGAGGACGTCGTGATCGGCGAGGTCACCGGCCACGGCGACCGGAGCCGCGTGCAACTCGGCACGGGTGCCCGGCACCAGCAGGACGAGCAGCAGCACGAGCGCCCGCAGCCAGGCGCGGTCGCGCGGGAGTCCGCGGCCGCGCGCGAGGCTTCGTGTGGCGCTCATGCAAGGTCATCTCCCCGGCGGGTGTACGGCGTTCAGCGCGGCGGCGCCGGATTCCGCTCGCACGGCGTACGCGCGGGCTTCACAGCGCCCGCGGGATCTGGTCGGCGTGCCCGCGGACCCGGAACGCGGTGACGATCTCGACGATGCCGACCACGACCAGCCAGACGCCGACGAAGACGGTGAGGACGGCGACCGACTCGAACGGCGAGACGATCAGCACGATCCCGGCGACGAAGGTGACGATCCCGAGGAAGATCTGCCAGCCGCGCGCCGGCACGGCGTGGTCGGAGGCGGCGGCCAGGGTCTGGGTGATCCCGCGGATCAGCCAGCCGATGCCGATCCACAGGGCGAGCAGCAGGATCGACTGCATGGGGCCGCGGAAGCAGAACAGGCCCAGCAGGATCGACAGGGCGCCGCTGATGAAGGCCAGGATCCGCAGCGAGGTCGTCCGGTGCGTGCCGAAGGCGGCGATCAACTGGAAGACGCCGCTGATCAGGAGGTAGAGGCCGAAGAGGAAGCCGGCCACGCGCAGCGAGGGTCCGGGCCAGATCAGCACCAGGACGCCCAGGATCAGGGACGCGATGCCGGTGAGCAGGACGACCTGCCAGGCGGCGCGGGAGAGGGCGTGCAGAGGGCCCTCGAAGGGCGGTTCGGGCTCGTGCCGGCTGCCGGTGCCCGGGGGGTGCCCGGCATGGACCCGGCGGTCGTCGTACTGCGGCCCTCGGGCGGAGCCGCTGCTCGGTGGCTCGGTCATGATCCATGCTTGGACCGGCCCGGTCCGCGCTGCCACTTGAGGCGGGCCACCCGGCTGACACCGGGCTGAGCCCGGGCCGGGCGCCCCCCGCCCGGCCGGTGCTACGTCCCGTTCCCCGCGTTGTGTCCGCGCTCCCCCGCGTTACTTCCCCGCGGTCTTCGCCGCCTTGGCCGCCGCCTTCATCTCCTGCTTGTGCGCCCGCACCTTGGCCAGCGACTCGGGTCCCGTGATGTCGGCGACGGAACGGAAGGACTTCGCCTCGCCGTACGCCCCGGCGGCCTCCCGCCACCCCTTGGGCCGTACGCCCAACTGCTTGCCCAGCAGGGCCAGGAAGATCTGCGCCTTCTGCTTGCCGAAGCCGGGCAGGCTCTCCAGCCGCTTCAGCAGTTCCGGCCCGCTGCTGACGTCCCGCCAGAGGGCCTCGGCGTCCCCGTCGTACTGCTCGACCAGGTACTGGCACAACTGCTGGATGCGCTTGGCCATCGACCCCGGGTAGCGGTGCACGGCCGGCTTCTCGGAGAGCAGCGCGGCGAAGACCTCCGGGTCCTGGGCCGCGATCTCGTGCGCGTCCAGGTCGTCGGCGCCGAGCCGCTGCGCGATGGTCGCCGGACCCTTGAACGCCCACTCCATCGGGACCTGCTGGTCCAGCAGCATCCCGGTCAGCGCGGCGAGCGGACTGCGGCCGAGGAGCGCGTCGGCCTCGGGGTCCTGGGCGAGGTGCAGGGTGACGTCCATGGCTCGATGATCCTGCGCCGCCCGCCGTTTCGCTCGGCCGTCCGCGCCGCGGCCCCGTGGCACGGCACTCCTCCACATCCGCGTACGATTCCACCGAGATAGGTTAGGCAAGGCTAACCTAAAACGAGGGGGTGCAGGTGACAACCGAGATCTACCGCGATGCCTGGGGCATCCCGCATCTGCGTGCGGACGGCGCGCGCGAACTCGCCCACGCGCAAGGCCGGGTCACCGCCCTCGACCGCGCCTGGCAACTGGAGGTCGAGCGGCACCGCTCGCAGGGCACCTCGGCGGCCTTCCTCGGTGCGCCGTCCGCCTCCTGGGACGTGTTCGCCCGCCGCGCCCGCCTCGACGACACGGCTCGGCGCTGCTTCGCGGCCCTGGAGCGGCGGGACCCGGAGACGGCGGACTGGGTCCGGGCGTACGTGGACGGGGTGAACGACGGGCTGGCCGAAGGCGCCCGCCGGGCCCCCGAGTTCGCGGGAACGGGTCTGCGACCCGGCCGTTGGGAGCCCTGGCACCCCCTCGGGGTCTGGCTGTCCACGCACATCCTGTTCGCCGGCTTCCCGGCCAAGCTCTGGCGCGAACAGGTCGCGCGGCACCTCGGCCCGGACGCCGTCGGCCTCTTCGCCGCGGACGGCCCCGGCACCCTGGGCAGCAACGGCTGGCTGGTGAGCGGCGAGCGCACGGTCACCGGGCAGGCCGTCATCGCGGGCGACCCGCACCGCTTCATCGAGGACCCCGGCGTCTACCAGCAGATCCGCCTCTCCTGCCCCGAGTTCGACGTCCTCGGCCTCGCCGTCCCGGGCGTCCCCGGCATCGCCCACTTCGGCCACACCGGCACGGTCGCCTGGGCCATCACCAACGCCATGGCCGACTACCAGGACCTCTACCGCGAGCGCCTGCGCCGCACGGGCGCGGGAGTGGAGGCCCTCGGCCCCGACGGCACCTGGCGGCGCGCGAGGCGGCACACGGAGACAATGGAGGTGGCGGGCCGGGCCCCGATCGAGGTCGAGGTGATCGAGACGGACCGGGGACCGGTGATCGCGGGCGGCCCGGAGGGTCTGGACGCGGGGCCCGCCTCCGACACCCCGCTGGCTCTGGCCCTCCGCTTCCCGCCCCGCGTCACCGAGGAGCTCGGCTTCGGTGCCCTGCTCCCGCTGCTGCGGGCCCGGCGGGTCGCCGATGTGGACCTGGCCCTGGACGGCTGGGCCGAGCCCGTCAATGTCGTGCAGGCCGCCGACACCGAGGGCGGGCTGCTGCACCGGGTCGCGGGCCGGGTGCCGGTGCGGGACCGGGCCAACCGGCTGCGGACGGTGCCCGCCTGGGAGCCCGGGTACGAGTGGCGGGGCTGGCACGAGATGCCCCGGGCCGGCCTGGCCGACGGCATCGCGGTGATGGCCAATCAGCGCGGCCCGGCGGCACCCCTCGGCACCGAGTTCGCCCCGCCGCACCGCGCCGACCGCATCCGCGCACTCCTCGACCGGCGCCGTAGCTGGTCCGCCGCCGACATGCCCGCGATCCACACGGACACCCACCTCGCCTCCGCCGCGCCCCTCCTGGACCGCCTGGCGGAGCTCGACGACCTCACCCCCGAGGCCGCCCGCCTCCGGGACCGCCTCCTGGACTGGGACCGGCACATGGACGCGGACAGCGCCGAGGCGGCGGCCTACGCGGCGCTGCGCGGCGCGGTCGTCCGCCGCCTCGCCGCCCACCCGGCGTTCGCCCCGCTCACCGAACCTCCCGCCTACCCGGAGGTCCTGCTCCCCTGGCTCGCGCTCGTCCCCCGGGTCGGCCTCGCCCTCGAACGGCTGCTGCGGGCCGAGAAGTCGTACGGCGTCGACCGCCCCGCCCTCGTCCGCGCGGCCGTGGAGGAGACGGCCGCCGCGCACACCGGCACCTGGGGCGACACCCACCGCCTCGCCCCCTGGCGGGCGCTGACCGACGTGTCGTACGACGAACCGGGCCTGGCCGGCGACCACGACTGCGTGCTGTGCACCTCGGCCGTCCCCGGCCTCACCGATCTGAGCGCGCGCGGCCCCGCGGCCCGCTACGTCTGGGACCTGGCCCGGCGTGAGGACAGCCGCTGGGTGGTGCCGTTCGGCGCGTCCGGGGTGCCGGGCTCACCGCACCACCGCGACCAACTGCCCCGGTGGCTGGCGGGAGAGCTCGTTCCCGTCGTCACCGACTGGGACCACCTGAAGAAGGAGACCGATGACTGAGCCGTACGCCCACGCCCGCGAGGCCGTCCACGAGCAGGTGATCGACGGCTTCGGCACCGTCCGCGTCCTGCCCCTGGACGCGGCCGCCGACGCCCCCGTGATCCACGCCTGGGTGAGCGAGGAACGGGCCGTCTTCTGGGGCATGAACGGCCTCGACGAGGAGCAGGTCCGGGAGATCTACGCCCACCTGGCCACCCTCGACACCCACCAGGCCTTCCTCGTGGTCAAGGACGGCGAACCCGCCGCCCTGTTCCAGACCTACGAGCCCGAGGCCGACCGGGTCGGCGAGTGCTACGCCGTCGAACCCGGCGACATCGGCGTCCACCTGCTGCTCGCGCCCGCCGGTCCGGGCGGCGCGCGGCCGGGCTGGACGTCGGCGGTGCTGGCGGCCTTCCTGACGTACGCCCTGCGCGGCCCGGACCGGCACCGGGTCGTGGTCGACCCGGACGTGCGCAACGAGAAGGCGGTCGACCGGTTCCGGCGGCAGGGCTTCGAGAAGGGGCCGGAGGTCGTCCTGGCGGAAATCGACATTCCGGACGTGTACTTGCCCGAGAAGCACGCCCAACTGTTGTTCCTCACCCGGGCGGTAGCCTTCCCGCGTGACTCCTGACGAGCTGGTCGCCGCCTACGGCCTGGAGCCGATCCCGCGGGAGGGCGGGCTGTTCCGCCGCACCTGGGCGGGACCGGAGCGGGCCGACGGCCGCCCGGAAGGCTCGGCGATCGTCGCCCTCCTCACCGCCGACGACTACTCCGCCCTGCACCGCCTCCCCTCGGACGAGGTCTGGCACTTCTACCTCGGCGACCCGCTCCACCTCCTGCTCCTCGCCCCGGACGGGACGTCGAGGACCACCGTCCTCGGTCCGGACGTACAGGCCGGCCAGCACCTCCAGTTCACCGTGCCGGCGGGCACCTGGATGGGCGGGCGGGTCGCGGCGGGCGGCACGTGGACGTTCTTCGGCTGCACGATGGCGCCCGGTTTCACCTACGAGGGCTACGAACACGGGGACGCGGCGCGGCTCACGGCGCGTTACCCGGCGGAGGCCGCCCGGATCACGCGACTGTGCCGACCGTGACGAGACTGCTCGAAGGACAGACCGCCCTGGTGACCGGCGCCGGCAAGGGCATCGGCCGGGGGATCGCGCTGCGGTTCGCCGAGGAGGGCGCGGCGGTCGCCGTGCACTGCCGTACGAGTGCCGGGGCGGCGCGCGAAGTGGCCGAGCGCATCCGGGACTCGGGCGGCCGGTCCGTCGTGGTGCGCGCCGATCTCACCGACGAGGACGCGTGCCGGCGGATGGTCGGCGAGGCCGCCGACTGGGGCGGCGGGCGGCTGACCGCCCTGGTCAACAACGCGGGCGTGCAGCCCGTCCACCCGCTGCCCGGCATGTCGGCGACCGACTGGCGCACGGTCGTCGACACCAACCTGACCGGCGTCTTCCTCTGCACCCGGGCCGCCGCCGAGGTCATGCGCGGGCACGGCGGCGGCAGCATCACCCACATCGCCTCCGTCGAGGCCACTCACCCGGCGCCCGGACACGCCCACTACTGCGCGTCCAAGGCGGCCGCCGTCATGCACGCCCGCTCGGCCGCGCTGGAGTACGGCCCCGACGGCATCCGTGTGAACACGGTCTCGCCCGGCCTGATCGACCGCGAGGGCCTGGCCGAGACCTGGCCGGAGGGCGTACGGCGCTGGCGGGCGGCGGTGCCCACCGGCCGGCTGGGCCGCCCCGAGGACGTCGGCGACGCCTGCGTCTTCCTCGCCTCCCCGCTCGCCTCCTGGATCACCGGCCACGACCTGGTGGTGGACGGCGGGGTGTCCGCGCGGCCCCCATGGTGAGCGCGGCGGGCGGATCGTCCGTACCAGTGCGAGAGCACATGAGTCCCGAGACGGAGCGGTGACGTGGGCGAAGGGTGGCGTGGTGGCTTGAGCGGCGTCTTCTGCGGTGGCCCCGGTGGAATCCGGCGCGTTCAAGGGCTGGTGCTGCTGGGCGCCGTGCTGGTCCTGCTCCTCCTCGGCGGCGCCGGCCGCGCCTCGGCGCACGCCGCCTTGCGCGGCAGCGACCCCGCCGACGGAACCGTCCTCAAGTCGGCCCCCGGGTCCGTCACCCTGACCTTCACCGAGTCCGTCGGCCTGCTCGACGACTCCTTCCGCGTCTACGACCCCGACAACCGACAGGTCCGTATCGGCGAACCCGGGCACGGCGAGGCCGGTTCCGACACCGCCCGCGTGACGCTGCCCGCCCGGCTCGGCACCGGGACCTACACCGTGGCCTGGCGGGTCGTCTCGGCCGACAGCCACCCGATCTCCGGCGCCTTCACCTTCTCCGTCGGCAAGCCGTCCGCGACCACCGTGCCCGCGAGCACCGGAGCCGTCGAGGATCCCGCCACCAGCAGCCTGTACGACATCGCGCGCTATGCCGCCTACCTCGCCCTCGCCCTGCTCATCGGCACGGTGACGTTCCTCGCCGTCTGCCGCCCGCCCGAGGCCGGACCCCTGCGCGGGCCGGTCCTGACGGGGTGGTGGACGCTGCTCGCGGCCACCGTGGTCCTGCTGGTGCTGCGCGCCCCCTACGAGGAGGGCACGGGCCCGGCGACCGCCTTCGACCTCGCGGCACTGGAGCGGACGCTGACGAGCCGTCCGGGACTGGCCCTGCTGGCCCGCCTGGCGCTGCTGCTCGTGGTGGGTGCCGTACTGCTGGGCCTGAAGCGTCTGCCGGGCCTGGAGCGGCTTGAGCGGCCGGAGCGCCTGGAGCGCCGATCCGGACCGGTCCTCGCCGTGACGGCCGCGCTCGCCGTCGGCCTGGCCCTGACCTGGGCGGCCGCCGAGCACGCCTCGGCCGGGATCCAGGTGCCGGTGGCCATGACCTCCGCCGTGCTGCACCTGCTCGCGATGGCGGTGTGGCTGGGCGGCCTGACGGCCCTGCTGGCGACGCTGTACCGGGCCGCCGGTCCCGTACCGCCGGCCGTGGTCGCCCGCTTCTCCCGGCTCGCCTTCGCCGCCGTGACCGTCCTGGTCGTCACCGGCGTCTACCAGTCCTGGCGCGGCCTCGGCTCCTGGGACGCGCTGACCGGCACCTCGTACGGCAGGCTCCTGATCGTCAAACTGGCCGCGGTGGCGCTGCTGCTCACGGCGGCGGGCCTGTCGCGGCGCCTGACGGCCCGGCTGGCGACCGCGAAGGCCACGACGCGGGAGCGGGTTCCGGAGCTGGTCGGGGGGCCGTCGACGGGATCCTCCACCGATGCCGCCGACGCCCCGTCCGCCGATGTCCCCTCCGCCGAGGCCCCGTCCGTCGACGTCCCGCCCTCGGGCGGCGACCCGTACCGGCGTGGTCTGCGCCGCTCCGTGCTGGCCGAAGTGGCGGTCGGCATGGCGGTGTTGGTGATTACGACGATCCTCACCGGCACACTGCCGGGCCGGGCGGAGGCCGAGGCGGCTCGGTCCGGCGGGCCGACGGCCGGCATACCGGTCGCCTCCGTCACGAACGTCCCCTTCAGGGTCGCGAACGCCGGCGGAAAGGTGCAGATCACCCTGGACCCCGGCCGGGTGGGCCGGAACTCCGTGCAGGCCGTGATCTACGGCCCCGACGGCGGCCTGGCCGCCGTACCCGAACTCCGCGTCTCCTTCACCCTCCTCGCCCGGAAGATCGGCCCGATCGACGCCCGGGTCACCGACAAGGGCGGCTACTGGGGGACCGGTTCCCTCAACCTGCCCATGGCCGGGACCTGGACGATGAACGTGACGGTGCGGGTGTCGGACCTGGACCAGGTGACCGTGTCGAAGCCGGTGCGGATCACGCGGTAGCCGGCCGGTCAGCGTCCGGGGAGCCGGGTGGTGACCTCCTGCACCACCCAGCCGTTGCCGTCCGGGTCGTCGAAGGAGACGAACGAGCCGTAGCTCGCGCGGTCCGGGGCCGGTCCGTCGACCCGGGCCTGGGTTCCGGCGTGGTGGAACACCCCGCCGGCGTCGTGGAACACCCCGCTCACCGCCACGCCGCGGCCGGCCAGGTCGGCCCGCGCCGCCTCGATGTCGTCGACGACCAGCATCATGTCCTGGGCCGATCCCGGAGCGGCCGAAGTGACGTTCTTGCCGAAGATGACGGCCGCCGGCGAGCCCGGTGGCGTCAGCTGCACCACCCGGAAGTCCGGACCGGTGGCGAAGTCGGCGTCCTCACGCCACCCCAGCCCCTTGTAGAACTCCTTGGCCCGGTCCACATCGGCCACCGGGATCACCAGGACCTCAAGTCTGTAGTCCATGACCGTTGCTCCTCTCGCAGGGGATGGACATGTCTTCGACGGTCTTCGGCCGCGCGCGGTGTCCATGACGGACACCGCGCGCGGCCGTGAGTCGCTCCGAGGGCCGGTCGCGTTGCTCGGCCTCTCGACCGGGCGTCAGCCCGAGCAGCCGGGGACGCTGCCCGCCGGGCTGCAGTTGTTCGGTACGTTGCGCCGCACCGCGGTGTTGTTCAGCGTGACGGTGCCGGACGCCTTGAAGATGCCACCGCCGTCGCCGGCCCTGTTCCCGGTGACGGAGCTGTCGGTCAGGGTGCTCGTGCCGATGGCGTTGAAGAGCCCGCCGCCCCGGGAGACGCCCTGGGGGGCGTACGCGGTGTTGTTGGTGATCCAGGACCGTACGACCGTCACGCTGCCGCCGAGCGGGTTGTCGATGCCGGCGCCCTCGGCGCGGCCGTCGCTGCCCGTGGCGCGGGCCGTGTTGTTGCTGACGGTGGTGTCGCTGAGGCGGAGCACGCCGATCAGCGGGATTCTGAGCCCCGCGCCGCGCGCGATGCCGTGCGGGGCGATGGTCTGGTTGCCGGTGATGCGACTGCGCGTCACGGTCACATGGGCGTTGCCGGCGATCGCGCCGCCCTGGGCCTCGCCGTACGCCGCCTCGGCCGTGTTGTCCCGCACGACGGTGTCGTCGACGGTCAGGGTGGCCGGGTCGGCGACGGTGACCGCGGCGCGCGCGAAGCCGCCCGTGGCGATGGCGCGGTTGCCGGCGTACGTACTGCGCTCGATCCGCGCGTCGGCGAAGGAGGCCTGGCCCGAACCGAACGCGAAGCTGCCGGTGTTCGGCGTGACGCTGACGGAGTTCTTGGCGACCAGGCTGTGCCGCACCGTCAGCAGCCCGTCGTTGGCGAGGCCGCCGCCATCGGCGGAGCCCTGCTCGGTGCCGGTGTAGCGGGCGGTGTTGTAGCTGATGTCGACGTCGGTGAGGGTGGCCCTGCCGTCGCTGTCGATGCCGCCGCCCTCGACCGGGAGGTTGGACGTGGCGGTGTTGTAGCGCACGGTGATGTTGGCCGCGTTCAGCGTGCCCAGGTTGGAGATGCCGCCGCCGCAGACCGCCTGGCCGGGGAAGAGCGGGCAGTCCGTCGCCGAGCCGTTGGTGATGGTGACCCTGCTGATCGTCAGAGTGCCGCCCTCGGCGACGGCGAGGATGCGGAACCTCGGAGCGCCCTTGGCACGGGTGATCGTCGCGCCCTGGCCGTCGATCCTGATGTCACTGCGGATGGCCGGCAGGCCGTTGGCGGGGTCGTTGGGGGCGGGCGTGGTCAGCCGGTAGACGCACTTGCGGGCGAGCCTGATGGTGCTGGGACCCGGCGAGGCGTTGGCCGCGTTGATCGCCCTGACGAGCGCCGCGGCGGAGCAGTTGGCGGACGCGACCGTGGACGCGGAGGCGGCGTGGCCCCGGGGCTGGGCCTGAACGGGGGACGCCGGAAGCGTCGTCACGGCGGCAGCCACGAGGCCTGCCAGAACCAATTTATGGGCGGACATGCAGCGGCTCCTCCTTCTGGATCATGACCTTCAGAGGAACACGCCCACCCTCTCCGCAACCGCAAACACGGCCGTCGGGGGCCCCGGCAACAACCCAGCGGCTCAATCGGGGCGCACGGGTCGGGGTGCGCCGGGCATCGCACCGTCGCAACCTGGAAGGCGTGACCTGGCACCGTGCGACGAAAGGTGAACCATGAAGCTCGCAGTCCTCGGCGGTACCGGCCTGATCGGATCGCAGGTCGTGCAGAAGCTGAACGCGGCCGGGCACGAGGCCGTGCCGCACTCCATGTCCACGGGCGTCGACGTGATCACCGGCGAGGGCCTGGAGGAGGCGGTGGCCGGCGCCGACGTCGTCGTCAACATGACGAACTCCCCGACCTTCGACGACGCCTCCACGGCGTTCTTCCAGACCTCGATGGACAACATCCTGGCGGCCGCCCACAAGGGCGGGGTCGGCCACGCCGTCATCCTCTCGATCGTCGGCACGGACCAGGTGCCCGACCTCGTCTACTACCGGGCCAAGACCCTCCAGGAGAACCTCCTCAAGGACGGGCCGATCCCCTACTCGATCGTCCGCGCCACCCAGTTCATGGAGTTCATGGACGGGGTCCTGTCCTGGACCACCGAGGGCGACAGCGTTCACCTGCCCTCCACCCCGATCCAGCCGATCGCCGCCCAGGACGTCTCCGACGCCGTCGCCGAGGTCGCCGTCGGCACGCCGCTGAACGGCACCCTCCAGGTCGCCGGACCCGACGTCTTCCCCCTCGACGACCTCGGCCGGATCACCTTGGACGCGCACCCCGACGGCCGCACGGTCGTCACCGACGAGACCGCCGGCTTCTTCGCCTCCGTCCCCGGCGACGTGCTCGTCCCCAAGGGCGAGGCCCGTATCGCCCCCACGCACTACAGCGACTGGCTTTCCTGAGCCAGTCGGCTCGTCCCGGGAGGCCTCACCATGGCGAAGAAGAGGGGGTGGAGGCGATGACGGCTCTCGTCGAGTTCCCGCCCGGCGACCCCGGAGACCCCGGCACCCCGCCGCACCGGCACTCGGGCCCCGCCTTCGGCTACGTCCTGGAGGGCGAGATGCTCTTCGGGCTGGAAGGCGAGCCCGAGCGGGTGATCAAGGCCGGGGAGGCGTTCTGGGAGCCCGGCGAGCCGGCCCGGCGCCGGCACCTGAGAGCGCCCCGCCCGAGCGCCTGACCGGCCCTATCGGGGGTCCACCCACAGCGCCGAGGCGAAGGCGCACAGGTCGCCGCCCGCCGTGGCCAGGGCGACCCCCACCCGGTGCTTGCGCCCCTCCTCCGAGAGGACCCACGCGAACGAGACCAGCGGCGAGGAAACCGGCACCGGCCGCAGCAGCCGTGCCGTCATCGAGGCCGTCACCGCCCCTTCGCGCAGCCCTCCCAGCAGCCGGCCGGCCGCGTTCCCGGGGCAGTCGAGCGCTCCCCACACCAGCTCCGGCCGCAGCATCCCCTCCGCGTCGGCGAGCGCGGGCCCGGGCGTCCACGCTGCGGCCACCAAATCCCGCCCCGGCACGATCCCGCAGTGCTGGCGCAGCCCGGTGTCGGGCGTGCGGTCGAGCCCGCACCCGAAGCAGTCCACGGTTCCCTCCGGCGGAGCCGCGCGGTACGCCTCGGCCGCCGCAGCCCCCTCGTCCCAGGAGGGCGGTTCGGGGACGTCGAGGTCCAGTTCGTCGGGCGTGGCCAGCGCGAGCACCCCGTCCGCCCCCGTCAGCACGGCCCCGCCGTCGGCGGTCTGCGCGAGCCCCACCGGTACCTCCACCGGGGTCGGCCGCCGGAAGTCCACCCGTACGGTCTTGGCCGCCGCCCGCCCGGCGAGCACGCCGGCTATGTAGCCGCCGAAAGCCACCCCGGGATACCCCCGCAGAAGGTCGGGCACCGTGATCTTCTCGATGTCGGTCATGCCGCCCACTCCACCACATCGTGAAGTGAACCGAGACATACGCCGGAGGGCCGGCGGAGGTCGACGGCGTGCCTACCTACGACCGGCTGAGCCGGCCGGGCAGCCGCGCCCACTTTTCGATGCAGAAGCCGCATATCAGGATGCAGATGCCCGTCAATCCCGCGATGTTGCGGAACATGTCATCGTGCCGATGGGCGGCGAGAAGCTCGATCGACAACCCGAGCCCCATCAGGATGACGCCGAGCCCCCAGATCCGGGGCGACTCGACACGGCCCCTGAACCGAGGGAGCAGCCGGCCGCGGAGGACTGCCGCTCCGCCCGGTATCAGCGTGATCGCCAGGGCAGCTCCGAGAGCGGCCCACCCGTAAGCGCCCATGACGAACGCCTCTCCTCGGAAGATCGTCGACCCGGCCCCATGCCGCGTGAGCGGATCATGCCACGGTCCTCGGTGTGGCCGCGGCTCCCCGTTGGATCGGGCACGACTGGGGCGGCATATTCCTCACGGGGTCTAGGCTGACGCTCCCCCTGTCAGAGGGGCAGGGAGGGACGACGATGTCACGGTTGATGCGAGCCTGGGGGTGATCAGTGGGGAGGCGAGCGCAGGACGCCGACTGGGTCTTGGGTGGAACGGGCCCTCCGAGCCCATTGTTCTTGTGGATGGTGCGGTATCCGGCAGTCTCCATACCGGCATACACCCTGTTCGGGTTTCTGGTCGCGTGGCACTTTTTCGGTGAGATCGGCCTGCCGGTCCTGTACTCCACCCTGGCCTCGCTGGCGATCAACGTCGTGGGTCACCTGATCCAGCGTGAGCGGATGCAGCACTACGGCTATCTACCGCAGGCATCCGCGGACACCGAGTCCGCACCGGACGACTTGGGCGGGCGTTCCTGACCGGCCTGCCGCACGAGCCGGCTCAGTGGGAAGCGATGACTGCCGAGATCATCATCGGTCCGATGATCAGCAGGCAGGTTCGCTCCACGGAGAGCAGGGAGCGAAGGGCGGAGAGGCCGCGGGGAAGCGGCTTGATGCCCAGGTCGGCCCGCGCCAGTCGCGTCACGCGTATCGGGTGGCTCCCGAGTGCGTCCTGCGGCCGCTCGATGGCGTAGCGGCGTATGAGGCGTTCCGCCTGGGGGCCTGCGAAGCCCAAACGGGTACCGGAGGCGTCGGTGATGACGAGGTACGTGGTGGCACCTCCCCGATAGGCCTCTTTCCAGGTCCGCACGCTCCGCAGGTCGTGCAGGTCGATGGTGCGACGGCCGGTTCAGGTTCGCGCGGTCAGGAACCGCGAGGCCGGGCCGTGCCTGTGCCAGGGTTTTCGCGCCACGCAGAGGTGGGGCAGGGCGAAGCAGCCGAACCCGGCGACGACACCTGCCGTCATGAAGATCGGAACAGGATCCGCCAACGGCGCCGCGAGCCATGCCGGAACCACCGTGAGCACTGCCAGCCCCATCACGATGCCCGCAGTGATCAAGCGAACACGCCTCGGCGACGCGGGCTTCGGGATGGCGGAGTCGCCCGGAACATCCGCGGGAGCCGGCCGTTGATCCGCCATGAAGGAAGAGTAGGCGTCACACCATTGACGGGCGCCGGGCTGCACGGGGAATCCGACTGGGACGGAAACCGAGACGGACAAACGCCAGAGGGCCGGACCACTTTCATGGTCCGGCCCTCTGGGCCGGCGGAGGATACGAGATTCGAACTCGTGAGGGGTTGCCCCCAACACGCTTTCCAAGCGTGCGCCCTAGGCCTCTAGGCGAATCCTCCGCCGGAAACATTACATGACCGAGAGGAGTGCTCGCGAACTCGTTCCGGCCCGCTGACATCAGGTACTCTTTGCGGAGCCCCTCACGCGGCGCTATCTGACTGAACTCCCCCAGGGCCGGAAGGCAGCAAGGGTAGGTTGGCTCTGGCGGGTGCGTGGGGGGCGCTTGCGTTTGGCGGGGGCGTTGACCGTCCTGGGGCGAGGACGTTGTCAGTGGGCGCCTATAACCTCGTAGGCGTGTCGTCTCTCGCGCTGTACCGCCGCTATCGCCCGGAGTCCTTCGCCGAGGTCATCGGGCAGGAGCATGTCACGGACCCGCTGCAGCAGGCGCTGCGGAACAACCGGGTCAATCACGCGTACCTGTTCAGCGGTCCGCGCGGATGCGGCAAGACGACCAGCGCGCGAATCCTGGCCCGCTGCCTGAACTGTGAGCAAGGTCCCACGCCCACGCCCTGCGGTGAGTGCCAGTCCTGCCAGGACCTCGCCCGCAACGGGCCGGGTTCCATCGACGTCATCGAGATCGACGCCGCTTCGCACGGTGGTGTGGACGACGCCCGTGAGCTGCGGGAAAAGGCCTTCTTCGGGCCCGCGAGCAGTCGGTACAAGATCTACATCATCGACGAGGCCCACATGGTCACGTCGGCCGGCTTCAACGCGCTGCTCAAGGTCGTCGAGGAGCCGCCGGAGCACCTCAAGTTCATCTTCGCCACCACCGAGCCCGAGAAGGTCATCGGCACCATCCGGTCGCGGACGCACCACTACCCCTTCCGGCTCGTGCCGCCCGGGACCCTGCGGGACTACCTGGGCGAGGTGTGCCAGAAGGAGAAGATCCCCGTCGAGGACGGGGTGCTGCCGCTGGTGGTGCGGGCGGGCGCGGGGTCCGTGCGTGACTCCATGTCCGTCATGGACCAGCTGCTCGCCGGCGCCGGTGCCGACGGTGTGACGTATGCCATGGCCACCTCCCTGCTCGGGTACACCGACGGCTCGCTGCTGGACTCCGTCGTCGAGGCGTTCGCCACCGGCGACGGCGCCGCGGCCTTCGAGGTCGTGGACCGCATCATCGAGGGCGGCAACGATCCGCGCCGTTTCGTCGCCGACCTGCTGGAGCGGCTGCGGGACCTCGTCATCCTCGCCGCCGTGCCCGACGCCGTCGAGAAGGGGCTCTTCGACGCCCCGGCCGACGTGCTGGAGCGGATGCGGGCCCAGGCCGGGACGTTCGGCGCGGCCGAGCTCAGCCGCGCCGCCGACCTCGTCAACGAGGGCCTGACCGAGATGCGCGGCGCCACCTCGCCGCGCCTCCAGCTCGAACTCATCTGCGCGCGCGTGCTGCTGCCCGCGGCCTACGGCGACGAGCGCTCCGTCATGGCACGCCTCGACCGCCTTGAGCGCGGCGTCAACTTCGCCGGCGGCGGCGCGGCACCGGCGATGGGGTACGTCCCCGGACCCGAGGCCCACCCGGGCGGCATGCCGTCCGGCGGTGCGCCCGTTCCGCCGGGCGGCGGCCCCGCGGCGGCCAGGGCGGCCGCGCGCGCGGGCGCTCCGTCCGGCGGGCCGATGGGTGCCGCTCCGGGCAGTGGTGCGAGTGGCGGTGCGGGCAGTGCCGGCCCGGCGGCCGGCCCGTCGGTTACGGCTCCGGCGGCGTCCGGCGTGCCCACCGGCCCGGCTCCGGGCACTGGGCCGGGTGTCGGCGCGGGTGCGCCGGCGGTGGCCGGTCCCGGTGGCGGCGAACCGGCCGCCGCCACCCAGCCCACCCCTCCCGCTCCCGCGCCCGAGGCCCCGGCCGCCGCGCAGGCCCCCGCCGCGGGGGCGCCCGGCGCCTGGCCCACCGCCGCACCCGCGGGTGGTGGCCGACGGCCCGGTGGCTGGCCCATCGCGGCTCCGGCGGGCGGCGGACAGGCGCCTCAGCCGCAGGCCGCTCCGGCGACTCCGGCGACTCCGGCGACCGCGACGCCTCCGGCCGCCTCCGCGGCCCCGGCGCCCACCGCGCCCCAGCCGACCCCGGCCCCGGTCCCGGCCGCGCCTGCCCCGGGCGGCCTCGACCCCCGCATGCTCTGGCCGAACATCCTGGAAGCGGTCAAGAACCGGCGCCGCTTCACCTGGATCCTGCTCAGCCAGAACGCCCAGGTCGTCGGCTTCGACGGCACGACCCTCCAGCTCGGCTTCGTCAACGCCGGCGCCCGCGACAACTTCGCGAGCAGCGGCAGCGAGGACGTGCTCCGGCAGTCGCTGTCCGAGCAGTTCAACGTGCAGTGGCGGATCGAGGCCGTCGTCGACCCGTCGGGCGGCTCGGCACCCCCGCCGACCGGCGGCTCCTCCGGCTACGGCGGTGGCGGTGGCTACGGAGGTGGTGGCGGTTACGGCGCCCCCGCCCCGTCCGGCGCCGCGGCCGCCCCGCGTCCTGCCGCTGCCTCGCACCCGGGCCCCGCGGCCCCCCAGGCCCAGCCTCCGGCTCCGGCGTCCGCCCCGGCACCCCAGCCGTCGGCCGCACCCGAGCCGCCCCCGGTCGCTCCCGAGGACGACATTCCCGAGGACGACGACCCCGACCTCGACGAGTCGGCCCTCTCCGGCCACGACCTCATCGTCCGGGAGCTCGGCGCGACGGTGATGGAGGAGTTCTCGAACGAGTAGGCGAGCCGGGTGGGCGAGCGTCCCCTTGTGGGAACGTACAGGATCCCCGCCCGCCGACTCTCGGCAGGAACGCCGGATAGGCTGACCCCCGTGAAGGTCCTTGTCATCGGCAGCGGCGCCCGCGAACACGCCCTGTGCCACTCCCTGTCCCACGACCCCGACGTCACCGCGCTGCACTGCGCCCCCGGCAATGCCGGCATCGCCGGGGTCGCCGAGCTGCATCAGGTCGACGCCCTGGACGGCGCGGCCGTAGCGGCGCTGGCCACAGAGCTCGGGGCCGACCTCGTGGTCGTCGGCCCGGAGGCCCCGCTGGTAGCCGGAGTCGCCGACGCCGTGCGCGCGGCGGGCATCCCGGCGTTCGGCCCCTCCAAGGAGGCCGCGCGGATCGAGGGGTCCAAGGCCTTCGCCAAGGACGTGATGGCGGGGGCCGGCGTGCCGACCGCCCGCTCGTATGTCTGCACGAACGCCGAAGAGGTCGCCGACGCCCTGGACGCGTTCGGCGCTCCCTACGTCGTCAAGGACGACGGTCTCGCCGCGGGCAAGGGCGTCGTCGTCACCTCCGACCTGGCGGCCGCCAAGGAGCACGCGGCGGGCTGCGAGCGGGTCGTCATCGAGGAGTTCCTCGACGGCCCCGAGGTGTCCCTCTTCGCCGTCACCGACGGCGACACCGTCGTCCCGCTCCAGCCGGCGCAGGACTTCAAGCGCGCCCTGGACGGCGACGAGGGTCCGAACACCGGCGGCATGGGCGCGTACTCCCCGCTGCCCTGGGCCGACCCGAAGCTGGTGGACGAGGTCATGCAGACCGTCCTGCAGCCCACCGTCGACGAGATGCGCCGCCGCGGCACGCCGTTTTCCGGCCTTCTCTACGCCGGGCTCGCGATCACCGGCCGGGGGGTGCGGGTCATCGAGTTCAACGCCCGTTTCGGCGACCCCGAGACCCAGGTGGTCCTGGCCCGTCTGAAGACCCCGCTGGCGGGCCTGCTGCTCGCCGCCGCGACCGGCCTGCTCGCCGACCTGGAGCCGCTGCGCTGGAGCGAGGACGCCGCGGTCACCGTGGTCGTCGCCTCGCGGAACTACCCTGACACCCCGCGCACCGGCGACCCGATCACCGGCCTCGACGAGGTGGCCGCCGAGGACGCCCCGCACGCGTACGTCCTGCACGCCGGTACCAGGCGGGACGGTGACGACGTCGTCAGTGCGGGCGGTCGCGTCCTGTCCGTCACGGCCACCGGCAAGGACCTCTCCGAGGCCCGCGAACGGGCGTACACCGCCGTCGGCCGGATCCGCCTCGACGGCTCCCAGCACCGTACGGACATCGCCGCGAAGGCGGCCGCCGGCGTCTAGCGCCACCCCGTTTCTGCCCAGGTCAGGCCCCGGAGGAATCCGGGGCCTGATCCTTGCTGTAAGTCATCCACCTCTGACCAAAGCCATTCCATCGAGTGAGCGATGCCCCATCCGGCTGACTGGGGCCGAGGCCCCAACTAGGGTGCGGCGCAAGCGTTCCGGCACTTGGCCCACCGGCATTGCGATGTCACTGGCGGGTGCCACAGTGGGGGAGTGAGCAACGCCAGGACAGCCGCCAGGGCATCAGGGAGGGGGTGACCGGCCGTGACCGTTGTGGGTGTGGAGGTGGGCGCGCAGGCCGCGCGCTCCCGGGCCCTCGCCGTGCTGCGCATCCGCGGCCGGGCGCTGGCCGTCGCGCTGCTGCCCGCGGCCGCGGCCGTGATCCTGCTGGCCGGCGGCTCCACCGGGCATCTCCTCGGCGGAGGCTGGGACACCGCCCGCTGGATCGTGAGCGGGGTCGCGCTGCTGGTGCTGGCCGCCGCCGCGGGCATCGCCCTGGTCGTGGCCCGCGCCCGCCCCGCCGTGAGCCCGACGGTCCCCATCGCGGAGGAGTCCGCACCGGACCTGTACCGCATGGTGCGCGACCTCGCCGACCGCCTGGACGTCCCCGCGCCGTCGGCCATAGCGCTCACCCCGGACTGCGACAGCTGGCTGGAGGACCGTACGCACCCGGCGCACGGCCCGCCCCCGCCCGAGCACCACGACGAGCTCTCCGGCCTGGGGCGACGCGCCCACCGGCGTACGGCCGCCGCGCCCGTGCTCGTCATAGGCTCCCCGTTCCTGTGGTGGATGCGGGTCGGCGAGCTGCGCGCGGTCCTCGCCCCGGTCGTCGCCGGTACGGGACCCTCCGCGCACCCGGACATAGCCGCCGCCCGCCGTTTCGTGCGGGGGCTGGACGCGGCGGTGGCCGTGACCTCGGCGCCTGGACGCGGCCCGGTCTCGCGCACGGTGCTCGCGGGGGTCGGCTGGGTGGCCCGGCTGCTGCTGCGCGGCTGCCGGGAGCACGCGACCGAGATGGAGCGGGGCGTGGCGGCCGCGGCGGCCGAGCGTGCACAGGCTGTGGATTACGGGCTGCGGATCGTCGCCCAGGAGCAGGTCGGGCTGGCGTACGCCGGCTGGGACCGGCTGCTGACCCGGGTCGCGCTCCCCGCCTGGCGGATGGGCCGCTGGCCCTCCCGGCTGGACGCGGGCGTGGTGGCGGCGCTCACCGAACTGTCCCGGCGCGACCGGCTGGCCGAGGGCTTCGCCTCCCGTCTGGGCGAGCGGCCCGCGTGCGATCTGCTCGAAGAGCCCGGCGCGGTGGACGAGGCCGCGTCCCTGCTCGCCGCCCGCCTGTTCCACGGCGGCCCCGCGGAGCAGGGTCCCGACTGGTCCCCGGTCGACTGGCAGGAGTACCCGGAGGAGGTCGTCGACCGGAAGTGGCGCACCGACGCG
>NZ_JADDRL010000013.1 GCF_021538895.1 Streptomyces olivochromogenes | reverse complement strand
GGTTCTGTGCGGCAAGGGGGACTAGTCAGCCCGTTTCCGTCGGCGCGCGGGCGTCTGGCGAACGGGGCATTGGGACAGCCCGCGATCGAATGGGAGCAGCGGTACCGCCGTACCGTGATCACCAGCGATACCGTGGCCACCGCCTGCGTGGTGGCGGCGATCGGCAACTTCTTCGGGGCCCGGGACGCGGCCAACTGGCATGAGAAGTGGGGAATTCTCGCGTTCGGCACCGAGCTGCTGGTGCTGGGCGCGCTCGCGGTGAGCCGCGCGTGGGCTCCGGCCGTGCTCGGCCAGGGCGCCGAGGAATTCCGTCGGCTCGGACGCTCGCTGTTCGCGGCGACCGTCGTACTGGCGCTCGGTGGGATCGCTCTCACCTCGCGCAACATCAAGCTCTGGATCTTCGTCGCGATCCCCGCGATCGCGCTCGTCACCATGACCGTGCGGTATCTGCTGCGCCTCGGGCTGCACAAGCAGCGCAAGGAAGGTCGCTGTCTGAGACCGGTGCTCGCGGCCGGCAGCCCGGACACCGTGAGCGACCTGATCACCCGTACCCGCAAGTTCCCGCACCTCGGTTGGCGGGTGGATGCGGTGTGCACGACGGACGGCTTCGGACTCGACGGTGACCTCCTGGACGGAGTGCCGGTCGTCGGCCGACTGGCGGACGTCGCGGGCCACGTCCACCGCGACGGCTACCGTGTCGTCGCGGTCACACCGGACCCGCACTGGTCACCGGACCGTCTGCAGCGGCTGGCCTGGAACCTCGAAGGCAGCGACGCCGAGATGGTCGTGGCCCCCGTGCTGATGGAGGTGGCCGGCCCGCGGCTGCACGTCGACGCGGTGCTCGGGATCCCGCTGCTGCGGGTCAGCATGCCGACCTTCACCGGGGGCCGCCGGGCGGTCAAGGTGGTCGTCGACCGGCTGGGCGCGGCGATCCTGCTGCTGCTGTTCGCGCCGCTGATGGTGTTCGTCGGGCTGCTCGTCCTGATGGACAGCCGGGGTGGGGTGTTCTACCGCCAGCGCAGGGTCGGCAAGGGCGGCCGCGAGTTCACCATCTACAAGTTCCGCACCATGGTCGCCGGGGCTGACAGGGCACGTGCCGAGCTGGCCGGCCTCAACGAGGGCGCCGGACCGCTGTTCAAGCTCCGCCGGGATCCGCGGGTGACCCGTGTGGGATCAGTGCTGCGCCGGTACTCGATCGACGAACTCCCGCAGCTTGTCAACGTACTCACCGGATCGATGTCGCTCGTCGGTCCGCGGCCTCCGCTGCCGGAGGAGTCCGCCGCGTACGGCCCGGACATCCGGCGGCGACTGCTGGTCAAGCCCGGACTCACCGGCCTGTGGCAGATCAGCGGACGCAGCGACCTGTCGTGGGAGGAGGCGGTCCGGCTGGACCTGCGGTACGTGGAGGACTGGTCGCTCGCACTGGACACAGTGATCTTGTGGAAGACGCTGCGCGCGGTGCTCTACGGGCAGGGGGCCTACTGATGCGCGGGGGGCGTCGTCCGGTCGGCGCGCGGACCGCAGGCCAAAACGGCCTGCCTGGGGGGAGGAACGGGTCATGAGGGTCAGCGTTTTCGGGCTCGGCTACGTGGGCTGCGTGTCGGCCGCGTGCCTGGCCAGCATGGGGCACGAGGTCGTCGGCGTCGACGTGAACCAGGTGAAGGTCGACCTGGTCAACGACGGCAAGGCCCCGGTGGTCGAGGAGGGGATCGGCGAGCTCATCGCCGAGGTCGTGCGGACCGGAGCGCTACGCGCCACCCGTGACGTCCGCGAGGCGATCATGGACAGCGAGGTGTCGCTGGTCTGCGTGGGCACGCCGTCGGAGCCCAACGGCAGCCTGTGCACCACGTACTTGGAGCGGGTCACCGAGGAGATCGGCGCCGCGCTGGCCGAGCGGGGCGGGCGGCACACCGTCGTGTTCCGCAGCACCATGCTCCCGGGCACCTGCCTGAACCTGCTGGTGCCGATCCTGGAGAAGTACGTCGGCGGCACGGCCGGTGTGGACATCGGGGTCGCGGTCAACCCGGAGTTCCTGCGCGAGGGCACGAGCGTGCGGGACTTCTTCGACCCGCCGAAGACCGTCATCGGCGAACTCGACGCGGCGAGCGGCGATGTGGTGGCGGCTCTGTACGAGGACCTGCCCGGCGAGGTGTTCCGGGTGCCGGTCCCGACGGCCGAGGCGATCAAGTACGCGGACAACGCGTTCCACGGCCTCAAGATCGGTTTCGCGAACGAGCTGGGCGCGGTGTGCCAGGCCCTCGGGGTGGACTCGCACCAGGTGATGGACGTGTTCCTGGCCGACCGCAAGCTGAACATCAGCCCCGCCTACCTGCGGCCCGGCTTCGCCTTCGGTGGCTCCTGCCTGCCCAAGGACCTGCGCAGCCTGGTCCACGCGGCGCAGCGGGCCGACGTCTCGGTACCCATCCTCTCCCATGTGCTGCCCTCCAACTCCGACCATCTGCAGCGTGCGGTGGAGTTGGTCGAGCGCACCGGCAAGCGCCGGGTGGGCCTGTTCGGGCTGTCCTTCAAACCCGGCACCGACGACCTCCGCGAGAGCCCGCTCGTCGAGCTGGCGGAGCGGCTCTTCGGCAAGGGGTACGACCTGCGGATCCACGACGCCAACGTGAGCCTCTCCCGGCTGCTCGGCGCGAACCGCGAGTACATCGAGACCCGGCTGCCGCACCTCGCGCAGTTGCTCGCGGATTCCGTCGACGAGGTGCTCGAGCACGCCGAGGTGTGCCTGGTCGGGACCAGGGATCCGGCCGTGCTGTCGGCGCTGCCCCACGGTGACGGCCCGGTGATCATCGATCTCATCCGCCTTCCCGACGCCGATGCGCGCCGGGCCGAACCGGGGTACGTGGGCCTTGCTTGGTGAAACGACCAGCGGCGACCGGCCGGGCCGGCGCGCGCTGATCCTGGTGGAGAACCTGTCGGTGCCGTTCGACCGGCGGGTGTGGCAGGAGTGCACGACACTGCGCGACGCGGGCTGGACGGTGCACGTCATCTGTCCGCAGGGGAGCAGGCGGGACACCGAGCCGGAGGCGGTCATCGACGGGGTGCGGATCCACCGCTACCCGTTGCGCGCGGCCACCGGAGGGCCGGCCGGCTACCTGCGGGAGTACGGATCGGCGTTGTGGCATACGGTCCGGCTGGCCCGGAAGGTCGGCCCGGTCGACGTGGTGCACGCCTGCAACCCGCCAGACCTGCTGTTCCTGCCGGCACTGTGGATGAAGCGGCGCGGAGCGCGGTTCGTCTTCGACCAGCACGACCTGGTACCCGAGTTGTACCTCTCCCGGTTCGGCCGCGGCGAGGATCTGCTCTACCGCGCCGTGTGCGCGCTGGAACGGCGGACCTACCGGGCCGCGGACATCGTGCTCGCCACGAACGAGAGCTACCGGGACGTCGCGGTACGGCGGGGCGGCCGACGGCCGGAGGACGTGTTCGTGGTGCGCAGCGCACCCGACATCGACCGGTTCCACCCCGTACCGCCCGAGCCGGAGCTGAAGCACGGCAAGCCCCATCTGCTGTGCTACCTCGGCGTCATGGGCCCACAGGACGGCGTCGACTACGCCTTGCGGGCCCTCGCGAAGCTGCGCGACGAACTCGGACGGACCGACTGGCACGCGGTGTTCGTCGGCGCGGGCGACACCTTCGACGCGATGGTGGAGCTGTCCCGGCGGCTCGGGCTCTCGGAGCAGGTGCAGTTCACCGGACGCATTCCGGACGCCGATCTGGTGCGCTACCTGTCCACCGCGGACGTGTGCCTCTCCCCCGATCCGCACAATCCGCTCAACGACGTGTCGACCATGAACAAGGTCCTGGAGTACATGGTGATGGGCCGGCCGGTCGTCTCGTTCGACCTCCGGGAGGCGCGAGTCTCGGCCGGTGACGCCGCCGTCTACGCGCCCGCCAACGACGAGGCCGAGTTCGCGCGGCTCATCTCGCTGCTGATGGACGACCCGGAGAAGCGGGCCCTGATGGGCAAGATCGGCCAGGAGCGGATCAGCGGGCCGCTCGCCTGGCGGAACTCCCAGCGATCGCTGCTCGCCGCCTACACCGCTGCCTGCCGTGACCACGTCCCGGTGTCGGCCGGCCACCCGAACCGGGCAGGGCGGAGGCCGCGCCGTTGAACGATGACACGATACGCCTGGTCACGATCGGGCGGATTATCCGTCGCCGCTGGCGGCTCCTCACCACCCTCGCCCTGGTGGGTGCGCTCCTCGGCTACGGCACCTCTTTGCTGTTCCCGCCGCGTTACACGACGTCGGCATCGGTACTGCTGCCGGGAGCGTGGGAGGAGCGCGAGCTGCTGACTCAGGCACAGATCGCGACCAGTTCGGTGGTGGTCGACCGCGCGGCCACCACGCTCGGCTGGAGCGGGGTCAGCGGCAGCGAACTGCGGGATCAGGTGAGCGCCACGGCCGCCGACGGGAACATCATCAAGATCTCGGGCACGGCCGACACCCCGAAGCGCGCACAACAACTCTCCGACCAGGTGGCCCAGCAGTTCGTCGCATTCGCCGCGCGGGTCATGGACGACAACTCCGACCCCGAAGCGGCGGCGCAGCGCGAGGCACTGCAGCAGACGGTGATGCAGACCAGCCGCCGCATCACCAAGCTGGCCGACGCGGCCGACCCGGGTCAGACGGTGGAGAGCGTGCAGGCCCGAACCGAGCTGGAGAAGCTGCGCACCTCGCTGCAGGAGGCCATCAACAAGCTGGACCAGGCCGACCCTGCCGCCAACAAGGCCAACATGGTCGTCATGGGGCCGGCGGCCCGGCCGGCCGGCGAGGCACCGCCGACGAGGATGCAGCTCATCGTGGCCGGGGCGCTGCTGTTCTTCCTGTTCGGGGTCATCGGCCATCTCACCGCGGCCCGGATGAGTCGCCGACTGCGCACGCAACCGGAGATTGCCGCGGCGCTGGGCTCGGCGCTGCTGGGTACCGTCGACGTACCCGGGGAACGGCCCACGCACCGGCCGCAGGGCCGTGGGCCGCGGGCCCGGATCCGTCGCCTGCTGGGTACGGACATCCGGTGGGACATGCCGACCCCGCAGGCGTCCGGTGACGAGGCCGACAGGCAGATCCGCTATCGGCGGGTGTGCGCCCGTCTCCGGGACCAACTGCCGGCCCCCCGGCGGCTGCTGGTCGTCGTCCCGGACGGCGACGAGATCGCCCGCCGGGCCGCCGGACAGCTCGTCGCCGAGGCCGAGAGCGATCCTTCCGCAAGCTCTTCGAGGGGAAACCCCACGCTGCGGGTGGTGGAGGTTTCGGTGTCCCAGCCGCTGGTGCCGGACCGGGACAAGGAGTCCGGCGTCCTGGTCGTGCTGAGCGCGGGCAACTGGACCGCAGGGGAGCTCGCCGGCATCGCCGAGGCGTGTGCGGACGCCAAGCACGAGGTCGTCGGCATCGTCCTCGCCGGCCTGGTCCGGTCCCGTCCGGCGCGAGCTGCCGGCCGTCCTCGCGATGTCGCCATGCCGGTGCTCGCGGTTGGCGACGACGCGAAGGGAAGTTCAGGGTGACGACGAGTACGACTTCGGAGTCGTCGACCTCCGCTCCACTGCTCGACCTGCAGGCGCTGGTGGTGGCGGTACGCAGGCGGCGCCGCCTCTGGTGCTCCATGGCGCTGCTGGGGCTGCTCGCCGGCGCGGCGATGGCGGTGCTGCTGCCGCCGCCGCCGACCGCGGTGACCAAGGTGCTGGTCGCGCATCAGGAGGACCAGCCGAACGACCCCGGAACGTTGATCCGCACCGACGCCGCGCTGCTGCAGACCACGCAGATCGCCGACGAGGCCCTGCGGTCCCTCAAGTCCCCGGAAAGACCGGAGGACTTCATGGGGGAATACTCGGGCGTCGGCTTGACCAACAACCTGCTGCAGATCACTGTGACGGGTGACAGCGACGCGGATGCGATGGCCCGCGCCAAGGCGCTGGCCGATGCGTTCGTCACGGACCACGTGAAGCGGATTCAGCAAGCCGCGGGCGCCGAGGCCAAGGCCCTGCTCGACCAGCGTGACCGGCTGCGGGGCGAACTCGCCAAGGTCAACAAGACCATCGGTGACGGATCGTCGGCGAGCGGGCCGAACGCTTCGGCGGACCTGGAGTCGCTCTTCGCCCGCCGGGCCGAGCTCACCTCGCGGATCTCCGACTTCAGCCAACGCGCCGCGGAGGCGCGCATCGGCACACCCCAGCTCATCGCCGGCACACAGATCGTGGACGCCCCGCGCGCGGTGCCGCACTCCCTGCCCAAGTCCGCCGCCACCAACGCCGCGATCGGGCTCGTCCTCGGGCTCGTCCTCGGGCTCGCGCTGGCCGCGGTCGGCGCGGTGGTGGCGGACCGCCCCGTGCTGCGCCGGGAGATCGCGGCGAACCTCGGCGCCTCGGTCATCGCGGAGCTGCCCCGCCGGTCGGGCAGGCTGTGGCAGCGCCGACGGATCCGGGCGGCCCGCGAACGGCTCACCGCGTCCCTGGCCCGCACCGTGCGCGACTCCGCGGAACCGTTGTCGCTGCTCGAACTGGGCTGTGCGCGCAGCACGAGCGTGATCGCGCTGAACCTCGCCAGGGCACTGGCGGCGGAGGGGCCGGTGGTCGTCATCGACGGTCTGCCCGGCCTGCAGCTCGCCAAGCGCAGCCCGAAGTCAGGAGACCCGACCGTGGTCAGCGGCGAGCGTGCCGCGGCCGTGTCGGATGAGGAGCGCCGGCTCGGCGTCGGCTCGGTGGCGCCCGGCACCGCGTGGACCGACCTCCAGTACCTCGGCACTCAGACAGTGCTCGTCGTGCGTGCCGGGCACGGCAACGCCGCATGGCTGCACACCGTGGCGCGGCAGCTCGCGGACCAGCGCATTCCGGTGATCGGTGTGGTGCTGATCGACCCTGATCCGCGTGACCGGACCGACGGCACGCTGTGGGACGGGCTGCACACCGCGCTGCGCGGTCAGAACGAGCGGCCGGCCCGACAGAAGGGGACGGGCCGGCGGGGGGCGGAGCGGCTGCCGATGTGGGCGGCGCGGGTCCCGGACAGCGACCAGGAGGCGCGGTAGGACATGTGTGGCATCGCAGGCACTTACCGATGGCCGGACGGGAAGGTCGTGACCGACCGGCTCACCGAGACCCTCGCCCACCGCGGTCCGGACGGGGCGGGCCGCTACAGCCACCCCGTCGGCGACGGCGAAGTACACCTCGGGCACCGTCGGCTGGCCATCATCGACCTGTCCGGGACCGGCGCCCAGCCCATGGTCTCGGACGGCCTGGTCCTGACGTACAACGGCGAGCTGTACAACGCCCCCGAGCTGCGCGCCGAGTTGTCGGCCGCCGGGGTGCGCTTTCGCGGTACCTCCGACACCGAGGTGCTGCTGGAGGCCTGGCGGCGCTGGGGCACGGACTGCCTGCCCCGGCTGCGCGGCATGTTCGCGTTCGGGATCTTCGACGAGCGAACCGGTGAACTGGTGCTCGCCCGCGACCAGCTCGGCATCAAGCCGCTGTTCCTGCTCCGGCGCGGCGAGGGCCTGGTGTTCGCCTCCGAGCTCAAGGCACTCGCCGCCGTGACCGGCGGGTCGCTGCAGGTGGACCACGCCGCGCTGGTGGCCTCGCTGCTGTACTACTGGGTGCCGGACTCACGGTGCGCGTTCCGCGAAGCGGAGAAGCTCCCGCCGGGGAGCTGGCTCCGGTACCGGCCTGACGGCCGGGTGGAGCGCGGCCGGTACTGGAACCTCCGGGACGTCGCCGCCGAGGCGCGCGAGCGGGCCCGGGGCGGCGAGCAGCCGGATGTCGCCGCCATCGTGGAGGAGTCGACCCGGCGTCACCTGCTCTCCGACGTGCCGGTGGCGACCTTCCTCTCCGGCGGGCTGGACTCCAGCTACCTGACTGCGCTGGCGGCCCGCGACCAACCCGGGATCTCCGCCTACACGATCGGGTTCCGCGCCGAGGACGCCAGGTTCGAGGCGATGCCGGACGACCTGCGCTACGCCCGGCAGGTGGCCGAGCGGTTCGGCGTCGACCTGCATGAGATCGAGATCGCTCCGAACGTGCTCGACCTGCTGCCGCAGATGACGTATCACCTGGACGAGCCGATCGGCGACCCCGCCGCGATCAACACGTTCCTGATCTGCTCGGCCGCCCGGGAGGCCGGGGTCAAGGTGATGCTCTCGGGGATGGGTGCCGACGAGCTGTTCGCCGGCTACCGCAAGCACCTGGCCAACCTGATCGCGCTGCGCTACCAGCGCATCCCGCGGCCCCTGCGGCGCGGGATGTCCAGGGCCGTGGACCGGCTGCCGGTCGCCACGGCCCGCCGGGGGTACCGGTCGGTGCGCTTCGCGAAGCGGTTCCTCTCCTTCGCCGACCTGCCGGAGGAGACCGCGTTCCGGCGCAGCTACACCATGTACGACCAGGACGAGCTGCTCGCCCTCGTCGATCCGGACCTGGCCCCGGCGGTCGAGGACGTGCTGACCGAGCATGCGGACGTCTACCAGGACAACGACCTCGACGACTTCGTCAACCGCATGTGCCTGGGCGACGCCCGGATGTTCCTGCCGGGCCTGAACCTCACGTACACCGACCGGTCGAGCATGGCCGCTTCGACCGAGGTGCGGGTGCCGTACGTGGACGTCGAGGTGGTCAAGGCGGCGTTCGCCGTGCCCGGCGATCGCAAGATCGTCGGACGGCAGGGCAAGGCCGTCCTCAAGGAGGCGGCCACCTCGATCCTGCCCCGGGAAATCGTGTATCGGCCGAAGGGCCTGTTCAGCGCCCCGCTGCGCGCCTGGATGAGCCGGGATCTGGCACCGCTGGTGCGCGAGGTGGTGCACGACGGCGTGCTCGTGCGGTCAGGGCTGCTGCGCCGCGACGCCCTGGCGCGCATGGTCGCCGAGGACGCCGCCGGGCAGCGGGACTTCTCCAAGCATCTGTGGCATGTGCTGACCCTCGAGTACTGGTACCGCGACGCGACCTCCGGGTCCGGCCAGAACGCTCGCTCGGCGGCATAGAAGACGGCGTAGAAACAAGGGGACTTCGGGTGAAGCAGGTCGTACAGAACTACAAGAGCGGCGAACTGGCACTGCTCGACGTGCCGGTGCCGGGGTGCAAGCCGGGCGGTGTGCTGGTCCGGAGCGCCTACTCGCTGATCTCCACCGGGACCGAGCTCATGAAGGTGTCCGAGGCCGGCATGTCGATGGTGGGCAAGGCCCGCTCCCGGCCGGACCAGGTGGCCAAGGTCATGCAGAGCGTGGCCACCAACGGGGTGCCCGCCACCTACCGCAAGGTGATGGGCAAGCTGGACTCCTACACGCCGCTGGGCTACTCGCTGTGCGGGGTCGTCGAGCAGGTCGGTACCGGGATCGACGACGTGAAGGTCGGCGACCTCGTGGCCTGCGCCGGCAATGAGCACGCGTTGCACGCCGAGCTGAACTGGGTGCCGAAGAACCTCTACGCCCGGGTACCGGAGGGCCTCGCGCCGCGGCACGCGGCCTTCGGCACCGTCGGGTCGATCGCCATGCAGGGCGTCCGCCAAGGTGAGCCACGGCTCGGCGAAGTGGCGCTGGTCATCGGCCTCGGGCTGATCGGGCAGCTGGTGGCGCAGCTGCTGACCGCCTCGGGAGTCCGCGTCGTCGGGGTCGACCCCGACCCGGCGCGCTGCGAGCTGGCCGAGCGGCTGGGCGCCGCGGCCTGCGGCGATCCCGCGTCCGCGGCCGTGGAAACCGCCGTCGCCGAACTCACCGACGGTCACGGCGTGGACCAGGTGTACCTGGCCGCCGGCGGCGGCAGCAACCAACCCGTCGAGCTGGCCGCCCGGCTCTGCCGGGACCGCGGCCGGGTCGTCGACATCGGCAAGTGCCGCCTGGACCTGCCGTGGAACGCGTACTACGAGAAGGAACTCGACGTCCGGTTCTCCCGCAGTTACGGCCCCGGGCGCTACGACCCGGAGTACGAACTGGAGGGACGGGACTACCCGATCGGCTACGTGCGCTGGACCGAGCGCCGTAACCTGGCCTGCTTCCTCGACCTCGTCGCCCGCGGCCGGGTCGACGTGGAGCCCTTGGTCTCCCACATCGCCGACTTCGACGACGCCGTCGAGACGTACCGGAGCCTGAAGGACGGCGACCTGAAGGCCGTGGCCGTGCTGTTCCGGTACCCCGAAACCGCCGAGGCCAGCGCCGAGGCCCAGGCCCCGGCGGTGGCCGTGCCCGCGGTGCGTCGCGGCGGCGCGGTGCCCACCTCGGTCCGGGCCGCCAAGACGCCGGTACGGCTGGCGTTCGTCGGCGCGGGCAACTACGCGACGTCGATGCTCCTGCCCCACCTGGCGCAGCGCGAGGGCGTCGAGCTGTCGACCGTCGTCACCACGACGGCACTGTCCGCGGCCAACGCGCAGCGGAAGTTCGGCTTCACCGAGGCGACCACGGATCTCGACGCCGTGCTCGGCGACACGTCCATCGACGCGGTGTTCGTGGTCACCCGGCACAGCTCGCACGCCGAACTGACCCGGAAGGCTCTGCTGGCCGGCAAGTCCGTGTTCGTGGAGAAGCCGTTGGCGCTCACCGAGGACGAACTGGCCGGCGTACTCGCGGCGGTGGAGGAGTCCGGCAACGACCGGCTGCAGGTGGGCTTCAACCGCCGGTTCGCGCCGCTGCTGCAGGAGGCCAGGAAGCGGTTCGGCGCCCGGACCGGTCCGGCGAGCCTGCGCTACCTGGTCAACGCGGGCCGACTGGCGAACGGCAGCTGGTACCTCCAACAGGGCACCGAGGGCTCGCGGTTCGCCGGCGAGGGCGGACACTTCATCGACACGGCGAGCTGGCTGCTCGGGGCCGATCCGGTCTCGGTGTACGCGGTCGCCACGTCCGGCAACGAGGACCTCCAGGTCGTGCTGCGCTACCCGGACGGGTCCACGGCCACCATCAGCTACGTCACCACCGGCGCGCCCGGCTTCCCCAAGGAGACGCTGGACCTCGTCGCGGACGGCAAGGTACTGCGGCTCGACGACTTCGTCCGTGCCTCGGTGTACTCCAGTAAGCGGTGGGTCAGTTCGCGGCTGCCCAAGGCGCGGGACAAGGGCCAGTCCGCCGAACTGGCCGCGTTCATCAAGGCCGTGCGGACCGGCGGTCCGATGCCGGTGCCGCTGGAGTCCCTGGTCGCCACCACGGCGGCCACCTTCGCCGTGCAGGCCGGTCTGGCCGGCGGCGCGCCGGTGACGTTGGCGGGGCCGCGATGACCGTGAAGTCGGGGAGTGCGGGCTGGTACATCCGGCGACTGTCCCGGATGGGGCCGCGGGAGGTCGGCGGCCGGGTCGGCGACACGGTGCGCAGGCGGCGGTGGCGGTCGGCGCGGCCGGACGGCCCGAGCGTGACCGGCGCCCGGTTCACCGCCGTACTGCCCGCAGGGACGATCGCCGCGGTGCCACCGGCCGCCGCGAAACGTCTCATCGCCGAGGCGGACCGGCTGATGGCCGGGCACGCCGAGTACTTCGGGGTGGACCGCGACGACCTGGCCGACCCGGACTGGTGGTACGACCCGAAGACCGGGCGCCGGGCTCCGTGGGGCTACGCCTTCGACGTGCCGTACCGGAACGAGGACGCGGTCGGGGACATCAAGCAGATCTGGGAGCTGTCCCGGCATCAGTACCTCACCCAGCTCGCCGCCGCCTACGCGATCACCGGAGACGTGCGGTACGCCGAGCGGGTGGCCGAGCACCTGCGGTCGTGGTGGGCGGGCAACGCGCCGCTGCGCGGAGTGCACTGGACCAGCGGCATCGAGCTGGGGATCCGGCTGCTGTCCTGGGTGTGGATCCGGCGGCTGCTCGACGGCTGGCCGGGCGTGGCCGGGCTGTTCGAGGGCAACCCGGTGGCGCTGAACCAGATCTGGCACCACCAGCGCTGGCTGGCCGCCTTCCCCAGCCGGGGGTCCTCCGCGAACAACCACGTCATCGCCGAGGCCGCCGGGCAGTTCGCCGCGGCCTGCGCGTTCGGGTGGTTCCCCTCCTCGGCGCGTTGGCGGGCCGACGCGCTGCGGTCGCTGGAGCGGCAGCTGCGCAGCAACACCTTCGACTCCGGCCTCAACCGCGAGCTGGCCACCGAGTACCACGGACTGGTGCTGGAGCTCGGCCTGGCCGCGGTGGCCGAGGCCGATGCCGCCGACGTGCCGGTCCCCGCGTCGATCCGGCTGGTGCTGCTGCGGATGACCGACGCGCTCGCGGCCGTCGTGGACGGCCGGCTACGGCCGCCGCGCCAGGGAGATGCGGACGACGGACACGGTCTGGTCGTGGACGGCGCGGGCACCGACCGCTGGGCCTCGCTGCTGGCCACCGGGGACGCCGTGTTCGGTCGGCTCGCCTGGTGGCCGACGGTGACCGGCACCGATGTGCGCACCCCGCTGCTGGCCGCGCTCATCCGGCCGTACTCGAAAATCGGAAACGCCCCGGCCGTGACGCGTCCGGCAAGCCGGCCGGCCCATTTCGCCGACGCGGGTATGACGATCCTGCGCGGTCCGCAAGAGATCTGGTGCCGCTGCGACGGTGGCCCGCACGGATTCCTGTCCATCGCCGCGCATGCGCACGCGGACGCGCTGTCCGTGGAGGTCCGGCACGACGGGGTCGACGTGCTCGCCGACCCGGGGACGTTCTGCTATCACGGGCAGCCCGCGTGGCGGCAGTACTTCCGGTCGACCCTCGGCCACAACACCCTGCAACTGGACGGCGGTGACCAGTCCCTCTCCGGTGGACCGTTCCTGTGGACCCGGCATGCCCGCAGCCGTGTCCTGTTCGCAGACACATCCGACACCTCCGGCGCCTCCGACGGGGTCACGGCCCGCTGGTGCGCCGAGCACGACGGTTACCAGGGCTCCGTGCACCGCCGCCGGGTGGAGCTGACGGCCGCGAGCCAGGAGCTGACGGTGGTCGACGAGGTGCGCGGCCCGCGCCGGGCGGTGCGGCTGGCGTTCCACCTCGGCCCGGCGATCTCCGCGGACCTGGTGGGGAACCGGGCACAGCTCACCTGGACCCGGGACGGCGAGGACCGTTCCGCGGCGCTCGACCTGCCCGGGCGACTGAGCTGGCGGGCGCATCGTGGCGAGAGTGACCCGCCGCTGGGCTGGTACTCCGCCGGTTTCGGGCGCAAGGAACCCGCCACCACACTGGTCGGCACCGGCTTCGCCGACGGCACGGAGGGGTTCACCACCGTGCTCAGGTTCCACGGCTAGGGGGCGTCTGATGGATCTCCGTGGAGGAAGGAGCGCCCGCGGCGGGGGCGTACGTGGGCTCTCGGCCGGTGCGGCAAGTGGGGGTATCTCCCACGCCCTTGAGGCAGTAGGAGAACGCACCGGGCGTCGCGGCGCCGCGGAGAGCCGTCAGAAGGCGCCCAGGGGCGGACTCCTGGGGATCAAGTGGCGGCACTGGGCGTGGCCGGCGGCACCGCTGGCGCTGGCCCTGCTGGCGGCGACCGGCTGCGAGGGCACGGCGGGCGCGCGGCCGAAGCCGACCGCCGCGCCGGCCACGTCCGTGGCCCGGGTGTGCGCCGAGCGCGCCGCCGGGCCGGCGAAGGCGCCGGCGGGCGCGGTGACGGTCGACCCTGCCGTCGCCGGTGACCTGGCCGCGAAGACCAAGAGCAGCCCCCCGCACACCACGTTCTGGCTCCGACCGGGCAAGCACAGGCTTGAGGCGGACCGCTACGCCCAGGTCATCCCCAAGCAAGGGGACACCTACGTCGGCGCGCCGGGCGCGGTGCTCGACGGCCGGAAGACCAACCAGTACGCGTTCGGCGGCACGGCCCGCAACGTCACCATCCGCCACCTGACCGTGCAGCGTTTCGTCGCCCCGCAGAACGAGGGCGTGGTCAACCATGACTCGGCCGACGGGTGGGTGATCGAGCACGCGACGATCCAGCACAACTCCGGCGCCGGGCTGATGGCCGGCGCCCACCAGCGGGTCCGCGCCAGCTGCCTGCGCGACAACGGTCAGTACGGCATGAACGCGTACAAGGCCGGCGGCCGTCTCAGCGGTCTGGTGGTCGAGGGCAACGAGATCGTGGGCAACAACACGGACGACTGGGAGCGGCGGCGGCCGGGCTGCGGCTGCACCGGAGGCGTCAAGTTCTGGGCCGTCAACGGCGCCGACATACGCGGCAACTGGGTGCACGACAACCGCGGAACCGGGTTGTGGGCGGACACCAACAACAACGACTTCCGCATCGAGGACAACCTACTGGAGGCCAACGACGGTGCCGCGCTGATCTACGAGACCAGCTACAACGCGGTCATCCGTAAGAACACGATCCGGCGGAACAACTGGGTCGAGGGCCGCAAGTACGCCGACCGCGGCGACAACTTCCCGTTCGCGACCATCTACCTGTCCGAGTCCGGCGGCGAACCACGGATCCGCGCCCGCACGAACAAGATCGAGATCTACCGGAACGTGCTGGAGAACAACTGGTCCGGGATCACCCTGTGGGAGAACGCCGACCGGTTCTGCAACAGCCCGGCCAACACCTCCTCCGGCGACTGCACGTTGCTGGTGAAGAACACCAAGCGCTGCGCACAACCGGCGATCGCCACCGCACCGCTCTACGCCGACTGCCGGTGGAAGACCCAGCGGGTGGACATCCACAACAACCGCTTCGTGCTGGACAAGTCCGTCGTCGACTGCACGGTGAAGTGCGACCGCATGGCGGTGCTGGCCAACTACGGCACCTATCCGGACTGGTCGCCCTACCAGGGCGACCGGGTGGCCCAGGCGATCACCCTCAAGCAGCACAACCGCTGGCACGACAACGTCTACGTCGGACCATGGGTGTTCGTCGCCCACGACCCGAGCCGGATGGTCGACTCCGGGCAGTGGCAGGGCACGCCGTACCAGCAGGACGCGGGCAGCACCTTCCGCGCACAGGACGGTGGTTGAGATGAACGCCGACCACACGGCCCACACGTCCCACACGCCGAAGATCGTCGGGACGGTCTGGGGGCTGCTCGTCCTCAACACGCTCGGCTCCGCCGGGGCGAAGACCATCGTCCCGCTCCCCCGCTCCCTCATCCAGATGGTCACCATGGGCGCCCTGGTCGCCGCGTTCGCGCTGGCGCTCATGGTCAACCTCCGGCTGCGCATCCGGGCCAGCGCCTACGTCTTCCTGCTCACCCTGCTGCTGGTGGAGAGCGTGATCTCCAGCGCGAACCTGGAGTCCGGGTTCGGCGCGCTGTTCCGCTGCTTCCGACTGGCCCTCTTCGTCGGCACGCTGTGGCTGCTCAGCCGCTGGTGGGACGGCAGCCAGACGTTCGTCCGGCACCACATCCGGATGTACTTCCTGGTGCTCGGGTCGGTGGCCGCCGGCGCGCTCGCCTCACCGGGCGCGGCCATGCCCGACCTCTACGGCGGGCGGCTGGTCGGCGCGTTGTGGCCGCTCACTCCGCCGCAGATCGGACAGTACGCCGCGGTGATCATCGGGCTCACCGTGCTGCTCGTACTGGACCACCGGACCGACAGGACCAGCGCGGCGGTGGTCATCGTGCCGTCCCTCGTCCTGCTCGCGTTGACCCATACCCGCACAGCCACGCTCGGCCTGCTCCTCGGGCTGGCGCTGGCGATCGGCTCGCTCATCCTGACCAGCGCCGCCGCCCGCCGGTTCTTCGTCTGGGCGGTGCTGTGCGCCACGGTGGCCGCGGTGGGGTTCGCCTCCGCGCTGCAGGCGTGGTTCCTGCGCGGACAGAGCCAGGAGAACTTCAGCAGTCTCACCGGTCGGGCCAAGGTGTGGCACGCCCTGCTGACAGCACCCCGGACGACCTCGGAGTACCTGTTCGGCGTGGGCCTGGGCGACAAGTCGTTCGGGGGGCTGCCGATCGACAACAGCTGGCTGGCCGTCTACAACGAGCAGGGCATGATCGGCATCGGCCTGGTGGCGGCGGTCATCATCGTGTTGGGCGGTGTCGCGTTGCTGCGGCCACCGTCGCTGTCGAGGGCCTGCGCGATCTTCCTGATCAGCTACTGCGCGATCGCGTCATACACCGAGGCCGGGCTGGGCGACGCCTCGCCGTATCTGCTGCATCTGGCCGTGGCCGCCTCGCTGCTGGCGACACCGGCCCAGGCCACTCCCCTCTCGACGCCCCACGTCCCTCGACAACGCAGACCGCGCTGGGCCCAGCGATCGGAGGTGACCTGAGCATGCACGTTCTCGTGGTGCACAACCGCTACGCCTCGGCGCAGCCGAGCGGGGAGAACAAGGTCGTCGACCAGGAGGTGGCGCTGCTGCGCGGGGCCGGTCACCGGGTCGAGGTGTTCGAGCGGCGCAGCGACGACATCGCCGCCCGGTCCCTGCCGGGCAAGGTCGCGGTACCGCTGCTGGTGCCGTGGAACCCGGCGGTCCGCAAGGAGCTCGCCGCCCGACTGCGCGCCGAGCGGCCGGACGTGGTGCATGTCCACAACGTCTTCCCGCTCCTGTCGCCGGCGGTGCTGGCCGCCTGCGCCGACGCCGGCGTGCCCGCCGTCGCCACGCTGCACAACTACACCCAGGTCTGCCCGCCCGGCACGCTGCAGCGGGACGGCGGGCCGTGCACCGAGTGCGTCGGATCCACGCCGCTGCCCGCCGTCCGGCACGGCTGCTATCGGAGTTCCCGGCTTGCGACGGTGCCGCTCGCGGTCAGCATGTCGGTCAACCGGCGGCGCTGGTGGTCCGGTGTGGAGCGGTTCTTCTGCATCTCCGCGGCGCAGCGCGACGTCCTGGTGCGGGCCGGCATGCCGGCCGAACGGCTGGCGGTGAAGCACAACTTCGTGCCCGACCCGGACGCCCGCCGGTCGGGCGCCGGCGAGCATGTGCTCTACCTCGGCCGGCTCGCGGAGGCCAAGGGCGTGCGGCTGCTCATGGCCGCGTGGGACGAGATCGCCGCGAGCGGCGGTGTGGGTGTGCCGCTCGTGATCGCCGGCGCGGGACCGCTGGAGCCTGAGGTGACCGCCTGGGCGGCGGGCCGGGACGACGTGCGGTACGTCGGCCTGTACGACACGGCTCAGTGCCGGCAGGCCATCGCGCGGTCGGTCGCCGTGGTGGCTCCCTCGACGTGGCTGGAGGCGTTCGGTCTGGTGGTCGTGGAGGCGATGGCGGCGGGGGTCCCGGTCGTCGCCGCCGGTCACGGCGCCTTCGTCGAACTCGTCGAGGAGGGGGTGACCGGGCTGCTGCACCGGCCGGGCGAGCCTGCCTCGCTCGCGTCCCGCATACGCCGGATCGCGGGAGAGCCGGTCCGCAACCGGGAGATGGGCCAGGCGGCCCGGCGCCGATACGAGCAGGGTTTCAGCCCGGCCGTCGGCCTTGAGCGCCTGGTGGATGAGTACCGAACCGCGATCGCGGGTCGGTCAGCACTGGCTCGCGGCGGGGACACCCGCGCGAGCAGGGGGGATGGGGACAGTAGATGACACGATGCCGACTGTGCGGCTCGAAAGCGATGGCGAGCGTCGTCGACCTTGGGGCGACGCCACCGTGTGAGAGCTTTCTCGCCGCGGACCAACTGGACCAGCCGGAACCGGCGTACCCGCTGCACCTGCGGGTCTGCACCGACTGCTGGCTCGCGCAGATTCCTCCGCTGATCACGCCGGAGGAGACGTTCACGCAGTACGCGTACTTCTCCTCCTACTCGACCTCCTGGGTGGAGCACGCGCGCACGTTCGTCGCCGACGCCGTGGAGCGGGTGGGTCTCGGCCCCGACGCCTTCGTGGTCGAGGTCGCGAGCAACGACGGGTACCTGCTGCGGCACGTGGTGGACCGGGGGATCCGCTGCCTCGGCATCGAGCCGTCGGTGAATGTCGGCGCCGCGGCGCGGGACGCGGGTGTGCCCACGCTCACCAAGTTCCTGGATCCGGCCACCGGCGCCGACGTCCGCGCCGAGCACGGCCCGGCGGACCTGGTCGCGGCCAACAACGTGTACGCGCACATACCCGACGTGGTCGGGTTCACGCAGGGGCTGCGCGCCCTGGTCGCCGACGACGGCTGGGTCTCCATCGAGGTGCAGCACCTGCTGACCCTGATCGAGGAGAACCAGTACGACACGATCTACCACGAGCACTTCCAGTACTACACGGTCGCGTCCGCGATCCGGGCGCTGGCGAGCGGCGGACTCGCGCTCGTGGACGTCGAGTTGCTGCCCACGCACGGTGGCTCGATCCGGCTGTGGGCCCGGCCGACCGAGGTGGCCGGCGAGCCGACGCAGGCGGTGGCCGACGTGCTGGCCCGGGAGAAGGCCGCCGGGCTGCAGGAGTTGTCCGGGTACACCGAGTTCTCCGCCCGGGTGGCCAAGGTGCGCCGGGACCTGCTGCGGTTCCTCATCGAGGCGGCCGAGCGCGGCGAGACGGTCGTCGGCTACGGCGCCCCGGGCAAGGGCAACACCCTGCTCAACCACTGCGGCATCCGCCCCGACCTGCTCCCCTACACGGTCGACCGCAACCCCTACAAGCACGGCAGATTCACCCCGGGCACCCGTATCCCAATCCTGCCGCCCGATCAGATAGCCGCCGACCGGCCGGACTACGTCCTCGTCCTCCCGTGGAACCTCCGGGCCGAGCTGGTCGAGCAACTGTCCTTCGTGCACGACTGGGGCGGCCGACTGGTCTTTCCCATCCCGGAACTGAGCATCGTCGAGGTGGGGTCATGAAGGTCGTTCTGTTCTGCGGCGGTTACGGGATGCGGATGCGCAACGGTGCCTCCGACGACGTCCCCAAGCCCATGGCGATGGTCGGCCCGCGACCGCTGATCTGGCATGTCATGCGCTACTACGCGCACTTCGGGCACACGGAGTTCATCCTGTGCCTCGGATACGGCGCGCATCACATCAAGGACTTCTTCCTCAGTTACGAGGAGACAACGTCCAACGACTTCGTGCTGCGCGGCGGTCGGACCGAGCTGCTGTCCACCGACATCTCGGACTGGACGATCACGTTCGCGCAGACCGGTATCGAGTCACCGATCGGGGAACGGCTGCGCCGGGTGCGGCAGCACCTGGACGGGGACGAGATGTTCCTCGCCAACTACGCCGACGTGCTGACCGACGCCCCGCTGCCGGAGATGATCGACCGGTTCACCGAGCGCGACGCCGGTGCCTCGATGATGGTGGTGCCGCCGCAGTCCTCGTTCCACTGCGTGGACCTGGGCGAGGACGGCCTGGTGGGAGGCATCACCCCGGTGAGCGAACTGCCGCTGTGGGAGAACGGCGGCTACTTCGTGCTCCGCCAGGAGGTCTTCGACCACATCCCGGAGAACGGGGACCTGGTCGCCGACGGATGCGCCCAACTGGCCAAGCGTGGACGGCTGGTGGCGCACCAGCACCGCGGCTTCTGGAAGCCGACCGACACCGTGAAGGAGCGCGCCGCGCTCGACGAGGCGTACGCCCGGGGCGACCGCCCGTGGGCCGTGTGGGAGCGGGACGGCGCAGGGGCGGGCGCGACCGGCAGCGGCTTCGGAGCGAGGGCGTGATCCGGCTCGGGCCCGAGCGCCTGGACCGGATCGTGGCGGTGGGCGCGCACTGCGACGACATCGCCATCGGCGCCGGCGGCACACTCCTGACGATGTGCCTCGCGCGGCCCGGTCTGCGCGTCGACGCACTGGTGCTCTCCGGCGGTGGCAGCGAGCGCGAGCAGGAGGAGCAGGCCGCGCTCGCCGCCTTCTGCCCGGGCGCCGACCTGCGCCTCACCGTGCACAAACTGCCCGACGGACGACTGCCCGCGCACTGGGACGAGGCCAAGGGCGCGGTCGAGGAGTTGCGCGCGCAGACCGAGCCGGACCTCGTCCTGGCCCCGCGCACCGACGACGCGCACCAGGACCACCGCGGCCTGGCGCAGCTGATGACCACCGCGTTCCGCGACCACCTCGTACTCGGCTACGAGATCGTCAAGTGGGACGGCGACCTCGGCCGTCCGGCGGTGTACCAGCCACTGTCGGAGGAGACCGCCGAACGCAAGGTGAGCCTGCTGCAGGAGCACTACCCCTCGCAGCGGCACCGGCCCTGGTACGACCGCGAGGCCTTCCTCGGGCTGGCCCGGATCCGCGGCATCGAAAGCAACGCGCGCTACGCCGAGGCGTTCGCCGTCACCAAACTCACTCTCGACCTGGGGGAATGAACCTTGCGCGTACTGCTCACCGGACACCAGGGCTACCTGGGCACCGTGATGGCCCCCGTCCTCGCGGCCGCCGGGCACGAGGTCGTCGGCCTGGACGCCGGGCTGTTCGCCGACTGCGTCCTTGGCCCGACGCCCGCGGACCCGTCGGGGCACCGGGTGGACCTGCGCGACGTCACGGCCGAACACGTGGCCGGAGTCGACGCGGTGATCCACCTGGCCGCGCTGTCCAACGACCCGCTGGGGTCGCTCGCGCCGGAGCTCACCTACGACATCAACCACCACGCGTCCGTGCGCCTCGCCCAACTGGCCCGCGACGCCGGAGTGCGGCGCTTCCTGTACGCGTCGACCTGCTCGGTCTACGGCGCCGCCGGCGGCGACGACCTAGTGGCCGAGGAGGCCCCGCTGCGGCCGGTGACACCGTACGCGGAGTCCAAGGTGCGGGTGGAGGACGACCTGCACGCGCTGGCCGACGGCGACTTCAGCCCGGTGTTCATGCGCAACGCCACCGCCTTCGGCTACTCGCCCCGGCTGCGCGCCGACATCGTGCTGAACAACCTGGTGGGGCACGCCCTGTTGTCCGGCGAAGTCCTGGTGCTCTCCGACGGCACCCCCTGGCGCCCGCTGGTGCACGCCGCCGACATCGCGCGGGCCTTCGCGGCCGCGCTGGTCGCGCCGCGGGAAGCGGTGCACGACCGGGCGTTCAACATCGGCAGCGAGATCAACAACGTCACGGTCGCCGAGATCGCCGAGCAGGTCGCCGAGGCGGTGGGCGACTCGCGCGTGGTGATCACCGGGGAGAACGGTGCCGATCCGCGGTCGTACCGCGTGGACTTCTCCCGGTTCCGCACGGCGATACCCGGCTTCGACTGCGAGTGGACGGTGAAGCAGGGCGCGCTCGAACTCGCCGACGCCTACCGGAAACACGGGCTGACCCGGGAGGACTTCGAGCGGCGCTTCACCCGGCTGGCCGTGCTGCGCGCGGCGTCCGACGCCGGCACCGTCGACGACACCCTGCGGTGGCGCCGATGACCGCGGCAGGCGAGGAGATGTACGCGCTGGTGGAGCGGTTGTACCCGCTGTGCCGGAGCATCACCGGCGACGGTGTGCGCGCCACCCTGGAGATCGTCGGCGAGTACGTCCCGTTGCAGGTGCACGAGGTGCCGACCGGGACTCAGGTGCTCGACTGGACGGTGCCGCAGGAGTGGAACATCCGGGACGCGTACATCGCCGACTCCGCAGGCAAGCGGGTCGTCGACTTCGCCGAGTCCAGCCTGCATGTGCTCGGCTACAGCGTGCCGGTGTCGGCGACCATGCCGCTGGCCGAGCTGCGGGGACACCTGCACACCCTGCCGGACCATCCCTCCTGGGTGCCGTACCGCACCAGCTACTACAAGCCGGAATGGGGGTTCTGCCTGGCCCAGGAGACCTTGGATGCGCTGCCGGACGGCGAGTACGAGGTGCGCATCGACTCCACACTCGCCGACGGCCACCTCACCTACGCCGAGCACGTGGTCCCCGGGCAGGTCGCCGACGAGGTGATCGTCTCCTGCCACGTCTGCCACCCGTCGCTGGCCAACGACAACCTGGCCGGCATCGCGGTGGCGACGTACCTTGCGCGGGCGCTGGCGGAACAAACGCCGTACTACACCTACCGGTTCATCTTCGCGCCCGGCACCATCGGGGCCATCACCTGGCTGGCCCGCAACGCGGAGCGGGTGGAACAGGTCAAGCACGGGCTGGTGCTGGCCTGCGCCGGCGACTCGGGCCAACTGACGTACAAACAGAGCAGGCGCGGCGACGCGGAGATCGACCGGGTGCTGCGGCATGTGCTGGCCGCTTCCGAACGCCCGCACCACGTCGCCGAGTTCACTCCGTACGGCTACGACGAGCGGCAGTACTGTTCGCCCGGGTTCGACCTCGGCGTGGGCTCGCTCAGCCGGACCCCGTACGCCGGCTACCCCGAGTACCACACCTCGGCGGACAACCTGGACTTCGTCTCCCCGGAGGCGATGGCGGACACGCTCGCCGTCTGCCGCGAGGCATTCGCCGTGCTCGACCGCAACCGGCGGTACGTCAACCTCAGCCCCTACGGCGAACCCCAGCTGGGCCGGCGTGGGTTGTACGACTCGCTCGGCGGCCGCAGCGACGCGAAGCAGGCGCAGATGGCCATGCTTTGGGTGCTCAGCCTCTCCGACGGCGAGCACAGTCTGCTGGACGTCGCCGAGCGGTCCGGGCTGCCGTTCGACACCGTCGCCGCCGCGGCCGACGCCCTGCACGGCGCCGAACTGATCAAAGCGTGACGCCCATGACCACCGAGGAGGAGAATCCGCAGACAACGGCGCCACCGGCCGGATCCGCCAGGCGGGCCCTCGTCGGTCGGCTGTCCTGGGGACTGGCCGACCAGGCGGCCTCCAGCGTGAGCAACTTCGTGGTGGGTATCTACGTGGCCCGCTCGCTGGGGGTGACCGCGTTCGGCGTGTTCAGCCTCGCCTGGGTGACGTACGGCGTGGTGCTGAACGTCTCCCGCGGGCTGGCCACCGATCCGCTCGTGGTGCGCTTCAGCGGCGTGCCGGACGCGTCCTGGCGGGGGGCGGTGGCCCGGTCGACGGGTACCGCACTCGGCGTCGGTGCGGCCATCGGCGTGGCGTGTCTGGTGGCCGGGCTCGGCCTCGGCGGCCGCGTGGGGCCCGCGTTCGCCGCCCTCGGTGTCATGTTGCCGGGGCTGCTGCTCCAGGACGCCTGGCGGTTCTCGTTCTTCGCCGCCGGCGCCGGGCGCAAGGCGTTCGTGAACGACGTCGTGTGGGGTGTCGCGCTCGTTCCGGCCATGGTGGTGGCGGCCCGTGTGGGCAGCGTCGCCGCCTTCGTGCTCGCCTGGGGCGCGTCCGCCACGGTGGCGGCGGCGTACGGCTACATCCAGTCCGGCATCCGACCCCGGACGACCGAGGCACGCGGGTGGCTTCGCGAGCAGCGCGATCTCGGCTACCGGTACCTGGTCGAGAACGTCAGCCTCAGTGGCGCGAGCCAGCTGCGGGCGTACGGGCTCGGCGCGATCGTCGGGGTCGGCGCGGTGGGTGCGGTGCGGGGCGCCGAGCTCCTGCAAGGCCCGTTCCTGGCGGTGCTCATGGGACTGTCCCTGGTCACCGTCCCGGAGGCGGCACGGGTGCTGCGGCAGGCACCGCACCGGCTCGGCAGGTTCTGCCTCATGCTGGGCGGGGGCCAGGCCGCCGGCGCGCTGTTCTGGGGCGCGGCGCTGCTGCTGGTGCCGAACCGGCTCGGCGAGTTGGCGCTCGGTGACGTCTGGCACTCCGCCTCGGAGCTCATCGTGCCGATCACCCTCGGCGTCGCGGGCGCGGGCCTCGGCACCGGCGCGGCGGCCGGGCTGCGCGCGCTCGGCGCGGCCCGGCGCAGCCTGCGCTGCCAGCTGTTCGCCTCCGCCTGCTATGTCAGCGGCGGGCTCGGCGGAGCGGCCGCCGCCGGCACGGTCGGCTCGGCCTGGGGCGTCGCCGCCGCAACCGTCAGCGGCTCGGCCGTGTGGTGGCTGCAGCTGCGCTCCGCCCTGCGCGAGCGCCACCGCGATCCCATTCCCGAAGTGAGGACCTCATGACCGCCCACCCCAGGCTGAGCATCGGCCTGCCCGTGTACAACGGCGAGGAGTACCTGGCCGAGTCGCTCGACGCCCTGCTCGGCCAGACCTACGAGGACTTCGAGCTGGTCATCTCCGACAACGCCTCGACCGACGGGACCCAGGACATCTGCCGCAAGTACGCCGCGCGGGACTCGCGGATCCGGTACCTCCGGCTGCCCCGGAACATCGGCGCCACACCGAACCACAACCATGTGTTCGACGAGTCCCACGGCGAGTTGTTCAAGTGGGCCTCGCACGACGACCTGTACGGCCGGGACCTCCTGCGGCGCTGTGTGGAGGCGCTGGACGAGCGGCCGGACATGATCCTCGCGCACGCCGACCAGGCGGTCATCGACGGCGACGGCCAGGTGAAGGTGCCCTACGAGTACACGCTCGCCACCGGCTCGCCGCACGCGCCGGAGCGCTTCCGCAGTCTGCTGTTCGAGCCCGGTGGCGACGACTTCTACGGGGTGATGCGGGCCGACATGCTGCGCCGGGTGAAGCCACTCGACAGCTACCACCACGCGGACCGCACGTTCGTCGCCGAGATCACCCTGCACGGGCCCTTCCACCAGGTGCCGGAGCTGCTGTACTTCCGCCGCGACCACCCCAACCGCGCCGAGCGGGCGAACCCCAGCAAGCGCTCCCGGTGCGTCAACCTGGACCCGCGCCGGGCGGGCCCGCTGCACCCGACGCCCCGGCTGCTCGCCGAGTACATGTGGGGCTTCGTCGCGGCGATCCGGCGGGCGCCGTTGTCCCCGGCCGACCGGCGCGCGTGCTACCGCCACCTGGCCGCGTGGATGACCAGCCGGGTCCGGCCGGGTGCCGGCGAGCGGGTCGAGGACCGCGCGCCGGTCGACCCGGAGCGGCTCAGCGTCTCCGTCGACGCCCTGGTCGCCGGCCGTGAGGGGAGGCAGGCATGACGCCCGCGAACGGGACTCCGGTGCGCGTCGGGGTGTTCGGCCTGCTCGGCTCCGGCAACCTCGGCAACGACGGGTCGCTGGAGGCGGTGCTCGGGTACCTGCGCGCCGAGCACCCGGAGGCGGAGGTGGACGCACTGTGCGGCGGACCCGAGGCCGTCACGGCCCGGTTCGGAATCCCCGCGACGCGGCTGCACTGGTACCGCGGGGAGTACCGGACCGCGTCGCGTGCGGGCGCGATCGCGGGGAAGGGGCTGGGCAAACTCGTCGACGTCTTCCGCACCGCCGCCTGGGTGCGCCGGCACGACGTGGTGATCGTCCCGGGCATGGGCGTCCTGGAGGCCACGCTGCCACTGCGGCCGTGGGGCTTCCCGTACGCGCTGTTCCTGCTCTGCGCGAGTGGCCGGCTGCTGCGCACCCGGGTGGCGCTGGTCAGCGTCGGCGCCGCGACGATCGCCAACCGTCCGACCCGGGCACTGGTGCGCTGGTCGGGGCGGCTGGCCGCCTACCGGTCGTACCGGGACGCGCAGTCCCGCGACGCGATGCGGGCGATGGGCGTGGACACCAGGCACGACGAGGTCTACCCGGACCTCGCGTTCGCCCTGCCGACGCCGCAGGCGAGTGTGCCCTCGGACCCGTCGGCCTCGCCGGGCCCGGTCTGCCTCGGCGTCATGGACTTCCACGGCGGCAACGACGATCGCGCCCGGGCGGAGGAGATCCACCGGCGCTACCTCGACGGGACGATCCGGTTCGTCCGCACGCTGGTCGAGGAGGGCAGGCCCGTCCGGCTGCTCACCGGTGACGAGTGCGACGCGTCGGTGGTCGCCGCGATCCTCGACGCGGTGGACTCGCCGCTGGTCACCGCTGCCGAACCGTCCTCACTGGCCGACCTGATGAAGGAGATGGCGGCCGCCGACACCGTGGTGGCGATCCGCTACCACAACCTGATCTGCGCGCTGAAGACCGGTACGCCGGTGCTCGCCCTCTGCTATGCCGCCAAGAGCGACGCGCTCATGACGGAGATGGGCCTCGGCGCGTACTGCCACCCGGCGCGCGAGGTCGACGCCGACCGACTGCTCCAGCAGTTCCGTGCGTTGGAGAAGCATTCGGCCGAGCTGCGGCAGACCCTCACCGAGCGGAACCTGGCCGCCGCCCGGCAACTCAAGCATCAATTCGACTCCTTGACCGCGGCTCTGTTCCCGGCGACCGACCAGGCCCACACCGTGCGGAAGGCTCCATGAAGGCCACCGAAGTCCCTGAGATCACCGGCGCGTACCTCTTCGAGCCGACGCCGTACGCCGACGAGCGCGGCTTCTTCTGCCGCACCTTCGACGCCGACGTGGTCCGCTCCGTGGGCCTCGACCCGAACGCCTTCGTCCAGGACAGCGTGTCCCGCTCGGTCCGGGGCGTGCTGCGCGGCCTGCACCTGCGCTCCGGCGCCGGCGAGGCCAAGCTGGTGCGATGCTCGTACGGCAGGATCTTCGACGTCGTCGTGGACCTGCGGACGGACTCGCCGACCTACCGCAACGTGGCCTCCTTCGAGCTGTCCGGCGACACGCAGGCGACCCTGTACATCCCGGCGGGATGCGCGCACGGCTTCCAGGCGCTGACCGAAACCGCCGACACCTCGTACCGGATCGACCGCCCGCACGATCCGGCCGAGGACGTGACCATCGCTTTCGACGACCCGGAGCTCGCCATTCCCTGGCCGCTGCCGGCCACATCGATGTCCCAGCGGGACCGGGAGGCGCCGAGCCTCGCCGACGTCCTGAAGCACAGAGAAAGTTGAGGTGGGCGTGGACACCGAACACACCCAAGAGCTCCTCCTGCCCCGGTCGCGGACGGCGAACGAGCGGCTGCACGCCATGATCCCAGGGGGCGCGCACACCTACGCCAAGGGCGACGACCAGTACCCCGAGAACCTGGCCCCGGTCATCAGCCACGGCCGTGGTGCCCACGTGTGGGACATCGACGGCAACCGCTACATCGAGTACGGCTCCGGGCTGCGGTCGGTCAGCCTCGGCCACGCCCACCCTCGCGTGATCGAGGCGGTGCGGCAGGAACTCGACCGCGGCAGCAACTTCGTCCGGCCGTCCATCCTGGAGGTCGAAGCCGCGGAGCGCTTCCTGGCCACGGTGCCGACCGCCGAGATGGTGAAGTTCGCGAAGAACGGCTCCGACGCCACCACCGCCGCGGTGCGCCTCGCCCGCGCCGCCACCGGACGCCCGCGGGTGGCCATCTGCGCCGACCATCCGTTCTTCTCCGTCGACGACTGGTTCATCGGCACCACGCCGATGTCCACCGGTATCCCGGCGGCGACCACGGAACTCACCGTGGCGTTCCCGTACGGGGACCTGGCCGCCACGGAGGAACTGCTCACTCGGTACCAGGACGAAATCGCCTGCCTGATCCTCGAACCCGCCACCCACACCGAGCCCCCGCCCGGGTACCTCGCCGGCCTGCGTGAACTGGCCGACCGGCACGGCTGCGTACTGGTCTTCGACGAGATGATCACCGGCTTCCGCTGGTCCGAGGCGGGCGCCCAGGGCCTGTACGGCGTCGTCCCCGACCTGTCCACGTTCGGCAAGGCGCTGGGCAACGGATTCGCCGTCTCGGCGCTGGCCGGGCGCCGCGATCTGATGGAGCTGGGCGGGCTGCGTCACCCCGACGACCGGGTGTTCCTGCTGTCCACCACGCACGGTGCGGAAACGCACTCCCTGGCAGCCGCGATGGCCGTGCTCACCACCTACGTCGAAGAGGGCATCACCGCGCGGCTGCACGCCCTCGGCGAGCGGTTGGCCGCCGGTGTCCGCGACGCCGCGGCCGGCATGGGCGTCGGCGACCACATCGTCGTCCGGGGCCGGGCCAGCAACCTGGTCTTCGCCACCCTCGACGAGAACGGGCAGCCGTCGCAGGAGTACCGCACCCTGTTCCTGCGCCGGCTCCTCGCGGGCGGAGTGCTGGCCCCGTCGTTCGTGGTGAGCAGTGCGCTCGACGACGCGGACATCGATCACACCGTCGACGTGGTGGCCCAGGCATGCGCGGTGTACCGGAAGGCGCTGGACGCCGGTGACCCCACCCCCTGGCTGGGCGGACGACCGGTGAAACCCGTGTTCCGCCGCTTGGCGTGAGGTGACGTCAGCGACGCTCCTGGCGACCGGCGTCGGCCGTCCGATCGGCCGGCCGGTCTGCCATCCTGTCGGCGATCCGGTCGGCGATCCGGTCGACCAGCCAAGCGGTCGCCGGTATCACCGCCAGCGCGGTGCACCAGCCGCCGAGGACGTCGGTCGGGTAGTGCGCACCGAGGGCGACCTGTGCCCAGCCCATGGCGGCGCCGGCGACCAGCGCCGCAGCAAGTACGAGTGACATGCCGGCCGTCCTGCCGAGGCCGAGCCGGCCGGTCGCGGTCAGCGCCACCACGAGGGCGAGCGCGGTGGCGAAGGCAGTGTGCCCGCTCGGGTAGGACAGGTTCTCGCCGTGGATGGTGCGTCCCACCAGGGACTTGAGCAGCGTCGCCGTCCCCACGGTCATAGCGGCGCCGGCAACGACGAGTACCGCCGCGCGAGGACGCCCGAGCAGCAGGCAGCCCGTCACGATGGCCACGACCAGCGCCGCCGATCCCACGGGCTCCCCCAAGAAGTCCATGGCCAGAGCGACGTGCCGCCATGGCGGCCCCAGACCGTCCACCGCCGCCCCGATCCGCGCGTCCACCGTGCCGGGCTTGCTGTCGTCGGCGTACAGGACCCCGAGCACGACGACCACCAGCGCGGCGAGAGCCGCCATCAGCCCGAGCCGCATGCGCAGCGTTGGGGGCAGCACCGCGGGCTCCGACCGGCCGGTCACACGCCCACCGCGTCCGGTCGACCTGACGTGCTGTGCCGTGATCGGTGGCTGGTGTTCCGGATCTTGGCTTCTTGAGGCACGGTGAGGGTGTGGCCCTTCATACGACCGGTGGGCAGCCATGAATCAAACAAGGCCACCCTAACCAACAATGCGGTCGCGGCGAGCCGCCGTCGGAAAGTTGGCGCCGCGGCACAACGAGCTGAGGCCCGGCGGCCCATATGACGCCCTCTCCGCCCACCCACCGCGCCACTGCGCCGACCGACCCGGCACCGTGTCGAGGACGTCCACCGCTGGAGTCCGGTGAAAGAGTCGAGTCCCACATACCGTCGAACGACCGGCCAAGCCCCGCACCACGACCGACACACCTCACCCGGCCGAAGCCGGCCATCTCCGATGCCATCACCGGAGCAGGAGCACGACCATGCGCCTTTACGCCCAGACACCGGCACGTCGGAGCCGTCAGGTGTGCGCGGACCTGATCGCCGTGGCCCTGATCGCGGCCGCGGTGAAGTTCGCCCTGACCGTCCACGACGCGATCATGCGGCTGGCCGAGCCGGGACGGCAGGCGCAGAACGCGGGTGACAACCTCGCCTCCGGGCTCGACGACGCCGCCGAAGCCGCTTCGAAAGTGCCGTTCATCGGGGGCACGCTCAAGAAGCCGCTCCAGTCCGCCGCCGGCGCCGGCACCGGTCTCTCCGATGCCGGCCGGTCGCTGCAGCACGTGGTGGGACAGGTGGCCACCCTGACCGCACTCGCCCTGATCATCCTGCCCGTGGCCTTCGTACTGGTGTTGTGGCTCCCGGCACGCCTGCGCTGGATCAGGCGCAGCGCCACCACCCGACACCTCTTCGACGACATCGGCGGCGCCGACCTGCTCGCCCTGCGCACCCTCACCGGACCGCAGCGCGACCTCGTCACGGTCCCCGTCCCGGTGGGCGGCCTCGCAGACGCCTGGCGCCGCGGGGACCAGCAGGTCATCTCCGACTTGTCCAGCGTCGCACTCAAGCGGGCGGGCCTGCGGCCCTGAGCCTGTGCCGGACACGGCCTCCCCGCCTGCCCCGGCTCCCCCATGACCGGCCTCGGCAACGAAGCTGAAGCGCCATCAGAGGAAGCGGCGCAGGAGCCGGGACTTGCGGGTGGTGAAGGGCGGGTAGGCGAGGCGGAGGGGGTCGGCGAGGAGGGGCTTGTCGAGGACGGACTTGGTGTGGCTGAAGGTGTCGATGGAGTGCTCACCGTGGTAGCCGCCGATGCCGCTCTCACCGACGCCGCCGAAGGGCAGGCCGGGGATGGCGAGATGGGCGTTGGGAGCGCCGAAGGAGAGGGCGCCCGAGGAGGTCTCGGTCGTGAGGCGGCGCTTGGTGGCGAGGGAGGCGGTGAAGGCGTACAGGGCCAGAGGCTTGTCGCGGGCCGTGATGAAGGCGATCGCGGCGTCCAGGTCGGGGACGGGAACGATCGGCAGGATGGGGCCGAAGATCTCCTCGCGCATCACCGGCGCGTCCGGGTCCACGTCGGCGAGGACGGTCGGGGCCAGGTAGCGGTCGGCCCGGTCGAGGTCGCCGCCGGTGACGATCCGGCCGTCCGACAGGAGTGCCGTCAGTCGGTCGTAGTGGCGCTCGTTGACGATGCGGCCGTAGTCGGCGCTCTGTGCCGGGTCGGTGCCGTACATCTCACGGATCGCGGTGGTCAGGTGCGGCTCGATCGCGGTTGCGGCCTCGCCGATGGCGAGGACGTAGTCGGGGGCGACGCAGGTCTGGCCGGCGTTCATGAACTTGCCCCAGACGATGCGGCGGGCGGCTGTCGCGAGGTCGGTGCCCGGCTCCACGACGGCCGGGCTCTTCCCGCCCAGTTCCAGGGTGACCGGGGTGAGGTGGCGGGCCGCGGCGGCCATGACGATGCGGCCGACCGTGCCGTTGCCGGTGTAGAAGACGTGGTCGAAGCGCTGCTCCAGCAGGGCCGTGGTCTCCGGTACGCCGCCCTCGATCACGGCCACGGCCTGCGGGTCCAGCGCGCGGGGCAGCCAGTGGGCGAGCGCCGCCGAAGTCGCCGGGGCGAGTTCGCTGGGCTTGACCACCACGCTGTTGCCCGCGGCGATCGCACCGACCAGCGGCGCCAGGGCCAGCTGCAGCGGGTAGTTCCAGGGGCTGATCACCAGGACCGTGCCGAGCGGCTCGCGCACCTTGCGGGCCCGGGCCGGCCGAAGCCCCAGGGGCACCGGGACGCGCCGCGGGCGCAGCCAGCGGTCGAGGTGACGCAGGGTGTGGTCGATCTCGTTGATCGTGAACCCGATCTCGGTGGTGTACGCCTCGGTGGCGTTCTTGCCGAGGTCGGCGTGCAGCGCGGCGGCGAAGGCGTCCTCCTGTTCGACCAGCAGGCGTCGCAGGGCGCGCAGCTGGGCCTTGCGCCAGGCCGGCGGCTTGGTTCGGCCCGTGGCGAAGGTGGCGTTCAAGCGGGCGACGGTGGCTGCCGCGTCGGCGGCCACCGCGTCGGTCGTCGAGGTGGACACGGTCTCGGTGGTTTCCGTGGAAGCGCTCATACCGGCGAGCATAAACGAAACGAAATGTTTTCGTTTCGTTTCATGTTAAGGTCGTGGCATGACCCGCACCACACCCCCCGACCCGGAGCCCGCCGAGACCAAGCCCACGCCCCGACGGGGCCGCCCCCGCGACGCCGCCCGGGACCGGGCCCTGCTGGACGCCACGCTGGCTGTGCTGACCGAGAGCGGATACAGCGGGCTGACCACCGCCGCCGTGGCCGCCCGGGCAGGGGTCTCCACCGCGACCCTCTACCGTCGCTGGTCCTCCAAGGAGGACCTGGTGGTCGCGGCCGCCGCCACCGTCACCGAGGATCCCTACGCGCCGCCGGCGACCGGCAGCCTCGAAGGTGACCTGCGGGTCGTACTCCGGGACAAGGCCGCGGCCCTCACCGGTGAGAGCGGTCGGCTGATGCGCGCCCTGATCGGCGAGGCGGCGCGCAACACCGTCCTGGCCGAGGCGCTCACGACGGCCTTTCTGGAGCCGGTGTACCGGCGGGTGGCCGAGGTCGTGCAGTGCGCCGTCGAGCGGGGAGAGATCCCGCCGGTCGAGGATCCCGATCTGCTCGGAGAGGTGGTGGTCGGCCCCGTGATGAGCAGGTTCTTCCTCACCCCCCGACTGCCGGAGCAGGTCGACGCGGCCGCCGCGCAGGCGGCGGCGGACCGGTTCCTGCCCTTCGCCCTGCGTGCCGTGGGCGGCGGTGGCGAGCAGCCCGCCTGAACGAGATCCGTCCGCATACGTCCACCAGGCTCCGGCAGCAGTCCCGAACGACCACAGCGCGGCCGGACGGTCGCGAAGCCCGTCACAGGAGGAAATCCGATGGCCTGGTCCACGCTCGAACCGTTCGACGTCTCCTTCTTCGACACCGCTCCGCACCGGCACTCGTTCCCCATGGACCTGCCCGTGGCGCCGCAAGCCGTATGGGCGGGCCTCGCCGGCGACACGCCGCTGTCCTGGTGCCGTGGCCTGAACGCCGGCCGCTACACCTCACCCGCGCCCCACGGCGTCGGAACGACGCGCGAGATCACCGCACTCCGTGTCCTGCACCTGCGCGAGGAGTTCGTGCGGTGGGAGGAGGGGACGCGGCACTCGTTCTGCGTCACGCAGGCCAGCCTGCCCCTGTTCCGGCGCTTCGGCGAGGACTACGTCGTCGAGCCCGTCGCGAACGGCACCCGCTTCACCTGGACCTTCGCCTTCGAGCCGAGCCCCGTGCTCGCGCGCCCCGCGGCACTGACCGACTTCCCGGGCAGGGCCTTCATGAAGCAACTGGTCAACAGCACGAAGCGGCACTTCGGCGCGGCTTGAGTCATTGGCGGCTGACCGAACGGGTCACACCCGTGACGATCGTCGTCGCCAGAATCCAGCCGGTGATGATCAGGGCGTACGACAGCCACTGGTACCAGCCCGCAGGGGCGAAGGCCGACTCCTGGCCGAAGTCGATGATCGGCAGGAGCAGGTCGAGGGTGTAGAAGACCGGGTTGAAGTCCGGGGCCTCGCCCACCTTGACGGGGCGAGGGTGGTGCAGGCCGTACGCGATCGATCCGATGGCCATGAGGGACAACAGCCAAACGGCCGCGCGCACCGGGCGGAAGCCGTAGCCGACGGTGGCGTCCTGAACGTACCCCCACAACCGTCCGTACCAGGCGAGCGTGGTGCGTCGGCGACGTTGTTTGGCGAGCTGAACGAGCCGGGCCGCGTCGTCGTCGCCGACATGGCGATACGCCGCCATCAACTGCTCGTAGGAATCGGGTTCGTACCGGCCGCCGTCTCGCTCCAGCATCGGAAGGCGGCGCTCGGCGGGCTCGTGCGGGGTGAGAACGGTGTACCGGAGGTTGCTGAGATGCACCTGCTCCGGGAGCATCTCGGGTTCAAGGGTCAGGATTTCTATCTGAGAACGCCGCAGATTCAGGGCGCCCTCGATCCGATCACCGCCGCGCAGCCAGAGTTCACCGATGACACAACTACTCGCCCGCAGCGCCGTGTCGCCCCGGTGCGACAGGTGAGCATGGAGCAGGTCGAGACGGCCCGCTATGCGCGAGCCTCGGAGCTCGACCCGCCCTTTCGCACGTATGCACCGCGCCCGTATGTGGCCTCCCACGTTGAGGTTCTGAGCGTCCAGCGCGGTGCCGCCGGGATTGTCGAACTCGGCGTCCTGAACGTTGATGCGCCCGGTGACCGAGGCGCCGGTGAGGCGCACCTGTCCGTGCGCGCGCATCTCCGGCGCCCACAAGTCGTCTCCAATTGATGCCTGGTTGAGCTGCAGCACCGGCGCGGAGTCGTCCGGCGCCGTGAACTCCGCCCGCTCCATGAACAGCGCCCCGGAGATCTGCGCCCCGCCGAGCCGTACCGGCCCCCGCATTCGGCAGTCCGTCATGCGCAGCACCCGCTCGACCCGCAGGGTCGCCGAATCCAGGCCCGGCAGCGCGGAGTTGCTCAGGTTGAGCTGACGCAGCTCGGCGCCGTAGAGGTCGGGAACGCTGTCGAAGTGGCAGTGACTCAGCCGGACGGCGGCGTCGATCGTGGCGTACTTCAGGTCCAGCACACCGGTGATCCGCGCCCCGGTGATCTTGAGCGCGGCAATCTCGCCCTCCTCGTGCGGAGACTTGAGCAGCAACGCCCGCAGCACACTCGCCCGTACGGTCCGCTCGGCGCCCCAGGTGTCGCCCGGTGCCGGATCCTCGTTCTCGGCACGGAAGTCCACGGACTCGCCTCGCGGAAAGGCCCGCCACACACGCAGCTCCGCCGGCGACAGCTCGTTGATCTCGCTCACGCCGGGACTCTGACGTGCCGCGTTCGAGCTGTCAACTGCGCGACGGGGCACTCCATTTCGTCCAACACATGGTTGCCATGTCCGGGGCAGGGAGTTGAGCCTTCGGTCCGTTGTGACCACAGGGCATAGCTCATCTCGTGAGGACTTCTAAGCCGAAAGCACGGCCGGAAACGTCCCCGCCGCGGTGAACGCGTCGGTGATCGGCGCGATGAGCGAGGCGAGACGGCGGGCACCCGCGGCGCCGATCGGCGCCCACAGCGCAGCGCAGTGCTCGTCCGTCTCCACCTCGATCCGCTCGCGCGCCGCGCTGCCGGCGTCGGTGACCGTGGCGTTGGAGTCGAGCCAGCCGCGCGCGGCGAGACGCGCCGTCGCCGCGGTCCACTCCTCGTCGTCCCACTGGCGGGTGGCCCGCGCGAGGGCCGTCGGGAGGCGGCCCGTAGTGGTGTGCAGAACGAGGCAGTCGCACGGCCCGAGACCGTTGTCGGCGAGTACGACGAGATGCGCGTCGCCCCGCCACTCGCGCGCCACTGTGATCTGCTGCCACAGCGCGAGGAGCGGATCGGCCGGAAGCGCGACCGACGCGTTGGCGGCGGCCAGCACCTTGCCGGCGTAGTCGGCACCGGCGAGGACCGGGTCGATCAGCGATCGCGCCTCGGACAGTTGGTCATCCGTGAGGTGCACGCGGACGCGCCGCATCGCCCGCCCGGCGGCCAGGAAGCGGGCGGCCTGCCACTGCTCGGGCGGCGCGGCGTCCCACACGTCCGCCATGGCCCGCACTGCCCGCGGGCTGAAGTTGTAGAAGGCGGCGAGCGTGACCTGCCACGGAACCGCGCCCATCGCGGCCGACCGGAAGGCGAGGTACGCCGGTCCGCGGTCGGTCACGCCGAGTTTGGCCGCCTCCTGGGCGCTTTCGGGGGCGAGATAGATGAACAGGTGGGCCGCGCTGACGGCGCGACTGACTTCGCGGACGGCATTCAGGTCCATCGGGCCGTCGCCGGGGCGGACGGAGTCGGGGAGTTCGTCGAGGTGCATCGCGGTGTTTTCTCCCGGGAGTTGGCAGTGCCGTCAGGCGGGGGTTTCGGCGGTGGCGATCAGTACCGCGCGGCCGAGGGTGTGGCCGGCCATGGTGAAGCCGAGGACGGCCGGGGTGGCGTCGGCGGGGACGCCGACGGAGGCGACGTCGAGGGCGTGCACCACGATGAAGTAGCGGTGCGGGCCGTGCCCGGACGGCGGGGCGGCGCCGATGTAGCGGGCCATGCGGGCGTCGTTGGGCAACTGGTAGGCGCCCTCGGGCAGCCCCGAGCCGGTGTCGTCGCCGGCGCCCTCGGGCAACTCGGTGACCGTGGCCGGGATGTCGGCGACCGCCCAGTGCCAGAACCCGGACCCGGTGGGAGCGTCGGGGTCATAGACGGTGACGGCGTAGCTCTCGGTGCCGTTCGGGGCGCCGCTCCAGGACAGCTGCGGGGACATGTCCTTCCCGCCGGGCAGGCCGGAGGCGTGCTGCTCGGGCGGCCAGGCGGCTCCGTCGGTGACGGTGGCGCTGACGACGGTGAAGGACGCCGCCTCGGGGAGGCGGGCGAAGGGGTCGGTGGCGTGCACGGCGATGTTCCTCTCAGGGCTGCGCGCGAGGGGGCGGGGGCGGTGGTGCGGCCGGTGATCGGCCGCGGAGTCGACGGAACAGCAGCGTCGACGACTCTCACCCACCGCTTAATCGACAGTAACACAAATAATCGATTATCTAGGAGATCGTCTATGCTGCGACCATGACTGGCACGCCTCACAACCCGGCCCCCTCCGGGAAGCAGATGCTCTCCGAGCAGGTCTACGCACACCTGTGGGACGCGATCATGCGCGGGGACCACGCCCCGGGCGACGCCCTCAAACCCCAGGACCTCGCCAGGGAACAGGGCGTGAGCCTGGCCGTCATGCGTGAGGCACTCGTGCGGCTGGTCGGCGAGGGGCTCGCCGACCGGCTGCCCAACCGCGGATTCGCGGTCCCGTCCTTCTCCGACCGCCGCTGGCAGGAGATCGCGGAGGCCCGCCGGACCATCGAACCGGTCGTACTGCGCATGTCCATCGAGCGCGGCGACGTCGACTGGGAGGCCCGCGTGCGGGCCGCCCACCATCGTCTGATGCGCACCCCGGCGTACGTACCGGACGAGGGCGAGTACTACAGCGGCGCTTGGTCCGAGGCCCACAGGGACTTCCACCGCACGCTGCTGGAGGGGTGCGGCAACCCGGCCCTGCTGGAGACCTTCGACCGGTTGTGGACCGCGAGCGAGCTGGCCCGCCGCTGGTCGTCCCGCCGCAACCCCGGCCGGGACGGCGCGACGGAACACCGCCAACTGGAAGAGGCGGCGCTGGCCCGCGACGCCGACACCGCAGCCGCGCTCCTGACGCGGCACCTCACCCTGACCGCAACTGCTCTGGCTGACGATTGAGGTCAGGCATCGTCCGCGAGACAGGGCTTCAGTAACGTCGAGTTCAGCAGGGCCGCTCCCCGATCATCTCGGCGGCCTTTTCGGCGATCATGATCGTGGGCGCGTTGGTGTTTCCGCTGGTGACAGTCGGCATGACCGAGGCGTCGACGACACGGAGTCGCTCGACCCCGTAGACCTCCAGATCCGAATTGACGACGGAGTCGTGTCCGGTTCCCATGGCACAGGTGCCCACTGGGTGGTACGCCGTGGCGCTCCATCTGCGGACGTGCTCTTCGAAAGCCGCGTCGCTCAGGCCGTCGAGACAGTCCAGGTCGTGACCGGTCGGCAGGTACGACCGCGCCAGGTATACGGCGAACGGTGCGCAGTGGGCGATGCCCATGACCGCTCTGAGTCCGGCGACCATGACCGACGCATCCGCGGGCACGTCGAAGTACCGGGGATCGATGAGCGGTGGGGCCATGGGATCAGCCGACGCGAGACGGACGGTGCCGCGAGTCTGCGGGTGCAGGGGGACGCAGTTCATCGTGAACACCGGCCGGTCAGGTGCTTCCTCACCGCTGAGAATGAGTGCCGTGGCCCCGCCCACCAGCTGGACGTCAGGACGGCCTTGGCCGTCCGTGACGTTGAGGAACGCGCCGACCTCGCCGTAGTTGGAGGCGAAGGGCCCGTCGCCGTGGGCGCGCCACCGTTCGAGGTTGCCCTCGGTGAGCAGGTCCCGGACGATGTCAGTGGAGTTCCGGGTCTCCCACACCACGGGAGTCATCAAGTGGTCCTGTAGGTTGTGCCCGACCCCGGGCAGGGGAACTCGCACATCTATCCCCACATCGTGCAGCTCGTCGGGATCGCCTATGCCCGACAGGAGCAGCAGCTGGGGCGAGTTGATGGATCCACCACAGAGCAGAATCTCCCTGTCGGCGTGGGCCGTCCACTCCTGTCCGTCCCGGCGATAGGTGACGCCGGTCGCGCGTGATCCGTTGAGGGTGATCCTTGTTCCCAGGGCGCTCGTGCGTACCGTGAGATTGGGTCGGCCGAGGGCCGGGCGCAGATAGGCGTCGGCCGTGGACCACCGTCGCCCGTGATGGCATGTCACCTGGTACAGGCCGGCGCCGATAGGAGACGCACCCGCGAAGTCGTCGTTGCGGTCCAGTCCCCATTCCACGGCGGCGTCCAGCCAGGACTGTGAGAGTTCGTGGGTGTAGACACGGTCCTCGACGTGCAGGGGTCCGTCCGAACCGTGGTAGGGCTCGCCGAGGCGGCGGTTCGACTCGGACTTCATGAAATAGGGCAGGACGTCGTCGTAGCCCCAGCCTTTCGCTCCGTGCTCGTCGCGCCAGCTGTCGTAGTCGTGCCGGTTGCCCCGGATGTAGATCATGACGTTGGTGGATGATGAGCCGCCCAGTGTCTTGCCCCGGGGCCAGGAGAAGGTGCGCCCCGGCTGGGGCTGCTCGACCGTCCGGTAGCTCCAGTCGGCATGCGACCCGAAGAGCATTCCGAGCGCGGCTGGGATGTGGATGAGTTCGTCGGTGTCGGGGCCGCCCGCTTCGAGGAGCAGCACGCGGACGCGTTCGTCGCGGCTCAGGCGGTCCGCGAGTACGCAACCGGCGCTGCCGGCGCCCACGATGACGTAGTCGAATCCTTCGGTTCCGGTGGAATTCATGCTGGTTCCCTCGCCCGGCAAGCATCCGTCGCCCGGACTCGCCCGAGCCGGGCGACGGAGGCCGGCTGTTGCATCAGGGGTGGTAGATCGACTGGAGTTGCTGGTATGCGAGAAGCCCCTCGGGCCCCAGTTCGCTGCCCAGTCCGCTGGCCTTCCTGCCCCCATAGGGGGAGGTGAGGTCGGGAAGATAGCCGTTGAGCCCGACGGTGCCGGTCCGCACACGGCGGGCCACCTGGGCACCATGGTCCAGGTCGGAGGTCCATACGGTGCCGGCGAGGCCGTAGGCCGACTCATTCGCCAGGCGCACGGCCTCCTCCTCACCGCCGTAGGGCGTGATCGTGAGGACCGGGCCGAAGATCTCTTCCTGCGCGATGGTCGATGCGTTCCCGACGTCGGCGAAAACGGTGGGTTCGACGAACCAGCCTCGATCGAGGCCGGGTGGCCGGCCTCCTCCGGTGGTGAGCCGAGCCCCTTCGTTGAGGCCGGTCTTGATGTAACGCAGGACCCGTTCGCGCTGGCGCTGGCTGACGAGGGGGCCGATCTGGGTGTCGGGGGCGAGCGCATCACCGACAACGGCGTCATGGGCCATCGCCGTACAGAACGCGACCACTTCCCGATACCTGCTGCGGGGGGCCAGGATCCGGGTACTCGCGTAACAGGTCTGACCGTTGTTCAGCAGACTGGCCATGAAGAACTGCTCTGCGTTCGCGGCGAGGTCGGCGTCGTCGAGAACGACGGCGGCGGACTTGCCTCCCAGTTCCAGGGTCACCGGCCGCAGCAACTCGGCGCATGCGGCAGCCACTTGGCGCCCGGCTCTGGTCGATCCGGTGAACGACACCTTGTCGACACCAGGATGGGAGACCAGATACGCGCCGGTGTCGCGGCCGCCCGGAACGATGTTGATCACGCCCTCGGGGATGCCCGCTTCCTCGACCGCCTCCGCCAGCAGCACCGAGTCGAGAACCGTCTCCTGAGCCGGCTTGAGAACGACCGTGCAACCGGCTGCCAGAGCCGGGGCCACCTTGAAGAAGGCGATGGTCTGAGGGAAGTTCCAGGTCATGATGGCGGCTACGACGCCTGCGGGTTCCCTGCGGACCAGGGTGGTGCCACGGGGCAGTCCGGTGCGCAATTCCTCGGACGTCATGCTGTCGGCCAGACCCGCGTAGTAGCGAAGCAGGGCTGACGGCACCACACCTTCGAAGGACCGGGCGACAGTGATCGGCATGCCGTTCTGCGCACTGACGGCTGCGGAGGTCGCCTCCGTCCTGGCGTCGAGCGCATCCGCGAGACGGATCATGGCGGCCGCGCGGTGGTCAGGGCCCCAGGAGGCCCAGCCGGTCGGTGCGTCGAATGCGATACGAGCGGCTCCGACCGCCCGGTCGATGTCGCCCTGGGAACCGTCCGGCACGGTACCGAGTTGATCGCCGGTACTCGCGGATGCGACGGTGATGACACGGTCGCCGGACGTGTGCACCCAGCGTCCGCCGATGAACAGATGGTTGGGATCCATGGTGAACTCTCCCCACGGCATGGCCTTGGGGCCACGACACTCCGTGGTGTTCGATACGTGGATGACCAGCGGGCACGGGGGTCCTCAGCGCGGCACACAGACCGCTGCCGGTCATGGCTTTCCTGCGCAGTGGCCCGGCGCGCCGAACCTGCGGGTGGGCCACATCTGCGACGCCCCTTGCGCCTGGTACCGGCCCTAAGGAGCGCTTTCACCGTTCAGAACTGAATAAATGCGACATTACACCCATCTGGGGTAACCTGTCACCAGATGGGCAGAATGGGAATGGAAATGCCACGGCTGCCGCCCAGCCCCGGTGCGTGACCTCGCACCATGAGCAGGACGCCTCAAGGAGAGGTGACACCTCATGAGGACATATGGCGGAGCCACGGCGGAAGAGCGCGCTTCGCTCCGCCGTCGGCGCCTCATGGAAAGCGGACTTGAACTCTTCTCCAGCCGGGGATACGCCCACACCTCCATCCGGGCGGTACTCCGCCACGCCGGACTGAAGGACAGGTACTTCGCGGAGAGCTTCACTTCCCTCGACGATCTCATGGCAGCACTCATGAGAGACATCTACGAGGAACAGATCACCCGGTGCGCCGACGCGATCGCCACGGACCGGCCGCTGCGCGACCGGGCTCGAGACGTGATCGACGCCGTCGTCGGGCTTTCTCTGGAAGACCCGAGAAAAGGGCGCGTCAAACTCGCGGAGTCCCTGGGGGCCGGTCCTCTCACGGCGCGCGAACGGCGTCTGGGCCTGCAGCGCATGAGCGGCCTCGTGAACTCCCTCCTGAAAGAAGGGCTGCATGATCCCCGGATCGACCCCACCACCCTGTCCGTGGCCGTCGTGGGCGCGGTCAGCGAGATGCTGCTGAGCTGGTTCAACGGAGAGCTGGGGATCTCAAGGGAGGAACTGGTGGACCAGGGCCTCCTCCTGTTCGAGGCCATCACCGAGCACACTTCGGCAACATCACGAGACTGACAGCCAGCCGCATCCACCGGCCTTGCGCCCCAGCCGCGGTGGCGCGCGCGAGGTCGGTTCGGTGACGGGAGGGCCTGGCGGACGAGGGTCCGGGGCCCAGGGGAGCCCAGCCAGATACCCAGGTTGGGGCTGGGGGCGGGGCCGGGGTGGAGGCCCTCGACGTGGTGGTGGCGGCCGGTTATGCGGAGGGACCGTTGCGTGCTCCACATGCCCAGAAGGCTCCTGCTCCCAGGCCGAGTTGGAGGCGGCCGCTGGTGAGGACGTCGAGGCTGGCGACGGTGGGATCGAAGGTGACGGTGCGGGTCTGGGCGGCCAGGTACGAGATGAGTGCCCAGGTGTCGCAGAACGCCTTCTGGTGGGGGTGGGGTGCGGTCTGCCGTGCCATCCGCCCGGTCGGCCGGGCGGATGGGGCGTCAGGATGGTGTGATGCCCATGCGTCCTACGGGTGCTGAGCGAGGAAGGTGGTGATGAGCTTCTGCCATTCCTCGGGGCGCTCGACCATGGGCAGGTGACCGGTGGGTATCTCCACGAGCTGGGCTCCGGGGATGCCATCGGCGATCTGGTGGTGCAGGCGGGTGGAGGTGAACCAGTCCTGGGTGGTGGAGATGACCAGGGTGGGCGCCTGGATGCGCGCCAGGTCGTCGCGGACGTCGGTCCGGCCGGCGAGTTCAGCGTGCTCGGGGGTGCCGTCGGCGACGGTGGCGGCCGTGAAGCCGATGGTCTGCTGGAGCTGCTCGTCCGGCGTCGCCTCCAGTGCGTCGGCGCCCATGGCCATCATCACCATGAACTCGGCCAGCAGTTCACGGTCGCCCGACTCGGCCAGCTTGCGCCAGATCGACGTGGCCAGAGCGAGCCGGTTGTCCCGGTAGGGGAGGGTCGCGGTCAGGACGAGGGCGGTGACGCGCTCGGGGTGGCGGGCGGCGGCGCGCATGGCGACGAGGCCGCCGAGGGAGTAGCCGGAGACGGCGAAGGTCTCCAGGCCCTCGGTGACGGCGGCGGCGACGAGCTGGTCGGCCAGGTCGTCCAGCGACAGCGGCGCGGTGGAGCGGGGGGTTTCGCCGCTGCCGGGGTAGTCGACGCCGACCACGGTGTGCTGGGCGGCCAGGCCCTGAAGGATCGGGCCATAGGTGTTGTCGATGCTGCTGCCGGCGCCGTGGGCGAGGGCGAGGCCGGGGCCGGAGCCCAGGACGGTGCGGGCGAAGGTGGCTTCGGGCAGGGCGTGTGCGGACATCAGTGGGTCATTCCTTCGCGAGTATTGTGATCAATTCGGGTGGGGACGCGTTGGGCAGATTGCGCTGCTGTTGCCAGGCGCGTATCCGTTCCAGCGCGGGCATGAGGCCCTGACCGTCGCCGGTGAGGGTGTAGGTGGCGGGGCCGGGCGGGAGTTGGGCGTGGGTGACCAGGCCCGCGTCGACCAGGTCCCGCAGCCGGTCGCTGAGCATCTTGGTGCTGATGGAGCCGATGGCCGCGAGCAGTTCGCCGTACCGGGCCGGGCGGGCGGCCAGGGTGTGCAGGATGATCCCGTTCCATTTCCGGCCCAGCACCGCGAACGCGGCGGCCAGGTCCGCATCCGCCGTCAGCGCGGGGATGGTGACGAGTGCCATCGGTTTCGGCTCCGTCTCGTGACGTACCGGTACGGGCACGCGTGGCTGCAGACTTCCGGGCGGGGCCGCGGCGGTCCGGACGTCAGGGCAGGAGGATGACCTTGCCCCGTGCGCGGCGGGCTTCGATGTCGGCGTGCGCCTGGGCGGCCTCGGCCAGCGGGTAGGTCCGCCGGACGGGGACATCGAGCCTGCCGACGGCGATGAGATCGGCCAGTCGCGGCAGGGCCTGCCAGAACCGGTCGGTCGAATCCGCGCCGGTGAAACGCACCCCGTGCTGCGCGGCGGACATGTCGGCAATCGTGATCACCCGGACCGCGTCGCCGACCAGAGCTATCGAGTCCGGCAGCACACCGGCGCCGGAGGCGTCGAAGACGTGGTCCACACCCTGCGGGGCGGCGGCCCGGACCCGCTCCACCCAGCCCCCGCCATATGCCACGGCAGTGGCACCGAGCGTGGTGAGGCGCTCGATGTCGTCCTCGCCGGCGGTGCCGACCACAGTGATGCCCCGGGAGACGGCCAGTTGGACGGCGATGGTGCCGACACTGCCGCCCGCACCGTGGATCAGCAGAGTGTCGCCTTCCCCGGCGCCCAGGTGATGCAGGCCGCGGTAGGCGGTCTCCCCCACAGTGACCAGGGCGGCGGCGATGTCGAAGGAGATCTCCTTGGGCTTGGCGAGCGGTTGGTCCAGCAGGGCGTATTCGCTGTAGCCGCCGACGGAGGCAGCGCCGAAGACCTCGTCGCCGACCGAAGCGGTGGCACCCTCGCCGACCTTGTCGACGACGCCGGCGACGTCCCAGCCCGGCAGCACCGGGAACTCGGCCGGGAAGACACCGTCCATCATCCCGGAGCGGATCTTCAGGTCGATCAAGTTGACGGCGACCGCCCGGACCTTGATCCGGACCTGGCCCGGACCCGGCTCTGGGGTGTCGACCTCGGTCAGGGTGAGAACGTCCGGGCTGCCGTAGCGGGAGTAGGTGATCGCGGTGGACATCGAGAACTCCAGGAAAGAAGGAGAGGGCACACACTGAATCACTCAGTTCGTGTGATTGCCTCTCTGGTGTATCACACAGCTCGTGTGAAATACGAAGTCGATGCGAGGTAACGTGCGTCACACGCCATGTGTGATTTCTGGGTAGGATGGGTCCCATGCCGTCCATGCCGCCCGTCCATCGCCGTCAGCCGAATCCGAGCAACCCCCGCGTGCAGCGCACCCGCGCCCGCATCCTGGCCGTCGCTCGTGAGCTGCTGCCCGAGGTCGGGCTGACCGGGCTGAGTACCGCGCTCCTGGCCGAACGGGCCGGTGTGACCCGCCAGACCCTGTACCGGCACTGGCCCAACCGCGCAGCCCTGCTCTCCGACGTCACTCTGCAAGGCCCCGACGTCGGCTACCCCGAACCCGGTACCGACGTACGCGCCGTCGCCACCGCCTGGATGATCAGCCTCCGCGCCGGTATCACCGTCCCCGCCACCCGCACCGCCGCGCTGGCCATAGCCGCCGAAGCCGACCACGACGCCGACAGCGCCCAGGCCATGGCCCGGATCATGGAGGACCGCCTCGCCGCACTGAACAAGCTCCTGGAGCCCTCCGGCCGACAGATCACCTCCGAGCAGTACACCCTGCTCTACGGCCCCCTCCTCGCCCGCCTCTTCTTCGACCGGGCCGAAGCCACCGACGAGTTCATCGACACCATCGTCACCCAGTGGCTCACCACCATCGGCCACACGCCCGCGGGGTCCTGAGGCACGGCCCATCCACGCATGGACCATCAGCAGCGATGCGTGATCCGGCTTCTGATCGGCCTTCCAGGGGCTGGCACAACGAGGTTCGTCACCTCTGACAGCCGTTTCCTGGGCGTGAGTTGAGCGTTCGACATGACGTGGGAGCGTCGCCGTGGATCGTGCCGGACGAGTTGTGGGACTGCTTGGAACCGCTGCTGCCCCAGCGGCAGCGCCGGTTCAGGTACCCGGGGCGGAAGCCGTTGCCGGACCGGGAGTTGCTGTGCGGGATCTTGTAAGTGCACGAGGTGCTGCTCGCCGAGCTCAACGCTGCAGCGCGGCTGGACCGGTCCCGGTGTGTGGTCGACTGGTCCCACGTCAGGGCGCCGAAAGGGGTTCCACACGGGCCCGCCGCCGGTCGACCGGGGCCGGGCCGGCTCGAAGCACCATGTGATCACCGACGGCCGCGGCATCCCACTCACTGTCTCGTTGACCGGCGGCAGCCGCAGCGACGTCACGCGGTTGCTGCCCCTGCTCGACACGATCCCGCCGGTCCGGGACCGGGTCGGACGGCCCCACCGCGGACCGGACTCCCTGTTCGCCGACCGCGGCTACGACCACGACGTCCACCGCGACCAGGTCCAGGCCCGCGGCATCGTGCCCGCCATCGCCCGTCGCGGAACCTGTTGCCCGATCACCCACCGACAACTCAACGCATCGTGTTGGCCCCCGTAAGGCGACTTCAGACATGAGCGCCCATGCAACCGCCCGTGCTTCGCATACTGACTGGCATGGCCACCTATGACTCAATCGGCGCTACGTACGCCCGGACGCGACAGCCTGATCCACGCATCGCCGCACAGATCAACGCTGCACTCGGTGACGTCACCGACGTGATCAACGTCGGAGCGGGTACTGGCTCGTACGAACCGCCGCAGACGGCCCTCGCGGTCGAACCCAGCCAGGTCATGATCGCCCAACGTCCATCCGGATCCGCGCCCGCCGTTCAGGCGGTCGCGGAACACCTCCCGCTGCGTGACAACGCCGCTGACGCCGTGATGGCCCTGCTGACCGTCCACCACTGGGCCGACCTCGCGGGCGGCATCCACGAACTGCGCAGGGTCGCCCGCCGCCGCATTGTCATCCTGACGTGGGACCAGCACATCTTCCGTGAACGGTTCTGGCTCGTCCGGGACTACCTCCCGGAGGCAGCCGCGTTCGATGACACCCGCGCCACGCCGACAGACCAGTTGGTGCACCTGCTCGGCGGAGCACGTGAGGTACCCGTCCAGATCCCCCATGACTGTGTGGACGGATTCGCCGCAGCATTCTGGCGCCGCCCCGGGGCGTACCTCGATCCCAAGGTGCGCGCGGGCATCTCCCTGCTTGCCCAGCCCGGAGAAGACGTCATCGCGCCTGGCCTGGCCCGACTCGCGGACGACCTGGCATCCGGCCACTGGCACGCACAACACGCCGATGTGCTCACGCTCGAAACCATCGACGTCGGATACCGGCTACTCGTCGCCGACCGCTGAGCCTCGTCGTCGACCGCCGACCTACGCACCCGCCGACCCCGCGGATTTCTCAACGCTCCCCGTCGCTCCGACCAACGCGAAAACCAGTGGAGCGGCGCCGCTGGGCGCCATTACCGTGCTGCCGCACCAAGTCGTCCAGGCAAGGACGTGCCGTTGTACACCCTGTGAGACCTCCCGAGAGCTGATTCGTCGCGCGTCGCGCATGTGCGCCGCGCTGCTTCTTGCTGCGGATTTCTCACTGAAACCGGTGTACTTCTGTGCTCAATCACTGGGTGATCGTGCCCACCTGCCTGCCGCTCGTTCTCCGCCGTTGCCACGCGTGCGCGTCCGAGCGCTTCCGGGCGAGCGGTAAGTTTCGCGTCAACGCGAACCACAAGCTCATCGACGCCTGGCTCCTCGTGCTCTGTACCGCTTGCGGGGAAACCGCAAAGCTCACGGTCCTGGAGCGGGTGAACGTGCGCTCCGTACGACCTGAGCTGCTGGACCGGCTGCATGACAACGACCCTGGCCTGACAGCCGAGTTGCTCCAGGATCCGGTCGTGCGGCGCCGTAATCGCATCGCCCTCGACTGGGACAACGCCTGGCGTCTCGACACCGGCGGATCGGATCACCTGGAACGCGAGGTGATCGACGTTTCGGTCCGCTTCGCGGCGCGGATACCTGTCCGACCGGTGCGCCTGATCGCCGAAGGTTGCGGTCTTTCGCGGGCCGAGGTCGAGCGACTGATCACGGAGGGGAAACTCGTCTCGGCAGTCCGGCTGAGCGGCAAGCTATCCAGCGACTTCACTTTCACGCTCAAGCGCTGAGCAAGTCCACCGTCAGGACGCCGCGTTGACCGGCGCTGTGGGAAGCCCAGCGCCAACTCACCCACGCCCAAGGGTTCTTGTGGAGCTGGAAAAGCCCCGCTGAGTCCATGCTCCGCCAACCTGAACCCGCCTGGGCTCGGCTGATGCTCAGTCAAACTCAGCCGACTATCGAACACTCCACCGCCATAAGCGGACAGAAAACGTCGAGGAGTTGTGAGACATGTGTCCGTGTCCTGTCAACTCCTCACACCAGGTGACAGGCTCTTCGCATCCCCCCACAGGATCGAACGATGGAGACCGCATGACCCTCCATGCAAACACCCGGCCTACCGCTGCCCTTGTAGCCCTGGCTGCCGCAGCTGTGATCGCGGCACAGACCGGTGCGGCGCAGGCCACCCCCGAACGAGCCGCGGCCACCACCCAGGGCCACCGGACGTTCGACCGCGTCGCGGCAGTCAAGGCGGCGCAGACCGAAGCGGCGTCGGCCGCCCGGACTCTCGGGCTCGGCGCCAAGGAAAAGCTGATCGTGCGTGACGTCATCAAGGACGCCGACGGCACGGTGCACACACGGTACGACCGCACCTACGCCGGGCTGCCCGTACTCGGCGGTGACCTCGTCACCCACACCGCCAAGAACGGCAAGCTCAAGGGCGTCACCAAGGCCAACAACGCCCGTATATCAGTGGCGACCACCACCGCGGCCCTCAAGGCGGCGGCCGGCGCCCGCAAGGTGATCTGGGCCGGAGGCAAGGGCGACCCGGTGCTCGCCTTCGAGACCGTCAAGACGGGTGTCCAGAAGGACGGCACCCCCAGCCGGCTGCACGTCGTCACCGACGCCACCACGGGCAAGAAGCTGTACCAGTACGAGGCCATCGAGACCGGCACCGGCACCAGCCAGTACAGCGGCGAGGTCCCGATCTCCAGCACCAAGACGGATTCCGGCTTCGAGCTCACCGACGCCGAGCGCGGCGGCCACAAGACCTACGACCTGCACCAGGGCGAGAGTGGCACCGGCGACATCGTCAAGGACGACGACGACAAGTGGGGCACCGGCAAGAGCGACGACCCGCAGACCGCTGCCGTGGACGCCGCCTACGGCGCCGCGATGACCTGGGACTTCTACAAGAAGGAGCTCGGCCGCGACGGCATCGGCGGCGACGGCAAGGCCGCGTACTCCCGGGTTCACTACGGCAACGCGTACGTCAACGCATTCTGGGACGACAGCTGCTTCTGCATGTCGTACGGCGACGGTGAGGGGAACAAGAAGCCCCTGACCTCTCTCGATGTGGCCGGCCACGAGATGAGCCACGGTCTGACCTCGCGCACCGCCAAGCTGGAGTACAGCGGTGAGTCGGGCGGGCTCAACGAGGCGACCAGCGACATCCTCGGTACCTCGGTCGAGTTCTTCGCCAACAACAAGGAAGACGTCGGCGACTACCTCATCGGCGAGAAGCTCGACATCAACGGCAACGGCACGCCGCTGCGCTACATGGACAAGCCCAGCAAGGACGGCAACTCCCTGGACGCCTGGAAGCAGGGCGCCGGGGACCTCGACGTCCACTACTCCTCCGGCATCGCGAACCACTTCTTCTACCTGCTGTCCGAGGGCAGCGGCAAGAAGACGATCAACGGTGTCGAGTACGACTCTCCGACGTCGGACGGTTCGACGGTCACGGGGATCGGCCGGGACAAGGCGTACAAGATCTGGTACAAGGCGCTCACCACCTACATGACGTCGACGACCGACTACAAGGCCGCTCGTGAGGCGACCCTGAAGGCGGCCGGCGACCTGTACGGCGCGGACGGCGCGGAGGCGAAGACCGTGGCGGCCGCCTGGAGCGCGGTCAACGTGGCCTAGCCACACCGTAGGCTCCGGCCTGCGCTCAGGGGTTCCGAATCACTCCCAGTGATCCGGAACCCCTGATTCTTCTTGGCTACGAGGAAGCGCACCTCAGCCGGCGAGGCAGCTCAGTCCTGACGCAGGACGTCCGCGCCGGGCCCGCCCGAGAGCGTGTCCTTGCCCGGGCCGCCGTACAGCCTGTCGTTGCCACTGTTCCCATACAACGTGTCGTTGCCGCTGTTGCCGTAGAGGATGTCGGCGCCCGGGCTGCCGTACACGATGTCGTTGCCGGTGCCGCCGCGCACCGTGTCGTTGCCGTCCCCGCCGTTCAGGCGCTGTCGGCCCGGGCCGCCGTAGATGAAGTCGTTGCCCGTGCCCCCGTCGGCGTCGGTCTCGTCTCCGTTGGCATAGATCGTGTCGACACCACTCTGGCCCGTCGCGACAGCCCTGTCCGCGGTGTAGATCGTGTCGTTGCCGGCTTCGGCGAAGGCCATCCCGTAGGTGCCCAGCCTGATGGTGTCGTCGCCGGGTCCGCCCTCGACCTCGTTGCCGTCGACGCTGCCGATGTGGGTCGACCTGTCCTTTCCGTCGCCCAGGTCGATCGCGGCTATGTAGTGGGCCTGGCCGGTGGCGTTGTTGTACGTGATGGTGTCGTCGCCGTCGCCGAGCGTCATGGACAGCGTGCCGTACGACACCTGGCTCGCCATGGTGGTCTGCGTGCAGGAGACCTTGGTGCGGTCCGCGTTGTCGGGATAAGAGCAATTCTGTTCCGTCGGGGCGATGTCGATCGGGACCACGTCATCGATGACATAGGTGATGTGCGCCGAGCCGTCGGTGGACGTCGCGGTGACGCTCACCTTGTTGGTCTGACCGGACGCCGCCGTGTAAATGATCGACCGGCCGCCGTCACCTCGCTCCACCCTGGCGGCCGCGGCCGCGGCGTCGGCCGTGACGGGCAGGGCGATGGACGCGGTCAGTCCCGCGCCGACGGCCAGGGCCAGGGCCGATGCCGAGCGACGCGTCCTGTGCCTGACGAAAGGAGAGGACATGGCACAACCTCCGTGAGAAACATGCGGATTCGACAACCACTGGTGACTCACGGCACGTGCAGGAGGTTGTGCCCCGAGTAGTACGGCGACATGTTGTCGCTGTCCCCGCGAAGGCGAGTACAACCAGCCGCTGACCAGCGACGATCGAACTGTCCGGGCCCGGCCTGACATCTGCCTGCCGGACAGGCTTCGTCAGGAATTCATGGCGCGGTGAGTCGGTGAAGGCGGCCGGGCGTCGCCCTGGGCCCCGCATACGATCATGAACATGGGCGAGCGTCGGACTACAGCGGAACCACGTCGGTGGCCCGGTCAGGACGGATGGTCGCGGCTGACGTCGTCTCGCTTCGTGCCCGCGGTGGTGATCTCGCTCATTATCGCGGCCCTTGCCGGACTCTTCCTCGGCGCCTACTGCTGGGCGATGGCCGATCCGGTACCGCATGCCATCCCCGTCGCGGTGACGGGAAGGTCGGTCAAGGGCGACCGGTTCACCGACGCGCTGGAGGCCACGCTCGGTACGTCGCTGGTCCTCCATCCGTATCCCGACTACGGCAGGGCGCTCGCCGCGGTCGATGAGCAGCAGGAGTTCGCGATCCAGCAGCGTCAACCGGCCGGAGTGGAGGTCGATGTGGCGAGCGCGGCGGGTGCGTCGGTCGCTCGGGTCCTCGCTCGAAGCGCCCCGGCCGTGGGCCGGGCGCTCGGCATCCCGGTCCAGGTCAGGGACGTCAAACCGCTTCCGGCCACCGACTCTCAGAGGCTCGCTCTCTTCTACATCACGCTGGGGTCGACCATCCTCGGTCTGGTCGGCGCCATCCAGCTCGGAGTGCATGCGCAGGCGCTGCGCCCCGCCGAGCGGATTGCCACCACCGTCGGCTATTCCGTGCTGGGCGGCCTGTGGATCTGTGTCATGACCGACTGGGTACTCGGGGTGGTGCGGCTGCCATTCGCCCAGTCATGGGGCATCTGCGCACTCACCATGTTCACGGCAGGCATGATCTTCACCGCGTTCCACACCTTCCTGGGCCGCTGGGCAGTACTGCCCACGTGGCTGCTGCTGGTCATCCTCGGCAACCCCTCGTCCGGGGGCGCGGTCGCCTGGCCGCTGCTCCCTCCGGTCCTGGGCTTTCTGGGACGGTTCCTGCCGCCGGGCGCATCGGTGAATGCCCAGCGCAATGCTGCAGTGCACCGCGCAGCCCGCCAGGCCCGGTGTGCGGTGAGGTCCGTCGATCCGGAGTCGGCGGCGGCCGGGGCGGCGGTGTTGCGGCAATTGGTTGCCAGGTGGAGCGGCCGGGCGGTCAAGTTGCGGGTGCGCTGCGCGAGTTCTGTTCCTGTTGAGCGGGCGTTGTGGGCGTGGCCGTCGTGTGTGCGAGGGCACCGTCGTTGCGGCGGGTCCGGCGGGTGAGCGCCATGGCGAGGAGTGCGGTGGCCGTGAGGAGCGCGGCGGAGGCGGCGAACGCGGTGCGGTAGCCGGCGGTGACGGCTTCGAGGTGGGTCTGATGGCCGGCGGCGGTGACGGAGCCGGCCAGGGTGGTGAGGGCGGCAAGGCCGATCACGCCGCCGACCTGGCGGGTGGTGTTGACCAGTCCACCGGCGAGGCCCGCGTCCTGTCCCGGGACACCGTCCACGGCCAGTGCGGTCAGTTGGACGAAGGTGATGCTCAGTCCCAGGCCGATCAGGATGCTGGGACCGAGGACGTCCGCGAAGTAACTGCCGTGGACACTGATCCGGGACAGCCACAGCATTCCGCCGGCCTCGGTGCACAGGGCCGCGGTCACGGTCGCCCGGGCGCCGATCCGCCGGGAGAGGCGCGGTGCCAGCGTGGAGCCGAGCATATTGGCCAGGGCGAAGGGGAGTTGGCCCGCACCCGTGGCCAGGGGCGGCATTCCCAGGACCTGTTGCTGGTAGAGCGACAGGAAGAAGAACAGCGCGATCCACACCGAACCCTGCAGCGCCATCAGCAGGTTGCCCGCGGCCACGCGACCAGTGGTGAACAGCCTCCGCGGTACCAGCGCGTCCGGCCGGCGACGTTCGATCACGACGAAGGCCGCGAGCAACACGCAGGCGCCGAGGAGGGCACCCTGCACCCGGGTGTCCGTCCAGCCGGCGGCGCGTGCGGTGGTCAGGCCCCAGACCAGGCAGGTCAGGGCGAGGCTGACCGTGGCGGTGCCCAGCCAATCGAACCGCCCGGCCTTGCGGGCGGCCGTGCGCGGGACGAGGAGCGTCACGGCGGCCAGCACCAGTGCCGTCCCGAACGCGACGAAGTAGAAGATCCAGGGCCAGCCCCACGCCTGCGTGAGGACTCCGCCCAGCAGGACACCGGACGCTCCTCCCGCGCCCGAGACCGCTCCCCACACCGCCAGCGCTCTGCCCCGTGCGGGACCGGACGGGAACAGCTCCATGGCCAGGGCGAGCGCGGCCGGGGCGATGGCGGCGGCGCCGACACCTTGAACAGTTCGGGCGGCGATCAGCACGTTGGAGGAGGAGGCCAGTCCCGCGGCCAGCGAGGCCACCGCGAAGAGCGCGAGACCGGCGGTCAACACCCGGCGGCGGCCCAGCAGATCGGCCGCCCGGCCGCCCGCCAGCAGCAGCGCCCCGAAAACGAGGCTGTAGGCGTTGACCACCCAGGTGGTCCCGCCGTCCGACAGACCCACGCCGGCGCGGATGTGGGGCAGCGCCACGTTCACGATCGAGGTCGCGACCATGATGATGAACTGGCTTGCGGCGAGCGCCGCGAGCACGGCTCCCGAACGAGAGGCGGGCGGTACCGGAGCCGGTGGTGTGCGCTTGAGGTTCACAGCGCACACCGTCGTACGAGCCGGTGTGCACATTCCAGGCCTGCCAGGAGCCCGGACTGTCCACTCCTGTCCACGCCTGTTCGACAGGCCCCGGTCGCGGGCCGTCCTGGCAGCGGAAGCATGGGATCGCGGCGGGGCGTCATCTCGGCGGCCGCCGTCAGTCCCAGAGGGAGATCGCCAGGAGCAGGGCGGCGACCGGGAGCAGCAGCCACGGCTCGGCCAGGACCAGGAGTGCGCTGAAGATCAGGGCGAAGTACGCCAGTGCCTTGGCGGTGCGGCGCCGGGCCTTGTTCTTCTTCGTGCCCTTGTTCTTCTTCGAGTCCTTGTGGTGAGGCGCCTGTGCGCCGGGGGTCGCCTCCGCGGTGTACGTGTCGGTCTCGGCGGCGAAGTCGATGTCGGTGTCGGTGTCGTTCGCGGTTTCGGGCTTCATGTCGATGTTCGTCATGGCACTCAGCTTCGTTGCGAGAGCACCGCTCTCGCGTCGGTGAAGCCCGCCTATCTAGGTGAAGACCGCCGACGCGTAGGTAGTGCAGCCGCGGTGAAAGTTGGTCCATGAGCGCTGACATGGATCGTGCGGAGATCGTCTTGTGGGTTCGGCATGCGGACGGCCGGTGGTCGGCCAGGACGGTCTGGGTGGTGGTGCTCGACGGGGAGGCGTATGTGCGCTCGGCCTTCGGCCGGCGCAGTGCCTGGTACCGCCGGGTTCTACGGCATACGGACACGGAAGTGGAGGTGGAGGTGCCCGGGGTCCGGTTGTCCGTCGCCCTGCGACCGGTGGACGACCCCGAGCTGGTCCGACGTGTCTCCGGTGCCTACCGGGCCAAGTACGGGTCGAGCTGGCCCGGCCCCGTGGAGTCGATGAACGGTCCCGAGGCCGCGGCCACCACCATGCGGCTAACGGATGTCGGGCAGGTCGCGCAGCTGTCTGCGTGAAGTGAGGCCGAGCTTGCGGAAGATGTTGCGCAGATGCGCGTCGACCGTCCGCGGGCTGAGGAACAGCTTCGCCGCCACTTCCTTGGAGGTGGCGCCGTCGGCGACCAGGCGTGCGATGTGCACCTCCTGCATCGTCAGCTGGTCCGATGCCTTCGACGTGCGGCTGCGGGCCTGTTCGCCGGTGGCGCGCAACTCGCCGGCGGCACGTTCGGCGAACGCCTCCACACCGAGGTCGGACAGCGGCTCGTGCGCCAGGCGCAGCGCGGAGCGGGCGTCACGGCGCCGGCCCTGGCGGCGCAGCCACTCTCCGTACAGCAGTTGTGCCCGGGCGCGGTAGACGACCACTGCGCTGTCGTCGAGCAGGGCGATCGCCTCCTGATAGGCGGACTCGTCCTCGGTCACCAGGGCCCGCGCATAGGCTTCGACGCCGAGACCCCACGGCTGCCGGCCCACCTGGGTGCGCTCTTGGAGGGACGCGAGTGCCGTTGCGGCGGCCTCGGTCTCGCCGCAGCGCATGGCCGCCTCGACCAGCTCGGGCAGGGCAAGGCCGGCCGTGCCGACGGCGCCGTACTCGACCGCTTGCTTCGCCGCCTTCAGCGCGGCCGGGTAGTCGGCCAGGCCGTTGCCGAGCACGGCCGTCGCCCACTGGGCGCTCAGGCTCATCCGGTGGTCCACCGAGGCGAACAGCTCGGCGGCTTCCTTGCGCCGCCCGCGCAGCGCGGCCAGGTGGAGGCGCGGATAGACGAGCGGCGCCGCGCCGGTGGCGTCGGCGATCGCCTCCTCCTCGGAGATCAGCTCCATCGCGGCACCGAAGTCGCCGGTGTGCGCGGTCACGGCGGCCTGCATGGCCAGTCCTATGGGCAGCGCGTGGAAGGAGCCCGACTCGCGGCCGGCCGCGACGGCACGGATGGCGATGCCCTGCATGGCGTCGATGTTCCACAGCTCGGTGGCCAGCATGAAGCCCAGTGACGGCCGCCTGGCCCACACCTCGGCGTCGGCGTCGGCGACGATCGGCCCGAGGATCTCCCCCGCCGCGGGATGCCCGTCGCCGACCAGGTTGATCAGGCCGGTCAGGACCGCCGCGGCGCCGGACACCGGCTCGCCCGCCGGCGGGGCGTTCCGCGCGGCCTCCACCACGTGGTCGAGGCCGCCGAGCAGAAGGCCCATCTCGACGGCGTCCAGATAGCACTCCCGCGACCAGGCGGGGTCGGTGGCCGCAAGCCGGGCGGCGGCACGCAGGAGATACGCCGTGGGGCCCTCGTCTCCCCGGCGGCGGACGAACGACAGCTTGCCGCGCAGCAGGTCGGCCCTGGCGGCCTGGCCCGGATCGTCGGCCGGGACCGTGGTGAGCAGTTCGGCCGCCTTGTCGAAGTCGCCCACCGAGAGCTTGGCCCGGACCGCGGCGAGGACCCGTTCGGCGCGCTGGACCGGGCTGATCGTGAGCGCGGCCGAGCGTTCGAGGAAGGCCGCCGCCGCCGCGACACCGCCACGTTCCCGGGCGCGGGTGGCGGAGGCTTCGAGCTCGGCGGCGACCTCCTCGTCGGGGCCGGCGCTGGCCTGGGCGCGGTGCCATGCGCGCCGGTCGGGGTCGGCGACCGGGTCGGTCACCGCGGCCAGCGCCTCGTGCGCCCTCGCCCGCTCCTGCGGTGTCGCCGCGCGGTAGGCGGCCGAGCGGGCAAGGGGGTGGCTGAACCGGATCCGGGTGCCGAACTCGACCAACGGGGCACACTGGGCGGCGGCACTCGCGTCGATGCCCAGGCGTTCGGCCGCACGCCACAGCAGGCCGGGGTCGCCGGTCGGGTCGGCGGCGGCGACGGTCACCAGCAGCCGGGCCTCCGGCGCCAGGAGCTCCAGCCGGGACCTGAAGCTCTGCTCGATCACGCCGGGTACCGAGTCGGGCTGGGCGAACCCGCCCGCCATTCCGGCGAGTCCGGCGGTCCTGGGAAGCTCCACCAGCGCGAGGGGGTTGCCGCGCGACTCGGCCAGGATGCGGTCGCGCACCCGCTCGTCCAGCGGGGCGCGGCTCGCCACGGCGAGCAGTGCGCGGGCATCCGATGCGCCGAGCCCCTGAAGCCGAAGGCCGGGCAGCTCGTCCAGCTCGGGCAGGCGGCTCGGCTCGCGCGCCGCGAACACGAGGGCGACCGACTCGGCCGAGATACGGCGGGCCAGGAAGGCCAGCGCCTTGGCCGACGCCTGGTCCAGCCACTGTGCGTCGTCGACGACGCACAGGAGCGGGCGTTCTTGTACGGTCTCCGCCAACAGGCCCAGCGACGCGGCACCGACCAGGAACGGATCGGGTGTGCCGGTGTCGAGGCCGAAAGCGATCTCCAGCGCCTTGCGGTGCGGCGCGGGCAACGCCGTGAGCCGGCCGGTGACGGGCGCGAGCAGTTGGTGCAGCGCGGCGAACGGCAGCTCCATCTCGAACTCCGCGCCGGACGCCCGTATGACGAAGAATCCGGTCGCGGCCTCGTCCACGTGCCGCAGGAGCGCGCTCTTGCCGATGCCCGGCTCACCACGCAGGACCAGGGCGCCGCCCCGGCTCTCCCGTGCCGCTTGGAGCAGGGCGTCGAGACGCCGCATCTCGTCCTGACGGCCGATCAGCGCATCCGTGTATGTCTCGGGCATGCCCGAAACCTATGCGGTCCGACGCCGCAGGGGAATCCAGGACCTCGGTCGGCCAGGGTCACCCCCCGCTCGTACCGACCGGCTCACGGGCGTCCGGCGGCGTGGGTGTGCAAGCCTCACGCACACTCCGACCCGAACCAATGCGGCGCGCACCCGCGCCGACGCCCTGTGAACTGTCTCACCCAGCGCTGCCTGCTCGGCGCACGAACTGCCTTGCCAGCGCCGGTCGTACGCGTTCCACGCCGTTTGTTGGCCGGATACGTCAGTAATCTGTCATTGCAGCCAGTACGGCGTTCGATACAGGGTGTGACTGTGTTGGAGCGACGTGTTGTTGTGGTGGTGTACACGGGCGCGATGGCCCTGGACGTCACCGGACCGATTGAAGTGTTCGATACCGCGAACCGGCTCCTGGGCCCCGCGGGCACGCCCTACCGGACCGACTTCGTGTCCGCCGACGCACCGCTGGTGCGCATGAGTTCGGGGGTGGTGGTCGGGGCCTCGCCGCTGGAAGCGGGGCAGGGCCCGATCGACACGCTTCTCGTGCCGGGCGGCTGGAGTGTCGGCAACGCGCTCCAGGACCAGGCGCTCGTGTCCTGGATCGGTGAGGCAGCGGCCCGGTCGCGCAGGGTCGCCTCCGTTTGCGGCGGATCCTTCCTGCTGGCCGAGGCGGGCCTTCTCGACGGCAGACGCGCCACCACTCACTGGGCGTACAGCGAGGCGTTGGCGTGCCGCTATCCGGATGTGACGGTGGACGCCGAGCCGATCTTCGTCTGGGACGGTCCCTTCGTGACCTCCGCGGGCGTGTCGACGGGCATCGACATGGCGCTGGCCCTCGTGGAGGCGGATCACGGGTCCGCGCTCGCGCTGGAGACGGCACGGTTTCTGGTGCTGTTCCTCAAGCGGCACGGAGGGCAGTCCCAGTACAGCGCCGTCCTCGACGCCCAGTTGGCCGACCACCCGCCGATCCGGGCGGCACAGGAGTGGATTCTCGACAACCTGGACAACCCGCTGCCCGTGGCCGAGATCGCGCGGCAGGCCAACATGAGTCAGCGCAACTTCGCCCGGGTCTTCCGGCGCGAGGTGGGCACGACACCCGGCCAGTACGTCGAGCGGACGCGTATCGCCCGTGCTCGCGAACTGCTGGAGACGACGGACCTGACGATCGGCCAGATAGCCGGCCGCTGCGGCTTCGCCGCCACCGAGACGTTCTTCCGCTCCTTCGGACGAACCCTGGGACTCACCCCCAAGGAATACCGGCACCGTTTTCAGGTCATCTCGCCATCCGGCCTCATCGACCGGCACCACGAGAGGGAGGGGAGCCCCGTATGACCACCGCGACCTCGGAGTTACGCGAGGCAGGAACGGTACGGACGGTCGACTACCTGGCCGGGGAACTCGCCAGGGCCGGCGTCACCCACATGTTCGGCGTCGGCGGCGCGAACATCGAGGACCTGTATGACGCGGTGCACCGCGGCGGCGCCGTCCGCGGCGTCGTCGCCAAACACGAGTTCTCCGCCGTCACCATGGCCGACGGATACGCGCGTGTCACCGGGCGCCTCGGCGTTGTTGCCGCCACCTCGGGCGGTGGGGCGATGAATCTCGTACCGGGTCTGGCGGAGGCGTACGCGTCCCGGGTGCCCGTGCTGGCCCTGGTGGGTCAGCCTCCGACCGGCCAGGAAGGGCACGGGGCGTTCCAGGACTCCAGCGGCAAGGCGGGCTCCTTCGACGCACGGGAGGTCTTCGCGCCCGTCTCCCGGTTCTGCGCCCGGGTCGATGACGCGTCCTCGCTCACGGAGTTGCTGCCCCTGGCAGTCGCGGCGGCGCAGGCCGAACCGCGCGGGCCGGCCGTGCTGTTGCTGCCCAAGGACGTGCAGCAGGCGCGCATCCAGGTACCCGCCCACGACATGGCCCCGACATCACCGGGCGGCCCCGCGACGGCATCCGCGGCGCGGCTCGACACAGCTGCCGTCGGCGCCGTGTCGGACGCCCTTCACGAGGCCGGTCGCGTCCTCGTCATCGCCGGTGAGGGTGTTGCCGCCGACGACGCGCGCGGGGAACTGGCCGAACTGGCCCAGTGCCTCGGGGCATGGGTGGCGGTCACCCCGGACGCCAAGGACGTCTTCGACAACCGTGATCCCCGATTCGCGGGCGTAGCCGGGGTGATGGGCCACGCCAACGTCGAAGACTGTCTGCGGCGGGCCGACCTGTGCCTGCTGGTCGGTACCCGACTGCCGCTCCTGGCACGCGGTGGCCTCGACCAGGCCCTGGCCGCCACCGACGTCGTCTGTCTCGGCCCCGAACCACCGTTCGTGGCAGGCATCGCACTGGGTGGCAATCTGCGCGACGCGCTGCGCGCGGTGACCGTACGGCTGCCACCGCACCCACGTCCTTGCCCGCCGCACGCCGGCCCCCTTCCCGCGCCCACACCGGGTCCGCTCTTTGGGGACCGAGAACGAACCGTCCCCCATGACCAGGCGGTCGCCGCGGTGGAGGCGGCACTCCCCCAGGACGCCCACGTCTTCGTGGACGCCGGCAACACGGGCGCCAGCGCGATCCATCTCCTGCCGGCACCGCGCCACGGCCGCTTCGTGGTGGCGCTCGGCATGGGCGGCATGGGCTACACCTTCGGTGCCGGCATCGGTGCCGCGCTCGCCACCGGCCGACGCACCTACGTCATCGCCGGCGACGGGGCCTTCTTCATGCACGGGATGGAGGTGCACACCGCCGTGGAGTACGACGCACCCGTGACGTTCGTGATCTTCAACAACAACGCCCACGCCATGTGCGCGCTGCGCGAGGAGTTCCTCCAGGGCGGCGTCCGCAGCGACGATCTGTTCGCCCCGACCGACATAGCCGCCGGAGTGGCCGCCGCCTTCCCGTCGTTGGAGGCCACGGGAGCCGACGACGCGGCACAGCTGCGCACGGCCCTGCTGCGCGGCAACGCGGGCGGCGGCCCGGCGTTCGTCGTGGTGCCCTGCGACCCGCGGGAGATCCCCCCGTTCCTTCCCTTCCAGTCCTTCACCGAAGCCAACAAGAGCAAGGAGGGTTCAGATGAGCGAGGAGTCGTCCACGTTGGCTGACATCCCCGGTCTGATCCGGATCGAGAACGCCGACAAGCAGGAACTGACCGCCCACTGCATGGAGCTCACCCACGCGGTCTACCCCCACCACCAGGTCTACGGGCAGTACTGCACCATCCACGAGTACGTCGACTGCCCCCCTGAGCAGGCCTACGACTACCTGCGCCAGGGGCACCATCTGGAGGAATGGACCTGCAGCCTGCGGGACTTCGCGCCCAGCGGCACCCCGGGGCTGTGGGTCGGTCACGACCGACTGGAGGACGACACCAGGATCTACTGCGAGGTGGTCGCCAACCCCGAGGCCATGACCGTGGACTACCACTGCTCGTGGGACCAGGGCGAGAAGCTGTGGATGATCTACCTGATGCGTGTCGTCCCGGCCCGCCTGGTGCTCGACAAGCCGGGTTCGGTGATCACCTGGACCAACTGCCGGCACCCCTACTACGACACCAACCCGCATCCCGAGAAGGCGCCGCGCCCGGACCGGCCCTGGGTGGGCGACTACTGGGACCTCTTCTACGCGGGGCACACCTTGGAGATGAACAATCTCAAGGCGATCCTGGAACATCGGCACCGGGGCGGCCTGCCGGTCAGCGTGGCTCCGGCCAGGGCGGTGGCGCGGTGACGACGGTCAGCCTCACCGACGTGGCGAGCTATCTTCCCGGCAAGCCGGTCCCCGCGGAGTTCTACACCGAGTACCCCGGAGCCGAGGACAAGCTCCGCAACCACCCCATGTTCAAGGTCCCACCGTCACGGCACCATGTGGCCGCGGACGAGACGAACGCGGACATGATCGAACGGGCCGTACAACCCCTGATCGAACGGCACGGCGGGGCGGAGATCCGAGCCGTCGACGTGCTGTTGGTGCACAGCCAGTTGCCGGACCTGCCGTTCGTGGGCGCCGGAACCGAGGTGGCGCGTCGGCTGGGACTGAACCCGGAGTGGCTCGTCGACGTGGCCAACGCGGGCTGCGCGTCCTTTGTGTACATGGTGAAGATGGCCCGGCAGATCCTCACCACCACTGACGCGAAGACCGCGCTGATCTGCAACGCGCAAAGCGCCGCGGGGCAGTGCTTCACCCAGTCCGAGGTGCGCAAACTCGCCCAAGCGGCGATCCCGGGCGACGGGTGCGGTGTGGCGTTCGTGACGACGTCGGCCCAGTCACCGGTCCTCGACGTGGAGACCCGGCACATCGGCGAGTACGCCGGCGACATGACCGTGGCGGTCGAGGACGGTCGCAAGTACTGGGAGCCGGGAGAGTCCCAGCTGCGGATCGGGTTCACCGACGCAAGCGTGGCCAAGGTCCTGGCACGCGGGAACCGCCTCGTCCCCGAGGTGGTCATGGACCTGTGCCGGCGGCTCGGCGTGGCGAGCACCGACATCGACGTCCTCATCACCAACCAGCCCAACCGTACGTTCCTGCGGAACTGGCGCGAGGCGCTGCAACTGCCGGCCGAACGGCACCTGAACACCTTCGACGAGTACGGGAATCTGTTCGGCGCGGCCATCCCGATCACCTTGGACCGCGCGATCGGCTCCCGGCAGGTGGAGGACGGCGACCTCATGGTGCTCGGGGGCTTCGCCCACGCAGGCGACTTCGCCGGTGCCGTGGCCGTTCGCTGGCACGGCGGACGGGACTGAGGCATGGACATCCCGGTGCTGCACCGACTTGCCCTGAACGAGAGCCCGTATCCCCCACTGCCCTCGGTACGCGAGGCGATGCAACGGGCCGTCGCACAGGCCCACCGGTACCCGCAGTTCCACCCCGACGACCTCACCGAGCAGATCGCCACGTGGTGCCGGGTGACCTCCGACCGCGTCGCGGTCGGCAGCGGATCGGTCGGCGTGGCCCTGCAGTTGCTCCGGGCGGTGGTCCAGCCCGGCGACACGGTGGCCTACGCCTGGCGCACCTTCGACGCCTATCCCCTGCTGGCCGCCATGGTCGGCGCTCAACCTGTCCCCATCCCGCTGTCGCCGGACGGACACCAGGATCTGGACGCCCTGCTCGCTGCAATCGACCAGCGCACCCGCGTCGTGGTGCTGTGCAATCCGCACAACCCCACCGGGAGCCTCGTCACCGCCGACGCACTGTCGGTGTTCCTGCGTCAGGTCCCCCGACGCGTCACCGTGCTCCTCGACGAGGCGTACGTGGAGTTCGCCCGCGACACGCGCCTGCCGGATACGTCCGCGCTCCTGGACGCACATCCCAACCTGCTGGTCCTGCGCACCTTCTCGAAGGCCTACGGCCTCGCCGCCCTGCGGGTCGGTTTCGGACTCGGCGCTCCTGACCTGGTGGAGCGGATCCGTCGGCAACAGTTGCCCTTCGGGATCAACGCGGTGGCAACGGCGGCGGTAAAGGCCTCCCTACAGGCCGAAGGCGAGCTGCGCCTACGCGTGGACACCGTCGTCGCCGAACGCGAACGGCTCCGGCGTGAACTCATGTCCCTCGGCTGGCAGGTACGCCCCGGCCATGCCAATTCCGTCTGGCTCGCCGCACCCGATCCGATCGACGAGGGCGCCGCAGCACTCACCAACGCCGGTGTCCAGGCACGCCACTACCCCGGCGAGGGACTCCGTCTCACCGTCGGCAACCGGAATGCCAACGACACCGTGCTGACGGCGTTGGCGGGGCTGTGCGCACACCTGAGCACGTCGCGGACGTGGTGAGACGCCGACTGGGTTTCCCCCCGGCAGAATGAGCAACATGGCCGAAGACAAGGACGCAGCGTTCACACTGCCGCGGGGCTCCACGGGCTTCTTCCACCCGAAGGACGGGCCGCTACCGGAAAACGACCAGCGGACCTTCCGCGCAGCCCTGGACGATGCCCTCCGGCACCCAGGAGAAAGGCCGCGGGCGGTGGTGGTGACGACGGCTTCGCACAAGGTGTGCCGGCGCATAGGGTCCCGTGTGTGCGCTTCGATGACAACGAACCGATATTCAAGCGAAGCGAGTGGGGGACGAACCGCTACCAGTACAACCCGCAGAACCCCATCGGCTTCGCCCTGATCATCATCACCATCGTCTTCGTCGGAGTCATGCTCCTGCTCATGTACAACCATGCCGGGCCGTTCGCCTACCCCACAGATCCCGCTCCCGCGCCGCTGAGCACACCGACGGACATGTGGCGGTACACGCCGCCCCCGGACGACGGGCTTCCGTCGGGACCGCCGTCCAACTCGCTGACGCCCTGACGGCCCAAACGATGTGCCGGCGGTCCGTGCCGAGTGCGCCTCCGGCACGGACCACTCCCCCACCGGCAGCTCAGGACTTCGGGCGGAGCAGCGCGTCCATCGTCGCCTCCAGGTACGTAAGGAAGCCCTCGGACGACGGGAGTACCGACGGAACGGCGTGGCCGAGCTGGGTGTGTCCCAGATAGAAGCTGTACGCCATCAGTCCGCGCCGCCGTGCCTCGTCCTCGGCGAAGCCGAGCTCCGTGAACAGCCCGGCCAGGTAGCCGATCCGGCGTTCGGTGACCTGCCGCAGCGCGGCGGCGACCTGGGGACGGTCGATGCTGGCCAGCAGCGAGAGCTCGGTCGGATCGGCGACCGCGGGCTTGGTGACCTTGGTGAACAGTCTGCGCAGTCGCTGCTCCGGGTCCGGCTCGGTCTCCACGGCAGCGATGATCTCTTCGGTGTCCGCCTCGATCCAGCGGGCGAGCGCGGCCTCGATCAGTGCTTCGCGGTTGCCGAAGTGCCAGTAGAAGCTGCCCTTCGTGGTACCGAGGCGGGCAGCGAGCGGCTCGACCGCCACCGCCGCGAGGCCGCCTTCGCGAATGGCGGCGAGCGCGGCGTCCGCCCAGTCACGGGCACTGAGCCTGGCCTTCTTGTTCTGCTGCCGTTGCACCATGACCATACGCTACCGTACGGTTTCCATACGCCAGCGTATGGAGGTGCACGATGGGCAAGAACTGGCCCGTAGCAGTGGGGTTTCCCGAGGGCGCCCGACTGATCAGGACAGCCGTGGACCGGCCCGACTACCAGGACGCGTACGCGATGCAGCTGCGGCCCGGAATGCCACGCGATCCGGCGGCCTGGACGGGCATCCTGCGTGACGCCTTTCCCATCGCGGCGCAGCAGGACGGCGAGGCGCTCATGGAGGTGAGCACGGCCGGCCTCGACGCCTGGGCCTCGATCGTCGTCGACGACGAGTACGTCACCCTGTGCAGCTCGGTGCAGACGAACGCGTTGCGCTCCAGGCTCTATTGGGGCGTCGTGAAAAGGATCCACCCCTTCATGGCCCGCGCCATGATGGCACGCACCCACCGCCGGCTCGCTCTCGCCGCGGAGAAGGCTGCGTAGAACGGGCAGCGCGATCCACTTTCACAGCAGACCCTGGGCGGGATCCGTGCGCGGAGCGCGGCGCGTTCCGGGCGCCCCGGGGTCGGTGTCTTTGCGGTAGGCGAACCGGGGCAGGAAGAACTGGGTGATGGCACCGACGCTCAGTGCGTACACCACTGTGCCCACGCCCACGCTTCCGCCGAGCAGCCGGCCCACCACGAGCACGGCGATCTCGATCAAGGTGCGGATGACACGTATGGAGCCCTTGGTGACACTGGACACTCCGGTCATCAGTCCGTCTCGGGGGCCCGGTCCGAAGCGTGCGCCGACGTAGACGGCGATGGAGAACCCGTTGAGGAGAATGCCTCCGGCCAGGAGACACGCCCGGACCGGGAGCCCGAGGTGCTGAGGGATCAGTGCGAGGCCGAGATCCGACGAGCAGGCCAGGACGATCACGTTGGCGACGGTGCCGAGTGTCGGTCGCTGCCGGAGCGGGATCCACAGCAGGAGCACGAAGGCTCCGACGACGGCGCTGACCATGCCGAAGCTGAGGGGCGTGTGGTTCTCCACCCCCTCGTTGAGAACGCTCCAGGGGTTGACGCCCAGCGAGGCCCGAACCATGACCGAGAGGCTGAATCCGTAGAGGGCGAGGCCGGCGATCAGTTGGGGAAGGCGTCTGAGCGGACGCTCGCGAAGGGGGACGTAGGCGAGAAGCGGCACGGGCGGGGCAGGTGCCGCCGCGGCCGTCATGGCTTCCGGTGGGCGGCCATGAGGGTGCGAGGTGTCGGTGCTCACGGCGGACCTCCGGGGCGGTGTTGGCGGCTTGCCGTGGAACGTACGAACCCCGGAACCGATCCGTCCAATGCACAAAACTCGCCTGATCGATCCACTGATGCATCAGCAGAGCTGAGCGACGGGCGATCGCCCGTATGACACATCTGCGACTCAGGTCACCAGCGTGACCACTGGCGCCGGATTCAGCCCATCCCCGGCAGGCTACGCAGTTCGCCGATCCGCAGGATCCGCGCCACGCCTCCGGCAGCAGTGGCGGCTGCGGTCAACTTGGCGTAGGTGCGACAGATCCGTCGGCCGTCCAGCAGCCCCTCCGTGCGCCGTCGCAGCCGCAGGGCGGTCAGCAGCAGGCCGATCGCGTAGGACAGGGCGTAGGCGGCGGCCATCCCCGTGACCGCCCAGCGCGGGGAGAACAGGAGGTGGCAGGCCGCGGCGAGAGCGATGTTGATGCCGCTGATCCACAGAGCCATGCGGAACGGCGTGCGGGTGTCGTCGTAGGCGTAGAAACCGCGCAGCAGGAGGTATTGGGCGGAGAACGGGATCAGTCCCAGGCCGAAGGCTTGCAGCATGCGGCCCAGGGGCACGGTGGCGGGGGCCTTGGGGGCGCCGTGCGCGAACAGCAGCTGGGCGATCTGCGGGCCGAAGGCGAGGAAGAAGACGGCGGCCGGGACGATGACGACGCCGCTGACCCGCAGCGCGCGGGACAGGTCGGCGCGCAGTTCGAGGTGTGCATACGCCTGCAAGCGCAGGACCGGTGATCGCTGGACTCAGATTGCGACACGCCGGACTACCGGCACCCTGCCACTCCTCAGCGTCGGTCGACCGGGACAATCTCACAGCATGAACTCTCAGTCCCCGTGGGACCACTTGGGCCGCCTGCTCCGTACCGCCCGTGCGTACCCGCGCCGTGCGCCGCTGACCCTCGCCTATGTCTGTCTACTCCTCGTCAGCCACGCCTGGGTCAGCTACGGGCTGTCGGCCGAGCGGGCGGCCACCCTGTTGAACCACGTCAGCACCAACCTGGACAACCTGCATGACCATCCAGCGGCCTCACTGCTCGGCAGCCTGCTGTTCTTCGACGGTACGCTCACGGATGTCGCCTCACTCGAATTCGTAGGGACCTTCATCACTCTGGGCCTAGGCGTCTGCTGCTTCCTGGCCTGGGTGGAGAGCCGGTGGGGCAAGCCGCGCGCCGTGGCCGTGTTCCTCGGCGGGCATGTCGCAGCCACCCTGCTCACCGCTGTCGTCGCCACCGTCGCACTTCAGCACGGCTGGTATCCGGCGGCCGTCCGGCAGGCTTCGGACTACGGGGTCAGCTACGGCGCCCAGGCCGTGATGGCGGTCGGCACACTCGCCCTGCCCCGGCGTGCCCGCCTCCCCTGGGCGGCCTTCGTGCTCGCCTGGCCCCTGGGCGGTGCCGAGTGGCCCGGGCCCCTGCCGGACTTCACCACGGTCGGCCACCTGATCGCGGCGCTCCTCGGCTTCGGACTGGTGGCCGTCCCCCCATTCAGGCGGCCACGCGGTCAGGCTTCCGGGTCGCCCACCACTCCTCGCGGCATCGGGCAGGACCCTGGCCGTGCCTCGAAATCGACTTCGCCGGCAGCCGAAGCGGAGACGGTCTCGGCCGACTGAGCCCCAGCGACCACGAAGCTCTGCCAACTCCCCTTGGCAATGAACCTCTTGACGGCCACTCATGCGACCTGAAGGATGAGCGACCGTCATGACAACGTTGTCTACAAGAGGGAGCTGACGCTCATGAGATGGACTCAGCGCATACGCAGTGCGCTCGCGACATTCGCGGTCCTCGGCGCCGCACTCATCGCGCCCGTGGCGTCCCAGGCGGCTGCCGCCGAGGACGGCGAACTCACCGATCTCGTCAACCCGTTCATCGGCACCGAGAACGAGGGGAACACCTACCCCGGCGCGGCGGTGCCCTTCGGGATGGTGCAGTTCTCGCCGGACACCGGACACAACACCGGTTACGACTACTCCCAGAACCACATCCGCGGCTTCTCCCTCGTGCATCTCTCCGGTGTCGGCTGCGGCCTGGGCGGCGACCTGCCGGTGCTGCCGACCACCGGCGAGGTCACGCAGACGGATTACGCCAAGTACCAGGCCGAGTTCAGTCACGACACGGAAAAGGCAAGCCCCGGCTACTACAAGGTCGGGTTGAAGACCGGCATCGACGCGGAACTGACGGCCACCGCGCGCACCGGCGTGCAGCGCTACACCTTCCCGGCCACCGACAAGGCCAACGTCCTGCTGAACGCCGGCCAGTCACTGCATCGCAACGTCTCCACCAAGGTCGAGGTGCTCGACAACCGGACCGTGCGCACCACGATCACCGGCAGCGGCTTCTGCCAGGACACCAAGCCGTACACCGTCTACACCATCACCCGCTTCGACCGTCCGTTCACCGCCCACGGCACGTGGAACGGCTCCACGGTCACCGACGGCTCGGACACCGGCCGGGACGGCGCCTACGTCCGCTTCGACACGACCAAGGACCGGACCGTCGAGGCGACGACGGCCCTCTCGTACGTCGACGCGCACGGCGCGGCCGTCAACCTCCTCACCGAGGGCGGCCGTTCCTTCGACCAGGTTCGCGACGCCGCGCGGCTCGCCTGGGAGGACCGACTCGAAACCGTACGTGCGCAGGGTGGCAGCGACACGCTCCGCCGCACCTTCTACTCGTCCCTGTACCGGTCGTTCCTGGCACCCAACATCGGGAGCGACGCCGACGGCCGATACACCGGCTGGGACCAGAGGATCCACCGCGCCCGGGGCTTCACGTACTACCAGAACTGGTCCCTGTGGGACACCTACCGCACCCAGTCCCAGCTCCTGTCCCTGCTCGCACCGCGTGAGGCGCGGGACATGGCGATCTCCGTCATCAAGATCGACGAGGAGAGCGGCTGGCTGCCGAAGTGGGGCTACGGCACGGTCGAGACGAACATCATGACCGGCGACCCGGTGACCCCGTTCCTCACCAACGCCTACCAGCAGGGTCTGCTCAAGGGCTACGAGGAACGGGCCTACCGCGCGCTGAAGACAAACGCCGACGGAGTGCCGCCCGCCGACTCGCCGGCCGTGGGCCGCGAGGCCAACGATGAATACATCGGGGGAGGCTTCGCGCCCTACATCAAGGGCCGCCCGCACGTGAAACCCGGTGACTCCGACTACGACCACGGTGCGTCCGCGACTCTGGAGTATGCGCTGTCGGACGCAATGCTCGCCCAGATGGCCGGCGACCTCGGCCACGACGCCGACGCGTCACGCTACGCCGCCCGGGCCCAGAACTACCGGAAGATCTTTGACACCTCGACCGGCTTCTTCCGCGCACGCGACGCCTCCGGCGCCTTCACGGGCCCGGCGGACCCGGCGCGCAGCGAGGGATTCCACGAGGGCACGGCCTGGCAGTACCAGTGGCTCGTACCGCAGGACCTGCCGGGGATGGTCGGTTTGATCGGCGGCAAGCAGTCGGCCAACGACCGGCTGGACTCCTTCTTCGCCTACGACCAGTTGGTGCGGGACCCCGCGAAGACGGCTCGCGAGGTATGGGTGAACGGCCCGTACGACTACTACAACGCGGACAAGTACAACCCGCAGAACGAGCCCGACCTCATCGCCCCGTACACCTACCTCTCGACCGGCCAGCCGTGGAAGACCACCGATGTCGTGCACGCCGCGCTGACCCTCTTCACGGACGCCCCGACCGGCATGACCGGCAACGACGACCTGGGCACCATGTCCGCCTGGAACGTGCTGTCCTCGATCGGCATCTTCCCGGTGCAGCCCGGCTACGACACCTGGGGCCTGTCCACACCCGTCTTCGAACGCGTCGACCTGCGGCTGGACCGCCGCTACTACCCCCGCGGGGCGCTCACGGTGACGGCACCCGGCACCTCGGACGCCCGCCGCTACATCCAGTCGGCGCGGGTCGACAACGCGCCGTACGGCCGAACGTATCTGACGACAGATGCGCTGCGGCATATACAGTCCCTCGCGTTCACGGTGGGCACCGATCCATCTGGATGGGGAACGGGGGCCGAGGACGGGCCGCCCCCACTGCGCTGACGCTGCCACCAGGTGTGCTCCGGTCCCTGCAAGGGGTGAGCGATTGCCATAGCGTGCTGGTGTCCGTTGTCCGACTGCGCTTCCCGGCTCCGGTCGCCGGCAAGGCGGCGAGTCAGTGTGCTCGCCGCCTGCGCCGTCGCCCGCATTACGCGGCGCGGTTCTGGAGCAGAAGTCGGGCCAGCCAGTCGGTGCGGGTTCGGCGGGCTGTTGCCGAGATGGGCGCCCGCGGGAACAGGGCGTCGAAGCCGTGGAAGCCGCCTGCCCAGACGTGGAGTTCGGCCTGGCCGCCGACCGCCCAGATGCGGGTGGCGTAGTCGGTGTCCTCGTCGCGGAAGACTTCGGCGGAGCCGGTGTCGATGTAGGTGGTCGGCAGGCCCGAGAGGTCGGCGGCCAGTGCGGGTGAGACGTACGGGGGTATCTGCTCGTCGGTGAGGTCGCCGAGGACGGCGCGCCATCCGAACGCGTTCATCTCGCCGGTCCACACGCCGGGCGCGTCGGCGTACTGGCGGCTGGAGGTGCTGGTGTTGCGGTGGTCGAGCATGGGGCAGATCAGCATCTGTGCGGCAATCGCCGGGGTGCCGAGGTCGCGTGCCAGCAGGGTGAGGCCGGCGGCGAGTCCGCCGCCCGCGCTGGCGCCGGCGGCGATGATCCGGGCGGGGTCGATGCCCAGTTCGGCGGCGTGTTCGGCGGTCCAGAGGAGACCTTGGTAGCAGTCGTCGACGAGGGTGGTGCCGGTGGCCTCCGGTGCGAGCCGGTAGTCCACGGAGACGACGACCGCGCCGAACTCGTCGAGCCACTCCAGCGGGATGTCGATCTGCGAGAAGCGGTCTCCCATGACCATCCCCCCGCCGTGGATCCAGTAGATGCAGGGTGCGGCAGCGGCTGTGGTGGTGCGGTCGGTGCACGCGGGACTGAAGACCGAGAGGCGGAGCTGCGCACCGTCCTTGGTCGGAACGGTGAACTCGCGCCGGTCGACCTGCCGCTGTGCGAGTGGTGGCTCGACGGGCGTCGAGGGGAGTTGACGCAGGTGGGCGAGTACTTCCGGGGTGAGCTGGGACATGAGGGGCATGTCCGCCAGCAGTTCACGCAGTTGTGGGTCCAGGGCGGGGCGGGCCGTGGTCATGGTCGCGGTCCTTTCATGGGGTGCTGCTGGACGGTGGGGCGAGGACGGGGGTGTCGGCCGACGCCGAGGACGACAGAAGGGCGCGGATCGAATCGAGGTTCAGAAGGCGGCGTTGCCGCGGACCGGGACGTAGTCGGGGTCGGGGTCGGGAAGTGATTCCATTCAAGCGGCCTGACCTGCGAAAACGTTAGAATGATGCTCGCCCGTACTTGCACGATCCTCTCTGTCGTGGGAGCCCAGCCAGGGAAGGGTGCTGCAATGAACGGCATGTGCCTCGAAGAGCTCCGCACCCTGCTGGACCGGCATGCCCGGCCCGACTGGACCACCGCGATCGATGGCGTCCTCATCTCGAAGGTGGACCGCCCGGATCCGCCGGCGCCCTCCATGTCGGGCACGGTGCTGGCGGTCATCGCCCAGGGCGCCAAACGCCTCGCTCTGGGCGAGAGGGTCTACGAGTACGGGCCCGGCCAGTACCTGGTCGCCTCCGTCGACCTGCCCGTCACGGGGCAGTTCACCCAGGCCGATCCCGAGCAGCCGGCTCTCGGCTTCGGTCTCACCCTGGAACCGTCCGCCGTCGCCGAACTGCTGCTGCAGGCCGGTCCCGGCGACCTCCCCCGTGTCGGCGGAGGCGTTCCGTCGGGGATCGCCGTCAGCGACGCTTCGACCGCGCTGCTCGACGCGGTGGTCCGGCTGCTGCGTCTGCTCGACGAACCCCGCGACCGGGCCGTGCTCGCGCCGCTGGTCAAGCGCGAGATCCTGTGGCGCCTGATCACCGGCGAGCAGGGTGCGACGGTACGCGAGCTCGGCCTGGCCGACAGCGGCCTCAGCCACGTGTCCCGGGCCGTGCGGTGGATCCGCGAGCACTACGCGCAGTCCTTCCGCGTCGAGGACGTGGCACGCATGTCCGGCATGAGCGTCTCCGCCTTCTACCGCAACTTCCAGGCGGTGACCGCGATGAGCCCCATCCAGTTCCAGAAGCAGATCCGGCTGCAGGAGGCCCGGCTGCTGCTCGCCACCCACCCCGGCGACGTCACCGGGGTCGGCCAGCGCGTCGGCTATGACAATCCCTCGCAGTTCAGCCGGGAGTACCGCCGCCAGTTCGGCGCGCCGCCGAGCCGGGACGCTGCCCGCCTGCGCGGCGCCACCCCGGCCCCCGTGACGGTCTTGCCCTGAACAAGCCCGGAGCGCGTTGGAGGATCGTGCAAGAAGGAGCGAGGATAGTTCTACTATTTCAGCAGGTCAGGGCGATTTACTGGGATCACTGATTCCTCCACGGAGCAGGAAAATGTCTGTCCGTTCCGTGGATCCCACCACATCGCGAGGATCACTATGAAGACAGTTCTGATCACCGGTACGTCATCCGGATACGGGCGGGCGACAGCGCTTCACTTCCACGCGCAGGGGTGGAACGTCATCGCCACGATGCGCACCCCGCGTCCGGACGTCCTGCCCGCCTCGGACCGGCTGCGCGTCGTCGGACTCGACGTGACCGACCCGGAGAGCATCACCGCCGCAGTCGATGCGGCCGGCCCCGTCGACGCCCTGGTCAACAACGCGGGCGTGCCCTCGATCAGCGTGTTCGAGGGCACCCCCATGGCCCGGGTACGGGAGGTCTTCGACACCAACACCTTCGGCGTGATGGCGACGACCCAGGCGGTACTCCCCCAGTTCCGCGAGCGCGGCAGCGGCGTGGTGGTCAACGTGACCTCCAGCGTGGTGCTGGGACACATGCCGCTCTCGGCCGTGTACAAGGCGAGCAAGATGGCCGTCGAGGGCTTCACCGCGTCCCTCGCGCTCGAACTCGCTCCGTTCGGTGTGCGGGCCAAGACGGTCGAGCCGGGCGCCTGCCTGACGACGAACTTCGCGGCCAGGGCGACGAACGGCGCCTCGCTGGACGAGCTGGTCCCGGCGCCCTACGTGCCGTGGGCGAGCAGGGCCATGGACGACTTCATGGGCCAGGAGCTGTACACCAGGGAAAGCGACGTGGCCGAGGCGGTGTGGCGAGCCGTGCACGACACGACCGGCCAGCTGCGGTTCCCGGCCGGCGCCGACGCGGTCTGGCTCGCTCAGGCGAAGTGACCCATCAGCGGGCGAGATGACGCCGTACCGACGCCAACAGCCGGCCCCGCGTACATGCGCGGGGCCGACTCGCTGTCCGATGACGTCCGACAACCCTGATTCCACACCTGGGGCGATGCGGGCAGGCGCCGCTTGAATCGTCCTCGTCCCCGCCGGTGCCGGGGTGCCGTCCGTGAACTTGTCAGCCCGACATGGTCCGTGCGGGCTCGGCCGGGGCGCCCGCTGCCGCGATGAGTTCCGGGCGGGTCGCGAGTCTGTTCTGGTGACCGTCGTAGGACGGTGTAGGACGCTGACCGACACGAGACGCCACGGAGGACACCATGACGACCACGCCGCACGATCCGACCACCGCGCTGCCCGGCCGCCCGCCTGTCGTCGACCTGGCCACCTGGCAGGCGGCCCGTGACGAGCTTCTGGTCCGCGAGAAGGCGCACACCCGCGAGGGCGACGCCCTCGCCGCGGCCCGCCGCCGGCTGCCGATGGTGGAGTTCGACGGGACGGTCGAGGTCGTCGGGCCTGACGGCCCGGTCCCGTTCCTGGACCTGTTCCAGGGCCGCGACGAACTCGTGGTCTACAAGCACATGTGGCACGACGGCGCGCCGCACCAGGGGCAGTGCGAGGGCTGCACCACCACGGCCTGGCACCTGAAGGACGCGGTCTACCTCAACGCCCGGGGTGTCTCGTTCGCCTTCCTGACCACGGGCCGTTGGGACGAGGTGGCTTCCTACGTCGAGTTCATGGGCTACACCCAGCCCTGGTACTCGGTACGCGACGTGGACGCGCCGGTCGGCGGCCACATGGGTCACATCACCTGCTTCCTGCGCGACGGCGACCGCGCGTTCCTCACCTACTCCACGACAGGGCGTGGCAATGAGCGGGTCAACGGATCCCTCGGACTGCTCGACATGACGCCGTACGGCCGCGGCGAGGCGTGGGAGGACAGCCCCGAGGGCTGGCCCGAGGGGCGCAACGCGTGCTGGTCCTGGCGCTCGGACGCGGACGGGAACGCCACCTGGGGCCCGACCAGCCGCCCCGTACCGCAGTGGACCCGCCCCGGCGCGACCCCCGTGGAGACCCTCGGCCGGAGCGGCCACCACCACTGATTCGCCTTGTTGACGCAAGCGCTCCTCAAGAGAACGACTATTTGATTGACGCATCAAGGAGATAGAGTGTGAGGCATGCACCTTCCAGAGCAGGGCCTCCGCCCCTTGGACGCCACCGAAGAGGCGCTCGTGCGTGCGCTGGGCGAAGTCATGATGGCGCTGCCGCGCGCGGTCGACGCGGACATGATCCGTGACGGAGGGTTGCGGCTCTCCGAGTACACCCCCCTGATGTTCCTGTCAGAGGCGCCCGACCGTCAGATGCGGATGAGTGAACTCGCGGAGGCCTGCACCCTCACGCTCAGCGGGATGACCCGAGTCGTCATCCGCCTTGAGAAGGAGGGGTACGTCGAGCGCGTCCGGTGCACCGAGGATCTGCGCGGCTGGAACGCGGTCCTCACCGACAGCGGGCTCGCCCGCCTCCGCGAAGCCTGGCCCGCCCACCTGGCCAGCGTGCGGCGGCGCATGCTGGACGACCTCGCCGGTCATGACCTCACCCAACTCACCGCCGCGCTGCGGAACATCGCGAAGGCATGCTGAGGCCGAGGCGCACGTTACGGCGTGGAGTCCTTCGTCGGGCGCCCTCAGATCGGCTGCGTCCGCAGGACGGCCGTCTCGGCAGCCTGGTGCAGCAGTTCCTGGAGGTGACGGATGTCGGGTCGCCGGGACGTGCCGCTCGGGGTGACCGAGTAGACCGTGCGGGTCACCGGGTGAAGGAGACGGTGCAGGCTGATCGGCCCGGGCAGCGTGTCCGGGAGGGTCATCCGGGGAAGGAGGGCCGCTCCGGCGCCCGCGGCAACCAGCGACGCGAGCACGGAGAAGTCGCTGCTGCGGGAGCGGACGGTCGGCACGAAACCGGCCGCGCCGCAGGCGCGCTGGATCATCTCGTAGCAGGACGTCTCCGGTGCGGGCGTGAGCCAGACACTGTCGGAAAGGCGCGCCAGGTCCACGGATTCGCCCGGCTTCAACCCCATGCGCGAGGCGTGTTCGGGATGCAGCGCGAGCAGGACGGGCTCCTCAAGCAGCTTGGTCTGCTCACATCCACTCGGAAAGTCCCGCGGCAAGACCGTGTACCCGTGGACGACGGCCAGGTCGACGTCTCGCCGACGCAGGGCCTCCAAGGCGGCCTCGGGCTCCTGCTCGACGAATTCCAGCGTCAACGAGCCTGCGGTTTCCTCCTCCGCATCCAGCATCTGTTTCCACACCGGAGCGATCAGAGCGCGGGCCGCGGACGCGAAGGCGGTGACGCGTACGAGGCCGCGGCCACCCCCGCGAATGGCCTCCAGATCCGATTCCGCGGCTGCCAGGTTGCTCAGCACGATCTCGGCATGGGACACCAGCAACTCACCGACAGGGGTCAGATGCAGGGTGCGCCCGCGCCGCTCCACGACGGGCAGCCCCACCTCCCGTTCCAGCGCGGCCAGCTGCTGGGAAATGGCGGGTGCGGTCAGAAACAGCGCCTCCGCCGCGGCCGCGACGGTTCCGTGGGTGGCCAGGTACTGCAGTACTCGCAGTCGCCTCACATCAAGCATGAGCGTTCCTTACGCATTTCCCCTGGACGATTCAAGCATAGCCACGCTTCGACGATCAGCCGTGTCGATGGCCAGGTCACTCCCTCATCAAATACATAAGGACCCCTTCCTTGTCACGCAAGAACAAATAACTGGACCTTTGTCATCTTGCTGAGCATCGTGATTGTCATGAGCTCAGGCACCGGCACTCGCAACTTCCTCGCCCTGGCAGGGGTCGTCGTCCTCTGGGCCTCGGCCTTTCCGGCCATCCGTGTCGCGGACGAGGGCCTGGGCGTGGCCGCGTTGTCCTTCCTCCGGCTGGCCATCGCCGCCGTGGCCCTGACAGCGGTGGCGCCCTTCCTCGGCGTCCGGTGCCCGCGGCGCGGGGACCTGCCGTTGATCGCCCTCGCCGGGGCCACCGGCATGACCGCCTACCAGGTCCTGCTCAACTGGGGCGAGGTGCATGTGTCCGCCGGCACCGCCAGCATGCTCATCGCCATCGCCCCCGTCTTCAGCCTTCTGCTGGGCAGGGCGTTCCTGTCGGAAGCGCTGACGCGTCGCGTGATCATCGGCAGCGGTGTGGCCCTCGGAGGGTGCGTGGTCGTCGCGCTCGGAGGCGGCTCCACCGGATTCTCACCCGGCGCGCTCGTGGTCCTGGCAGCCGCTGTGGTGCAGGGCGTGTACCACAGCGTGTCCAAACCCCTCCTGCGCCATTACAGCGGCGTCGAGGTCGCGACGTACGCGATGGTGGCAGGGATGGTCTTCGCGCTGCCGCTGCTTCCAGCGACGCTGGAGGTGGTCGCCGGTGCCCCGTCGGAAGCGCTCGTCTCAGTGGCGTACCTCGGCCTGCTGCCCTCCGCCGTGGGATTCGTGATCTGGGGCTATGCCGTGGCGCGGCTGCCGCTCGCCGTCTCCACCGCCGCCCTGTACCTGGTGCCGCCGGTCGCACTCGTCGTCTCGTTCGTGTGGCTGTCCGAGGTTCCCCATCTGCTCGAAGTGACCGGCGGCGCGGTCATCATCAGCGGTGTACTGCTGATCAACCACGGCTCACGCGCGGCCACCCCCCGCGAGGACCGCTCGCAGGCCACGCCGCGGCCCCAGGAGCGTGTTGTCGAAGGCAGCAGCGTGCCCCGACGACTGCCTCACCCTTGAGGCCGCGGTGCTTGCCGCGCGGTCGGCAGGGCCCGGCCAGCCATCAGGCCCCGCCCGGCCGACCGGACGCGGGAGGAGTCGATCACCGCCCGTCCGGTACTTCCTCGGGCCGCGGGAAAGTCTCGACGGGTGCGAGCTCAACGGCGGGAATGAGAGTGATTCCACGGTGCCGGCCATGCCCCACGAAGGGTTCGTTCGCGCGCGGGCAGCGATCGTCCTCGGCGATGCGGCCACGGTGCCGGCCGGTGCCGGGGTCGGCAAGGGAACTCGCCGACCAGAAGTCGTCGGTCTGGCTGTCGGTGATGGAGGTAGTCATGGCTTCCCTTCCCAGGGTGGGTTGTTCACTGCTCATGCAGGGGAGTTCGGACGGGTCGTGAGGTCGTGTGAGGAATGCCGACGTCGGCGAGGCGCCCGGTCCGTCGGCCGTTCCGGGGCCAAGACATCGGCAGGGCAACGGCGTCGCATGTCGCGGCGACGGGTCAGTCCAGAACCACCGCGCTCGTGCGGTATGTGTTCGCGTCCTCGATGCAGCCACGCAGACGCATCACGTCGTGCGGGGGCAGCGCGGGGCTGACGACGCCGGCGAAGCGGCGGTCTCCCATCCGCTGGAGGCCGGCCTTGTCGTTCCGGACGGCCGTGGAGCGGCGGCAGGTCTCCCAGAGGTCGTTGGCGGCGAGCTGAACGACTTGTGAGTGCTGCTCACCGCGGGCCGCGACTTCGAAGACCCACCTCGGCCCGCGATGGCGGACGCGAGGAGGATGACGGACTCCCCGGGGACCAACAGCCAGATAAAGGCGCTGGTCTCGCCGGCCGTCGCGGCGAACACAACGGCGTAGGACCACCAGCCGGCCGCCTCGATGAAGCCATCGATGTGCACGGTCGTCAGCCCGTCTTCCGCAGCGATACGGAGGCGGTGGCCGGCCGTTGCCGCGTCACCCGGTCACCATGCGGGAACGGCACGACCCGGCCCTCCGGCTCCCAGGCATCCGCACCCCCGCGACCACGTGTCCTGGGCCGCTGGACGCGTCCAGCGGCGTACCACGCCACCAGAGGCACACCCGCGGCCCACACCGCGCCGTACACAGGGTCGTCGGCGGTCAGCACGGACGTCGCGACAGCGGACACGGCGACCACCAGCACGGCGATGCCCGCCCGCACGGCCGAGAGGGCGGCGGCCAAGGCCAGCGCCATCAGCAGGTACCAACCCGTGAGGGCTCCTGGCAGCGCGACGTAGTCATGAACGACAGACCCCTCGGGCGAGGGCAGCCCGCGCATGGCCGCGGATTTGGCGAAGACGAGGCCGGCCGTAACGGACAGCAGCAACGCGATGGCCGCGCGAGCGTAGGCCGCGGGCTGCCGGTGGGCCAGCCAGAGCAGGGTCGGTGCCATCAGGGCCAACGGGGCGATGCCGTGGATCTTTGAGAAGGCATGCGCCGTCTCCAGCAGGCCGAGGTGGTTGCGGTCGCCCGGGAAGAGCGCCACAAGGGCCGCGTGGAGGAGGGCGAGCGCCGCCGCTCCCGTGCCTGCGTGGCGCAACGTCCGCTTCATGGCGATCGACCACGTGCCTGAGGCGTGCATCGCGGACTTCACCGGTTCCGCCCGAGTTCAACGGCGGTGCGGTGGTTGCCGGTTCGGCTGTGGTCGGCGCACGGGGTCAGGCGCTGCCGTACTGGCGGCACCAGGAGTCGTCCGACGCCCGGGGCCGCCGACGTGAAGCCGGTGTCCGTCGCGGCAGCGGTGTCAGTTCCCATGGGGAACACCTCGATCGACATCGTAATTTAACGATCAACCATGTAGTTGATGACTGAACAATAGCTAATGCTTGACGCGTCAAGCAATTCCGGGTGGTCGTCTCGTGCAGGTGGTCCTGCGGACAGTGACCGGCGTCGCCACCTGGTCTCGGTGCGCTGACGGGCCTCGGCCCAACGGCATTGCCGCAGCCATGACGAGGCCTCAGCGAGGCGAGGCGAGGGGCATGCGACAGCACGGGGCGCGTCCGCCCGACCCACCGACCGTAAGCGGCTCCGCGCGGCTCCGGTAGAGGGTCGCGAGTAATGCGGGTACAACGGGTACCTATGGCTCGGGAAGAAGGGCCGTGGACATCGGCGACGTCGCGCTTTCCCGGTAGGGGTGGTCGATCGCGGTCTGGGACGATCGCGCGGTGAGTGATGCAAGCAGATCTTCGACGAGGCGGAGATCCTCCCCACCGACCCCTTCCGGGCATCGGTCGCCTGAACTCCCGGCCTCCTGTTGTCACTTGCAGTGGGACGATCCTGCTCATAGCTGATGTGGTCACGGCGTGGAAGCGTTCTGGACAGCCTCGTTCGCCGGGCTGAGCCCGCGGGCCTTCGGCCGCCTGCCGACAGCCAAGCGCAGGGTTGGTCGGTCAGGCTGCTTGGTCGCTGGGCCCCGAGGCGGCGGCCCTCGCGCTGATCACGGCCCGTCCGCGCGCCGATTCCGGGAAGCGGAGGAGCATCGCGCGCAGCTCCCCGGCGCTGACATTGGCGCCGAAAGGCTCGGTGCCCGGTTCGAGCCGTACTCCTTCGGCGAGGGGACCTGCCATGACGGGGTCGAAGCCGAACGCGTTGACGAGGCGCGCGACGGTGGCGAGGTCGTCCGGGTCGTCACCGGCGATCGCGATCGCCTTGCGTCCCGATGCCCCCGCGGGCTCGGCGCCGTCCTCAAGATCGTGGTAGCCCATGTGGTTGAACGCCTTGACCACCCGCGCCCCGGACAGATACGCCTGCACGATCTCGCTCGAAGAGGTGAGTGGGTCGGTCAGGTCATCGCGGATGCCGTCGACCTCCCACCAGTAGTTCATGGCGTCGATGACGAGCTTGCCCCGTAGCGCCTCGGCCGGAATCGTGCGGTACTTGCCGAGCGGGAGCGCCAGGACGACGACATCGGCCTCCGCGGCCTCCGCTGCGGTCACCGGGACGGCGCCGGGCGTGAGGACGTCGATGGTGAGTGCGATCTTGGCGGGCTCGCCCGATCCGGCGATGACCACGCGATTGCCGGCCGCCAGGGCCAGACGCGCCAGCACGGTGCCGACCTTCCCCGCACCCAAGATGCCGACCGTGCGCACGGTAGCGGCGGCGGTGATGTCCATTTCTGCTCCGTTCATGGCGTCAGCCTGCGAGGATGTCGCGGACCATCGGGAGCACCTTGGTGCCGTACAGCTCGACAGCGCGCAGGCGGGCGCTGATCGACTGTGCCCCCGTGGTGTAGATGAGGTCGAAACGGCCGACGCCGAGCGCCTTGATGACGCGGGCCATCTTGCGGGCGACCGTCGCGGGCGAGCCGATGTAGAGCGAGCCGTGCTCGATCTCGGCCTCGTACTCGTCCTTACTGACCGGCGGCCAGCCCCGCAACGCGCCGATGCGGTCACGGATGACCTTGTAGTGCGGCCAGTGCAGTTCCCGGGCCTCCTCGTCCGTGGGGGCGATGAAGCCGGGCGAGTGCATTCCGACCGGGTGAGCGGTCGTGCCGAACTTGTCGGTGGCTCGCTGGTAGAGGTCGATGTAGGGCGCGAAGCGCTCCGGGCTGCCGCCGATGATGGCGATCATGAGAGGGAACCCGTAGTACGCGGTGCGGATGACCGACTGGGGTGAGCCGCCCACACCGACCCAGGTGCTCAGGTGCCCGGACTCGGTCTTGGGGAAGACGTCGGCGTCGTCGAGCGGCGCCCGCTTGGTGCCGCTCCAGGTGACGGGCTTCTCCTCCAGCAGCTTGGCGAAGAGCTCGATCTTCTCCTCGAACAGCACGTCGTAGTCGGCCAGGTCGTATCCGAAGAGCGGGAACGACTCGGTGAAGGAGCCGCGCCCGAGGATGACCTCGGCCCGGCCGTTCGAGAGCGCGTCCACCGTCGAGAACCGCTGGAACACGCGGACCGGATCGTCCGAGCTCAGCACGGTCACACCGGACGAGAGCCGGATGCGGCTGGTGCGCGTGGCAATGCCGGCGAGGACGGTCTCCGGACTGGAGATCGCGAACTCCGGGCGGTGGTGTTCGCCGAGGGCAAGGACGTCGACACCGATCTGCTCCGCGAGAACGGCCTCTTCGAGCACCTGCCGGATGGCCCGTGCGTCGGAGACCAGGTTGCCCGCGTCGTCCTGCGGGACATCGCCGAACGTGTCGAGACCGAAGACGAGATCAGACATGGGCCGGCTCCTTCGCGAGCAGTTCCCTCACCCGCGGGGCGACTTCGCGGCCCAGCAACTCGATCGTGCGGGCCCGGGCGTCGCGGGGGAGGTTCATGACGTCGTACTTGAGGTCGAAGCGAGTGAGGTGCAGATCGCGGGCCACCGTCGCGATCTTGCGCGCGACGGTCTCCGGGGAGCCGACGAACAGCGCGCCCTTGCCCACTTCGGACAGGTAGCGCTCGCGGGTCGGCTTGTAGAACCCGCGCTCCTCCGCGAGAGCGGCGACGACCGGTTGCCAGTACCGCCACCAGGTCTCGATCGCCTCCTCGTCGCTTTCGGCGATGAGCCCCAGCGAGTGCTGGGCGACGGGTTGCCTCGCGTGCCCGAACTGTTCGAGCGTCCGGTGGTAGAGCTCGACGTGGCCGGCGAAGCGCTCGGGGCGTCCACCGATGATGGCCAGCATGAGCGGCAGGCCGTAACGGGCGGCGCGGACCACGGAGTTCGGGCTGCCGCCCACGCCGATCCAGGTGGGTATGCCGCCGACCGGCATCCGGGGACGCAGCCGCCGCTCGACGAGCGGCGGCCGGAAGCGTCCCGACCAGGTCACCGTCTCCTCGCGCTGGAGGCGCATGAACAGGTCGAGCTTCTCCTCGAACAGTTCCTCGTAGTCGGCGAGGTCGTAGCCGAACAGCGGGAACGACTCAGTGGCCGATGCCCGCCCCAGTACGAGCTGGGCGCGGCCGTTCGAGGCGGCGTCCAGCGTGGAGAACTCGTGGTAGAGCCGCACGGGGTCGTTGGTGCTCAGCACGGTCACGGAGGTGCCGAGCCGGATGCGTTCCGTCGCGGTGGCGATCGCGGCGAGCAGGACGGGGGTGGCGCTGTCGTTGTGGCCCGCACGGTAGTGCTCGCCGACGCTGAACGTGTCGAGCCCCACGGCTTCGGCGAGCTTGGCTTCCTCGATCAACAGACGGACGGTCTCGGCATCGCTCAGCGTCCGGCCGCCGTCGGTGGCGACCTCTCCGAACGAGTTCAGCCCCAATTCGAACGTTGTGGCCGTCATGGACTCCTCCTCTGGCACCCGGGACGTCCGGTACCGCGCCCGCATTTTGATTGACGCGTCAAATAGTTACGCCAGGGAGATTGACGTGTCAACTAAGGGGGGTGGCTCCCTGTTACCGGGCAAACACGCCGCGCTCCTGGCGCTGTGCGCAGCGGGGGCGAGGGCGCGCCTCCGAACCCTCCGGACCGGGGGCCCGCATCGGTTGGCAGCTCAGCCGGCGGCTCGCGCAGCAGATCACGGTATGCGCGGAGCTAGCACTGGCGTGGCACGAGGTAGGCGTCACGGGCCGAGGGTCCGTCGAGGGACCGGGGAGGTAGATCTCACGGCCGGGGGTGCGGAAGCCTGCCGGACGAGGTCGTGGCACGGCATCCGGGCGGATCTCGGCGGGGTTTCGACCGCCGGAATCGGCGGCATCGACGGAATCGGCGGCCGCACAGCGCGCGAGGTGGATGGTCGTGGTTGCCGTATCAGATGCGGCACTCGTTGAGCGGTCGGTGCCGGACGGGTTGCGGGTGATCTTCCAGAGCGTGGCGCCGGAGCCGCCCGTGGAGGCGAGTACGAGGTGGCGGTGGCAGTGGCCGCTGGTGGCGGTGCGATGGCCGAGCTGTGCCGACAGCGATCACCTTCACGGCCGCGTGGGGCTGTGCCTGCCGGTAGCTGCCACCGAGGGGGCACCTGACGGGACCGACATCTGCGCAGCTGGCTGTGCACGCGACAGATCGTTCCGAGCATCGCCGGGCACGGCTTGGAGAACTCGGGCAGCCTGGGCCGACAGCGCTGGGTAGTCGATCGCACCGTGTCCTGGCTGAACGGCTGCCGCCGACTGCACCGCCGCTACGAGCGCTTCCTCGCCTCCGTCGTTATCGCCGCCGTTATCGCCGTCGCTATCTCCATCGCCATCAGCCTCATCTGAGATCGCCGGTGCACCATCCTTGTTGGACGCGGGCCTGCCGACGGGTCAGGACCTGGTCTACGGCGGAGCCGATCGCCTCGATGCCGACAGGGTGCGGCGGGGATAACCTCTGGCCATGCCGAGCTTCGAGATCACACCGATAGGCACGGTCCGGAACAACCGGACGGACGTCCAGCACACCGACAACTGGGGTGCCGTCCGCAGCACGATCACCATCGACGAGCGCTTCGGCGAGGCCTGCCTCCAGGGTCTGGAGGGCTTCTCCCACGTGGAGGTGCTCTTCATCTTCGACCAGTTTCCGGAACGCGACGACTACCGCGAACCCCGCCCCTACCGCGGCCGCTCCGACCTCCCGCCCGTTGGCGTCTTCGCCGGCCGCGGCCCCCGTAGGCCGAACCGCATCGGGGTAACGTCCTGCGCCATCGAGTCCGTCCACGGCCGCGAACTGACGGTGATGGGCCTCGACGCCGTCTCGGGGACCCCGGTCATCGACCTGAAGCCGACGATGGAGGAGTTCCGCCCGGTGAACATCAAGCAGCCCGAATGGGTCAGCCGCCTGATGTCGGAGTACTTCCAGCCGTAAGACGTGGCGACAAAGGTGATCGCTGCACAGCACAGCGCGGTCATCACACCGCCGCCGACCGCCGCCTTGTACCCGCACCGGCGGCTCCGGCGCCACGTCCTGGAAGATCTCCCGCAGCCGGCGTCCCGCCTGCCGTACGCGTGGACCGGGACCACGCGCAGGCCTTCCACGCCAGTGAACTGCCCACCCTGGACGAGGAGTTCATCGACCATCGGCAGATCTTCCCTCAGACGCCCGCAACACAGGTCCGTCAACAGGAACACTGGGTCCGAGCCCGGCCGGGCTCTTTCTCAACTCACGGAGTACTCATGGCCTTTTCTGCCACAAGACGCGTCGCCTCTCTGGGACTGGCAACCGCGGTCCTATCCTTGTTGCCCGTCGGGCACTCGAATGCCGCCACCTACCCGACGAGTGAGTACGCGGTCCCCTTCGGCCAGACCTACACCAAGGGGACCCTGACCTGGTACAACAGGTCGGTTCAGCTCACCGGGGAGCAAAAGTCGGTCAGTACATCAAGCTGCCGCCTGACCTATGTCGCGGCCTACCGATCCGACGGTGGCCCCAACACCACCCGGCTGAGCGAACGTACTACCAAGCCCGTGTGCGGCAAGTCGATTGCCATCTCCGTGGCCGTCCCCGCAGACGTCGTCGGCGGGGCGGACTTCCTGTACATCTGCCTGGACGACCTGCGCAACCACTTGAACTGCCTGACCTTCAACAGGCCGTAATCGGGCGCCCCTGGGCTGCACAGCTCTTGGTGCGCAGGGTCCGGCACGGTCTCCGTGAAGGCCCCCAGAGCCCGCGAAGGCGGTCCTTGGTGTTCCTACCGAAAGCCAAGAGCCGTGCCGAGTTCGCCGCCGACAAGCTTCAGCAGCTCACCGACCTCGGGTTGGAGTGGGCAGCGTGGCCAAACGCCATGGGGCGGGCCGCCGGATAGTCGGTTGCCCGCCCTGCGCGATGTGTGGCTGCTGGTCAATCAGGCGCCGGTCCTCCCGGTCCCGGGGCTACCATGGGCGACCGGAGGGCGGGCCCTTGTCGATCTCCGCTCGGGCGAAGATTCATGCCTCAGGGAGCCGGTCGAGGAAACCGAGGACGGAGGTGATCCGGCCGTCTTCGGCAAGGGTGACCACGTCCGAGCCGGCGACCGGCGCAGAGCCATCGGCGGTGGACACGAGCTCCCAGCTGAAACGGGCGATGAGATGGTTGCCCTCGACGTCACCAGCCAGCTTGAACTCGAAGCCGGGGAACTGCTCGTGCGCGGCCGCGATGACCGAGGCGATCTGCTCGTGGCCACGCACGTCGGCCAACGGGTCGGTGTAGGTACCGTCCTCGGACCACGCCGCGGCAACCGCCTTGGCGAGCGCGTCGGCGCTGGTGGCGTTCCACGCCTCGAAGTAACGGGCAACAGCAGCAGCGTAGATCGACATGACGGACTCTCCATCCAGTGAAGTGGCCTGCTATTCAGGTCAGTTGGCGCGGGTGCGAGTCGGAGTGCGCCGGCCCGAAACCCGATGACCTCACCATGCCGCGCCCTGCCCAGCCACGCGATTACCGCCCAGGTAATGAGAGCCTTGCCGACAAGACGGCCCACCAACTCCGGATATGGTGAGGCGCCGAGGACTGCGGCGCGGCCCAGTGTTCACTTCTGCCGTGCCGAAGCCAGGGCCGCGGTCTGCTGACTCGGCCGCCGGCCCGGAGGGCTCCGCCGCCGTGCCTCGGCTGCCCCAGCCCGTCGACTGGGGCGCGCCAGCCGTGGCGGCACAGCCCGGGGGACGACACGTCGATGCCGGAGCTGTCCCGCCACGCCGTGCTCCTGCCTGGTCTGGCCGATGGTGGAGCGGCCACAGCGTGATGCGTGGCGGCACCCAACGGTCCGTCCCGCGGCGCCTGCCCCCACGGCCCGCGCTTCCCGCAGCGGACATTCCAACCGTAGATGCGAGTCTTCAATGCCCAGCCCGCACGGATCAGGCTCGGGGCTCTGAGGTCAGCCGCGACCAGACCGGCACGTCGGAACATGTGCGCCTCACGCCGTTACCGATTCCTGACTACCCGCCAGGTAGTCTCGGCGGAGGCGAGTGAAGGCGGTGGGACTGGGGCGGCATGGGAGGAACTCCTTGATCTGCTGCGCGCATGCGCGTGGGCTTGCGGCGCCTGTGTCGCACTCCAGGTCGTAGTCACCGTGGCTGTGAACCAGGTCGTACTGGTGCGCCGCGAGCCCCGGCGGGCGGTCGCCGCGGGCCAGCTCGCGGCGGGCCAGCTCGTCCAGCGGGCAGTGCACGCCCACGAACAGCACATTCTCGGGCTGCAGCACCGTCAGGCAATCGAGCAACCGCCACGGTTCGCTCAGCACGTGGTCGACCACCACGTCGTTGCCGGCCTCGGCCATGGCCGCGATCGAGCGGTGGAAGCCCATCCTGGTCCGCCGCAGTGCGGCGTCGAGTTCGTCCGCTTCCAGCACCCGCTTGGTGCGCATCGCGTTGAAGCCGTCGACCGCCAAGTGAAAGAAGACGCCATCGTCCAGGATGTCCAGCAGCTCCCGGGCGATGCTCGACTTCCCTGAGCTGGAGGTGCCGTTGAGGAAGATGATCCGGCCAGATGACATGGCGTCATGATCACATGTCGTCGGCACCGCGTTCGGATCTCCACTGGATCCCGACGGCCCGGGAGACTCGCAGGGCCAAGTATGGAGTGTGATCGAGCTCAGGAGAGCCTCTGGATGCATGATCGGCCAAGAGGAGTGGGAGCAAGCGCTGAAGCGCCTCAGTGCTGGTGAAGACGCCGGCTGGCCGCGTTCAACCCGAGGGCTGGAGCTGTACTTTCACCCACACGAAGACGGCTAGCTCTCCATCTCGGTACACGATCCAGACAGGTTGACGGTGGCCTTGGGACTCGAAGCACCGCCTGAGTGGATTGCTGAGCATGAGGTAAGCCTTCAGCGTCAACGTGACGCCTGCGACGAGTCCTGAAGACGGACAAGACATGGGCGCGTGCCGCTGGTGTCGGCGGAGTCTCAACTATCCAATCAAGTGCGGTTGCGATCCCGGAACCCCACCAGTTTGGAAGATCGCACGTGCGGACGGGCGCATACCTGGAGGACCGCTGACCTGCACGCTCTCCGGGCGCGGGCCGACGTCCGCCTGTTCTCCGCCACTTGCCCCCCTCATCGGGCACGCCGGGGGCACGGTCACTCGTAGTGGCTGGTCCGCGAACTGGCGGTCGGAGCGGGCGCCGCGGTGGTCTTCCCCGTCTACGACAGGGCCCCGAGGCGAAGTACCCGACTCAGATCGAGCAGAACTACGCGGTCGGAAAGTGGATCCTCCAAAACGGCGGGGAACAGAACCTCGATGCCTCTCGGATAGCGATCTGCGGCGATTCGGTGGGCGGCAACATGTCGGCGGTCTTCGCGCTGATGGCCAAGGAACGCGGAGATGTGCGACTGTCCGCCCAGGTACTCCTGTACCCCGTCACCGACGCCGGCTTCGACACCCCGTCCTACCAGCAGTTCGCCGACGGCTACTACCTCACTCGCGACGGGATGAAGTGGTTCTGGGACGCCTACACCTCGGACCCCAAGCAGCGCACCGAAATCTATGCCTCGCCGCTGCGCGCCGGCATCGAGCAACTCCGTGGTCTTCCCACCACTTTGGTCATCACCGACGAGGCCGACGTACTGCGTGACGAGGGCGAGGCCTACGCGGCCAAGCTCCGCGAGGCAGGAGTGGACGTCACCGCGGTCCGAGTCCTGGGAATGGTCCACGACTTCCTGATGCTCGACAGCCTCCGCGACTCCAAGGCGACAACAGTCGCCCGCACACTCGCCATCGAGGCACTGCAACGCGCACTGCACCCCTGAATCCGGCGTGGGGGCGAGATCGCGGGTGCGGGCAACGGTCTGGTCGGCGTGCTGCGGGCTGTCGGATGAGGGCCTCCTGAGGCCGGCGGTAGAGATCGCAATCCCCACCGGATCCAGAGGACCCTCACCCATGCCAGAGCACAGTGAGAGCACAGTGCTGTCACCAACGTGCCCCAGCAGCAGGCCTAGAGGGAATCGAGGCCGAGTTCGTGGTTCTTGATCGCCTCGCGGACGGCGCTGACGAAACCGTTCCAGAAGTGGTCGGCGTCGGGGCTGCCGGTGCTCGGCACGCCGGCCGTCGTCCTGCGCTTGGCCGCGCCGGAGAAGTCACCGAACATCGCCGCGCGCAGCGCCGTGGACAGCTCCATCTGGGCGCCGCCGCCGGTGCGGGTGCGGTTGACGATGTTGGCCGGGTCGTCGCCGTTGATGGGGTCGTCGGCACCCGCGAGGACCACGGTCACGTTCCATTCGGCCTTGCTCGCGGGGGAGGTCAGATCGTACTTCCTGAAGGCCGCCAGCAGGTTGCGCTTGAGCCGCTCGTCCCGACCGCCGATGATGATCTTCTTCACGGACGTGTCGTCGAAGCCGTGCAGGGAGACGGCGTACAGGTTGTTGCCGCAGGCGGCGAGGGCGGCCGGGTCGTCGCAGTGGGTGGAAGTGACGTGCTGCGCGGCTGAGTTGGCCAGAGCCTCGAAGATCCAGTAGTCCCGCTGCGGCTCTCCCGGCACCGCCGCGGTCGCCGGGTCGGTGTTGGATTCGAAGGGCGTGTAACCGGCGACGGCCATGCACAGTTCACTCGTACCCGCCTCGATCCCACCACCGTGCGGCGCGATCACCGCCGTGCTGTTGACGGGGCTGCTCGTGCTGCGGGCATTGTCCGTGACCTGCACCGGCGCGCCGATGCGGAAACGGCGCACCCAGTCGGTGCCCTCCTTGGCGGCGGTACGGGTGTACAGCTCGGTGTTGGACCCGTACTGGTCTGCTGCCGCGGCCGGCGTGGCGCCGCTGCCCATCACGGCATTGAGGGTGGGCAGGCTGGCGGCAACGGCGGCGACCGAGGCCAGGACGGTGCGTCTGCTGGTGTTGTTCATGGGACGATCTTGCATCACGGCCTCAAGACTCCTGCCGACAGGACCCGTTGAACATGACTACCCTGGGCGCCATTTGGCCACTGTGCGGGCCGGAGAGCGCGAAAACGCGCGGCACTTGCGCCGATCAGGGCGGCGTACGCAGTGACATGCTGATCCCGCCCGACGCACGGGCATGACAGCGACCGGGGAGGAATGCGTTGATCGTCTGGGTGAACGGTGCGTTCGGCAGCGGCAAGAGCACGCTCGTGGACGAGTTGCGTCCGCGCTGGCCCGAGGCGCTGGCCTATGACCCGGAGTTGGTCGGCTATGTGCTGCGGGAGATCGTGGAGGTGCCGACCGGCGACTTCCAGGACCTTCGCCTGTGGCGTCGCCAGGTCGCCGACCTGGCGGTGGCACTGATCGAGGAGTACGACCGCCCGGTCCTGGTCCCCTGACCCTGGTCAACCCCAGGTATGTCGGTGAGATCTTCGGCGCGTTGAAGGACACGGGCATCGACGTGCACCACTTCTTCCTCAAGGTCTCCCGAGAGGTCCTGGAAGAGCGGATCGACGGCCGAAGCTTCACGCCTGACGACCCCGAGCAGGACGAGCGTGTCAGGCGCTGGTGCAAGGACAGGATCGAAGCGTGCGTGGCCGCGGCCGATGCCCTGCCCGGCGACACGGTGTTCCTGGACGGCGAGTTGCCCCCACGGGAGCTTGCCGACCGCATGCTGGCCCGGGTCGGGGCCCGCGCCTGATCGTGGTGGTGGCCTGCCATCAGCCGCCGCTCGGCCGGGACTTGGCGTGTGCCGGCCGGCCCGTTTCCGGTCAGCCCGAAGAGCGAGTAATGCGGTGGCCTCGCGGTCAGCATCATCGATGCGCTGACTCACGCCGCCACCGCCGTGCATCACAACGTCGCGGTCGTCCCCTCCCCGGACGCACTGCCCGCGAGCCACTCGTCCCATCCCAGGCTGAAGTCGGCGTAGCCGTTCTCGGGCGAGGCCTTGGCACGGGTAGAACCGGTGATGGTGACGGGGTCGCCCTGCTTGACCTGGCCGTAGAACCACTTGGCGTCCGACTTGGACAGATGGACGCAGCCGTGCGAGCCACGGGCGCTGCCGCTGCCCGGATACGGGTCGCCGGTCGAGTAATGCACGTACGTGCCGGACTGGGTCAGGTGGACGTCCCACGGCAGCGTCAGGTCGTAGTAGTTGGGGCTGCCCTTGTCGCAGCTGATACCGACGGTGCAGGAGTTCATGTGAACCTTCTCCTGCTTGTCGATGACGGCCATCGTGCCGTTCCACGTCGGATACTGAGCGCTGCCGGCGTTGATCGACAGGGTGCGCACCGCCTTGCCGTTCCGGGTCACCTTCATGGTGTGGCCGGTCACCGAGACATCGGCGCGCACGTCGTCGCCGATCTTGAAGGTGTGCGTGTAATTGCGCACTCCGTAGCGTCCGTTGCCGTTGCTGATGCCCTTCATGTCAGCGTCGATCTTCACCGTCGTACCGGAGGGCCAGTACTCCTTCGGACGCCAGTCGGCGCGCTTGTCGGTGAGCCAGTGCCAGGCGCCTGCCACCGGCTGCGAGGCACTCACCTTCATGTGCTTCTCCACCGCGGCCCGCGCCTTCTTCGCCACCGGGTTCGTGAAGACGACCGAGACCGGCATGGCCACGCCGACCGTGGTTCCCGTCTGCGGGGTGATCGTCTCCAGCAGCATCGGCGGGCCCGCGGGCTTCGTCGGTGACGGCGAGGCGCTCGCATTCGGCTTGCCCGACGCCTTTCCGTCGTCCCCGCTCGCCTTGTCGCTGCCGCCCCCGCCGCAGGCACTGACGCCCACCAGCACGGCACCCGTGACGAGTGCGATCCCTATGCTGCCCTTGCGCCGTACCACGACGTGCCCCGATCTCTCGCTCTTCGGCCCCCCGACGGGCCCGACTCCCTGTCAGACAGTCAGGACGTGGGCCGCAGTTGCACGTGTCGTGTAAAGCGTGTCTCAAAACTCGGTGCGCACGTCGGGGTCGGGGTCGATCAGAGGCGCGACATCGTCGCCTTCCACCTTCGGAGCGCGTCGGGGTGGACGGGGTTGGGCAGCACCGCGTTGGCCAGCGGTCGGTGACATCAGCCGGCGTCCGGAGCGGCGCCTCGAACACAGGTCTTCTGCCTGTTGGCTTCGCTCGATCACGGCCGTGGCGTCCGCGCAGGGGCGCGCGTGGTCCCGTTACGACGTGCACGGCCGTTCCATCCCGCCGTCCGCACGCCCCCGCTTCAGGCTCTGTACGACTTCACCGCCGACGGCTTATGCGCGAGGAGCCGCTCGCGCCGACTTACCAACGCGGCGCCAGAGACACCCGCAGGCAACGACGTACTGCGGCCCCGCCGAGCGAAGTGTCACCGGCCAGGCTGGCGTTGCGTGATCTCCTGAAGCAGCCAGCCGTTGCCGTCCGGGTCGCTGAAGGTGGCGTAGGAGGCATAGGAGGTGCGGTCGGGGTCGGGGCCGGCGATCCGTTCCTGGCCCGCGTCGCGGTGGACGGCGTCTCCGCCCTCGTGGCCATGGTGGAGGAGCCCGCCGGCGTCGTGGAACACCTCGCTCACCTTGATGCCGCGCCCGACGAGTTCCGCGCGCGCCTGTTCGACGTCCGACACGATGAGATACAGGCCCTGGGCCGAGCCGGGTTCGGCGGAGATCATTCCCTTGCCGAAGATGATCGAGCACGCCGAGCCGGGCGGCGTGAAGTGCACCAACCGGTAGTCGTCACTGAGCATGAGGGGCGAGCGGCTCGGCCACCCTCGACGCCTTGCTCGCGAATTACGTGCAAGGCGCACGTCTCCTGCGCTCGGGACCGGCACCCACCCACGCCCACCCCTGCTCAGGCCATATCCACATAGTCCCTTTTATCCAGATAAGAAACAAAAGTGAGCCCCTACGGCTCCCTGCGAACCCTCGCAGAACACGCACCGCAGTGCATGCACCCCAGAACACGCACCCCAGAACACGCATCCAGGAGCACACACATGACCACCAACGCTCTCCACTTCACCGGCCAGAAAGTCATCGTCATCGGCGGTACCAGCGGTATCGGGCTGTCTTCCGCCCGCCAGGTCCTTAAGGGCGGCGGCAGTGCCGTCGTCACCGGCCGGACCCAGGCCAGCGCCGACAAGGCCGCGGCCGAGCTGTCCGAATTCGGAGACGCCGTCGGCCTGGCCGCCGACCTGTTCGACCGCTCCGCCGTGGATCGCCTGCGCGACGAGCTGACCGAGCGGCACGGCGACGCCACCCTGCTCGTCAACGCCGCCGGCGTCTTCGAGCCCAAGTCCTTCCTGGACCACACCGCGGAGGACTACGACCGCTACCAGGCCATCACCCGGGCCTTCTACCTCGTGACCCAGACCGTCGCCCGCAACATGATCGCCCGCGGCAACAAGGGAGCCATCGTCAACATCGGCGGCATGCTGGTGCATCAGGCCATGGCCGCGACACCTTCCTCGGCCTACTCGGTGGCCAAGGCCGGCCTGCACTCCCTCACCCAGCACCTGGCCCTGGAACTCGCCCCGCACGGCATCCGGGTCAACGCCGTCGCTCCCGCCGTGGTCCACACCCCCATCTACGAGGCGTTCGTCCCCAAGGACGAAATCGACTCCACGCTTGAGACGTTCATCGACCTCCACCCTCTCGGCCGTATCGGATACCCCGAGGACGTCGCCGCCCCCGTGGCCTTCCTCCTGTCCGACCAGGCCGACTGGATCACCGGCGCCATCTGGGACGTCGACGGCGGCGTTCGGGCCGGGCGAACCTGACCAACCGCCACTCCCCCTCCCCGTACAGCCAGCCGACTGCGGGACGACACCACGTCCCGCACTCCTCAGCCGACAGCACAGGAGCACATGGTGTCCTACCACGAGCACACCGACCACCAGTACGCGAAGCACATACGCGCCGGCGCCCCCGATGCCTTCAAGGCGTTCATGGCCTGGGACGCACAGGTCCTGCGCGGCAGCAACAACGTCATCCCGCGCAAGTACACCGAACTCATGGCGGTGGCCGTGGCGTTGACCACCCAGTGCGCGTACTGCATCGAGGCGCACACCAAGGCCGCGCACTCCGAGGGCGCCACTCAGCAGGAACTGGCGGAGACCGTCATGACCGCGGCGGCACTGCGCGCGGGCGGTGGCTACGCACACGGCTTCATGGCCATGAAGTTCTTCGACCAGGCCGAGCAGAACGACGCCCAGTGAGCCCCCTGCCACCATGATGGGAGCAGGTGGCGCGCGAGGACTGCCTCAATAAGGCCGGTGAACCGGTCATGCTGCGGGTAATGCACACGAGAGGCCAGGACTTGCATTCCGGACTTCTTCGGCGGACTTTATTCAAATGGCCCCACCTCAGGTCTTCCGCAGCCGGACAACAATCCGCGATTCCCGGAGATAGGGCTACGGCGCGCCCTAATGGGGCCGGGCATACTATATTGGGACCGGCAAAGCTTCGAAACCCAGAAAGGCACGTCGCCATGAACTGCTTTGACTGCCTTCTTGAGAGTCGTGCTTCGACCGTCACCCCAAGCCCGGCCGTTGCCGCAGCCGTTTGCGCCCGGTGCGGAGCGGGGATCTGTGGCAGGCATGCGCACGTGACCAATCACCCGCTCCCCGGCCCGCCCGGCTCCGCGACGCCGGGGCCCGAAGCCAGACGCCTGACGTGCGAACCCTGTTACGAGGCAGAGCGTGCGGCCGCCGCTCTCGCGTGAGCCGGCCGCTCTGCGCCGGCTCCATGAGGATCCTGTGCCGTACGGGTGAGACGGCCGCTTCAAACACAGGCTCCACGCCTTGCATTAATACGAAGGACACAGCGAGCGGCATCCAGGATGCCGCGGAAGCGTGTGCTGAAGATGGTCGTGATCTTCGCGCCGTCCGTAGCCGTCCAGCCCGGTGCCACCGGGCTGCTGCGCCCTGCGCGGATCCGGAAGGAGACCGGCTGTGTCCGAACAGCAGGACGAGAAGGCCGAGCAGAGCGTCGGAGAATTCACTCTCCCCACCCCGTTGAGCTCCACGCCCCCGGTCCAACTGCCCTACCCCGTGCCGGAGCCGGACGAGCAGTGGCAGCTGCCGAACGGCTACGCCCACGTCTACTACGGCGAACGCAACCAGGGCATCGTCCGGCCGGTGATCATGGCCGACGGCTTCAACCTCGGCAGGAGCGACCTGAAGTGGCTCTACGCCGGCCTCGACCGTGACTACCCCTTCCTGAGCGAGCTGCGCCGCCGCGGCCGTGACGTCATCCTGCTCGGGTTCGAGGAGCGCAGCGCCTCCATCCTGGACAACGCCCAGGCGGCGTACGCGTGCATCATGCGGACGCTGTCCGAGCAGCTCGGCGACGCCGGGATGACGGTGGGCGGCTTCAGCATGGGCGGCATGGTCACCCGCTATGCCCTCGCCCAGATGGAGACGCAGCGGATGGACCACCGCACCCGCCTGTACTTCTCCTACGACAGCCCGCACCGCGGCGCCGTCATCCCCGTCGGCCTGCAGGCGTTCTCCCACTTCATCCCGGTCGCCAACGACTTCGCCCGGCAGATGAACAGCCCGGCCGCCCGGCAGATGCTCTGGCGGCACTACGACCCCAAGAGCGGCGAGATCGGGATCGCACCGGAGCGCACCGAGTTCCTGCAGAGGCTGGCGGACGTCGGCAACTGGCCGCGCATCCCCCGCATCCTCGCACTCGCCAACGGCCGCGGCGACGGCACCGGCCTGCCCATCACGCCGGGCGAGACCGCACTGAAGGTCGACCGGATCTACCCGGGCACCACCTTCTACACCCAGGCGCAGGGCAAGGACGTCATCGTCGCCGAGCTGAAGCGCCGGTTCCCCAAGGCCGAGAAGATCATCAAGACCTCCGGCTTCCCGGAGCTGGACGGCGCCCCCGGCGGCACCCTCCGCTCCTACGGGATCCTCGCCGACATGCTGAAGAAGTTCGGCGCCCAGGTCGACCTGCGGCACGAGGAGGTCTGCTTCGTCCCCTCGATCAGCGCCGTCTCGATCCGCGACATCGACGCGCAGAAGGACCTGTACGTGAACATCGACGAACTCGACCCGTCCGAGAGCGACGTCGACGACTTCGTCTGCTCCTCCACCACGACGGCGCACACCGCCATCACGGAGGAACTGGGCAGCTGGCTGCTGGACCGCCTGCCCGACTGATCTCCCCCTGGCACAGCCAGAGCATGCCCGCCGTGGGCAGGCCGCCGCCGGCGCGCCTGCCCACGGCGGGCATCGTGTCGATTCGCCTCGGGCCCGGGGCCCGCACGGTAATCCGGTCGACCGTTCCCCTGCCCACCTCCTACATTCGCCCTTCACAGCACGGGAGGGACCAGGATGGGCAGCCGTACGTTTCTGATCGGCGGAGGATGGGACACCGCCGAGGTCTACGCGCCGTTTCTGAGGGCGGCCGGGGACGCTCCGCGCATCGGATGTGTGATCGCGGACGAGGGCGACGGCGAGGAACAATTCGCCCGGTACGAAGGGGCGTTGCGCAAGGCCGGGGACTGCGTGCCCGTACCCCTGCTGGTGCCGCTCGGCACACGGTTCGAGGCGGAGCGGGCGGCGGACGTCGACGGGGTGCTGGTGTGCGGCGGGCTGACGCCCGCGTACCAGGAGGCGTTCACGGAGTGCCTCGAAGTGCTGCCGCGTCTGCTCGCCGAACGCGGGATCCCGTATGCCGGGTTCTCCGCGGGCGCCGCCGTGGCCGCACGGCAGGCCGTGGTCGGCGGATGGCTCCTGGACGCGGTCCCGGTGTGTCCGGAGGACAGCGCGGAGGACCTGGCGGAGATCGACGTACGGCCCGGACTCGGGCTCGTTCCCTTCGGGGTGGACGTGCACGCCGCGCAGTGGGGCACACTCCCGCGGCTCGCCGCTGCCGTCGCCCGCGGGTACGTCCCGTACGGCATCGCCATCGACGAGAACACCCTCGTGGGGCTCGGGGACGACGGGCACGCCCGGGTCTCGGGGCTCGGGCGCGCCCATGTCGTACGGCCCGCGGAAGGGGACGCCGTTCTCGTACGGTCCCATGCGGCCGGCGAGTCCATTCCTCTCCCCTGAACCGTCCGGGGCTGCGGCTCGCCCCGGCACCCCGCTTCCCGCGCCGTCCGTAATCTGCCGAATACGCTGTGTATGTGAGCAGAGTGTGGATGGTGCGGCGGGCCTCGATGCGGCCCGGTCGCGTGGGGTTCTTCCTGGGCCTCGTCCTCCTGATCGCCGCCCACCTCGCCGGTGCCGTCCATGCCTCCTCCTTCACCGGGCCGCATGTGGCCGTAGAGACGGCCGCAGTTCCTCGCCCGCCGGCCGAGACCGGGCACGATCACGAGCCGGCCCCCGAACACCGGCACAGTTCCGGGGGCCACATCGATCACGCGGCCGACCGCCCCAGGACCACGGCGGGCGAAGCGGTCACCGAGTCCGACCAGGCCGAACCGGCGGCCGGCTCGTCCGGATCGGCCGACGGCGCACTCATGCTCGCCGTCCGGTGCCGGCGGTCCGACACCGCCGTTCCCACCAGCGACAGCCCCCGGATCCTCGCGCTCCATTGCGTCTGGCGTCTTTGAGCGCCGCCCGCACGCCCCGACCCCGCCCGCATTCCGCGGCAGGGGCGTGCCCGCGCGCCTATGACCCCCGACCCATGACGACCGCACCGCGCCCCGGTATGCGCGGTGCGAAGGAGCCGAACGCGCATGAACTTCCCCCTGCCTCAAGCCCTCGGAGCCCACGCACCGCTCCCCCTGGTTGCCCGCCGCCCCTCGCAACTGGTCGGCAGCACGCCGGTCCTGTGGGTCGACGAACCCTTCGCCCCACCCGGCCGCGGCTTCTACGCCAAACTCGAAGGCGCGAACCCCGGCGGCATCAAGGACCGTCCCGGTCTCCACATGATCCATGAGGCCCGTCGGCGCGGGGAGCTCGCGCCGGGTACTCCCATCGTCGAGTCCTCCAGCGGCACCTTCGCCCTGGGGCTCGCGCTGGCCGGGCTGACCTTCGAGCATCCGGTCACCGTCGTGACCGATCCCGGTATGGAGCCGTCGGTGCTGCGGCTGCTGACCACACTCGGCGCGCACGTCGACCAGGTCGCCGCCCCGTATGCGGACGGCGGCTGGCAGCAGGCCCGCCGCGAGCGCGTCGCGGAACTGCTGGCGCGCACGCCGGGCGCGTACTGCCCGGACCAGTACCACAATCCCGACAGTGCGGCCGCCTATGGGCCGTTGGCCACGGAGCTGATCGCGCAACTCGGCCATATTGACGTCCTCGTGGTGTCGGTGGGCACCGGAGGCCACTCCGCCGGCATCTCCCGCGTACTGCGCGAGTCCTTCCCCACGCTGACCACGATCGGCGTGGACTCGGTCGGCTCCACGATCTTCGGGCAGCCCGCCCGGCGGAGACTCATGCGCGGCCTGGGCTCCAGCATCCACCCGGGCAACGTCGACTACGGGGCCTTCGCCGAGGTGCACTGGGTGGCGCCGGTCGAGGCCGTGTGGGCCTGCCGCCAGCTGGGCCGGCGCCACTACGCGACAGGTGGCTGGAGCGTCGGGGCCGTCGCGCTCGTCGCGGGATGGGTCGCCCGGACGCATCCGTCCGGCACCCGGATCGCGGCGGTCTTCCCCGACGGCCCGCACCGCTACCTGGACACCGTCTACAACGACGCATGGTGCCGCGACCAGCAACTGCTGGTGCAGGAACCACCGCCGGAACCCGATGAGATCGCCGAGCCCGACGAGCGTGAGGTGACCGGCTGGACCAGGTGCGGCAAGGTCCGCGATCCACTCGGTCGCACGACCGCGCAGCGCGCCGAGGCGGCCGCCCGATGAGGGGGCTGCGGACCCAGGTGGCCTCCTTCGACCGGCCGGCGCGGCTGCTGATGGTCAACCAGTTCGCCATCAATCTCGGCTTCTACATGCTCATGCCCTACCTGGCCGATCACCTCGCCCACGGTCTCGGCCTCGCGGCCTGGACGGTGGGCCTGGTTCTCGGCGTGCGCAACCTCTCCCAGCAGGGCATGTTCCTCGTCGGCGGCACCCTCGCCGACCGCTACGGCTGCAAGCCGATGATTCTCATCGGATGCACGCTGCGGACGATCGCCTTCGGACTGCTCGCGCTGGCGGACACGCTGCCCGCGCTGCTGATGGCCTCTGCTCTGACCGGGCTGGCGGGTGCGCTGTTCAACCCGGCCGTGCGGGCCTATCTGGCCGCCGACGCGGGCGAGGAACGCCGGGTCGAGGCCTTCGCCGCCTTCAACGTCTTCTACCAGGCCGGAATCCTGATCGGCCCACTGATGGGACTCGCCCTGCTGACCTGGGACTTCGGCGCGGTGTGTACGGTCGCGGCGCTCATCTTCGCCGTCCTGGCCGTCCTCCAGGCCCGCGCCCTGTCGGCCCGCCCCCCGGCCGACCGGAGCGCGGAACCGGCTTGGCGCGCCGTGGCCGCGGACTGGCGCACCGTCGCCGCCAACCGGCCCTTCCTGCTGTTCACCGCCGCCATGACGGGCTCGTACGTCCTGGGTTTCCAGGTCTATCTCGCTCTCCCTCTCCGTGCCCGGGAACTCTTCGGTGACCGGACAGGGTTGGTGACCGGGGCGGTCTTCGCCGTCTCCGCGCTCGCCGCGCTGTCGGGACAGCTGAAGCTGACCGCCTGGGCGAAGCGAACTCTGCCTGGGCCGCGGGCCATCGCCTACGGGCTGGCGATGATGGGGGCCGCGTTCCTGCTGGTCCTGCCCGGCCCCTACGACGGAGCCGTCGGCCTCGCGGCCGGCGTCCTCGCGCTCCTGCTCTGCGCCGCGCTGCTGGCCTGGGGCGGGGCCCTGCTCTACCCCTTCGAGATGGACACCGTGGTCCGCCTCTCCAGCGACCGGCTCATCGCGACCTACTACGGCGCCTACAACACCGTCTCCGGCATCGCGATCTCGCTCGGGAACCTCGTGGTCGGGGCGCTGTTCGACACGGGCGTGCGCTGGCTGCCCTGGGCGGCGCTGGCCGCCACCGGATTCCTGTGCGCCGGACTGGTGGCACGTCTGCACCGCACCGGGCACCTCGCGCCCGTACCGGTGCCGGTGACCGGATGAGGTGGGCCGTCCTCCCGGCGACGGGCACGGAGCACCCGCCGATCGGAGACATGACGTCGGCCGGTCGGCGGGGTGTTTCCGGAAGGCTGCCGGGGTGTCTCGGGCGCTCGGGTGGTGAATCCTTGAGGTATGACCCAGAATGCGCCCTCGGTCGAGTCGGCAGACGTGTCCCCCTCGCTCTTGGACGACCGTTCCCCCATTGCCGCCGAACGGCCCTCGACGGGGCGGCTGATCGGCATCGACCTGGCTCGCGGACTCGCGGTCCTCGGCATGTACTCCGCCCACGTCGGGCCCGATGTGACGGTCGGCGGCCCGATGGGATTCCTGCTGGAGACGGCACGTGGCCGCTCCTCCGCCCTCTTCGCCCTGCTCGCCGGCTTCTCGCTGGTGATCATCACCGGGCGCCCGGACCCCCATACCGGGCGCGCAGGCCGTCAGGCGACGGTCAGGATAGTGATCCGGGCCGTCGTCCTGCTGGCGCTCGGTTACGCGTTGACCGCCTTGGACACCGACGTCGACGTGATCCTCAGCTTCTACGGGCTGCTCTTCCTGACCGTCCTCCCGCTGCGCCGATTGCGGGCGGGGACGCTCGTCCTCGTCGCTGCCGCGAGTGCGCTGGTCCTGCCCCAGGTCCTGTACGTGATCAGAAGATCCATCGAGGACGGGAACTGGGCAGACGCCATCACCAGCCATGACCCGTTGGCCCTGCTCAGTGGCACGGACGGCATCGTCGAACTTTTGTTCACCGGCGAGTATCCCGTGCTCACCTGGATCCCCTTCCTGATCGCGGGCATGGCAGTGGCCCGGCTGGACCTCACTCGGCCAGGCATCAGATCCCGGCTCGCGCTCATCGGCGGGGCGCTCGCCCTGCTGGGCTACGGCGGCTCCTGGCTGGCCCTGCGCCTGGTCCCCCACGCCCTGTCCGCCGTCGCCTCCGCCACGGACGGCGGCTCGGCATCGTCCGCCTGGTGGTCCGACACCGTCGGCACGCCCGAGGGCCGAACCCCGCTCGCCTGGCTGCTGGTGGCGGCACCGCACAGCCAGACGACCTTTTCGATCGTCGGGAACACCGGAGTTGCCCTTGCCGTGGTCGCCGCGTGCCTGACCGTTGCCGAACGGATGCCGCGCCTCACGCGCCTGGCCACACCCGTCGCCGCGGTCGGCATGACAGCGTTGACCGTGTACGTCCTGCACATCGTGGCGCTGTGGTTCTTCAGCGATGTCTGGTACGTGGCCGCGGTCGACGGGGACGGCCTCTCCGCTCTACCGGTGCTGCTCGCCTTCATCGCAGGAGCCATGCTCTTGGCGACCGTCTGGACGCGACTGTTTCGGCGAGGCCCCCTGGAACAACTCCTCCACACGGCGACCCGGTCGGCACGGATCGTCAAATAGAGCGGACGCAGTGCGCACACGCGGCCCGGCTTCTCACTCCTCGTCGAAGATCAGGTCGTCGACCGGGCGGGTTACGCGGACGGTTCCGCTGTTGGTGACGGTGACGACGTGTTGCAGACCCGCGAAGCGCTCGTTGGTGGACAGGACTGTGAACTTGTCCTCCTTGCCCGCGAGGTAGGCGGGGAAGCAGGAGATCGACATGCCGGCGTGGAAGTGGTCCATCAGTCGCCGGAACACCTTGGGCAGGATCACGACGTCGTCGGTGATGGTGGACGGCCCGGTGACCTTGAATCCGGTGGTGGTCACGTCCTGGGGCCACAGCCCCTGACCGGCCGCCCGGGCGCTCTGCGCGACGGTGGTGAGTTCCTCTCGCAGGTCGCGGAAGAGGCCGGCGTAGAAGGTCGGATAGACCAGCCCCTGTGCGGCCAGGTAATGGTTGGCGGTCTGCCGCAGCAGCGGCACGTCGACGGTGACGGCCGCGCCACTGGCCGCGGGCGGAGTGCCCCGGCCGACGAGGGAAACGACGCGGCCGTACAGGTCGGCGCCCCCGGTGAGGACGTACCCGGGCGTGCTCTCGGGGGTCGAGGCGGTGACAGTCTCGTCCGGCCGACGCTGTACGTCGTTGAAGCCGAGCCAGGTGAGGAGTTCGGCGGCAGCGGCATGGCCGAACTGCAGCGGCTGGTGTTCGTCGTGGTAGTGCGTCTCCAGCGCGTCGATGCCCTCCAGCCGGAGTTTGGCTTCACCCGTGCCGGTGAGTTGCACCGGGTTCCTGCCCTTGACCAGCTTCCAGTCACTCGCGTTGTCCGCGACGAAGTGGACGGTATCGCCGTCCGGCTGAGTGTTCTTCAGATGGAACGTGCCTTGGACCAGCAGCAGAGGCATGGCGACTCCTAGGGGGAACGAAGGAGGATGGGTAGCACCGCCGTACGCACACACGGATGCAACTCGAACATACGGACAATTTGCGCGTAGTGACCAAAGTAGGGGTCGAATGGGGAGTTTGTCCGTGAGGCGCGCGGATTGAGCCTGGACGCCGTCAACCGGTGGCGGCGGACGGACCGTGGTACCCCTGGACCGTCCTGGATCCGTTCGTGCTCTTGAGGAGTCATCGATGGCCGTTCGCCGTGTCATGCCCGTCATCCAGTCAGAGGCCGCGACAGAGAGCCGGGAGTTCTATGGCCTGCTGGGCTTTGAAGAAGTCATGAACCACGGCTGGATCATGACCCTTGCTTCGCCGTCCAGTCCGTCGGCCCAGGTGAGCGTGATGACCGGCGACAAGACCGCTCCGATCACCCCCGAAATGAGCGTCGAAGTCGACGACGTGGATGCGGCTTATGCGGTCATGCGGGACAGCGGCGCGGAGATCGTTCACCCTTTGCAGGACGAGGACTGGGGCGTACGGCGGTTCTTCGTCCGCGACCCCAACGGCCGCGTGGTCAACGTTCTGAGCCACCGCTGAACTTGGGGCGAGCACGCGCCCGCCCGAAGCTGACCGACGCCGACCCGCACCTGACGTCGTCCGGTTCTCGCCTTTGTGGAGAGCCGGGCGACCCGGTTAGCTCGCTGCGCAGTCGAGTGGTTGCGAACTCGGCGCGAGTTCGCGCCATGACCCGGAGGTGTTGATGCGCAGGTGCGCGGTCGCCGCCATGGCCGCTTTGGCAATCCTCGCGGCCCTGGTGCATCCCGGTCCCGCGTATGCGGGTGCCGTCGAGCCTGCCGCTGCCGGGCACCCTGTCACCGATGACCGAGGCCGGGCACTCACCCTGCGGGGCTGGAACGTGGGAGACAAGGCGCACCGCGGTGCCGACGCGCTGTCCGCGATCACGGAGCGGCACTTCCGTGACCTGTCGACCCAGGGTTTCGACTTCGCCCGGCTACTGGTCTTCTGGGACGACCTGGAGCCGCAACCCGGCCACTACAGCCAACGATATCTGGGCAAGATCGAGCGGATCCTGGACTGGGCCCACCGCTACCGGATCCATGTGGTGATCGATGCCCACCAGGACGTATTCGGCCCCCGGTTCGGACACCGCGGCATCCCCGAGTGGGCGACGCGCACGGACGGTCTGCCGTTCACACCTCACCCGGACGACTGGTTCTCCGAGTACTTCGAGCCGGCGGTGCAGGCCGCGTTCCAGCACCTCTACCAGGACGCCGATCTGAGAAGGGCGCAGGGACGCATGTGGCGACTGCTTGCCGCACGGTTCGGCCGGCACCCCGCCGTTCTCGGCTACGACCTCATCAACGAGCCGATGGGCCGCATCAACGCGGGCGAGGACCTGCCGACCGCCGCGGGGCGAATCGAAGCCCAGCAGCTCACTCCCATGTACAACCGGATTGCCCACGCCGTCCGGCAGGTCGGCTCGGACAACTGGCTGTTCGTCGAGCCGACCCCGATCGTGGGCGAGGGAGTGCCGACCGGTCTGGGCCGGATCGACGACCCCAAGGTGGTGTACGCCCCTCACCTGTACAACGCCGTGATGGAGGCGGGCGGAGACTACGACCCGGACGGAGGCTGGCTGGAGGCGTACGAGGCCGCCGTGGTCGGCTATCCGCGCCGGTACGGCACCCCGGTCGTCGTGGGTGAGTGGGGGCCGCTGAACGGCGACCTGCCCAACATGCACCATTTCTACGACGACGCCCTGACATCCATGGACCGCTACAGCGGCGGCTGGGCAGGCTGGGAGTGGTGCTATGGCGGCGGCTACTGCGCGGTGGACGCGAACGGTCAGCTGCGCCCCAACAAAGAGCGGACCGTACGGCCGTACGCCCGAGCTGTCGCGGGCTCGGTCCACGTCGACAGCTACACCCCGGCCACACGAACCTACCGGCTCAGCTACGAACCGCGGCGCGGCGGAACGACCGAACTGTCCTTGCCCCCAAGCCCGGCGGGCTGGCGGATCGCCGTCGACGGCCCAGCCACTGCCCAACCCTCCGCGGTACCTGCAGGGAAGGCGGCAACGGTCCGACTCACCACAAGCGCCGCTGCCGACCGCGATGTGACGGTGGTTGTGACACCCAAGGCCGGAGTGGCCTGCGCCGGCACCCGAGATCCCCTGAATCATCAGCTCTGGGCGATGGATTGCTCGATGAGGGCGACAGCGGCGCGCGGATCGTCGACCTCGATGACGAGGCGGTCGTAGGTCTCGGCTCGCGGGCGATGCCGGGGTCGTGGGTGGCGCCTCGCACGTGGACAAGGGGGACTTCCAGGCGGCTCTTGAAGGTCCAGAGCTTGTCCAGGCCCTGGAATTCGGCGTCCAGGAGGCCGTGTTCACGATCGATGGAGATCCGGGCCATGTCAGTGCTCCTTGGGGGTGCTGGGCTGGGCGCGCAGGCGCAGTCGGGCGCCGAGGACGGTGGAGGCGATATGAGGGGCGGCCTCGCCGTGGGAGGGGCGCAGGGCGTCTTCGAGTGCGGTGATCGCGTTCGTGACCAGCGTGGCGACCTCCGGGTCGTGGGGCGCCCGTTCGACCGCGGCCATGAGCAGGAGGCCTGCGGCCGGGCCGTTGTCGTACGAGGCGATGGCCGCGGTCAGGGCCTGCGTGGGGTCGGTGAGGGTGGCGACGGCGGCGGTGGTCGGGAGGATCTCGCGGTCGAGGTGATTGCGCAGGGCCGTCAGGTGCAGGCTCCGCTTGGAGCCGAAGACCTTGTACAGGCTGCCCCGGTGGATGCCGGTGGCAGTGACCAGGTCGTCCACCGAGGTGCCCTCATAGCCGCGAGCGGCGAAGAGGGCGGCCGCTGTCGTCACAGCCTGATCCGTGTCAAAGGCGCGTGGTCGTCCCATGCCCCGACCCTACGGAGTAAAAGAACGACCAGTCAAGAACGATCGTTCCTAAACAGGTGAGTCTGCCCGTCGAGTTCAACGAGGGAGCGCTGTGCGTGGGTGGGACCTTGGGCGTAACCCTTGCCCCTGCCAGTCGTTGAACCGCGTGGTCAAGGAAGTGGATGCATGACCCCGGGATGTGGTGACAGCACCCGGGGCCCATGCTGTGGCGATATCCGTGATGCGGACCCGCCTACTGGCTTCCTGACCTGGGCAGATAACATCCCTCGCCATGAGACCTTCGTTGATCGCGCTGGCCGGCGCAGCGGCAATCGCTCTCGCCACGGGCGGCTACGCCGTCGGGGCTGGGCAACAGGACGGCGCATCCGAGCGGTCCGCTGCGTGTGAACAGACCAAGCACGAGTTTGATCGACGAGCCGATCAGATCCGCGAGCAACTGCGTCGAGGGTCCCAAGCGGAGGAGATCGACTCCCACCAGACCACCATCGACGCATCGCGAGCGAAGATCCTCGGCCTGATCGTGCAACAGAACCCCACATGCTTCGACGTCGGCGCTCGTGCGGCAGCCACCCTGCTTCATGAATACCCTTCGGAGGGCCAAGCCGACGCCGCCCTGTGTGATCTCACCGGCACGAAGCCGGAGGACTGTTCCACCACTAGTGACTGATGCGTCGTGTGGAGGCTCAGTCCGGGTGAGATCTCGACTGGGACGCGTACCCCCGCATGCATCCCAACGCGCGCCGAGAACAAGGCTGTTCAGGTGTGGCCTGTGACACGGCAGTGACGGGGAACTCACCCTTCCGCACCACGCGGCCCGAGTTGAGGCTGATCACCTGTGGTGGGCCGGTCGAGAACGGTCACCACCCCGACAACATCATCGTCTACGGGGACCTCATCGGCTGACATCGGAGCAGGCAGCGGCGCGCAACGGGGCCGCTCTTGACCCGGCACCCGGCACCGGACCTGCGAGGTCGAGGATCAAACTGGGGCGCTGGGCAAGGGCTGTTCCGTCCAGATGGCCTTGCCGGTGCGGGTGTGCCGGGTGCCCCAGCGCTGGCAGAGTGCGGAGATGAGCTGCAGGCCGCGACCGCCCTCGTCGGTGGCGGAGGTGTGGCGGATGTGCGGCGTGGTCAGGCTGGCGTCGGAGACCTCGCAGATCAGTGCGCGACTGCGGAGCATGCGCAGCCGCATCGGGCCGACGGCGTGCCGGACGACGTTTCCGACCAGCTCACTGACCAGGAGTTCGGTGGTCATCATCAGGTCCTCGTCGGCCAGGTCCCAGTCGGTGAGCTGGGCGCGGACCAGCTCGCGGGCCTGGCCTGCCGCCACCGGGTCCTCCGGCAACGGCCACTCGGCGACGTTCTCCGCGTCCAGCGGGTGGGTGCGGACCAGCAACAGGGCGGCGTCGTCCACCAGTTCGCCGTAGTCGGGGAGGAGAGCGGAGGTGAGGCCGGCACAGAGGGCGTCCAGGTCGGACGCGTCCGCCGGTGAGGTCGGCATGGCGTTCACGGACTCGAAGAGCAGCTCGGCGAGGCGGTTCATGCCGGTGGTGACATCCCTGTCCTTGCTCTCGACCAGGCCGTCGCTGTAGAGAGCGAGCAGGCTCTCGGCGGGCAGCAGGGTCTCGCGGGTCTCGAAGGGCGGCGCGGCCACCCCCAGTGGCGGGTCCGGGGTCATGGACAGGAAGGTGACGGTCCCGTCGGGATGGGCGACCGCCGGGGGCGGCTGACCGGCGCTCGCGTACGACAGGCGCCGGGTCACCGGGTCGTAGATGCCGTACAGACAGGTGGCGAAGGCATCGGTGCCCAGCTCGCCGACGATGTCGTTGAGGTGGCCGAGGATCTCGTCGGGCGGGAGTTCCAGCTCCGAGAGGGTGCGGACGGCCGTACGGAGCGCGCCCATGGTGGCGGCCTCGGCCATGCCGTGACCCATGACGTCGCCGATCACGAACGCCACCCGGGCCGCGGAGAGCGGGATCACGTCGTACCAGTCGCCGCCGACGTCGGCTCCCTGCTTGGCCGGCTGGTAGCGCGCCGCCGCCGTCACCTCGGGCAGCTTGGGCAGCGCCTGCGGCAGCAGGCTGCGCTGGAGGGTACGGGCCCGGGTCGTCGCCTCGTCGTAGAGTCCGGCCCGCTCCAGGGCCTGTGCGATCAGTCCGCTGAGCGCGGTCAGCAGCGTTCGTTCGTCATCGTCCAGCACCCGCGGTCGGCCGAAGCAGATCACGGCCGCGCCGATACCGCGCCCCGATACCGCCAGCGGCAGAATGGCCCACGCCTGCGTGCCGCTCTCTCGGACCACGATCTCGGTCTCGGGGTAACGCTTCAGGAACTCCTCCGGCGAGGAGATGTAGAGGGGAGCGCGGGTGTTCAGGGCGTCCCCCACCGGGTCCGCGGTGTCCCCCGCGGTCCACTGCGCGTTCAGGAGTCGGGTGAAGTGCTCCGAATGTCCCCTGGAGCCGAGCACGGTCATCCGGTCGCCGACCACGCCGACCATGATGAGTCCGGTGGCCCCGAGGGGCGTCATCACGCCGTCCGCCACCGCCGTCATCACGTCCTGGGCCGTGACGGCCTCGGCCAGCTCCCGCGTGATCCGCTGCACCAGGGCTGCCCGCTCCGCGCCCGCCCGCTCCGCGGCGGCCCGCTCGGCCTCTCGCAGATGCCGCTCGGTGGTGTCGGTGATGTAGAGCGTGAGGCCTTCCGGCACCGGCACCAGCCGCAGGTGGTACCACGACGTCCCGTCCGGCCCCGGCACGTCGAATCCGCCCGGCCGGCCCTCGGCCACCGTGGCCCGGCACCGCTCCTCCAGGCCCGGTACGGCACGTACGGCGGGAATGTTCCAGAGCAGGGTTCCGGCCACGTCGCCCGCGGCGCCGAGGAGCCGCTCGGCGGCCTGGTTGAGAAATCCGATGCGCCAGTCCTTGTCCAGGGAGACGAAGCCGTCGCTCATGTGCTGCAGGGCCCGCCCCACCGACTCGGCGGCGGCATGCGTTTCGCTACTGTCCCGGAGGGTGCCGATCACCTTCATCGGCGTTCCCTCTTCGTCCGTGATCGTCCGGGCGCTGGCCTCGATCCAGACGTACGTGCCGTCCTGGCGCCGGATCCGGTACTCGTTCTCGAAGCCGCCGCGCAGCTGGATGCCCGTGTCGAAGCCGGCCACCGCCCCCGGCAGGTCGTCCGGGTGGATCAGCTCCGCCCACGCCTCGATACCGCCGCTCATCACCTCCGGATCGATGCCGGCCAGTACCTCCTCGACGGGCAGGTCGGAGGTCAGCTCGCCGGTGCGCAGGTCCCAGGTGTACGTGATCGCGGGCCCCCCCTCCGCGTCCCACGGTGAGCCGGCTTCCTGCGGTCCCGGACCGTTGTCCAGGGCGCGCAGCAGGGTGGGCGACGGATTGAGGATCCCGGACGACCTGAGCCTCCCGGACATCCAGGCCGCCACCTCGTTCAGAAACGCGAGCTCCGCCGCGCCGGGCTCGGTGCCCGGGGCGAAGAGGACGGAGAGCGCGCCGCGTCGCCAGCCGCTGCTCGCAATGGGGACGGACAGGTGACCGATGCCGGCGGGGAGCTCGGCAGGCCACAGGGAGGCGGGGTCCCGGCCCGGCACCGGGTCGGGCGGAGCCAGGTCGGGCTGCCAGGTGATGGTGTCGTTGCGGGCGGCCCTGCTGGGTGGCGCCGTACCCCGTGCCGGGATGATCAGCCAGGGCCGGGTCATCGATTCCGGCAGGCCACTGTCGGCGACGAGGTAGAGGATGCCGCTCATGCCGCCGCCCGGCAGATGCACCATGCCGCCCAGGCCATGCACCTCGGCCACCGCCTGCTGGAGCGCGGTCAGCAGCACGTCGACATCACGCCGGTCCTCGTCCACGGCGTCGAGCAGCAGCATCCGCATGCGGTGTCGCTCCATGGGCCGCACGGCCTGCATGGTCCGCAGGCCCTGCGGCTGATGCAGCGGATGGGGGACGTGGGGTATGGACGGGCCGGTGTTGTCCGGATCGCCGTCTCTGGTGTTCACCACTGCCGACCCTCGCCTCCCTCACCGCTCGGGTACCCGCTGGACCACATGCGATCGGATGTGGACCCGCAGCGATCTACATCCGCGGAACCCATCTTAATTGGAACAACCTAGGCGATTTCATCTCTCATCGGTAACCTTTAACATATGATCACTTTACGTAGCATTGACTCGCGCTTAGCTACCGCCGGCCGCCCCAGGAAGGTGCAGTAACGGGACACGGGGAAGCGGGCGCTGATGAGTTCCTGCGCCTGCGCCTCGGTCGCGACCGCCCGGTCGGCACCCTCGGGAATGGTGTGGCCCGGGGCACCGCCCGAGGCAAGATCGTGATCGACGTCCACTGACACCCCCTCCCCGTGCCGTTCGGCACCGGCGATTGACATGTGTGCACCGGCTGTTAATTATTAACAGCATGGTTAATGATATCGATGCGACGTTGACGGCTCTGGCAGACCCGACTCGGCGGCGGATCGTGGAGCTGCTGCGTCAGCGGCCGCAGCGGGCCGGTGAGCTGGTGGCCGCGTTCGAGGTGAGCGCCCCGGCGATAAGCCGGCACCTGCGGGTACTGCGGCGCAGTGGGCTGGTCGTCGAGCACGGCCTGGAGAACGACGCCCGGGTCCGGGTCTATCAGCTGCGGCACGAACCATTCATTGGCCTGCAGGCCTGGCTGGACCAGGTGCAGGCGTTCTGGACCGATCAGCTCGGTGCGTTCAAGGAGCACGCCGAGCGCATGAACAAAGGAACCGCCCCATGAGTACGCCCGCAACGGCCACCGCCACCGTCGAGGTGGCCTGCGACCCGGCCACGGCCTTCGACGTGTTCACCGCCGACATCGGTAGGTGGTGGAAGCGCGGCACCCGCTACTGGAACGAGCCCGACAAGGCGCAGGAACTGCGCTTCGAGCCGCGGGTCGGCGGCCGCCTTGTCGAAGTCCACGATCTTGATTCCGGCGAGGGCTTCGAGATCGGCCGGGTGCTGGTCTGGGAGCCCGGTCAGCGGCTGGTGTTCACCTGGCGGCAGGGCGACTGGGACGCATCCGCCACCACCGACGTCGAGGTCCGCTTCGAGAGCATCGAGGGAGGCACTCGGGTGACCGTGGAGCATGGCGGCTGGGACCGTGTCCCCTCCGCGGGTACCGGCATGGCCGAGGGCTACAGCCACGGCTGGGCCGAACTCCTGGGCCTCTACGCCGAGAAGGCGGGGGCACGCTGATGTTCGTGCACCTTGCCGTCCACCACCCCAAACCCGAGCACGCCGACGACCTGCTCGCCTCCATGCACCGCGTCGACGACGCCGCCCAGGGCGCCCCCGGCCTGATCCAGATCGGTGCCTGGCGCGATCAGCGCAGCGACCGCCTCGTCGGCCTCGCCCTCTGGGAATCGCAGGAAGCCTTCGAAGCCTCCGCCGGCCAGATCTTCCAAGCCGTCGCCGGCGACCCCTTCGACGAGTGGTGCCGGCAACCGCCGGACGTCTTCCACCTCACCAAGCCCTGACCCACAACCACACGCACCGGGAGGTCTGTTGGGCCACCGCGTCACTGAGCACAACGGCACGCACCTAATATCCCGTCGGCCGGAAGTCGGTCCAGGGCCGTGGGGAGTTCCGCGCGGCGGCGGATGCTGAGCTTGCGGTAGACGTTGGTCAGGTGGGTCTCGACGGTACGTCGGGCGAGGTGCAGGAGTTCACCGATCTCGGCGTTCGTCCGGCCGCCCGCGGCGAGTTCGGCGATGCGGCGCTCGCTGTCGGTCAGCGCGGCCGGTCCGGTGTACGGCTTCGCGGTGCGGCGGGCGCCGCTCTCCCGCAGAACCTGTTCGGCCACGGACCGAAGACGGACCGCACCGAGGCGTTCGGCGCGCTCGGCGGCTTCCCGCAGCGGATCGCGGGCCCTGGTCCGCTCTCCGGCGGCGGCGAACTGCCGCCCCTGAGCGGTCAGCGCCAGGATCAGTTCCGTCTCGGCCGGCGTGTCCCGCAGCAGTCGTACGGCCTGCTCGGCCAGTTCCAGGCCGCGCAGACCGCCGGTCGCCGTGCCCAGGACGCGCAGGCCACGCCCCAGCAGCCGTGGCGTGTTCCAGACCGTGGCCAGCCGTAGCTCCTCCTGGGCCAGGGCAAGGGCCTCGTCCGGCCGGCCAAGGGCCAGTCGGCATTCGGCTGCGGCGGTCCGCCAGGGAGTGACCACCGGACTGACCACATCCCGTGCCGACTGGCGCCGCCCGCACTCCAGGAAGTCGTCGAGCGCGCCGGCCGGATCGCCGCACGCGGCGCGCAGATGGCCGCGTGCGTAGAGGAAGGGGGACGGCTCCAAGGAGTCGGGCGCGTCGCGCGGGTCGCAGCGGTCCACGAGCGTCGCGGCCTCTCGCGTACGGCCCGTCTCGACCAGTGCGACGACGGCGAGGGCATGTGTGTTCGTCGGGGGGCGCCGGTCGTCGGGCGCCTCGATGGCCTGCCGTATGTCGGGCTCGGCAAGCAGTTCGGCGTAGCCGCCGCGTGCGGCGGCGATGTCCCCCCGTACGTTCAGCAGGGCCGCGTGCATGGGGTGCAGCAGCGAGGTGCGCTGCCCGGCCAGGCCCCGTTCGACCAGGCGCGCGGCCTCGTCCAGTTCGTCGGCCCACTGGGCGACGGCGGCGGCCGCGCCGAGCAGAATCGGCTCCGCGAGTGGGTCCGCGGGTTCGTGCAGCAGGGCCCGGATGCGTTCCATCGCCGCCTGGGCCGAGAGCAGACCGGCTTGCGACTCGTACCGCACCAGCAACGCCAGCCCGGCCGTGCCGACCAGATGGGGCGAGCGCGCGGCCATGTCGCGCAGCCGCCCGTACGCCTCGCGCCGTGCGGCCTGGTCGTGGTCCGACAGCAGCACCGAGGCGGTCCGCAGCGTGCGGGTCAGGTCCTGATGGCCCGTCAACTGTGCGTCCAGGGAGTCCAGTACGGCCACGGCTGCCCGCTGCTCGCCTCGTCCGGCCAGCGCCGTACCGAGCGCCATCGCCGAACGCACCCGGTCCCTGGGCGTGTCCGCCAGCCGTACGGCCTCGGTGAGCCGGGGTATGCCGGCCGCCGACCCGACGGCGGCGAATTCCAGGGAGCCCAGTTCGGTGAGGACCGCCGCCCGGCGGGCCGGTGTCAACGCTTCGTCCAGCGCGCGGCGCAGGAAGGCGACGGCGTCGTCGGTACGGCTCTCCGTGACCGCGCGGGCCGCGGCGTCCAGCAGGATGTCGACGGCCCATGCCCCGCTGGGCGCGGGCGCCCGCAGCAGCTGTCCGGCCACGGCCTCGGTGCTCTCGCCGCGGCGCAGCATCACCTCTGCCGCCCTGGCGTGGGCGGCGCCCTTCCGGGCACCGGACCAGCCGCCCAGTACGGCGTCCCGCAGTAGCGGATGGGCGTAGCGGGGGCGGCCGTCCGGGCCTGGGCGCAGCAGCCCGAGACGGGTCATCGCGGTGAGCCAGCCGTGTACCCGGGTGGGATCGGTGCCCGTCATGTCGGCGAGCAGGCCTGCGTCACCGTCGTCGTGGGTGTCCCGGTGGTGGTCGCCGTCGCCGTCCCGCCCGCCGTTGACGACGGCGAACGCGCGGGCGACCTCGGCCGTGCCGGTCCCCGCGCAGTCCAGCCACCAGGAGATGGCGGCCGGGTAGGCGCCCGGATACAGCGCGGCGCAGGTGTCCGGCACGGTCATGGTGCCGGTGCGGCCTGGGGCCTGTGCGCGCAGATCGTCCAGCAGGGCCTTCAGGAGCAACGGATTGCCCGCGCCGGCACGTACGACGTCGTCGACCCATGCCTGGGCAGGCGCCGCGCCGACGACCGAACGGACCAGTTCCGCCGCCGCGTGCGGGCTGAGCGGGGTCAAGGTGTGGGTGCGGACGAGGCCGGGCGAGAGCGCGTGGGCCAGGCCGGACGCGGGCGGCTCGACGTCGTACTGGCTGCGCTCGGTCGCCGCCAGCAGCACCGGCAGGCGTTCCGCCAGCCGGGCTGCCTCGATGAGCCAGCCGCGCGAGGGTTTGTCCGCGAGGTGGACGTCGTCCACCGCCATGAACAGTGGGGCCTCGGACGTCCATTTCAGCAGTGCGCGCCACAGCCGTGCGGCACGGTCGCGGTGGAAGGCGAAGTCGGCCGCGGCGTCGTCCGGTGATCCGAGGACGGGGTACGCCAACTCCAGCCTGTCGCCGAGGAGTTGGCATACGGCGGTCAACGGCGCGAGAGGCTCGGGAGTGCACCGGACCCGCAGCACCCGCATGCCGTGCGCCGCGGCGTCGTCGGCGACCGCCTCCAAGAGCGCGGTGCGGCCGGTGCCGGTGGCCCCCTTCAGCAGCACCAGGCCACCGGAGCCGGACCGGGCGCGCTCGGCCTCGGCGGCGACCATCGCCACGGCCTCCTGACGCTCGTGGATCGGTCCCGGTCCGGACAAGACTGCCTCCTGCTGTCGTGGTTGTGCCGTGGTCGGCCCTGTCGTGCGTCTCGTGGTTCGACACGATTGTCGGCGTATCACCGGTACGGAAAGGCGATGCGCGTCTGTACGTCATGGATCCGTAAGGCGGGTGGTACGTGGACATGGGGGCACATAGACAGGGGAACGGCGCATCCGGGGCGGCGGATTGGGTCGTGGTCCACGCGCCGGGACTCCTGGCCGTCCGCACACCGACGCGGTCGCGGACCGTACCCGTTCGGGCAGGGAAGCCTGCCCCAGGGGCCCTGACCGGCAGGAGGGCGTCGTCGTAGCTTCGTCGCGTGAGCCTTTGGACTTCTCTGGAACCTGCCTCCGCGACCGTGGATCCGGGTGGCAGTACCACCGTTCGGCTGCGGTTGCGCAACACCGCTGATGTGGTCGACGAGTACCGCATCGAGCCGGTCGGCGACATCGCACCGTGGACCACCGTGGAACCGGCCGTGCTCCGGCTGTATCCGGGGACCACGGGGGCGGTGGAGCTGACGTTCGCGCCGCCCCGTACGCCCGACGCGACAGCCGGCCCGAACCCGTACGCCGTGCGCGTCACGCCGACCGAGCATCCCGAGGCGGTCGCCGTTCCCGAGGGCAACCTCACCATCACGCCGTTCAGCGAGGTACGCGCGGAGTTGGTGCCGCCCACCGTCAAGGGCCGCTTCCGCGCACGTCCCAGGCTCGCCATCGACAACATCGGCAACACCACGCTCACGGCGTCCGTCAGTGGCAGCGACAACGGCGACGAGCTGTCGTACGACATCCTTCCGAGCAACGTGCAGATCAAGCCGGGCCGCGCCGCGTTCGTGAACACCACGCTCAAGCCACGCGAGATCATCTGGTTCGGCGCGAAGCAACAGCGACCGTACAAGCTGGCCGTGCAACGGTCGGGGGTGGCGCCGCTGGAGGTCGACGGCAGGTACATCCAGCGCGGGTTCCTGCCCGGCTGGCTCGCCACCGCACTCGGCGTTCTCCTGGCTCTCACCATCGCGTTCGTGATGCTCTGGATCGCGTACAAACCCCAAGTCCGCAGCTCCGCCGCGGAGCAGCTCAAGGAAGCCGCCGCGAGCACGCTCCCGCAGCCCGGTCCGAGCGAGCGTGCCGCGCCGAGCGCGGCCACAGCTCCGAGCGAGGCCGCGGTGCCCTCCTCGGCCCCGGACCCGGCTGCCGAACCGAAGGCGTCACAGGCTCCGAAGGGTTCGGGCGGCGGAGGGGGCGCGAAGCCCCCGACGGCCAAGAAGAAACCCGAGCAGCGGTCGGTGAGCAACGTCCTGCTGAGACTCAGGGCCGTCAGGAAGTGCGCCGACACCCCGGGCCACGACCCGGGTCAGCGGGGCGGTCCGGCCAACGCGTCCATCTGCAATCCGAGCACCGAGGACAACGAACGCTGGAACCTGGAGGTGGTGAACCCGACCATGGGGCCGGGTGGCTCCGCCCTGTTCCAGATCCGTCAGGTCAGGGGCAGACAGTGCATCGACCTGCCGGGGTTGGGCGCCAAGCCCGCCGGCACCGCACTGTCCACGTACGGCTGCAACGGCACCACCGGCGACAACCAGCTGTGGTGGCTCGACGCGCAGGACAGGGACACCTACTGGATCCGCAACTACTCCAGCAACAGCGCGTGTCTGGACATGGCCGGCAGCGGGAGCGGCGATCCCGCCCGTCTCGTGATTCACGAATGTGCGGACGGCGAGGCCCAGAGGTGGCAGATCGTCAACCCGACGGAACCGGACTGGCAGATCGTCCACCCCTGAGACAACTCTCGCCTAGCGCGCGGCTCCTGAGTTCGGGGAGGTCTGGAGTCGCGAGACGTCGACGGCCTCGAAGTCCGAACCGCGGAGGTTCTTCAGCGCGTTCAGCTGCTCGTTGTTCCACCGGGCGTCCTGCGTACCGCTGATGTACCAGGCCGAGCCGTTGTCGGCGACGATCGCGCCGTACGTCTTGAGGGCCTGGGCCACCGCGCGGGCCTGCGGCGGCAGGCCGGAGATGTTCGTGCTCGCCTTGAGGCGCAGCCGGAGCCCCATGGGCGGCAGGGACCTGTTGGAGCTGTCCGACGCGTCGTGACGGGCCGGCCACAGGTGCGCGCTCTGGCTGCGCGGCACGGTGATGCGCAGGGCGTGGTTGATCGTGCCGGTACCGGCCTCGTCGTAACGGGCCAGGCCGGGAAGGATCGGCAGGCCTGCGGCGTCCGCCGACGTCCAGCCCTGCGGACGGAGCTCGTCGGACCGCAGGTTGAAGATGGCTCCGGACTGGGCGGTCCAGTGACGGTTGCTCCGACGGTGGGCGTCGTAGAGCTCGTACACCTTGCAGGCCGACTTGTCCCACGCGATGACGTGCCGGTCACCGTCGCCCCGCGGGCCGCCCTCGATCCTGGCGTTCGGCGGGATCGGGTACGGGCCCTTGTCGCTCTCGTCGGCGTAGTCGAAGGAGACCGACACCGGGGCCTGGCCCGGCTTCAGCTCGGTGATCGGGATACCGAAGGGCTTGCCGTCCCATTCACCGGAGCCGAAGTCCGGGTGGACGTGGCTGCTCGCGCCGATGCTCCTCACGTACGCGCTGGACTTCGGGTGCACCGGAAGGGAGTTCACCTTCTTGCGCCAGATGCTGTCGGCGGGCGCGACCGCGCAACCGCCGTTGCTCACCTGCGGCGTGGCGGCGCTCTTGGGCTTGCTCGCGGCAGACCTGGTCGCTTGCGGCTCGGCCGTGGACGGGCCGGTGCTCGGCTTCGCCGAGGGCTTGGCCGTCGAGGGTACGAGGGTGGGCGTGGACTCCGCGCCGGCGGCGACCGTGCGCTGCTTGCCGCTGGGAGCCTCGCTGCCGAACGCGCTGAACGCATAGGCCCCGCCGGCAGTGGCCGCCACCACGGGGAGCGCGACCAGCAGGACCTTTGTCCGGGACGGGGCGCGCCTCGGACGTCGGTGGGTCGAGGGATGCTGATTGCTCACAAGTGCCTTCCTCTGGTTCTGTCTCGTGCGGAACGCCCGGGAATCCGAGCTGCAGTGCGAGGACGCGAACGGTCGATTCGGGACTCCGTGGCGCTCCGCGTGGGGCACGCGTGGCGAGGGGCGCCTGAGTGGCAGGCCGTCGGGCAAGACCGTAGTGCACAACGGAGCGGCACGCCGAACAAATGTGTGACCCTGGCTCGGAGTTCGGGGTGGTACAGGCCTTCGTGTCGGCGGCGGAGGAGGCGGGCCGTGAAGGGGCGATCCGCGCGGACGGCCGGCACGTGGTCGATCCTGCGGTCGGACAGGGCGGCCCGCAGGGTGCGTTGGTGCCGTAGGCGGCGTCGGTCACGTAGCCCTTTGGCGTCCGCGGCGTCGACTTCGGCGGGAAGGGGGGCGTTCTGCGGGCGCGGGTACGGGCGCGGCAGGCGTTCGGAACCCAGGCCGACGCCCCGCAAGCGCGCACCGTCGATGCTGTCCGCTACGAGGTGAGCGCGGCGCGCCCGCTGCGGGTGGACGGGATGCTCGGCCGGTTCGTGGGCGGGCTCGCCTTGGCCCACCGCGCCCTCTCCCGCCGACTTGGCTCGGAGTCGTAAGTCGACCGGCCCTGAGGGGGTCTCGCCCAGGCCGCCGTCGCCGAGCGGACCCATCAGGCGTCGGCCACCTCGCCTGTGCGGGCGCTCGCCGCGCGTGCCACGGCTTCGACGGCGGGGTCGGGTCCCGCGGCGAGTTCCAGGACGAGTCCCGCGCTGGCGGGCGTGTCGAGGAGGGCGAGCAGCACTTGGGCGACGTCGTCCCGGGTGATCTCCCCGACGCTCCGCTCCGCGGTGAGGCGCACCAGGCCGGCGCCGGGCTCGTTGGTGAGGGCCGCCGGGCGCAGGACGGTCCAGTCGAGGTCCTGCGCCATGAGGTGCTCGTCGGCGGCGGTCTTGGCGCGCACGTAGGCCGCCCAGACCTCGTCGGCGTGGGCGGGAGTCGGGCTGCCCGCGCCCCGGGTGGAGACCATCACGTACCGCCGGATCCCGGCGCGCACGGCGGCCTCGGTCACCAGGACGGCGGCTCGATGGTCGACGGTGTGCTTGCGGGCGGCGCCGCTGCCGGGCCCGGCACCGGCCGCGAAGACCACGGCGTCCGCCCCGGACAAGGCCGCGACGACGTCGTCGTGTGCTGCCGCCTCCAGGTCGCAGACGATCGGCTGTATGCCGTCGGCCAGCAGGTCGTCGCTGTGGGCCGGGTTACGGATGAGGCCGGCGACGCTGTCGCCCCGGGCGGTGAGCAGTCGGCCCAGGCGTCGAGCGATCTGGCCGTGCCCGCCGACGATGACGATCCTCACAGGCTTCTCCTTGGAGCTGTTCGGTCCTGGCTGTTCGGTCCTCGGGGCTGTTCAGAAGGTGATGCGAACCTTCAGCGCCGATCGGTCGTCCATCGCGCGGTAGCCGTCCGGCACGCCCTCCAGGTCGACGGTGCGGTCGAAGACCGGTCCCGGGTCGATGACGCCCGCGAGCACGTCGGTGAGCAGCTCGGGGATGTAGGCGCGGGCCGGGGCGACGCCACCGGCGAGCGTGATGTTGCGATCGAACATCTGGCTGATCTCCACGCCGGCGCTGCCGCCGTGCGGGACGCCGACATAGCCGACCGCGCCGCCGTCGCGGGCGATGGAGATCGCGGTACGCATCGACTCTTCGGTGCCGACGGCTTCCAGGACGGCGTGTGCGCCCTGGCCGCCGGTCAGTTCCCTGACCGCCTCGATCGCCGCCTGGCCGCGTTCGGCGACCACGTCGGTGGCCCCGAACGAGCGGGCGATGGCCGTGCGGGCCTCGTGGCGGCCGAGCGCGATGATCCGGCCGGCGCCAAGGCGGCGGGCGGCGAGCACGCCGCACAGGCCGACCGCGCCGTCGCCCACAACGGCGACGGTGGCCCCGGGCCGGACTCCGGCGGAAACGGCGGCGTGGTGTCCGGTGCTCATCACGTCGGAGAGCGCCAGCAGGCCCGGAAGCAGCTTGGTGTCGGTGGCCGCGTCCTTGGGCAGCTGCACCAGAGTCCCGTCGGCGTACGGCACGCGGACGGCCTCGCCCTGGCCGCCGTCTGAGCCGACCTCACCCCAGAACCCGCCGTGCGGACACGAGGTCTGCAGGCCCTCCCGGCAGTAGTCGCACGTACCGTCGGACCAGACGAAGGGCGCGACCACGAAATCGCCGGGCGCGAAGCCGGTGATCGCGGAGCCGGTCTCCTCGACGATCCCGAGGAACTCATGGCCGATGCGCTGCCCGGGCACGCGCGAGGCAACGCCGCGGTAGGCCCAGAGATCACTGCCGCAGATACAGGCGTTGATCACGCGCACCACCGCGTCGGTGGGGTGCTGTATTCGGGGATCGGGGACCTCCTCGATCCGGATGTCGTTTGGGCCGTGGATCACGGTGGCGCGCACGAAAGAGCTCCTGACACTGCTGGACGCGGGCGGTGGGGGCTGCTCAGCCTCCCTGCCGCGGGCCCCTCCCGTCCAGCTACATCACCTACAGCCGTCTTTTAAGATGAGCTAATGCTCGATGTTCGACGCCTCGTCCTCCTGCGCGATCTGGCCTCCCACGGCACGGTGACCGCCGTGGCCGAACTGCACGGCGTCACGCCCTCCGCCGTCTCGCAGCAGCTACGGCTCCTGGAAGAGGAGACCCGCACCCGCCTGCTGGAACGCACAGGCCGTTCCATCCACCTCACCGCCGCCGCGCACCGACTGGCGGAGGACACCGAGCGCGTCCTCGCCGCTCTCGAACAGGCACAGAGTCGCCTGCACAGCGGTACCGAAGAACCCGCCGGGCCCCTGCACCTCGCCTGCTTCCCCAGCGCCCTCGCCCCGCTGGCCGCTCCCCTCAGCAACGCACTGGAACGCGCTCACCCAGGTCTGCGGCTGCACATCACCGAAGCCGAACCCGAACCCGCCGGGCGTCTGCTGCTTCAGCGCCGTGCCGACCTCGCACTGATCTACCGCTACACGAATCTGGCCACGCCCCCGCCCCCGGGCGTCGAGACCCGCGTCCTGCACGTCGACCCGCTGGTCGCCGTACTGCCACGCGACCACGCAGCGGCTCGCGCGGACGGATCTCCCGTCGAGCTGCGAGAGCTCGCGCAGGCGCCGTGGATCACCGCCCCCGCGCACACCGCATGCGGGGCAGCCGTCCTTCAGGCCTGCCGGGCGGCGGGATTCACCCCGCGGATACGGCATACCTGCTCCGACTTCACCGCCATGATCGCCCTGGCCGCAAGCGGTGGCCACCCTGTCCTCCTCCCCCGCATGGCAGCCGCCCACGTACCGCCCACGGTCACGACGCGACCGGTCGCCGACGACACGCTCGCCCGCACGATCGAGATCGCCGCCCGGCCCAACGCGACGCGGGAACCCCCGATCGCCGCCTGTCTCAGAGCGCTGCGGACCCTGACCGCAAGCATCCGAGACGACGGCATCGCGGCCAGCGCGGCTGACAGCAGTGCCGATGGATGACCGTCTGCCGACACTCAGCCCCGGCTCCGTCGCCACCGTAGCCGCCACCGTAGAGGCGTCATCGCAGCCCCGCGCTGTTGGCGTTCAGCAGCTCCTCAAGCTGGGGCCGGTGCAGGTCGGCGACGCTTTTCAGCAGGTCGGGGTGGCGGAGCAAGGCGGCGGCTTCGGTGTCCCGGTCGCCGGGATCGATGAGCCGCCGCGGACTGCCGACTTCGGCGTGGTGCTCGGTTGCGGTGAGGGCCTGGTGGGCGCGGGCGGCAAGGGCGGGGTCGGCCAGGAAGCAGGCCGCCCAGCTGACCACGGTTTCGTCGACCCAGGTCCGCCAGTCGGCGTCCTCGGGGTACGGGGCACTGCCGACGAGCCAGTCCAGCCGGTGGGACCCGCTCGGTGCGAGCAGATGAAGCAGCTCCACATCCAGGGGTGTGGGGTAGCGCAGGACGGCGGCGAGTGTCGCGGCCTGCCGGGCCTGGGCCTCGGCCAGCGCGTGGCTGAGCGCACCCGTGGGCGCGGGGTAGGCGGCCAGGAGCCAGCGAGTGGAGGCGGCTATGACAGGTGTCAGCGTGTGGGGCACGGCGATCGGTCCCTCTGGAGCGTGCTCGCCTGTGTCCGGCTGATCGGTTCCGCGAGCTGTTTCGCGGAGCCGCGTTGCCCCGCTCGTGACGTACCAGCGTAGGCAGCTCATCCGGAAAGCGGAATGATTCACGTCACGTCACGCAACGTCACGGCATGCGGGTGCCGGAGCCGGGGCCGGATCGCACGGGTCTCGTCCGACGCCAGAACCAAGAAACGTGACGCCGCGCCGCCCGCCCGCTCGACAGCGCCGTCTGATCGATCGCCCTGTCGTGGCACGACGACGTGAGCCGGCGAGGCCGCCCGCGGCCCGCGCCATGGTCGTCGTGAGGCCGGGTACCCGGTGGTTGTACCTCGATGCCGCGCCGGCGGCCTGAGAGGGAGGAGTGTTCGTGACCTACGGGGAGGAACGTCCGCAGGACCGGGCGTCGGACCCGAGCGGGTTGATGGATCTGCTGGGTGTGGCCGCGGTGCTCGTGGAGGCCGACGGCCGGATCGACATGTGGAGCCCTGCGGCCGAGGCGCTGTTCGGCTATGCCTGCGACGAGGCGGTCGGTCAGTACGTGGCGCCGCTGCTCCTGCACCCCGAGCACCGGGAGGCCGCGATCGGGCTGTTCGCCGAGGTGATGGAGACGGGCCGGGGCTGGGCGGGCGCGTTCCCGATCCGGCACAAGGACGGCAGGACCCGAATGGTCGAGTTCCGCAACATGCGACTCACGGACAACATCGGCGACCACTACGCCCTGGGGCTGGCCATCGACCGTTCCACCGTGCGGCAGGTGGAGCGCAGTCTGGCCCTGTCGACCCGGCTGGTCGCCCAGGCCCCCATCGGACTGTCCGTCCTGGACACCGACCTGCGGTACGTGGCGGTCAATCCGGCCCTCGCCGCGATGCACGGCATCAGCGAGGCCGACCACATCGGCCGGCGTTTCGGCGAGATCCTGCCCGGTGCGCCGTTCACGAGTGCGGAAGCAGCGATGCGCGAGGTCCTGGCATCCGGCGTCCCCGTCGTGGACCGGCAGGCGGTGGGCCGTACGATCGCCGACCCGGAGCACGACCACGCCTGGGCCGTGTCGCTGTACCGGCTGGAGGACCACCACGGGCACGTGCTCGGCATCGCCAACGTCGTGGTGGACGTGACCGATCGCTACGAGGCAGCCAGAAAGGCCGACCGGGCCCAGCGGCGCCTACGCCTGGTGGCCAACGGCTCGGCCCGTATCGGCACCACCCTGGAGGTGGAGCGAACGGCGCAGGAACTGGCCGACGTGCTCGTGCCCGACCTGGCCGACATGGTCGCGGTGGACCTTCTGGACTCCGTCCTGCGCACCGGCCGCACGGACATCGGCGAGGACCCGCCGCTGTTCCGCGCCCTGGCAGTGCAGACCGCGTACCCCACCGACGCCGCTCAAGCGCTCATTCCACCCGGCAGCCTGACCACGTACCACGGCGACCACCCGGCGGCCCACTGCATCCGCTCCCGTCGCCCCCTGATGATCACTCACCTGGAGCGCGGCGACCTCACCCGCGTCGCCGCCGACTCCGACGCCGCCGCCCTGCTTGAGCAGGCCGGTGTCCACACCGCCATGGCAGTGCCCCTCATCGCCCGCGGACAAGTCATCGGCGTCATGGGCCAGGCCCGCGCCCGCAACCCCCTGCCGTTCGACGAGGACGACCTGACCCTCGCCTGCGAACTCGCCGCGACCGCCGCGCTGAGCATCGACAACGCCGTCCTGCACCAGCACATCCGCAGCGCCGCCGAAGCCCTCCAGCGCAGTCTGCTGCCACAGCCCTCGCCCCGCCGTCCGGGCCTTGAGGTCGCCACCCGCTACCGGCCCGCGCAGGCCTTCAGCAAGGTCGGCGGCGACTGGTACGACGTCATCCCCCTCGACGCCGACCGGACCGCCCTGGCGGTGGGCGACGTGATGGGCAGCGGGATCCCTGCCGCCACCACCATGGGCCGCCTGCGGACCGCCACTTCCACCCTCGCCGACCTGGACCTCGACCCCGCACGCATCCTCACCCACCTCGACAGGATCACTCGGGGTCTGGACCCCTACATCGCCACCTGCGTGTACGCGATCTACGACCCGCACCGCGCCCAGCTGCAGGTGGCCTGCGCCGGCCACCTGCCCCCGGTGCTGGTACGGGCCGACAGTCCACCGGAACTCCTGGACCTGCCCACCGGCACGCCCTTGGGGGTCGGCGGCGTCCCCTTCCAGACCACCGCACTCAGCCTGAAGCCCGGTGATCAGCTGATCCTCTACACCGACGGACTGGTCGAAACCCGCAACGACCCCATCGACGAGCGCCTGGCCGACCTCCTGCGCCTCCTGTCACCCCCGCACCGCAGCCCGGAGGAGACCTGCGACCAACTCCTCCACAAGCTCCAGCACCCTGACGGCCACGACGACGTCGCCCTCCTCGTCGCCCGCGCCCAGCCACTGGCGTCCGCCCAGGAACCCGAACCCTCACAGTGACGGGGGAAGCCGGATGGCCCGACGACGGCGTAGGGCTGACCTTCTTCGAGGTGGACCGACCGTTCTGTATGCTCAAGGCATGCCTGCAACACCCTCCGCCCTGAATGACCCCGCGCGGCCGTCCGAGGCGCGTGACCGCCTGCTGGCCACGGCGGAGCGGTTGTTCTACGGCGAGGGCATCCGCGCCGTGGGCGTCGACAAGGTGATCGCCGAGGCGCAGGTGACCCGTGCGACCTTCTACCGGCATTTCCCCGGCAAGGAAGACCTGGTCACCGCATACCTCACCGGCAGGGACAACGCCATCAGGGCGGGCGTCGCGGCCGGCGCCCGGCAGGCCGCCGATTCCCACGGTCTGCTCACTCTGCTCGTGGAGGGCATCGGCCAGGAGGTGTGCAGCCCGGGGTTCCGCGGCTGCCCCTTCATCAACGCCGCCGCGGAATACCCCGACCCGGACAGCCCGGTCCATCAGGCCGTCCTCACCCATCGGGCGTGGTTCCGCCAGACCCTCGTCGACGCGTTCGGCGCCGAAGGCCATCCCGACCCCGAGCAGGCCGCGGACATCGCGGTCGCCCTGCGTGACGGCGCCATGGTGGCCGGCTACCTCGGCGACCCCGAGGCCGCTCGCAACACTCTGGCCCGCGGCACCGAGGTACTGCTGGCCGCAGCCCGCTGACCTGGGCACGGACCGCTGCCTCCCCGGTCGTCCTCGGGGTTCGACGCACTCCATCCGCTCGCGTGCCGGTGAGCGCCGCGCCGGCATCGGCGTGTGACATACGTCTGCACGTACAGAACGTTCCTTCCCTCTGTTGACAGGCCAACCAAAGCGCCTCTAGCGTCCAAGTAGACAGAACGTTCTATCTCGATTGAGGAACCGTGACCCCTTCAACGAGGCCGCAGCCCGGCACCGGCACCATCGTTCTCATCCATGGCCTGTGGATGACTCCGCGCAGCTGGGAGCAGTGGATCGACCGCTACACCGCGGCCGGCCACCGGGTGTTCGCACCCGCCTGGCCCGGGGTGGACGGCGACGTCGAACAGCTCCAGCGGGACCCGAGCCCGATCGCGGGCGTCGGGCTGAGCGAGATCGTCGACCACTACGAGCGGTTCATCCGCGACCTGGACGAGCCCCCGATCCTCATGGGCCATTCCTTCGGCGGCGCGATCGTGCAGATGCTGCTGGACCGGGGCCTGGGCTCAGCGGGCGTGGCCATCGACTCGGCCCCGGTCAAGGGCGTACTGCCGCTGCCGCTGTCCACACTCCGATCGGCGTGGCCGGTACTGCGCAACCCGGCCAACAGGAACAAGGCGGTGGGGTTGACCCCGCGTCAGTTCCACTACGCCTTCACCAACACCCTGGACAGCACCGCGTCGCAGGCGGTCTACGACCGCCACCACGTCCCGGGTTCGGCACGCGTCCTCTTCCAGGGCGCCTTCGCCAACTTCAACCCCCGCGCGATCACCCGCGTCGACTTCCGCAACAACGACCGCGCGCCCCTGCTGTTCGTCGCCGGCGGAGCCGACCGGATCGTCCCGCCGAAGGTGAACAAGGCGAATGTCCGCCTGTACCGCAGGTCCACGGCCGTCACCGCCTACCGGGAGTTTCCCGGCCGCTCCCACTACATCGTGGGCCAGGACGGCTGGGAGGAGGTCGCCGACTACG
>NZ_JADDRL010000129.1 GCF_021538895.1 Streptomyces olivochromogenes | reverse complement strand
TGGATCCCTCGCGCCCGCCCCCTTCTCACACCTTCGGTTCCACCCGTGCGATCGCCCTCAACACCCCGGGCAGGAAGCGGGACATGAAGTGGGCACCGTGGGCTTCCGGGGTCACCGGGGCCAGGGGTGTGTTGTCGGCGACCGCCCGGAGGATCGCGGAAGCGACCTTCTCCGGCGGGTAGTTGCGCATCCCGTACAGGCGGGCCGTGCGCTTCTGGCGCCGGCGTTCCTCCTCCGCGTCCACGCCCGTGAAGCGCGCTGTCAAGGTGATGTTGGTGTTGACGAAGCCGGGGCAGACCGCGGAGACGCCGATGCCCTGGCCGGCGAGTTCGGCGCGCAGGCACTCCGTGAGCATCAGGACCGCCGCCTTGGACGTGCTGTAGGCGGGCAGGGCCTTGGAGGGCTGGTACGCCGCCGCCGAGGCGATGTTGACGATGTGGCCGCCCTGCCCGCGCTCCGCCATCTGCCCGCCGAAGAGGCGGCAGCCGTGGATGACGCCCCACAGGTTCACGTCCAGGACCTTGCGCCAGTCGTCGGGCGTCGTGGCGAAGAAGGACCCCGACAGGCCGATCCCGGCGTTGTTGACCAGCACGTCCACGACGCCGTACTCCGCGGCCACCTTCTCGGCCAGCTTCTCCATGGCCTGCTCGTCGGAGACGTCGACGGTCTCCGCCCAGGCCGCCGGCGCGCCGAGCAGGCGGGACAGCTCGGCGGTGCGCGTGGCGGACTCGGCGTCCCGGTCGACGGCCACCACCCGCGCACCGGCCTCCGCGAACGCGAACGCCGTCGCCCGCCCGATGCCGCTGCCCGCGCCGGTGACCAGCACGAGCTGCCCGCCGAAGCGGTCGGCGTAGCGGCCCGCGGGCCGGGCCGGCTCCGGACGGCCGCCTTCCACCTGGGTCACGAACTCGTCGATCCAGGAGGTCAGTTGGTCGGGCCGCGAGCGCGGGATCCAGTGCTTGGCCGGAAGCGTGCGCCGGGTCAGCTGTGGAGCCCACCGCTCCAGCTCGTCGTACAGCTTCTCGGACAGGAACGCGTCGTCCAGGGGCGTGATGAGCTGCACGGGCGCGTGCGCGTACGCGTCGGCGCGCGGCCTGAGCAGCCGGGACCGTACGTTGTCCCGGTACAGCCAGGCGCCGTGCGCCGCGTCCGTGGCCAGCGACGCAGTCGGGTAGGCGTCGCCGGGGACCTTCTCCATCCGCTCCAGGATCTTCGGCCAGCGCTTGCCGAGCGGGCCGCGCCAGGCCAGTTCCGGCAGGACGGGCGTGTGCAGGAGGTACACGTACCAGGACTTGGCGCCCTGACCGAGGAGCTGGCCCACCCGGCGGGGCGTCGGCCGCTTCACGCGCGCGTTGATCCAGTGACCGAAGTGGTCCAGGGACGGGCCGGACATCGAGGTGAACGAGGCGATCCGGCCCTCGGTGCGCTTGACCGTGACGAACTCCCACGCCTGCACCGAGCCCCAGTCGTGCCCCACCAGGTGCACCGGCCGGTCCGGGCTGACCGCGTCCACGACCGCCAGGAAGTCGTCGGTGAGCTTCGCCAGGGTGAAGCCGCCGCGCAGCGGCTTCGGCGCCGTCGAGCGGCCGTGGCCCCGGACGTCGTACAGCACGACATGGAATCCGCACTGCTCGGCGAGGCGGACGGCGACCTCCGACCACACCTCCTTGCTGTCCGGGTAGCCGTGCACCAGCACCACCGTCGGCCGGGCCGGGTCCCCCAGCTCCGCCACGCACAGCTCGACCCCGCCCGTGCGCACCCGGCGCTCCCGCGCGCCCTTCAGCGTCGTCACTTGTCCTCCGCCCAGCGCCGCACGTGCGGCAGATCGCCGTCCAGCCAGAAGGCGCTCTGCTCGGGGTCCCGGGAGTCGGTGACGACCAGGATCTCCTCGAACTTCGCGCCCGTACCCCGGAAGCCGAGGTGGGGTTCCACCGCCCACAGGCCCGGCCGCGGCGGGTGGTCGGAGAAGCGGTACGGGGACCACAGGGGTGACCAGCCCTCGCGGTGACCGTGCAGCGCGTCGGACGCCAGCCCCTTCAGGGACTGCGTGCCGAACCCGAACAGGTGCGGCGACCAGCGGCGCCGCGTCACCCGGTCCACCTTGTGCGCGATCACGCCGAACGGGTAGGCGCGGTGCCGGTTGGCGTACCCCTGGCGGACCATGAGGCGGTCCACGTCCTCGTAGATCTCGCGCAGCGGGCGCTTCTCGCGCACCTCGCGCAGGATCAGCTCTCGGTGCGCCTCCAGGTCGGCCATCAGCCGGTCCTGCACCGGGTTGAGGCCGAGCGAGCCCGAGTAGCCGATGTCGGCCGTGTATCCCTCGTACATCGGGGCCATGTCCAGGATGAACGGCATCCCGGGCTCCAGCCGCCGGTTGGTCGGGAAGAACTGGAGCGGCACGCGGAAGTTCACGAACGCCGTGCGGTCCCCGAACCAGGCGAAGGGCAGGTGGAACCAGTCCCTGACCCCTCTCTCGCGCAGCCACTCGCGCTGCATGCGCGCCGCCTCGCGCTCGGTCACACCCGGCTCCAGCCGTGCCGCGACCGCCTCCGCGCACTCGTAGGCGAGGCGCTGGACCCGCCTGAACCCCCGCAGCTCCACGGAGAGTTCGCTGTTCACTGCCGTCGTCATGCCGCCCCGTCCCGTTGACTGCGGTACGCGTCCGTAACTTGACACTGGCGAATGTGACAGTTGTTAGAGGCGGCGTCAATAGACGGGATCATGGCTGTGGATAACTCTCAGGCAGGGGATCCCGTAGGGCCCCGTACGTCTGAAGTCTGATGTCAAGACGGCTCTGCGGTCTGACGACCCCCGTGGCGCGTTTCACTACCGTCGAGGACGTGACTGTGATCGCGACCGAAAGCCTGAGCAAGCGGTTCCCCCGGGTGACCGCGCTTGACCGGCTCTCCGTGGACGTGGGACCCGGTGTGACGGGGCTCGTGGGTGCCAACGGAGCCGGCAAGTCCACACTGATCAAGATCCTGCTGGGTCTGTCCCCCGCCTCCGAGGGCCGCGCCGAGGTGCTCGGCCTCGACGTGGCCACCAAGGGCGCCGCCATCCGCGAGCGGGTGGGCTACATGCCGGAGCACGACTGCCTGCCGCCCGACGTCTCGGCCACCGAGTTCGTCGTGCACATGGCGCGCATGTCCGGCCTGCCGCCCACCGCCGCGCGCGAGCGCACCGCCGACACGCTGCGCCACGTCGGCCTGTACGAGGAGCGCTACCGCCCCATCGGCGGCTACTCGACGGGCATGAAGCAGCGCGTGAAGCTCGCCCAGGCGCTGGTCCACGACCCGCAGGTGGTCTTCCTGGACGAGCCGACCAACGGCCTGGACCCGGTCGGCCGCGACGAGATGCTCGGTCTGATCCGCCGGATCCACACCGACTTCGGCATCTCGGTCCTGGTCACCTCGCACCTGCTGGGCGAACTGGAACGCACCTGCGACCACGTCGTCGTCATCGACGGCGGCAAGCTCCTGCGCTCCAGCGCCACCCGTGACTTCACGCAGACCACGGCCACGCTCGCGATCGAGGTCACCGACACCGACGAGCACCCCGACGGCACCCGCGCGGTGCGCGACGCGCTCCACGCGCGCGGGGTGACCACCCACGACGACGGCACCGGCCTGCCCGGCGCCGGACACGTCCTGCTGCTCACCGCCCCCGACGAGCAGACGTACGACGTCGTCCGCGACGTCGTCGCCGACCTGGGCCTCGGCCTGGTGCGCATGGAACAGCGCAGGCACCACATCTCGGAGGTCTTCCGGGACAGCGACGAGCAGCGGAAGGAGGCGGTCGGCCATGGCGGTTGAGCACCCCGTAGCGACTCCGGCCGGTGACCAGACCCGGATCCACAACATCGGCTACCGCACGTACGACGGCCCGCGCCTGGGCCGTGCCTACGCCCGCCGGTCCCTCTACTCGCAGTCCCTGCGCGGCGCCTACGGCCTCGGCCGCTCGGTCAAGTCCAAGGTGCTGCCGATGCTGCTCTTCGTGGTGATGTGCGTGCCCGCGGCCATCATGGTCGCCGTCGCGGTCGCCACCAAGGCCAAGGACCTGCCGCTGGACTACACCCGCTACGCGATCGTCATGCAGGCCGTCATCAGCCTGTACATCGCCTCGCAGGCGCCCCAGTCCGTCTCGCGCGACCTGCGCTTCAAGACCGTGCCGCTGTACTTCTCACGGCCCATCGAGACGGCCGACTACGTACGCGCCAAGTACGCGGCGCTGGCCTCGGCGCTGTTCATCCTGACCGCCGCCCCGCTGCTCGTCCTCTACGTGGGCGCGCTGCTGGCCAAGCTCGACTTCGCCGACCAGACCAAGGGATTCGCACAGGGACTGGTCTCCGTGGCACTGCTCTCCCTGCTCTTCGCCGGCATCGGCCTGGTCATCGCCTCGGTCACCCCGCGTCGTGGCTTCGGCATCGCCGCCGTCATCGCGGTGCTGACCATCTCCTACGGCGCCGTCTCGGTCCTCCAGGGCATCGCCGAGACCCAGGGCAGCTCCGAGGTGATCCCCTGGATCGGCCTCTTCTCGCCGGTCACGCTCATCGACGGCCTGCAGTCCGCGTTCCTCGGGGCCACCTCCGCCTTCCCCGGAGCGATCGGCCCGACCAAGGGCGAGGGCGTGGTGTACGTCCTGTGCGTCCTGGGCCTGATCGCCGCCAGCTACGGCCTCCTGATGCGCCGCTACCGGAAGGTGGGCCTGTGACCACGCTCTCCATCGACCACGTCTCCCGCTGGTTCGGCAACGTGGTCGCCGTCAACGACATCACCATGACCATCGGCCCCGGCGTCACCGGCCTGCTCGGCCCCAACGGCGCCGGAAAGTCCACCCTGATCAACATGATGGGCGGCTTCCTGGCCCCCTCCACGGGCACCGTCACCCTCGACGGGCAGCCGGTGTGGCGCAACGAGGCGATCTACAAGCACATCGGGGTCGTCCCCGAGCGCGAGGCGATGTACGACTTCCTCACCGGCCGCGAATTCGTCGTCGCCAACGCCGAGTTGCACGGACTGGGCGCCAAGGCCGCCCAACGCGCCCTGGCCACGGTCGAGATGGAGTACGCGCAGGACCGGAAGATCGCCACGTACTCCAAGGGCATGCGGCAGCGCGTGAAGATGGCTTCCGCGCTGGTCCACGACCCCTCCCTGCTGCTGCTCGACGAGCCCTTCAACGGCATGGACCCGCGCCAGCGCATGCAGCTCATGGAGCTGCTGCGGCGGATGGGGGACGAGGGCCGCACGGTGCTGTTCTCCTCCCACATCCTCGAAGAGGTCGAACAGCTCGCCTGGCACATCGAGGTCGTCGTCGCCGGACGGCACGCGGCCAGCGGCGACTTCCGCAGGATCCGCCGTCTGATGACCGACCGCCCGCACCGCTACCTGGTGCGCTCCAGCGACGACCGCGCACTGGCGGCCGCGCTGATCGCCGACCCGTCGACCTCCGGCATCGAGGTCGACCTGACGGAGGGCGCGCTGCGGGTCCAGGCCGTCGACTTCGGCCGGTTCACGACCCTGCTGCCCCGGGTCGCCCGCGACCACGGCATCCGGCTGCTCACGGTCTCGCCGTCCGACGAGTCCCTCGAATCCGTGTTCTCGTACCTGGTCGCGGCGTAGGAGGCCGAAGATGTACGACCCCACTGTCGCCCGGCTCACCTACCGGGCCCTGCTCGGCCGTCGCCGGGCCCTCATCCTCGGCGCCCTGCCGCTGCTGCTGATCGTGATCTCCCTGGCCGTGCGCGCCCTCGCGGGTGCCGACGACCAGACGGCGTCGGACGTGCTGGGCGGCTTCGCGCTGGCCACCATGGTGCCGATCATCGGCGTCATCGCCGGCACCGGCGCGATCGGTCCGGAGATCGACGACGGCTCCGTGGTCTACCTGCTGTCCAAGCCGCTGAAGCGGCCCACGATCATCTTCACCAAGCTGATCGTGGCGATCGCGGTGACCATGGTGTTCTCGGCGGTGCCGACCCTGATCGCCGGCCTGATCCTGAACGGCAACGGCCAGCAGATCGCCGTCGCCTACACGGTGGCCGCGCTGGTCGCCTCCATCGCCTACGCGGCGCTCTTCCTGCTCCTGGGCACGGTGTCCCGGCACGCCGTGGTCTTCGGTCTCGTCTACGCGCTCGTCTGGGAGGCCCTGTTCGGCTCCCTGGTGCCCGGCGCGCGCACGCTGAGCGTCCAGCAGTGGGCGCTGGCCGTGGCCCACAAGGTCGCCGGCGGGGACCTGGTGACCTCCGACGTCGGGCTGACGACGGCGACGATCCTGCTGGTGGCGGTCACCGTGCTGGCCACCTGGTACGCGGGACAGAAGCTGCGGTCGCTCACGCTGGCGGGCGAGGAGTAGGCACGACGCCGGTCCCGACGGGGTCCGGCTCCGGACCGGGCCCCGCTCTGGGCGGGGCCCGGTCTTGACGTGGATCGCCCTTGACGGGGGCTTCACCCCCGTCGGGGCACACTGGCTCCAGGGATGCACCGCTGGGAGGCACGGACATGTCCGACGAGGCGCTGCCGTACGACGAATGGGACGCGGTCGTCCTGGACGAGGACTTCATACGGTCCGCCGGGACGACCGAGCCGTCCGCCCGTGCCCGGATGCTCGCCGCCCGCTGGCGCGCCGAGTCGCCGGAGCCGCAGCCGTGGCGCTCGGACGAGCCGCCCGCGGGATGGTTCTTCGGCAAGGCGCGTCGGCGCAGGTGGCGCCGCAGGTGACTCAGCCGACGTAGTCGGTGAGGACGCAGCCGTCGACCTGGGCCGGCTCGTTGCGGAACCCGGCCGACGGGACGAAGTTGGGCGAGCAGTTGATACCCAGCGTGCCGGCCCGAACGAGCGCCTCTTCCTCGTCGCTGCGGCCGTTGAGCTGGACCGCGAAATTCTGGCCGACGAAGTAGCGGGTGTCCGTGTCACCGTCCGACCGCTGGTACTTCTTGTAGGCGGCCTCGAAGGCCGCCATGTCGTCGATGAGCATCATCTTGTGCACGTCGTCGATGGCGCTCTCGCCGGAGCAGGATGCGCGGTCCTTGATGGAGAAGGCCTTGTTGGTGGCTTCTATCCGGGCAGTCAAGGCAGCGTCGTCGTCAGAGTAGTCACCGTCGATGTCGGCGAAAGTGTCCTCCTTGTCCCGGCCGAAGCCATCGCACTCGGTGACGGACTTGACGAGCTTCGCCACCCCGTTCAAGTCGGCGGCCTTGCCCAGCCCGGCCTGTGCGGTCCTGCCGTTCCCGTCCGCGCCGGGGTCCGCCGCGTCACCCCGCGGCGCGCCGTTCGCCGCCGCGAGGCCATCGCCCTGTCCCGTGCCGTCATCGCCACCGCAGGCGACGGCGCTCGGTAAATCAGTGGCGTCCAACTCGGCGCACCGGCACAGTGGTTGTGTTCACACCGCCGGTCGGGGAACTGGCGCCACATTCTGGGAGAGGAGCCGGACGATGTCCATGCACGACAGTACGTCCAGCTCCCGTCAGGGCAGCCCGCGGCGGACTCCGGTGTAGTTACCCCACTGCGGAGTCCCCGCACGGGGAGCTGCCCGGGGCGGCCGCTTCGAGCACGCGATGTCGCTCTCGCGTGGGCCGCCCACCCGGAGGATTGGCCGAGTGGTAAGGCACCGGCTTGCTAAGCCGTGGTCGGGGGCAACCCCGCGCACGTTCGATCCGTGCATCCTCCGCGAGACGTTGTCACCGGGACGGGGCCGGTTTGCAGGGCCGGGGTGCGTCGAGAGGCACCCGGACCCGCGGGGCTAGCCCAGCAACCGTTCCAGTACCACCGCGATGCCGTCCTCCTCGTTCGAGGACGTCACCTCGTCCGCCACGGCCTTCAGCTCCTCGTGGGCGTTGGCCATCGCCACGCCCCGCGCCGCCCAGGCGAACATCGGGATGTCGTTCGGCATGTCGCCGAAGGCGATCGTGTCGGCCGCCTTCAACCCGAGCCGCCGGGCCGCCAGGGACAGCCCCGTCGCCTTGGACAGCCCCAGCGGCAGCAGCTCGACGATGCCCTCGCCCGCCATTGCGACCGTGACGAAGCCGCCGGCGGCCTGCCGGGCCGCCTCGGCCAGCTCGTCGTCCGAGAGGGTCGGGTGCTGTATGTAGATCTTGTTCAGCGGCGCGGCCCAGAGGTCCGACACGTCCGTGAACGGGGTCGCCGGGAGCTTCCCGGTGACCGCGTAGCCGGGCCCCACCAGCACCTCGCCGTCCAGCCCGTCGCGGCTCGCCGCCAGGTGCAACCGCCCCACCTCGGCCTCGATCTTGGCCAGGGCGATGCCCGCCAGCTGCCGGTCCAGGGTGACCGAGGTCAGCAGGCGGTGCTCTCCGGCGTCGTACACCTGCGCGCCCTGACCGCACACGGCGAGACCCTCGTAGCCGAGGTCGTCGAGGATGTGTCGGGTCCACGGGACGGCGCGCCCGGTGACCACGATGTGGGCCGCGCCCGCCGCGGTGGCCGCGGCGAGCGCGTCACGGGTGCGCCGCGCGACCGACTCGTCGGAACGCAGGAGCGTTCCGTCGAGGTCGGTGGCGATCAGTCGGTACGGGAGGCCGGCGCTCACTTGGCGACCGGCTCCAGGACCTCCCGGCCGCCGAGGTACGGACGCAGCACCTCGGGCACCCGCACGGAGCCGTCGGCCTGCTGGTGGTTCTCCAGGATCGCCACGATCGTGCGCGGTACGGCGCACAGCGTCCCGTTCAGCGTCGCCAGCGGGCGGACCTGCTTGCCCTCGCGGACACGGATCGACAGGCGGCGGGACTGGAACTCGGTGCAGTCCGAGGTCGAGGTCAGCTCGCGGTACTTGCCCTGGGTCGGGATCCAGGCCTCGCAGTCGAACTTGCGGGAGGCCGAGGCGCCGAGGTCACCCGTGGCGACGTCGATGACGCGGTACGGCAGCTCCAGCGAGGTCAGCCACTGCTTCTCCCAGTCCAGCAGGCGCTGGTGCTCGGCCCGCGAGTCCTCGGGGGAGACGTAGGAGAACATCTCGACCTTGTCGAACTGGTGGACGCGGAAGATGCCCTTGGTGTCCTTGCCGTGCGAGCCGGCCTCGCGGCGGAAGCAGGGCGAGAAGCCTGCGTAGCGCAGCGGGAGGCGGTCCGCCTCGATGATCTCGTCCATGTGGTAGGCCGCCAGCGGCACCTCGGACGTGCCGACCAGGTACAGGTCGTCCTTGTCGAGGTGGTAGACGTCCTGGGCCGCCTGGCCGAGGAAGCCGGTGCCCGCCATCGACTGGGGGCGGACCAGCGCCGGGGTCAGCATCGGCGTGAAGCCGGCGGCCGTCGCCTGGGCGATCGCCGCGTTCACCAGGGCCAGCTCCAGCAGGGCGCCGACACCGGTGAGGAAGTAGAAGCGCGAGCCGGAGACCTTGGCGCCGCGCTCGACGTCGATCGCGCCGAGCAGCCGGCCGAGCTCCAAGTGGTCCTTGGGCTCGAAGCCCTCGGCGGCGAAGTCGCGGATCGTGCCGTGCGTCTCCAGGGTGGCGAAGTCCTCCTCGCCGCCGACGGGCACGTCCGGGTGGACGAGGTTGCCGAGCCGGAGCAGCAGCTCCTGGGTCTCGGTGTCGGCCGCGTCGCGCTCGGCGTCGGCGGCCTTCACGTCGGCCTTGAGCTGCTCGGCGCGCTTGAGCAGCTCGGCCTTCTCGTCCGCGGGGGCCTTGGGGATGAGCTTGCCGAGCTGCCTCTGCTCGGCGCGCAGCTCGTCGAAGCGGACGCCGGACGACCTGCGCCGCTCGTCGGCAGACAGGAGGGCGTCGACGAGCGCGACGTCCTCTCCACGGGCGCGCTGGGACGCGCGCACACGGTCGGGGTCCTCACGAAGCAGGCGAAGGTCAATCACATGCTCAAGGCTACCGGTGCGCGGTTGGCACCTACGACCCACCATTCCGAACAGTGACGAAATGAGAATTACGTTCAGTTATGACGGAATTGCCGCGCGTGTCAAGGAAAAGTGTCTCACTCCCTGGGACGGGGCAAGCGGGAGGCGTCGGGTTGACTCGAATCCCTTGCGGAGAGCGGCACTTGGGGGCGGGGTTGTCCACAGGAATCCGCACCCTCGGAAGAGTTATCCACAGGCTGTGTGGAAGGTCTGTGGACACCGGAATTGATCACTCCGGAACGGTCGACCGAGCGGAAGAATTCCCGGTGCAAACCGGTGCGACACCTACTTTCGGGTGGAAATGGGTCGCCCCAAAAGATGAACCAAAGGAAACGGGTGGACGAAGGGTGATGCGGACGCCGGCGACCCCATCCGTGGGCCACAGGGCGATTTGTCGACTGTGTGGCATGTTGTTGTCGACTTGTCCCCAGGTCGAGATGAGCACCTGTGGATAACTCCTGTGGATAACGATGGTGTGCAGGTAGGACTGGCTAGAAACGACCGTCCTGGCAGCGCGCCACCCAGTCCGCCGCGGCCACGAACTCCTGGTCCGAGGTCCCCGTCAGCGTGGGCCGGGCGTCACCCGGCCCGATGTCCGCACGCGGGTACGAACCGAGGAACCGTACCTGCAGACAGATGCGCTTCAGACCCATCAGGGCCTCGGCCATCCTGCGGTCGGAGATGTGCCCCTCGGCGTCGATGCAGAAGCAGTAGTTGCCGATACCGGCACCGGTGGGCCGGGACTGGAGCAGCATCAGGTTGATGCCCCGGGCGCCGAACTCGCCGAGCAGGTCGCGCAGCCCGCCGGGGTGGTCGTCGCGCTGCCACAGCACGACGGAGGTCTTGTCCGCGCCGGTGGGGGCCGCGGGCCGGGCGGGCCGGCCCACCAGCACGAACCGTGTCTGCGCGTTCTCGGCGTCGTGGATGCCGGTCTCCAGGGGCACCAGGCCGTACCGGGCCGCGGCGAACTCACCCGCGAAGGCGGCGTCGTACCGGCCCTCCTGGACCAGGCGGGCGCCGTCCGCGTTCGAGGCGGCCGACTCCCAGAGGGCTTCCGGGAGGTTGGCTTTGAGCCAGTTGCGGACCTGCGGCTGGGCGGCCGGGTGGGCGGTGACCGTCTTGATGTCCGTCAGCTTGGTGCCGGGCCGCACCAGCAGCGCGAAGGTGATGGACAGCAGCACCTCGCGGTAGATCATCAGCGGTTCGCCGGCGACCAGTTCGTCCAGGGTGGTCGTGATGCCGCCCTCGACGGAGTTCTCGATCGGCACGAACGCGGCCTCTGCCTCGCCGCCGCGCACCGCGTCCAGGGCGGACTGCACCGACACGTACGGGATCAGCTCCCGGGTCGCCGTCTCCGGAAGCGTGCGCAGGGCGACCTCGGTGAAGGTGCCCTCAGGGCCCAGATACGCATAGCTCGCTGGCATGTCCTCACCCTAATGGCCGTTCCGGAATGTGGCTGACGTGTCTCACGACAGCCCCTCCCCTGAGTGAAATCCGCTCCCCTCAGCCCTCCAGCAGCCGCTGCCCGACGTACTCTCCCGTCGCCGCGCCGCCCGGCACCGCGAACAGTCCGCTCGCCTCGTGCCGTATGTACGTCGACAGTGCGTCCCCCCGGTCGAGCTTGCGCTGCACCGGCACGAAGCCGCGCAGCGGGTCGGCCTGCCAGCAGACGAAGAGGAGCCCGGCGTCGGGCACCCCGGCCGCGTCGATGCCGTCGTGGTAGGAGAACGGCCGCCGCAGCATGGCCGCGCCCCCGTTCTGGTCGGGCCGGGTGATCCGGGCGTGCGCGTTGATCGGCACGACGTAATTGCCGTGGGCGTCGGCCTTCTGAAGATCCATCGCGGTCGTCTCGGTGCCCCCGGACAGCGGCGCCCCGTCGGACTTGCGGCGCCCGATGACGTCCTCCTGGGCCTTGACCGACAGCTTCTCCCAGTCGTCCAGGAGCATGCGGATCCGGCGTACGACCGCGTAGGAGCCGTTCGCCATCCAGGCCGGGTCCTTCGAGCCGGACGCCGGGACGAAGATGCGCCGGTCGAAGTCGGAGTCGGCCGGCTTCGGATTGCGGGTGCCGTCGAGCTGGCCCATCAGATTGCGGGCCGTCATGGGGTGGGCGGTGGCGCCCGGGGTGCGGTTGAAGCCGTTCATCTGCCAGCGGACGCGGGCCGCGGCGCCGGCGTCCTTCTGGATCGCGCGCAGGGCGTGGAAGGCGACCAGGGCGTCGTCGGCGCCGATCTGCACCCACAGGTCGCCGTTGCTGCGCGCCCTGTCGAGCCGGTCGGAGGAGAAGTCGGGCAGCGGGTCCAGGGAGACCGGGCGCTGCTTCTCCAGGCCGGTCCGCCCGAAGAGGCTGTGGCCGAAGCCGAAGGTGATCGTCAGCGAGGAGGGACCGGCGTCCCGGGCCACGTCCGTGTCGTCGTGCGCGGCGGCCTCGCCCGCCATCAGCCTCTCGGCCGTCGTCGACCAGCGGCGCAGCAGCGCGGCGGCCTCCTTGCGGCCCGCGCCCGCCGCCAGGTCGAAGGCGACGAGGTGGCCACGGGCCTGGAGGCCTTCGGTGATGCCGGGCTGATGTTTCCCGTGAAACATCGCCCGCCCTGCGCCGACCGAGGACAGCGGGGTGGCCCGGGCGGGCGCGGCCGCGTACCCCGCGGCTCCGCCCGCCGCGCCGAGCACGAGCCCGGTCGCACCGGCGGTGCCGAGCAGTGCCCGCCGCGAAATACCCCCTGGCAAGGCGCCGCCTTCGGCAGCGGACTTCCCGGGGTCGATCACTTCGGACGGGGTGGACTGGTCAGCCATGGTGCGGTTCAGCCGATCTGCGCGCTCTTGGAGACGGTCGCCTGGTCGATGTCGGAGGTGCGCACGGTCACGGCGATCTTCCATTCGCCGGCCATGGGGATCTGCACCTCGGTCGCCGCCCAGTGCCCGGTGGCGATGTGGTCGGGGGTCACGGGAAGGGGCCCGATCTTCTTGGCTTCGAGGGTGAAGGAGACCTTCACCTCGGGGATGTCGAAGGCCCGGCCGTTGGGCCGCTGGACGTAGACGTGCATCTCGTTGCCGCCCACGCGCGCGGGGTCGAAGTCGAGACGCACGAGGCCCTTGCCGTCGGTGCCGCCCGTGTCGAACGGCATGTCCAGGGTGAGCGCCCCGGACGACGAGGACGGCGTGGACGAGGAGGACGACGACGAGGACGACGAGGACGTGGCGGCCTTGGCCTCCTGCTCGGTGCGTCCCGGCTCGGTCTGCGTCAGCACGGTGGCGACGGCCAGCAGGACGACCGCCACGCCGGCCTCCGCGAACACCGAGCGGCGCAGTCCGGAGCGGTTCGGGTCGGCGTCCCGCAGCTGCTTCTGCCGCGCGGTGTCGATGGCGGCCTGCTGCCGGGCGAGCTGGGCGGCCCGCTCGGATTCACCGGCCTGCTCGGCGTCCCCGGCCCGGGCGGGAGCCGTCACGTGCTCCTTCTTGGGCTGCTCGACCTCGGTCGTCGTGGCGGCCGCGTTCGCGAGCCGTCCCGTCCAGCGCCGCGAGATCCACGCGATGCCGACCAGCAGCACCACCAGCCCGATCTTGATGAGCAGCAGCTGTCCGTACCAGGTGTCGGTGAAGGCCGACCAGGAGCCGAGCTGGCGCCAGGCCTGGTAGGTGCCGGTGGCGACCAGGGTGAGTACGGAGGTGAAGGCGACGCGTGAGAAGCGGCGTACGGCGGTGGCCTCGACCGGTGTCTCGGCGGGCGCCCGGTACAGCGAGACGAGGAGGGCGACGAGGCCGCCGAGCCAGGTGGCGACCGCCAGCAGGTGGATCACGTCGACCGGCATGGCGATGCCCGGCTGCAGTCCGGTCGAGGCGTGCTCGGCCATCGCCCAGCTCGCCGCGAGCCCGGCGGCGACCACGCTCCCGCCGATCGCGAGCCCGAAGGCCAGGTCGCGCTTCTCCTCGTCCTCGCTTGAATCAGGCTGTCGGCGCGAAGCGTCGTCGTTCAGGGTGGTGGTGGGAGACGGGCGGGCGTACGCCCCGAAGAGCACGGCGATGAACAGGGCGGCCGCGGCGAGCAGCAGCAGCCGGGAGACCAGCGCGGCGCCGGTCTTGGTCTGCAGCACCTGGGCGAGCAGATCCAGGTCGAGGACGTCGGCGAACTTCCCGGAGGTGGTGTAGGCGCCGCGCAGGAGCAGCAGCCAGAGCGTGGCCGCGGTGAGCGCGAGCCAGCCGCCGACGACGAGCCGCTGCACGGCCCGCACCCCGGATCCGCGCCGCCAGCAGGCCAGCACGAAGGCGGCGCCGCCGGTGAGCACGATGAAGCCGGCGTAGGAGACGTAGCGTCCGAACCCGTACAGCCACCCGACGACCCCGCCGTCGGCCGTCTGGTCGGAGACCGAGACGCTGGTCAGGGAGGGGGCGCCGACGGAGAAGGTGTACGCGCCGGAGACGGGGTGGCTGTCGGCCGAGACCACCTGGTACGCGACGGTGTACGTGCCCTTGTCCAGGCCGCTCTTGAGCTGCACGGCGTAGGTCGTGCCGGTCACCTCGGACGGCTTGCCGGTGTCGACCCGCTTGCCCTTGGGGTCGAGGACGCGCAGCGAGTCGTCGTTCATCGCGACCTTCTCGGAGAAGGTCAGCGACACCTGGGTGGGCGCCTTCTTGACCACCACCCCCTGTGCGGGGTCGCTGCCGGTCAGCGCGGCGTGCGCGGAGGCCGGCCCGGCGCCGGCCAGCAGCGCGCCGGCGACGGCCAGGAACAGCAGCACCAGCGTGCGCCAGCGGGGGGTGATGGTCCGCGTCAAGATGGTCCCTCCCTCAGTGTCCGGTCGACGGGTTGTACGTGGCGGACTTCACCGGCATCTCGACGGTGAGGGGTCCGGACTTGGCGAACGTGAGCCTCAGCGCGATCGTGTCGCCCTGTCGCGGCTTGCGCTTCAGCTTCTCGAACATCAGATGGTTACCGCCGCTTTTGAAGACGAGTCGACCGTGCGCGGGGACGGGGAAGGAGGTGACCTCCTCCATGGCTCCGTTCACGGTGTCGTGCATGGTGACCTCGCCGGCCGCGTCACTGGTGACCGAGGTCAGCTCGTCCTTCGTGCCGCCCTCGTTGGTGATCGTCAGGAAGCCGGCCGCCATGTCGGCGGAGACGGGCTGCGGCATGTAGGAGGCGGCGACGGACAGGTCGGCCGCCGCGGAGTCCGAGCCGCCGCAGCCCGCGAGGGCGAGCGCGCCGGCCAGTGCCACGGCGGGGACGGCGGGACGCCTCACGGGTTGGCTCCCTTGATGATCTCGGGGAGGTCCTTGGTGTAGTCGTCCACCTTGGCGTCCTCGCCGTAGAGGAGGTAGCCCCCGTCGGTCTTCGGGGAGAAGGCGAAGACCTGGGTGCCGTGGACGGAGACGATCTTGCCGTTCTTGTCCTTCTTCGTCGGCTCGATGGTGATGCCGAGGGAGCGGGCGCCGGCCTGGATGGTCGCGAAGTCGCCGGTGAGGCCGATGAACTGGGGGTCGATGCCGTTGAGCCACTTGCCGAGCTCGGCGGGCGTGTCGCGTGCCGGGTCGGTGGTGACGAACACGACCCGCAGCTTGTCCTGTTCGGCCTTGGGCAGCGCCTTCTTGGCGACCGCGATGTTGTTCATGGTCAGCGGGCAGACGTCGGGGCAGTGCGTGTAGCCGAAGTAGACCAGCGTGGGTCGGCCCTTGGTCTGCGCGCGGAGGTCGTACTTCTTGCCGTGCGTGTCGGTCAGGACCAGGTCCGGCTTCTCGAACGGCTGGTCGAGGATGGTCACGGCCTTGTCCGAGCCGGACTCCTCGGAGACCACGGAGACGGGCGACTTGCCGTCGTCACCGCTGCCGCAGGCGGAGAGGGTCAGGGTGGCGGCGGCGAGCAGCGCGGCCGCGGCGAACGTCTTCTTGCGCATAAAGAAATGTCCCAGATGTGATTACTCCGGCGCGCACCGGGGTCGTACGCAAGCGTCGCACGACCCCGGGTGCGCGGTCCGGGTGAGGGGCTCAGGCGTTCGACCGCCGACGACCGGCGATCACGCCGTACGCGACACCCGCCGCGCCGACGACGATGCCCACCACGCCGAGCACGCGCGCCGTGGTGTCGCTGCCGCCGGAGGAGTCGGAGGCGGCCGCGGTCTCGCTCTTGTGGGCCTTGTCGCTCTTGTCGGCGGCGTCCTCGGCCTTCGCGGAGCCGTGGGAGTGCTCGTCCGAGGAGGCGGCGGCCAGCTCCAGCACCGGGGCCGGGTTCTCCGGCTCCTCCTGGCCGTCCTGCTGGACCTCGATCCAGCGCACGACCTCCTTGTTGGAGTACGTCTGGACGGCCTTGAAGACGAGTTCGTCGGCGTCCTCGGGCAGCGGGCCGACGGAGAGCGGGAACTTCTGGAAGAAGCCCGGCTCGATGCCCTTGCCCTCGGCGGTCCAGGTGACCTTGGTGACGGCCTCGCTGATCTTCTCGCCGTGTATCTCCAGCGGCTTGTCCAGCTTGGACTTGGTGACCTTCACGCTCCAGCCGGCGATCGGCGTCGGCATCACCGAGGCCAGCGGGTGGTCGGCCGGGAAGTTGACCTCCAGCTGGGTGGTCGAGGCGTTGTCGCGCTCGTTGGGGACCTTGAAGTCGACGACCGCGTAGCCGCCCTTGGCGGCCGTGCCCTCGGGCTGCACGGAGACGTGCGCGAACGCGGGGCCGGAAAGGACGAGGACGGCCGAGCCGGCGACGGCAGCGGCGGCGGCGATACGAGAAGCCTTCATGGCAGAGAGCACTCCACTTCGGGTGGTTCCGGTGAGAGAAGGAGGGGCGCGGGGCACGAGGACGTGCGCACGCGCGTGCCGCACGACGGCGGCCGGCCCCTCCGTCCCGGTTCCGGGTGGAGTGATGGGTCGTCGCGTCGCGTCAGGCAGCGAGAACGAGCACGGCGGCGGGCGGGCCGCGCCGGATCACCGTGTGCTGGAGTGCGGTCGTGTGCGGGACGGGTGCCTCGTCCTCGGCGGTACGCCGCGGGCGCGGGCCCGGCTGGGGTGCGGCCGGGAGCCCGGCGCACAGTGCACGCACCAGCGCGAGTGCCCCGCGCAGGGAACGTACGAGCGCCCCCTCGGCGACTCCGTGCGCCGACAGCTCGATCAGGCGCAGCAGGGCCAGGTCGCCCCGGCGCAGCAGCCAGCCGACGGCGACCGCCGCGAGCACGTGGCCGAGCACCATCGGCAGGGACGGCAGCAGCGACACCGAGGAGCCGGCGGCGTCCCCCGCGTGCGGCATGGAGTCCATGCCGCTCATGCCCTTCATGCCGCTCATGTCTTCGTCCGCGCCGCTGATGAGATGCGCGTCGGTGAGGAGCTTGAAGGCGTGGGCCGGGCTGATCGCCGCGGCACTGGTGCCGCACACGAGCCGTGCGGCCCGCTGGACCAGGGCCGCGTCGTGCGTGGCGTCCATCGACATCGCGCTGGAGGTCATGGCGGCCGTGCCGTGCTGGCCCAGCCCGAACAGCGTGTGCAGCGCGGTCTGGCCGAGCGCGAGCAGCGCCGCGATCCGGGGCAGTGAACGCGCCCGCCCGGCGAGCGGCGCCACCAGCAGCAGGGCGCCCAGGAATCCCGCGCCCAGCGTCCACAGCGGGACCGTCGCACAGGAGGCCAGTGTGTGCCCGGCCGCGGCCAGCACGACGCAGACCGCGGCGAACACCGCGGCCCGCAGGATCCGGAGTTCGCCTCCGGAGTGCGCCGTGCGTGGGTGGGGGGCAGTCATGGCGCGTTCATCATCCCACTGGGCCGCCGTGCCCCGGGCGGCAGGTCCCAAAGGTCCCCCATACACCGATTCCTTTCCGGACACATCGGCTGTATGGGCGGCATCACGTCAACGGTGTGCTTACACACCGGTACGGGCGGCAATAGGTAACGGTATGTCGAGCCGCGGCCAGGAGGCTGGAGCATGAGCATCTGGTGGTCACTCCATCTGCGGCGTGAGGCCGCGAGCGTTCCGCTCGCCCGGCGGCTGTTACTCGGCACGATGGAGACCGCGGGCGTCGACCCCGACATCTCGTACGACCTTTCCGTGGCGCTGACCGAGGCCTGTGCGAACGCCGTCGAGCACGGCGGGGACGCGACGCGCGGCGGCTCGTCGGAGGCGTACCGGGTGACCGCGTACCTGGACGGCGAGAAGTGCCGTATCGAAGTGATCGACTCGGGCCCGGGGTTCGCCTGCGCCCAGGGCCTCAGACCCGCCCGCGCGGACGCCGAGCACGGCCGTGGCCTGTGGCTGATCCGGGAACTCGCCGATCATGTGCACATCGGCGACAAGCCGGGCAGGGGTGGAACGGTGGTCAGCTTCGACAAGATGCTCAAGTGGAAGAAAGATCCTTCCCTGCTTACGGCATGACGGTGTCCCGGGGATAACGGCCGGGGCTAGGGTGCGCGCATGTATATCGAACCCCAGGAAATACACGAGATATCCGACGGTGTGATTCTGCGTCCGCTCGCCCAGGGCGATGCGTCGGCGCTTTGTGCCGCGTATGTGGAGAACCGCAAACACCTCGAACCGTGGGAGCCGGAAAGACCCCAATCCTTCTTCACCGTCGAGGGCCAGACGGAACGCGTCGAGGGGCTGCTGCGCGATTTCGTCGAGGGGAGTGTGGTGCCCTGGGTCCTCCAGTCGGACGACGGGCGGATCGTGGGCGCCGTTACCCTGTCCGGAATCTCCCACGGACCTTTCTGCAGTGCCTTCATCGGCTACTGGGTCGCCGCCGACCGGCAGAACCGCGGGCTGGCCAGCGCCGCCGTGGAGCGGGTCTGCCGCGGCGCGCGGGACCTGGTGGGGCTGCACCGGATCGAGGCGTCCACGCTCATCGACAACGTGGGCTCGCAACGCGTGCTGGAGAAAAGCGGATTCGCCTCGATCGGCATGGCGCCGAGCTATTTGCACATCAATGGGGAATGGCGGGACTGCCGGCTGTACCAACGGGTCCTGCACGACCGTGTTCCGGCCATGTGATCCGGTCGATTCCGGTCGACTTCGGCTTCCGGCGCGTTCACGGCTCTTTCCCGGCTCCCACCCATGCCGTCGACAAGCGGGGTTCCTGGCTTCCCCGGCCATGACGGGAATCCACCGCCCGGTGAGGTACGGCGAGGTACGGCGATGAGCGGCCGTGAGGACGACGCGCCGGCGCCCAGGTTCGCGGCGATGGCCGCCTCCGCCCGCCGTACCGGCGCACCCACGCAGGCGCTGCGGGCGGAGCCCGGCGCCATCGGCCGGTGCGCCGAGCACACGGTGACCCTGGCGGGCGGCGGCCACCGGGGCGCGCTGTGGGCCCTCGGCCTGCTGGTCGCGGCGGCCGCCCTCGACCCCCGCGCCCAGGCCCGGGAGCTCGCCGCGACCGCCCGGCGGATCGCCGCGTTCACCGACCGCGGCGCGCCCCGCAGGCCCTCGCGCGGGTCCTCCGTCTCCACCGAGTACGGCGCGGCCGGCGTCCGGGGCGAGGCCGGGGCCGGATTCCCGCACGTACGGCGCGCGGTGGACGCGCTCGCCGTGGCGCGCTCGCCGTGGCGCGCTCGCCGGCGCGAGCGAGGCCCAGGCCCGTCTGGACGACCTGCTCACCTGAACTGCTGCACACCGCCGGTCCGCTCGGCCTGCGTCACGTCCGGGCGGGTGCCCACGGCGCTCTGGAGGCGGGCGGCACGGCGACGGAGGCCGGAGCGGCCGCGCTCGCCGCCCTGGATGCCGACCTGCACGCGCGCGTGGAGCCCCCGCGGCAGCGCGGGGCTGCTGGCGGGGGCGTTGGTCCTGGACTCGCTGCCGGTGCGTCCACTCGGGCGGGCCGGCTGAGCCGGCCCGTCAGCAGGCGAGCGCGGGTCGCCTGGCGTCGGGGCACGTCGGGTTCTCGGCCACCCCTTCCTCGACCGTCCCGTCGGCGGCCCTCCGCCGGCCCGCCGCCCAGCGGGCCGCGGGCCCCATCGCGTACGAGGCGAGCGGCATCAGGCCGCCCAGGAGCAGCCAGCCGGCCGTGCCCCACTCCATGAGCAGCGAGGTCACCACCAGCGGGCCCAGGGTGCGGGCCACCGTTGTGCCGGTGCCGAAGAAGCCCTGGTACTCGCCCATGCGGTCGGCCGGGGCGAGGTCGAAGGAGAGCTGCCAGGCGCCCGCCGACTGCTGCATCTCCGCCACGACCTGGAGCACCGCGCCGGCCACCAGGAACACCCCGGCGCTCCACACGGACGCCCCCGCCGACAGCGCGAACACCGCGCAGGACGCCAGCATCACGAACCCCGAGCGGCGCAGGACCCGTACGGCCGTGGCCATCCCGGTGACGGAGCGGGCCGCGCGCACCTGGAAGAGCGTCACCGCCCCCGTGTTGAGCACGAACAGCACGGAGGCCATCCAGGTGGGCGCCTCGGTCCGCTCGCTGATCCACAGGGGCAGGGCGAGGCTCAGCAGCGGCAGGCGCAGCAGCAGGACCGCGTTGAGCAGGGCGACGAGTGCGTACGGGCGGTCGCGGAGCACCTCGAACCGGTGCTCGCGGCGCCCGGCCTCGGCGACCGGCGTCACCGCGGGCAGCCGCAGCAGGATCAGCGCGCACAGCAGGAAGCACACCGCGTCCAGCGCGAACACCCCGTGATAGGCCGCCGACGTCCCCACGCTCAGCGCGAACCCGCCGAGCGCCGCCCCCAGCGCGAGCCCCCCGTTCAGCGTCGACTGCAGACGCGCCAGCAGTCCGGTCCGCTCCTCGGCCGGCACCAGCCCCGCCAGCAGCGCCTGCCGGGCCGCCGCGAGCCCGGACTGCGCGGCGGCGTACGCACAGGCGACGAGGACGAACGGCACGAACCCCCGCACCAGGAGGAACGAGGCGACCGCCGCCCCGGTCGCCAGCGCCAGCAGGACCGCCGTACCGCGCGCCCCGCGCCGGTCCGCGAGTCGGCCCAGCGGCACCCCCACCAGCGACCCGACCGCCCAGCCGACGGTCAGCCCGAGCCCCACGCGCGCGGGGGCGAGCCCGACGACATGGGTGAAGTACAGCGCCGAGGTCACGTAGTAGGCGCCGTCGCCGACGGAATTGGTCAGCTGGGCGGCCGCCAGCGCGCGCTGCGAACGGTTCGTCATACCGACGACGTTAGGGGCGTGATGGCCCCCTCCACAGGCCCAATATCCAGGTGTTCCAGTGGCCCAATTCAGGTGCCGACCAGCACCTTCGCCAGCACCTCCAGCGCCTCCGGATACAGCCGCTCCCGAGGCGTGCCGTACCCCACGACCAGGCCCTGCTGCCGCTCCTCGCCGGACGGGCCGGCCGTGCCGGGCGCGTGCCAGTGGTCGCCCAGCCGGCCGACGGCGAGCCCCTCCGCCGCCGCGCGCGCCAGCACCTCCGCCTCGTCGGTGACCTCCACCAGCGCGTGCAGCCCGGCCGCGATCCCGCGCACCCGCCGCCGGGAGCCCAGCCGGTCCAGGAGCTGGTCCCGGCGGCGCCGGTACCGCAGGCGGCACGCGCGCACGTGCCGGTCGTAGGCATGGCTCTCGATCAGCTCGGCGAGCGCCAACTGACCGATGGACTCCGTGTGGTGATCGCTGTGCAGCTTGGCGTCGGCGACCGGGTCGACCAGCTGCGGCGGCAGCACCATCCAGCCCAGCCGCAGCGCCGGGCCGAGGGTCTTGGAGGCGGTGCCCAGATACACCACCTGGCCCGGCGCCATGCCCTGGAGCGCGCCGACGGGCTGGCGGTCGTAACGGAACTCCCCGTCGTAGTCGTCCTCGATGATCAGCCCCCCACGCGCGCGTGCCCAGTCGCTGAGCGCCCGCCGCCGCTCGGGGTGCAGGGTCACCCCGGTCGGGTACTGGTGGGCCGGGGTGACGACCACGGCCGCCGCGTCCCCCAGTTCCTTCGCGCGGACCCCGCGTTCGTCGATCGGTACGGGCACCACGCTCCCGCCGTTGCGCCGCACCACCTCCCGGTGGAAGGGCAGCCCCGGGTCCTCCATGGCGACGGCGGCGCCGTCCAGCACACGCGTGAGCAGCGCGAGCCCCTGCACGTACCCGGAGGTGATTACGATCCGCTCCGGCGGCGCGATCACCCCGCGCGCCCGGCCCAGATACCCGGAGAGCGCGGTGCGCAGCTCGATCCGGCCGCGCGGATCGCCGTAGTCGTACGCCAGTGACGGCGCCGTCGCGATGGCTCGGCGCAGTGCCCGCAGCCAGGCCGCCGCCGGGAACGCGCCGACGTCGGGGCTGCCGGGCCGCAGGTCGAGACGGGGCGCACGCGCGTGTGCGGCGGCCTGGGGCGCGGCGGCGTCGACGGAGGGCAGCGCGGCGACCTGGGTGCCCGAGCCCTGCCGTGCCGTCAGATACCCCTCGGCGACCAGCTGGTCGTAGGCCGCCTTGGCGGTGCCCCGCGAGATCCCGAGCTCGGAGGCGAGCCGCCGGGTCGCGGGCAGCCGCGTGCCCGGGGCCAGCCGGCCGTCCCGTACGGCGTCGCGCAGCGCCCGTTCGAGCCCGACCCGGCGTCCGTCCGCCGCGTCCGGTTCCAGATGCAGGTCGACACCCACGCCTGACCAGAAGTCGTCCACGAAAACCCTCCCCCTAGGCACGTGAATGGCCGGGTACCTCACAGGTACCCGGCCACCAGTGTCGTATCAGTTCTTGATCCGCACTATAGGGTCTCGCCTCAGCCCTTCAGGGACGCCATCCACGCCTCGACCTCGTCGGAGCGGCGCGGCAGTCCGGCCGACATGTTCCGGTTGCCGTTCTCGGTCACCAGGATGTCGTCCTCGATGCGGACGCCGATGCCCCGGTACTCCTCGGGCACGGTCAGGTCGTCCGCCTGGAAGTACAGGCCCGGCTCGACCGTGAGCACCATGCCGGGCTCCAGGACGCCTTCCACGTACGTCTCCGTGCGCGCGGCGGCGCAGTCGTGGACGTCCATGCCGAGCATGTGGCCGGTGCCGTGCAGGGTCCAGCGGCGCTGCAGGCCCAGCTCCAGGACGCGCTCCACCGGGCCCTCGACCAGGCCCCACTCGACGAGCTTCTCGGCGAGCACACGCTGGGCGGCGTCGTGGAAGTCGCGGTACTTGGCACCCGGCTGCACGGCCTCGATGCCGGCCTCCTGGGCCTCGTACACCGCGTCGTAGATCTTCTTCTGGAGCTCGCTGTACGTGCCGTTGACCGGCAGGGTGCGTGTGACGTCGGCGGTGTAGAGGGTGTGCGTCTCCACGCCCGCGTCCAGCAGCAGCAGGTCACCGGCGCGGACCGGGCCGTCGTTGCGCACCCAGTGCAGGGTGCAGGCGTGCGGGCCGGCGGCGGCGATGGTGCCGTAGCCGACGTCGTTGCCCTCCACCCGCGCGCGGAGGAAGAAGGTGCCCTCGATGTAGCGCTCGGAGGTCGCCTGCGCCTTGTCGAGGACCTTCACGACGTCCTCGAAGCCGCGCACGGTCGAGTCGACGGCCTTCTGCAGCTCGCCGACCTCGAACTCGTCCTTGACCAGCCGGGCCTCGGAGAGGAAGACGCGCAGTTCCTCGTCGCGCTCCGCGGTGACCTTGTCGTGCAGCGCCGTCTCGATGCCGGCGTCGTGGCCGCGCACCACGCGGACCGGGCCGGTGGCCTCCTTCAGCCGCTCAGGCAGCTCGCGCACGTCGTCGGCGGGGATGCCGTACAGCGCCGCGGACTCGGTGAGCGAGTGGCGGCGGCCGACCCACAGCTCGCCCTGGCCGGAGAGCCAGAACTCGCCGTTCTCCCGGTCGGAGCGCGGCAGGAGGTAGATCGTCTCCTGGTGGCCGTCGGCCGTCGGCTCCAGGACGAGGACGCCGTCCTCCGTCTGGTCACCGGTCAGGTAGGCGTACTCGACCGACGACCGGAAGGGGTAGTCGGTGTCGTTCGAGCGGACCTTCAGGTTGCCCGCCGGGATCACCAGGCGCTCGCCCGGGAAGCGGGCGGACAGCGCGGCGCGGCGGCGCGCGGTGTGCTTCGCCTGCTCGATCGGCTCCAGGCCGTGCAGCTCCGTGTCGGCCCAGCCGGACTGCATGTTCTCGGCCAGCTCGTCGGAAACGCCCGGGTACAGGCCGTTCTTCCGCTGCTTGATGGGCTCCTCGGACTCAGGCTCCGGGCCCGCTGCGTCTGCAGCGAGATCAGATACGTCCGGGGTGAGCTCGTCGGCCACGGTCATCCTCCTCGATACGGCTCGGACCTCCCCCGAGCGCTCGGCTTTCTCGGCTCGGTCGAGCAGGGGGGACCCCCATCATCGTACGGTCGCACCGAAGTGAGCCGGTGCCGGATGACCTGTTATGCCCGCCCATGCGAAACGGGTCACAGACCGGGCGGAGCGGGGCACGGGCCCCGCGGAAAGGGCCAGGGGCCGTGGTCACGGGTCATCCGGAGCGCCCGCGCCGTGTAGGTCACCTGTCCGAACCGTTTCGGCCGCCCGGTGTGATCCGTGTCGGCCGCTCGTCCGATCGGTTTCGGCCGTCCGTCCGCCGCGCGCCGACGGTGGGACGGTCCGCGGTGCCGGTCGGTCGAGGACGCCGCCGTCAGTCGAAACGTGCCGCCAGGAGTACGACGTCCTCCTCGCTGTCCGAGGCGTCCCGCCCCTCCGGCAGCACGGTGCGCAGTACGTGGTCGGCGATGGCGCCGGGGTCGTGGCGCAGCGGGCGCGGCACGCTCGCGGCCGCCGCGTGCAGCCGGGCGAAGGCGCGGTCGGTGGGATCACCGGTGCGGTGCAGCAGCCCGTCGGTATACAGCAGAACCGTCTCTCCGGCTTCGGCCTGGATCTCCACGCTGGGCGCCTCCCAGCAGGCGAGCATCCCCAGGGGCGCGGACACCGAGGTCTCCGCGAACTCCGTGCGCCGCTCGCCGATCAGCAGCGGCGGGCTGTGTCCGGCACCGGCCAGGGTGACCTTGCGCAGCACGGGCTCGCAGTAGGCGAACAGGGCCGTGGCGGAGCGGGCGGGCTCGGTCAGCCGCAGCAGCAGCTCCAGGTCGGACAGGACGGCGACCGGGTCCTCGCCCTCCATCACCGCGTACGCCCGCAGGGAGGCTCTGAGCCGGCCCATGGCGGCGACGGCGCTGGGGCCGGAGCCGGTCACCGAGCCGACCGCGAGGCCGAGCGCGGCGTCGGGCAGCGGCAGCGCGTCGTACCAGTCGCCGCCGCCGCGCGGTCCGGTGCGGTGCCGGGCGGCGAGCTGGACGCCGGCCACCCGGGGCAGCCGGGAGGGGAGCAGCTCCTCGGAGATGGTGGCCATGCACGCGCGCGTGCGCTCCACTTCCACCAGCCGGGCCAGGTGTTCGGTGGCGTAGCGGACGTAGAGGCCGACCAGGTGGCGCTGGCGCTCGTGCGGCTCGGCGGGCTCGTCGTACAGCCATACGGCCGCGCCCAGCCGGCCGGCGGCCTCGGTCGACAGGGGCAGGGCGTAACTGGCGGCGTAGCCCAGGCGGGCGGCCACCTCGCGGTGGCGGGGGTCGAGGCCGTCCTCGGCGAACAGGTCGGGGTGCACGATCTCGTTCTCGCCGCCCGGGAGTCCGGCGGCCGTGTCGAGGAGCCCGCCGTACGGCAGCGAGCCGCGCGGCACGGTCTCGATGTGCCCCAGGTCCGCCCGGCCGAGGCCCAGTCCGATGGTCGTGGTGGGGCCGAGACCGTCGTCGGGTTCCAGCACGACGAGACCGCGCCGGGCGCCCACGAGGGCGGCTCCGGCGCGCAGCAGTTCCTGGAGTGCCCCGTCGAGCGAGTCCGTGCGGGCCAGGCGTTCGGTGAGTTCGTGCAGGGTCGTCAGGTCCGAGACCCATCCGGC
>NZ_JADDRL010000128.1 GCF_021538895.1 Streptomyces olivochromogenes | reverse complement strand
CGCGGCCGCCTCAGGCCGTGCAGGTTGCGCAGTGCGCACGCCAGCAGGGCCGACCAGCTGCCCGCGAGGGTGAGCAGGCCGATGAGGCCCTGCTCGCTCAGGACCAGCAGGTACATGTTGTGCGGGGAGAGCAGCGGCTGCCTGCGGTAGGCCTCGCCCGCGCCCGCGGTGTCGCTGCCGGAGGAGAGCGCCAGTGAGGCATGGCCGTCGCGGTACTCCGGAAAGCCCTTCAGGCCGACGCCGGTCAGCGGGTGTTCGCGCCACATGCCGGTCGCGGCCGCCCACATCGTGTACCGGTCGACCACCGACTGGTCCGGTGCGTCGACGACCTGCGTGATGCTGTTGATCCGCTCCTGCAGCATCGCCGTACCGACCCCGAAACCGCCCACCAGGATCACGGCGGCGGCCGCCACCGCCGCCCCCACCGTCAGCGCGCGCCGCAGCCCGGCCAGCACCAGCTGGACGGAGCAGGTCGCCGCCGTGGCGAGCCAGGCGCCCCGGCTGAAGGACAGGGCGAGCGGGAGCAGCAGGGCGAGGGCGCACACGGTGGCGACCACCCGGTCCCGGACGGAGACCCGGCCGAGCGCCAGGCCCACCGCGCACACCACCCCGAACGACACCACCGTCGCCATGCCCATCACGTCCTGCGCCCCGAAGGTGCCGACCGCCCGGAGGTCCTGGCCCTGGTAGGAGGCGCCGGTCCCGGTGACGTACTGATGGACGCCGATCGCCCCCTGCCACCCGGCCAGCGCGACGAACGACCAGGCCAGCAGCCGGAAGTCGGACCTGCCGCGGATCAGCAGGAGCACGGCGGCGGGGACGAGGACGAAGACCTGGAGGTAGCGGCCGAGGCCGGCGGTCCCGGCGCCCGGCGAGGACGCCCCGGCCGCGGCGACCGCGAGACCGACGACCGGCAGGCCGAGCAGGACGGCGGCGGTACGGGACAGGGGGCGCCGCCGGTCTCGTACCAGACGCAGGGCGCAGTAGAGCACGACCAGCGCGGAGGCCGCGTCGGCCGGGCCCGCGCCGCCCTCCTCGCCGGCGGAGAGCGGCAGCGCGAGCAGGGCGATCACCGCGACCACGGCCAGCACGGGGGAGAGCCGGACGGCCCGGCGCGACGGCAGCGGCAGTGCGAGCGTCATCGGTCAGCTCCCCGCCGAACGCACCAGCGCGGCCGCCGTGCGCAGCAGGATGCAGACGTCCTGCCACAGCGACCAGTCGTCGATGTAGGCGTTGTCGAAGCGGGCACGGTCCTCGATGGAGGTGTCACCGCGCAGTCCGTGGACCTGGGCCAGGCCGGTGATGCCGGTCCGCATCCGGTGGCGGGCCGCGTAGCCGGGGTGGGCCTGGCCGAACTGCGCGACGAAGTACGGTCGTTCGGGGCGCGGTCCGACCAGGCTCATGTCGCCCCGCAGGACGTTCCACAGCTGGAGCAGCTCGTCGAGCGAGGTCCGGCGCAGGAAGCGGCAGAAGCGGCCCATCTCGCGCTCGTCGGCCACGCTCCACCGGGTGGCCGCCTCGCGCTCGTCGGCCGGGCGGTGCGTACGCAGCTTCAGCAGTGTGAAGGGGCGCCCGTCCTTGCCGACGCGCTCCTGCCGGAAGACCACCCCGGGCCCGTCGGTGATCCGCAGTGCCGCCGCACACACCAGCAGCAGCGGGCTGACCAGCACCAGCAGCGTCCCGGACACCAGCACGTCCAGCACCCGCTTGCCCGCGCCGCCCCGTCGCCCGGCGCCCAACTCCAGGCGCCGGCAGGAGAATCCGGCGATCCGGTCGCGCGTCCCGTACGCGGGAAAGTCCACGTCCACTTCCCAGATCGCACAGCCCGACTCGGCGAACGCCCGGAGCAGCGGCCCCTGTTCGGCGCGTACGGCGGGCCCGACGGTCAGCACGGCCCGCACCCCGTTCTGGATGAGCGCCCGCTCGACCTCCTCGCCGGTGGTCAGCACGGGCAGGCCCTCGCCGCCGGGCAGGCCGTCACGGTGCCCGGCGACGACACCGACGGGCCGTACGCCCGAGCCGGGGTGGCGCAGGACGGCGGCGGCCACCCGTTGCGCGGTCGCGGCCGGGCCGACGACCAGGGCGGCGCGCGGGTCGCGGCACAGCGCCAGGCGCCGCCGCCAGTGCACGAGGCCGCGGCCCGCGCCGCTCATCGCCGCGTGCAGCGCACAGCCCAGGAGCAGGCCGCGGGCGGACAGCGCGCGCTGCGGGGCGTACGCCGCGACGAGCGCGGCGAGCCCCAGCCAGACCACGGCGATCCGGCCGCAGACGGCGGGCAGTTCGTCCAGGACCATCGGCAGGGACCGCACGGGCCGCGGGCGCAGCACTATCGCCCCGGTCACCAGCACGGCCACCAGCAGGGGGCGCGGCCGGTCGGCGGTGAGGACCGCGGCGCCGCACAGGGCGGCGGTCAGATCCGCGGCGAGCAGCGGCACTCGCGACACGGGACGCGCGGGTGGCCGCCGGGCGGGCAGCCGGAAGCCGCCGCCGAGGCGCTGCGACACGACCGAGACGGCCGGGAATCCGCGGTCCCGCGGCAGCGCGCCGGGGGAGGGGACGGTGCTTTCCGCAGTCACGAGTGGATGGACTCCCTGCACTCGGAGGACACGGCGGGGGCGGCGCCGAGGAGTTCGCGGTACAGGTCCGCGACCGCCTCGGCCGTGCGCCGCACGTCGTGCGTGGACAGGACGTGCCGGCGCCCCTGGTCACCGAGCGACGCGCGCAGCGGGGCGTCGGGCAGCAGCGCGGCGACGGTCTCGGCCAGCGCTGCCGGACACTCCGGCGGGACCAGGCAGTGCCGGGTGAGCGCGGGGGGCAGGCTCTCGCGGGCGCCGTCGACGTCCGTGACCACCACGGGCCGCCCGCAGGCCATGGCCTCCAGCGGGGCCAGGGCCATGCCCTCCCAGCGCGAGGGCAGGACGACCAGGTCGGCGGCCCGGTACCAGGGGACGGGGTCGGCCACGGCGCCGGCGAACAGCACGGAGTGGGGGGCGCGGGCCCGCAGTTCCTCGCGGTCGGGTCCGTCGCCGACGAGGACGAGCCGGGCGCCCGGCAGGTCCCGCAGGACGGCGTCCCAGGCCGCGAGCAGGACGTCCTGGCCCTTCTGCCGGCACAGCCGTCCCACGCAGACCACCAGCGGTGCCGCCGGGTCGAGTTCGAGGCCCGGGGTGCTGGGTACGGCGTCCGCGGCCGCGGGGCGGAAGCGGTCGGGGTCGATGCCGTTGGGGACGACGGCGAAGTCCGCGCGGATCCCGGCGCGCAGGCCGGTCGCGCGCTCCGCGTCGCTCACGCACACCACCTGGTGCGCCCATCGCGCGCCCCACCGCTCCCACCTCAGCGCCAGCCGCGCGGTGACCCCGCCGACCGCCTCGAACGACCAGGCGTGCGGCTGGAACACGGTGGGGATCCGCCCGCGCACCGCGAGCCGTCCGGCCAGACCGGCCTTGGCGCTGTGCGCGTGCACCAGTGCGGGCCGTACCTCTTCGACCAGGTGCGCGAGGTCCCGTACCTCTCGCAGGAGCGACGGTCCCGGTGTGCGGGTCGCCCGCCAGTGCCGTACCCGCGCGCCCAGCGCCCTTGCGCCGGCGGCCAGTTCGCCAGCGGGGCAGGCCACGACGACGTCGAGGCCGGCCGCGAGCTGGGCCCGGGTCAGGTCCAGGACCACACGGGCCACCCCGCCGTCGACGGGCTGCGCGAGGTGGAGGACCGGCGGCCGAGGGTCGGGTGCTGAGTGGTGCATACGGCGGGTTCCTCGCTGACGGGGGCGCTCGGGAGTGCGGGTGGGTACGCGTCGTACTGCCGCGCGTCGAGGGCGACGAGGAGTGCGCCGGTCCACGCCGCGTCCCGGATGGAAACGAGCCGGAAGGTCAGCTGGTCACCCCATGCGATGTGCTGGCTGCAGCGGTGCTTCGCAAGGCCCGCAACTCTAGCTGGCATACGTACTAATGCGGACAAACAGGGCAAGTGTGTCGGAATTGTGAAGTCGGACCCCTCGCGAGATCACTCCACTGGCGGCACAACCCTTGGCGGAGCGAGGCGTTGACACTGCGCCGGGCATCCCCGCCCGAAGTTGTCTCGACTCCCAAGGAGCATTTCTCCATGTCGCGTATCGCGAAGGGCCTGGTCCTTTCCACCGCTGCCGCCGCCGCTGCCATCGCCGGTGGCGCGGGCATTGCCGCCGCCGACAGCGGCGCGTCCGGCGCCGCCGCCAACTCCCCGGGTGTGCTGTCGGGCAACACCGCCCAGGTTCCGGTTCACGTGCCGGTCAACGTCTGCGGCAACACCGTCGACGTCGTCGCCCTGCTGAACCCGGCGTTCGGCAACACCTGCGTCAACGGCTGACGTCACGGCGCACCCCTTCGGCCGGCCGTCCGCCCGCGGTTTCCCCGCGGCGGACGGCCGGTTCGCGTTTCCGGGGACGTTTCCCCGACGGCGCGCGGGATCTCATATGTCTTCCGCACACGGGGTTTCCGCCCCGGCCGGACATCGTTGAACACGGCGTCCCATCACCCGAGGTGACCTGAGTCGCCGAAGAAAGGAACGCGATGAAGTCCCTGAAGGCTGCCGCTGTCGTTGCCGGTTCCGTGGCCCTCGCCGGCGTCGCCGCGCCCGCGTTCGCCGCCTCCGCCGCCGACCGCATGCCCACCAGCCTCAACGGCGCCGTCGACTCGCTCACCAAGGGCCCCGTCACCCTGCGCGACGTGATGCCGCTGCAGCATCAGTCGAACGCGCTCGACACCGAGAACAAGGACTCCGTGCTGAACACGGTCAAGGGCGCGACCACGGCCCTGAACCAGCACAACCCGCTGCTCGGCGGTCTCCCGCTGCAGAGCTGACCCCGCCGAGGGGCGGTCGAAGGGCGGCCCGGGAGCGTTCGAAGGGCCTTCGCGACGGTCGTTCGAGGGGTGTTCCTGACGAGCGTTCGAGGGGCGTCGGAGACGGCGTCCCTCGTTCGTGTGGAGAGCCCCGGGGCGCTGCTCCGGTCGAGTGAGCGGACGCCGGGCCGCCGACCGGCCCGTCGATAAGGTCGCGCGGTGACCTCAACCTCAAGCGACCCGCGTCCCTTCCGCCCCGCCGACCTCGGCACGCTCGTCGTGCTGGCCTGGAGCGGCGCGGCCCCCGACGGCTCCGACATGCCCTATCTGCTGGGCTACTCCCTGGGGGACGCCGAGGGCGGCCCGGAGGCGACGTCCGCCGCGGTCGAGCACCTGCTCACGAGCAATGGACTGCGGGTCGGCGGGGACCTGGTCGACGGGACCACCCGGCCCAGCCTGCCGGTCGGCCTGCTCGTCGAGGCCGGCCAGGCCGTCCTCACCATGACGCGGCCGCAGTTCAGGGCCCAGTGCACCGCACCGCCGGAGTGGCTTGCCGCGGTCGCCGAACGCGGCCACGCCTACCTGGTGTTCACCACCCGCACCTGGCCCGAGGGGCGGCCCGGCGCGCCCGTCCCGCCGGAGGCGCTGGCCGCCTTCGCCGGCGCCGACGAGACGCTGCACGCCGCCGCGCACGCCGTACTGCCGGCCCGCCGCCTGCGCGGCTGATGCTCCGGACCGCGGGCGGCAGCCGCGCCTTCGCCCTGCTCGTCCTGCTCACCGGGGCGGCCGGGCTGCTGGCCTCCTGGGTCATCACCCTCGACAAGTTCAAACTGCTGGAGAACCCGAACTTCGTCCCCGGCTGCAGCCTGAACCCGGTGGTGTCCTGCGGCAGCGTCATGAAGAGCGACCAGGCCTCCGCCTTCGGGTTCCCCAACCCGATGCTGGGCCTGGTCGCCTACGGCATCGTGATCTGCGTCGGCGTGAGCCTGTTGGCCGGGGCGCGGTTCCCCGGCTGGTACTGGCTGACCTTCGAGGCGGGCTGCCTGTTCGGGATCTGCTTCGTGACGTGGCTGCAGTTCGAGTCGCTGTACCGGATCAACGCGCTGTGCCTGTGGTGCTGTCTCGCCTGGATCGCGACGATCCTGCTGTTCTGGTACGTCACGTCGTTCGTCGTACGGAACGGCTTCCTGCCCGCGCCGGCCCCGGTCAGGACCTTCCTCGCCGAGTTCGCCTGGCTGCTGCCGGTGCTGCACATCGGGGTCGTCGGCATGCTGATCCTCACCCGTTGGTGGGACTTCTGGACGAGCTGACCATTGCTGCACCCGGGGGATTCTTGAACTGCGGTCCTTTTCCGGCTCGTTACGCGCTACGGACGACGAACGCCCCGAACCCCGAAAAGGATCGTGCCTGACATGAAGTCGACCACCCGAGGAACCCTTGCCGCCGTCATCGCGGGCGTCGCGGCCGCCGTGGGAGCCGGCGCGACCCCCGCCGCCGCGGTCGGCACGGTCCCGGTCCCGGTGCCGCTGAAGGGCGTGGAGAAGTCCCTCGACATGGAGCTGCCCCGGCTCGGCGCGGAGCTGCCCCTGCCGAAGCCGGGCGCACCCGAGGGTCCGGGGTACGCCGAGGGCCGGCTCCTCCCGGAACGGGCCCTGCCGCAGCTGCCCATCAGCGGCGGCCTGCCCGGCGCCGACCTGCACGCGCCCCTGCCGCACGTCCTCGGCGACGGCTTCGACCACCTGAACCTCGACGCCCCCGCCTTCGAGGTGTCCACCCTCGCCCCCGGCCTCGCCGTGGACGCCCCGCTGTCGTCACCGAACCCCCGCCGATTCGGCCTCCCCGACGTGACGGAGCCCCAGGCCGGCGTGGTCGGCCCGGCGCTTCGCACGGTCCCCGGCGCGAGCCTGGGGACGGGCCCGGGCCTGTAGCGCCACGCAGATCGACAGGGGCCCGGGCGTCGGCGGCGCACCGGGCCCTTCGCCATACCCGGACGCCGCCGGGATCACCGGACGGCCGCCCTCGCGGTGACCGCGGAGCCCGTCGGGCGGTTACCGCTACGACAGCCGAACCCGACGCGGAACGAGTGATGGTCATGGGTGCTTCAGGAACGCCGACGAACGCCGATCAGGGGTCAGGAAGCCCGCTGAGAGACGGGCCCGGCGCCCGGACACGGCGCGAGCTGGGACGGGGCCTGCTCGGTTCCGTCGCCGCCCTGGCGCTCGCGCCCGTCGTCGCCGCCTCCCGCCCGCCGAGCCCCGGAAGGAAGGCCCGGCACACGGACACCTTCTTCGACGAGACCTACCGCGGGCGACGCATCCGCGGCATGCTCCTGCCGCTCATGGCCGGGGCCCCCGCCGGCGCCGAGTGGCAGATCACCGTGGACGGGCGGCCGCTGCACCTGATGCGCCGCGCCGACGGGACCTGGCTGAGCATGGTCGACCACTACCAGTCGTACCGGACACCGCTGGAGGCGACCCGCGCGGCCGTCGACGAGCTCGGCCCCGGCCAGCGGTTGCGCGACCTGGCCCCGGGCCCGGTCGGCGGGTGGCACGCGCACACGGGGGGACACTATGGCGTACGTGCGTAAGAACGCGAGCAAGCTGACGCGCACCGAGCGGCGGCGGTTCGTCAAGGCCATGCTGGAGATCAAACGACGGGGCGTGTACGACGAGTTCGTGCGGACGCACATCGCCTACTTCGGCGCCGACGGCGAGAACGGCCTGCGTACGGCCCACATGGCGCCCTCCTTCCTGCCCTGGCACCGGCGCTTCCTGCTGGAGCTGGAGCGGGCCCTGCGCCGCGTCGACTCCTCGGTGACCGTGCCGTACTGGGACTGGACCCGGGACCGCACGACCAGGTCGGTGCCCTGGACGAAGGATCTGCTCGGCGGCAATGGGCGGCGCTCCGACCGGCAGGTGACGACCGGGCCGTTCGCCTACTCGGCCGGCCACTGGACCATCAAGGAGGGTGTCACGGACGGGGCGTTCCTCACCCGTGACCTGGGCCGCTCCCGCCATCCGATCAAACTGCCCACCGCCGCCGAACTGAAGTCGGCGCTGGACGACCCCGTCTACGACGTCTCGCCCTGGGACTCCACCGTTACCCACGGCTTCCGCAACAGGCTGGAGGGGTGGGGGCGCGGGAGCGGCAGCTCCTCCTGGCGCAACCACAACCGGGTGCACCGCTGGGTCGGCGGGGTGATGCTCGGCGGCGCCTCCGTCAACGACCCCGTGTTCTGGCTGCACCACGCCTTCATCGACCTGCAGTGGACCCGCTGGCAGCGGCGCCACCACAACCACCGCTACCTGCCCGCCCGGCCGCCCGGCCCCCGCAGCGCGCAGCACCGGCGGATCGTCGCCCGGCACGAGAAGCTGCCGCCGTGGGACGTGACCCCGGACCAACTGGAGGACATGAGCCGGGTCTACCGGTACGTCTGAACTCCGGTACGTCTGGACTCCGGTACGGAAAGAGCCCCGGTGATTATGGCACCGGGGCTCTATCTCTGTGTGCGGGCGGACTAGTTGCCGTATCCGCCCTCGTTGCCGCCCTTGTCGCCGCCCTTGCCGTTGTCGGGGACGTGGCCGTTGACGCAGGCGTTGCCGAAGGCCGGGTTCAACAGGGCGATGACGTTCGCGGTGTTGCCGCAGACGTTGACCGGCACGTGAACCGGAACCTGGACGGTGTTGCCCGACAGCACGCCCGGGGAACCGGCCGCGCCGCCCACAGCGCCCGCGTCGGCCAGGGCCATACCGGCTCCGCCGACCACAACGGCGCCGGTGCCCAGGGCAACCGCGACCGCCTTCGCGATGCGAGACATCGCGTTCTCCTTATGACTCGATGAGAGTGCGACGGCAGACCAGCCGCCGCACGTCCCGTTCAACGCGGCGGCTCCGCGCTCGGCACGGTGTTCTCCTGGTGATCACCCTTTTTAATGATCGGCGTTGATATGTTGCCGCGCCCGGGTCCCGGCTGGTTCAGGGCAGCCGTCGTACCGGTGAACCGGAGAGGTGGGCCCGGATGTTCTCGACCGCCTGGCCGTAGTACGTCGCGTAGTTGGCCCGGGAGACGTAGCCGAGGTGGGGAGTCGCGAGGAGACGGGGCGCGCTGCGCATCGGGTGGTCGGCGGGCAGGGGCTCGATGTCGAAGACGTCGATCCCGGCGCCGGCGATGCGCCCCTCGTGGAGCGCGGCGAGCAGGGCGTCCTGGTCGACGATGGCCGCGCGGGAGGTGTTGACCAGGTAGGCGGACCGTTTCATGAGGGCGAGTTCGGCGGGTCCGAGCAGGCCGCGGGTGCGGTCGCCGAGCGCCAGGTGGACGGAGACGAAGTCACTGCCGGACAGCAGTTCCTCCTTGGACGCGGCCAGGTCCACGCCCACCTCCTCGGCGCGCTCCTTGGTGAGGTTCTGGCTCCAGGCGCTGACGTGCATGCCGAAGGCGAGCCCGACTTGGGCCACCCGGCCACCGATCTTGCCGAGCCCGAGCAGGCCGAGCCGGCGGCCGTGCAGGTCGGCGCCGACGGTGGACTGCCAAGAGCCTCCGGAGCGCAGGGAGTTGCTCTCCTCGACGATGCCGCGGGCGAGGCCGAGCAGCAGGGCCCAGGTGAGTTCGACCGGCGGCGTGGACGAACTCCCGGTCCCGCACACGGTGATGCCGTGCGCCTCGGCGGCGGCGTAGTCGATGACGCTGTTGCGCATGCCGGAGGCGACGAGCAGCCGCAGCCTGGGCAACCGGGCGAGGAGCGAGCCGGGGAAAGGCACGCGCTCGCGCAGGGTGACGACGATGTCGAAGCCGGCGAGCGCCGTGGCGAGGGCGTCCTCGCCGTCCAGGTGCTCGCGCAGGGCGACGACCTCCACCTCCTCGTCGAGCACCGACCAGTCGGCGGACTCGGCCGCCACTCCCTGGAAGTCGTCCAGCACCGCACAGCGAAGTCGCACGTCGTCTCCCCCTCCTCGCGGGTGACTGTAGCGGCCGGTGCCGTCCGGCCCGCCGGCGTGGTCAGGAGAGGGCCGCCCGCGACGCTGACTCGGCGGTGGCCTTCGCGCCTCCACGGGAGCCGGCGCTCTCGCCGTGCAGCCTTGCCTCCAGACCGTCGAGGATGGTCTCCAGGCCGAACGCGAACTTCTGGCCGAGCAGTTCGGCGGGATCGGCGTCGCCGAACGACTCCATGCGCTCGCGCAGCCGGGGGTACTGGGCGACGATCTCGTCCGCCCGCTGCACGACGTCGCTCGGCTTGGCCCTGGCCGCCGCGGCCCGGGTGGCGTCGAGCAGGGCGGTGCCCGCCACGAACGTAAAGGCGGTGTTGACGGCCCAGTCGAGGTCGCGGCCCTGGAACCCGGCGGCCTCGTAGATGCCGTACGAGTGATTCTGGAAGCGGGCCATCCCCGGGCCGTACACGAAGTGCGTGCTGATCGCCGGGACCAGCCAGGGGTGGCGCTCGACCGTCGCGTACGTGTCCCGCATCAGGGCGCGCGCGGCGGGCCGCCAGCCGGTCTCGGCGGGGTCGCGCAACTCGATCTCGCCCCACACCCGGTCGGCGGCCAGCACGACCAGGTTCTCCTTGCTGCCGACGTGCCAGTACATCGCCGTCGGGGCCGAGTTGAGCCGCTTGCCGAGGCGCCGCATGCTCAGGCCGTCGACCCCCTCGTCGTCGAGGAGCTCGATCGCCGCCTCGACAACTTGATCGCGATTCAACCTTTCTCGCGCCATGCCGTCAGCGTAGCCCAACCACTTCAACACTGTTCGAGTACGAATTCCCCGCTGAAGTCGCCCACTTCGGAACCGGCCGAACAGAAGTCACGCCTGTTCCATAAGTAGTTGGCGGCGGTGGCGGTCCAGGGGGCAAAGGTGGCCGCGTAGATCGATTACCCCCAAGTTGCGTCACTCTTTTGGTCTATTAGGGTGGATATATTCCATGTGAGCGTATCTGGGGAGAGCTCATGCAACGAAGGACTATCAAGAGGGCAGCTGCCCTCAGCTCCGCTCTGGTGGCGACGGGAGTCGCCCTCATGCCGCTGAGCATTCAGCCGGCGTTCGCGTCTTCTCCCTCGACGCAGGTGAGTTCCGCGACGGTTCTCCCGGACCAGAACCACTTCCGCGAGGGCTTCCGGCAGGGTTTCCGCGACGGCTTCTCCGACGCGCGATCCGACTGTGACCGCGACGGTTACGGATCCGGCTACGCGGGCGGTCACGACTCCTCGTGGGCACGTGGTTATGTCAGCGGCTACAACTCGGGCTACAACTCGGCCTACCACCGGTACTGCCGGGACTGAGGCCGCCCCCGAGATCTTCAGGGCCAGACCGGCGGTGAACCCTCTGGTGTGGCCCTGATCGCCACTGATCATCCGCCGAACCGGCGCCCGAGGCTCCGCGGAGCCCACATGGCGGACAGCTCGGGGAGGACATCCGCCCTGAACAGCAAAAACGCCCTCCCGAGGGAGGGCGGAGACTGGGCGCCCCCGGCAGGACTCGAACCTGCGGCCAAGCGCTTAGAAGGCGCTTTGTGGCTGCGCCCCGCCCGCCTCTTGACCTGTGGGTCTTCCTCAGCTGAGTGGGCCGCCGGTAGAACTTCGACACGGATTCGACACGCAGTGTCCTGGCGGATCTGTACGGTGCGAACGACACACACGCTGGGCACTGACTGTTGGGGGCGGGCATGACGGAGTATCTGTCTGAGGTTGATCCGCGATGGGCTGAGCACTCTGGCGAAGAGAAGCACTACGGCGCCCCGGAATGGGCCCCGGAGGACTTGGAGCGTGCCGCGGTGTTCCTGGCTGAGCTCGCCCCGCAGGCCCGGCGGATGTTCGAGTACCTGCTCCGCTCCCCTGGCCGGATGATCCACTGCACGGAACTGGCGGACAAGGCCCTGGGCGGGCCGAACGGGGGCGATCCGGCGCCGCGTGTGGCCGGTGTGGTGCGTGGGATGGACAAAGGTCACAGCAACAGTGAGCGGCGGTATCCGTTCTACTGGTGGGCAGCCCCTGAGGGGGGTTCGGGCGCAACGTACGCGGTCCGCCCCTCGGTGGCAGCGGTGTTCCTGGCCGCTCAACTCGGCGAGTGACTGCACTGCCCGTGGCCTCGGGACCCCTGGTCTCGTCGTGGGTGTTCCAGACCTGACCGCAATCGTGGTCCAGGTGACGGAACGCGCCCGCCGGCAACGATCTGTCATCGACGGCGCGCACGCCTCCTGACCCTTGCACTGGGGGGCGTCAGGCGCCTCGCAAATGGTGGCTACAGGCTGATCGGAATCTCGTAGACGATCTCGCAGTGAGCGGCGGGCACCACGATGTCCGCCGTCTCCACGGGCCGCCCCTGGTCGCTGTAGTACGTCCGCCGGATGTGCGTGACGAGCGCGGCCTTCTGAATGCCCAGGAGTGAGGCCTCCTCGGCGGCCGCCTGCCGTGGCTCCGGCTGCTCCACGGCGTGGCTGACGATGACACCGATCGCGGCCATGCGGTTCACGACACCGGCCCCGGCGTGCGGCCCTCCCTCGGGGAGGACGACGAGAGTGCCGGCGGTGAGGTCGTACGGCTCCCAACTTGTCGACAGCTGCACCGGCCGGCCGTCGGCCAAGAACTCGTAAGTCGTCCGCACGCACAAATCACCCTCGGCGATACCGAGCCGCGCCGCGATGTCCGCCGGAGCCGGCACCTTGGCCTCGGTCCGGCTCTCCCAGTCGCCTTGCCTGCCCACGGCCCTCATGTCCGCCCGGAACGGCGACCCGTCGGGCCGCTCACGCGCCGACGAACGGACCACCCGGACCCGCTGCCGGGGCTCGGCGACGTACGTGCCCGAACCGGCGCGGCCCTCCAGCACACCCTGGGAGATCAGCAGCTCCTGTGCTCGGCGGACGACGTTCTCGCCCACCCCGCACTCCTGGCCGATCTGACTTCGGGACGGCAGACGGTCCCCGGGCTCCCACACGTGCTCCGCGATCCGCCGCCGGAGTTCGTCGGCGATGCGGAGATAGGGCGGCTGCTCAGGCATATGGAAAATCTAGTCCACTAGCTCTAATCTAGTTAACTAGCTTCACTGAAAGTGATCGCCGGTTGACGGAGGCTGCCCTGTGCCCGCTTCGGGAGTTAGCGCGGCAGCCATCGCCGCACGGCTGTCCGCCCTCGGGCTTTCCACGCGAGTGGAGGAACACCGCCGTCACACGTCGGTCGAAGCGGAGGTGCCGGACGGGCTCTCCGCCGAGTCATGGCGGGAGGTCCTGGACGTGGTGGCTGAGGCCGACCGGTTCGGGCTCCTCGCCACCAGCTTGAACGGCCGCACCCTCTGGGCGGTCGTACGCAGAACGGTCCCCACGACGGGCGATGTCAGGGGACCGGGCCATCAGCGATAGGAGCTGACCAGCGTGCTCAACCGTATCCGCCGTGCCGTCTCACTCACCAGAGCGCGGTACGCCCCCAAGGGCAGGCACCGCCGCCCCTTAAGGCCGTCCAGGCCGCCGGCCACCCCCGCCCTCTCTGCGCCCGGTGATGCGTCGACGGTCATCCTGGGCCGGGCTTCCGACACCGGGAACCACCGACATCCGCTGGTGGGGGAGGACAACGAACTCGTCCGCCCGTACGTGCTGGCTTGGGAGGAACGAGTACGGCCGCGGCCGCGCGCGGTGGTAGTTGCTCCCCACCTGCCCGCTGAAGTCAGCTCGTGCCTCGCGGGGGTCCGCTGATGCCTCCTCGTCAACAGCCCCACCCTGCCGACGCTTCGGCTGACCACTACCGGTCGACTGTCTGCCGTATCGGCACGCATCTTGCCTGCACGGAGTCCTCGCCGGTCTCCGCATCGGCCGATGTGCCGGTCGTCTACGGGTTGTGCCCCTGCGCGTGCCACTCGGCGTCCGACCAGACCACGCCCTCGGAGCTGGAGCGGTGAGCGGCTTGGCATCTGGCGGCGCGATGGTGTCCAACGTCGAGATCACGGCGGCCACCGTGCAGCGTGGCGACGTCATCCAACTTGGCGGCAGGGCCTATCGGGTGAGCGACCTCTTCCAGCTTCCGCAGGGGGCCAAACAACTCCTCTTCGAGTCTGGCGAGTTGCTGACCATACACGCGCGTACTCGGCTCGCCGCCGTTCGGATGCAGAGAAGGCGGTGATCCGGCTCGTGCCCTCACGCCATCACGACATCGCCGACGATCTCCGGCAGCAGATCACGACCGGCCGCATCAAGCCCGGCGAGCGTCTGCCAGCTGAGGCCCGTCTCGCCGACCGATACAAGGTCAGCACGGTGACACTCCGGCGTGCCCTTGCGATCCTCCAGACGGAAGGCCTCGTCGACAAGATCCACGGCAAAGGCAACTTCGTCCGCTGCCCGCTCCGCAAGATCGCATACGTCGGTGGATGGGGAACGCTGGATCCGTGGACAGCCGCCGAAGCGGCCCTACGCGTCACCGTTCGCATCAACACGGTCCAGGCAAACGGCCATCTGACGACCTTGCTGAAGGTACCGACAGGCAGCCCTGTCGCCGAGTTCTTCTGCATCAGCCACGAGGGGCGGTCACCGCACGGACTGGCCCGCATCTACATCCCGCGCGACCTGGCGCCGGCCGGAATGCTGGGTGACGACTCCTCGTGGCGAGAGACGGCCAAGCGATTCGCCGTCCTGAGCGCGCCGCCAGCAGCTGTCCAGGAGACGGTACGCGCCCGCCCGCCGACGCCGGACGAAGCATCGGCCCTGCAGATCGGCACGGCCATGGCAATCCTCGCGATCACACGCGTCGCGACCGACTCCACCGGGCGAGTCGTCGAGGTCGCGCTTTTGGCATTCCCGGGGGATCGCGTCGACGCGGTCTTCACCACCCACCACGTGACCGATGAGAGGCAGACGCAAGGATGACGGTACCGAACGAGCTGCGGCTCCTCCCGTGGTCGGGGCCGGAAGGCAAGCCCTGCTACCTGAACACCGACGACAAAGACGGCTACATGTCCCGCCTGGCCGACAACATCGAAGCGGTGCAACTAGGCACGGCAGCCGAGTTGCTGGAGCAGGCCTCGGGCACCCATGACGACCAGGAGGTGGCCCCCGCGACGGATGGCGAAGGAACTGACCGGGGCGCTGCGGGACGTGCTCCGCGTTGCGACCAGCCGTGGTCACCTCCTGGCGACCAGCGACCCTCATCGCCCCTAGAGCGGGCAGTTGCGTTCCGTGGTTTGCCTGATACGGCCCAACTTGCCGGTCTACTGATCACCGACCTCGCCGACCAGCGAGGCTTAAGAAGCCCACGGCTCTGAACAGCTCAGATGCCGTGGGCTTCTGGCGTTGTCGGTTGGCGTCGAGCGACCTCGGACGGCCCAGGGGCGGCCCAGAGGCCGCGCCGGGGCGCTGCTCCCGGATCACCGCTTTAGGAGTTCGATCCGAGCCCGCTTCGGAGGCCGTCGTCGACGGGTACGACCGCCGGACAGGGGTGTACGCCCCCGTCCGGCGCTGTTGATGTCAGAAGCCTTCTAATCCGTAGCTCTACAGAGATCGGTCAACGGGGGTCATAGAAGCTAACGAGCGGTCCACCAGAGGGGCTGCGGTGCATGGTCGGCTGCTGGGGTTGCTGTGCTGCACTGCTGTACGGGGCGAACGGCGATCAGTACGTGAGCATCCTCAACATGACCGCCGTGCCACCGTGGGCAGGTGTTCCCGAGCGTACTTATCAATATGCCTGCGGATCGGTCCTGCTGCTGATTGCATGGCGGGCATGGCAACGTCTCCGCCCCCGCACGATGAGCGAGCACTCATCCAATACCAAGCGGTGGCCACCCGTCGAGCTGGGTTTGACTCGATGATGTGGCAAGTACCTGGTCTGGCGCTGACGGCTCAGGCGTTTCTGATGACGATCGCCCTTAGCCCAGATACCGGGCGACTAGCGCGGGTTACTTCCGGTGTGCTGTCGATAGTGGTGTCCTTCATGTCCGTGCAGCTCTTGGCGAAGCACCGGCGTCACGAACTCGCTGACAGCATCTGGCTGCAAGAGTTCGAAAGAACCAGAGGTCTCTCCGAGATCCATGCCCCGGCAGAGGAACGTTGCCGAGCCGTAGGACTGCCTTCCAAAGGCCTGGTCAAGCTGCGTTCCCATCGTGTATGGGCAGCCGGTCTAACCGTGTTCGGGCTCGTCGGCCTTGGCACTGTTGTGGTAGCCCTGGTACGGCGGTAGATCAAGGAATGTTCGGCACTCTCAGCTTGGGAAGCTGCGATCATTCGAGGGCGGTTGGGGCACTGACCTGGGCGAACGGCAGGACAATGGCCTTCTCCCGCCGTGGCGCCTTCCCTGTGGTTCCCCGCTGTTCCCCGCCTGATCTGGTGCGCTTGTGGTGCGAGTCCGTCACGTCTGTCGCGCTTCGACTTTGCCTGCCTTGCTCAGTGTCCATGTGTCGCGCGGACTACCGCGCTGAAGAGTCGGCCTGCTGATGCATTGTGTACCCGATTTAGGGGTCGTACCACGCCGGGAGCTCTTGAGCGACGCCTAACTCGACACGCATGAGCGCTTGCACATGCTCCAGCTTCTCGATGACCGGGTCCAGGAGGCCGATGACCTCGTCAAGCTGCGTCAGACGAGCGGATGGTTCCGGCTCGCTCGCTACCTCCATCAGGAGTCTGTAAGCGAATGTGAGCTGGATATTCACTCGGTTCTCAACCGTGAGCACTTCCTCGCTTGCGATCATCTGAGCCTCATCGCGAGCGTCCCGTTGAGCACGCCGCGCGCTGCTCACCTCAACTGCTTCCGTGCCGGCGGCCCCCAATTTGAGGGCGTACGCGTACGCCAGCATCGCGTCGCGGTAGTGGCGATCATGCGCGTTCAACTGGACATAACAACTTCGAAGTTGATCGACTTTCCGCAGTTCTGCAGGAGCCCTCTGCTCTGCGACACGGACCCGCTCTACCTGCTCCACCTCTCGCAGTCTGGCGCGCTGGGACAGGGCTTGGGTGATTACCATCGAAGCCAGCGTGCCGAGTACACCAACGATGGCTACGATCAAGGACACAGTCGTGCCGGACATCCCACCCCCGCCTGGGCACTCAGTCAAATCCCACTGCTGTGCAGACAGTAGCGAACAGGCCCACAGGTCCCAGCTCACCTCGACTCGAGGCAGGGGATTGGCAGTTGTCGTTCTCCGTACGGGGACTGCCAGGTCAGGCACAGGCAACGCCGTTCGGTCCTGAGGCATAGGTCCGCGGTCAGCGGAGTCTCAATGACCGCGTCAAGACGCTACCGCCGATCTGTCGGCGACGAGGCGTGCCTACAGCAGACACGTGCCTGGTGAGCGCCTACACTCTCGCTGCGCTGATCGGCGCAGGCCTTGGCATGACGGACTCGTCGACCAGGCCGAGCGGTGGGTGAGGCTGTGGCAGGTTGGACGGACAAGGAGTTGTGGTGGCGACGACCGGCGGGGCGACGACCCGATCCTGGCGCTGGTATGGCGCGGCCGCCCTGGCCTCAGCGGTGTTCCCTGCCGTGTTCGTGCAGGCGACTCTCCGCGCACACTGGTACGTGGAACACCCAATGATCGTCCCCGGCGATGATTCACCTGGCATCGCTGCAAACGCAGGGAACCTTCTCGCCTTGCCGATTTTCGCTGTTGCTGCGATCGCCTGCCTGATGTTTCCTCTGCTCTGGGGGATCGCGGCATTCCGCACGCGGAAGGACGCGGCGGTAAAGGGTCTGCCGGTGTTTTCCACTGTCCTGCAGGGGGTCGCCTTGCTGGTGGCCCTTCCGGTGGCTACGACCCTGCCCTACAGCTGGGCCGACGTCGCAACCCTTGTCGCCGCAGTCCTGATCGCACTGTGGGCGTCGTCCCGAGACCGCTCTGGGCGCCGGACAGGCCTGGGGTCGCCGTAGCGACTTCGGCCGGTAGTTCAAGGGCGCAGGGGGCGCTCGATCAGTTCTTCTGGTAATGAACGCCCCCCTCGCTGAGGTGCGGCATCGTGCCGCATCCCAGCGAAGAGCTGCATGGTTGCCGTCCTTGACTGTCGTCGCTGGTCGTCGTCGATTGCCGGCGGACGGCCCAGAGACGGCCCGTCTGAGGACCGCGCTCCGTCCCGAACCAGTCCTCCGCCGTTGCCCGCCGAAGTTCGCGCTTGTCGGTGTCGGCCGCTGATGCCATCTCACCGTGGCGGGCTTGACCTGCCGAGACGCTGTGGTAGCCGATTCCACAGGGGTTAAGATCCGCTGCCGACCTGCGGGAAGTCCGAACGGGCGGCTTCCAAGGGGTGTGAAGTGGCCGAAGCAGTTAGGTTGCCGCGTGGGCAGGCCTGGTTTGCCTGCTGTGTGCTCGCCGCGTTCGCGCTGGTGAGCGTCGCGGCCGGGCTGGTGGCCTGGCACAAGTACCAGTTGCTGGCGGGACCGCTGGCGCCAGGGCCGTACGTCGACAACCCGTTGGTCGAGGTCGACACGTACTTCAGAAACCTGCTGGGCTGGCGGACGGGGCTGCTTATCTTGGCCCTGCTTCAGTTCAGCATCTGGCTCGCCAACATGCGCGACGTCGCGGACGTGCTCTGGCGCCAGGGACAACGTCGGCGCAGGGCGTGGCTGGTCTTTGGCTGGGTGATACCGGTGGCGCAGCTCTTCGTGCCCAAGATGTTCATCAACGACCTGTGGGCTGCCAGCCGGCCGGAACCGCAGCGTCGTCGCGGACATCCTTTGCTGACGGCGTGGTGGCTGTCTGTCCTGGTCGCGGCTAACGGGTACGGGGATGCCTTCGATGAACTGAAGAAGGCGGTCGATGCGAGCCAGGCTCGCCATGCCCTGCGGCAGATGATGGTCGGCGAGAGTCTGCACATCTGCGCCGCTGCGCTATCGATCGTCGTCGTCTGGCAGCTCGTTCGCAGGTTGGAGCGCGCCGCTGCGATGGCGTCCGCCGAGGTCTGGCCGACGGGCAAGGCGAGATCCTGAGGATGCCTGGGCGTTTGCGTGCCCACGCGGCAGGTGGAGTCTCAACGAGCGAGTCAAGCTCGTGAGCGGTCTTGAAAACCGTCGTGGCGCGAGTCACCGTGGGTTCAAATCCCACACCCACCGCGCAGGTGGAAGGCCCCTGACCAGCAAGATCGGTCAGGGGCCTTTGCCATGCGCGATCCCTGCTGATGACCGCGATTCCCCGTGAGTTCCCGGCCTACAGGGCACGGATGGGGCACGGCCGCGCACAGGCTTTAAAGGCTGGCCCGCATCCCTATCAGGTCGATCACCGGACTTCGTGGCCACCGGCCAACCGGCCTACGACTCGGTTGTACATCCTCCGGGGTCCGGGGTCGGCCGGTGCTGTTCGCGCTTTTTGGTGTCAGCTGTTGATGTCAGGAAACTGCTGAACGCTCTTACACAGAGACATGGATGCCACGTCATAGCCATTACGGTGGTATAGGGCAATGGCCGCCTCATTGTCCCCGAAGACATTCAAGCCCAGAGATGTCCAGCCCTCACGGGCAACGAGTTCTTCGGCGGCGGAGAGGATGGCAGACCCGTATCCGCGTCGCCGAAACGCGGGGGAGACGTTGATGTCGTACAGCCACGCTGAGCTGGCAGTGCCCGCGGCTTGGCGCGGATCCGGGCCGATCCACGCGTTCCCCACGATCTCGCCTGATCGGTTCTCCGCTACCACGAGATGATGACCAGCCGTGTCGAGTCCGTCGGGGAGGAACTGCGCCGTACCCTGATGAGCCCGCTCCCGCGCCAACTCCTCGGGCATGGATTTGCCGAGTTCTCGGGCCGTGTCGGCTTCGCGATGCTCAGTCGCCGCGTCGTACTCCGACGGCGTCATCTTCCGTAGGGTCACCTTCTGCGCGTCCATGCCCGCCATTTTCGACCGGTCACTGGTGACTGCGGTACCGGGTTTCCGATCCCGGAGGGCGTCGGCTCAGCCACGACGATGGGCACCTGCGCCGGTACCCAAACCACCTTTGATGAGCAGGGGAAGGGCTGTCGTCCACTGTCGTCGTCGGCCGCCGTCGGACGGCCCACAGACGGCCCACAGACGGCCCACAGACGGCCCACAGACGGCCCTAGGGATCGCCCCGGGGCCGTCTGCGTTTCCCGTTGCCTGGCCCCCTCGATGCGAACTACGGGCGTAAAGGTCGCTGAGGTGATCCGCCCTGGTCACAGGGATGTTGGCGGCCGAGGACGGTCACCTATGGTTGAGGCGGTTGCTGCACTTCGCTGCTGTACCGCAACCAGCGGAGACCAGCGCGACCAGGGCTGCCGCGTCCACGTAGGCGCTTATCGCATCGGCCAGCGGGGCCCACACCATCAGCATGAGGACGACCACAACGACCCACGGTCGCCGAGGGCGGTTTGACAGATCCCTTGAAGACAGGGTCACACTCATTCTTGAACCTCCGGGTTCATGGCCCATCACACAGCGCTTGCTTCCAGGTCGGAGCTGGTGATGGGCCTTTAACTATTTCCGGAACATCGTGCACTGCATGGGAGCTCGGGAAGACACCGTCGGATGCCAATAGGCCACAGGCCCCAGAGGCCCTCCGGAAGAGCCTTTTCAATGCGGGCGCAATGAAATATCAGCCACGCAGATTCCCCCTGGCCAGCAGCCCTGAAGAGACGTTGAGCGGATCAATCTCATCGCATCGTTGCAGGTCAAGGATGCTCTTAGTTGGCCCTGCTTGGCCTTACTTAGCCTCAGTTAGTCGCACTCCATCGCGCTTAGTCGTACATTAAGGACCTAAAAGGTTGGCCGAAAAAGGGGCATGCGGCTCTGACGATGAAAGGCCGGCGGAGTCTCAATGGGTGGCGCCAAGCCGCCTTGCGGTGCGGTCAGTAGCCGAAGAATTGAAGGGCTGGGCCACTGGCCTGCGGCCATGTAATCGATCAACGCTGCGACTTGCGGATTAGCTGTCGGTGGCTGTCGGCGTTGGTCGTCGTTGAGCACCCCCGCACGGCCGAGGGGCGGCCCGGCGAGGGCGTGCTTGCTCGGCACACACAAAAACGATTGCTGCCGGAGTGACGTGCCCATGTAAGTTCGGGTGCTGATGCCCCAATCGGGGCACTCAACGGGAGGGCATCTCATGCATATCCGCAGGGCACTTCAGGGTTTCGCTGCCGCGACGTCCGTGGCCACTGTCTCCCTTCTTGGTGCTTCCCCCGCCTCCGCCTATCCGACATGGCAGACAGTAGGCAGCACCAACAGCAACTGGCACTGCGGCACGACCATTCACCATCCGGCGTCGAACAACGTCAACATGCGCATGTGCATCGTCATGAACGCGAGCAAGGAGGCCCAGGCGGTTCTCGTCGTCGTCAACCATGCGAGCGTCGCCGTCAAGATCGAGGCGCCGGGCATCTATACCACATGGGGTGCCGGCGGCTACTGCAACGAGTATCCCCTTGCGCCCGGGGCTCAGCGTGCGTGCTTCACCAACACGTGGCCGCTGGACTGTTCGCAGGACACCACGTATGCGGTGGAATACCTCAAGATGAACGGCATCAGCGGCCCGGTGAGCAACCGGGTGACCACTCCCTGCTGACACCGGTGTCCGGCTTGCCGGGGGATTCCCCGGCCGGCCGGGCATGTCGCGCGACCAGTTGCTGCAGGCCTCGGAGCATTACCGCTTTAGGAGAGAGGGCGGGAGGCCGTGCCGGTGACCTGGCGTTTCGATGCCTGGTGAGGCGGCTGCGGACTCGACCGCGAGACACCTTCGTTGACCGTGGCTGACCGCTGCATCTGGCACGGTTGTGGCACGAACCTCAGCCGACGGCAGTCAGCCACGATGACGGGCGCGTCGGCCGATCAGGTGCGTGTGTGCCTCGCTGTACCCCCCTGGCATCAGCCATGCCGTTCGTTGGCTTCTGCCAGAGCAAGCCGCGACGGCGAGGGCAGTAGGCCGTCAGGGGGCGAGAGAACTCGCAGTTCGGACAGGAAGCTTGGCCGGCACGGACGATCAACTCATCGTTATCCTCGACGGAGTCACGCACGGGGAGGGACTTGCGGATGCGCCGCAGGCTGTCAGCGACAAGGGTATGGGCGTGGGCAACGGTAGCCGTTGTGGTGCTGACGGTGGCCGGTTGCCAGGGCAGCGATAGTGCTCCTGGCAATACGGAGCGCAGCACTCGTACGCCAACCGTCTCGACTCCGGATCTGCTGGCTCGCCTCAACTTCGCTCGACTCAAGCAGGCGGCCCCGGATCTGCAGAGCATGCCCGTCGGCTGGAAGGTTGGCGCAACGGAACTACGCGGACGCGACTATCCGAAGAACGCGCCATGCCGCGCAAACGTGTGTGCAGGGATGACCAGCCACGCTGAGCTGCAGTACGACAACGCGGACAGCACGGGCAACGTCTACATCGAGCTCACCGCTTTTGACGACGTGCAAAGCGCTCGGTCGGGGTACGAGGAACGCCGTAAGTCGTATGCCAGCCGGCAAGACCGCGCTATCTCTATGCCTACCGTGGGCAACGTCAGCATGGCGCGTACCGGATTCAGCAAGGTCTCCGGCCAGCCTTTCGTCTCCATCGTGATGCGGGTCGGCACAGTCGTCGCCGCTATGGCGTACACCCATGAGCAGAACGCTGACCCCCAGGACATGCTTGCCCTGGCCCGTCTGCAAGCGGAACGGATCCAGCAGGCTCAACAGGGAGGCAGGGTCACAGCCTCGCTCGCGGGGCACAAGATCTAAGCAGTTCTCGGCCTGAGCCTCAGTTTGGGAAGCTGCGGTCATTTGCGGCCGGTCGGCGCGGTGACCTGGGCGAATGGTCTACGAGGAGTGCTGGCAGGCGGTGATGCTTTCCCCGTGATTCCCCGCCGTTCCCCTCTCTATCCGGTGCGGTTGTGGTGCGCGCCTTCGTCATCCACACTCCGGCGCTGGCTACCGCTTCTGAGCCCTGTAGCGCTTCAGCAGCGCGGTGATCCGTGCGTAGTCCGCCTGGCCGTTGAGCTCGGCCAAGAGGTCGTCAGGGCACAACTCGTAGTGATCGCCCCACCATCGACGTCCTCGGTTGTCCCAGATCCGGTAACCACCGGGCACACCTCTGGCCACGTAGCGTCTTCTGCTCATGGTCCCTTCAACGTTCGACGTCCTTGACGTGACCGTACGCGCGCATCCACCGATCGGCGAGGGAGTATCCAGCTGCCGACCCACACGCTTTCCAACTGTGGTGGTGGGCGCCTGGGCTGTGCGCAGGGGCGTTCACCTGCGTTCATGGGCGGCTGACGGCCGGGACGTGTGCCCGGGCGTGTCTCGCTTGAGCGAGCATGAACGCTGCTGAATGAGACGGAAACTGAGACGGAGCCCGCGCACTACTCGGGTGACGGTCCGCTACGGTCGGCGCTAGCGTGCGGCGGTGATCAGCAATGAGGGACTACGCCTGGGTGCCGAGGCCGCACGTCGCCTGGCACAGACAGGCCTCTACGAGTTCGAGCCGGGGCTGACCGACGCCGAGTTCACGCGCATCGAGCGAGAGTACGGCTTCGAGTTCGCGGACGACCACCGAGCATTCCTTGCGGCCGGGCTTCCGGTCAACGTCCCTCCCGAGGACGGGCAGACCTGGTCCAGGCCGTGGCCGGAGTGGCGCGGCGGCGATCTGGACAGCCTGCGTCGACAGCTCGACTGGCCGGTCGAGGGTGCTCTGCTCGACGTTGAGCACAACCGGTTCTGGTACGAGGGCTGGGGCGAGCGTCCAGCCGACGGGACGGCGGCACTGGATGCGGCACGGCATCATCTGGCGGAGGTGCCGGTGTTGGTGCCCGTGTATGCCCACCGATACCTGCCTGCTGGCCGGGGAAGCGTCGGGCATCCGGTGCTCTCGATGTGGCAGACCGACATCATCTATTACGGGCTGGACCTGGTCGACTACATGCACCAGGAGTTCGACGAGGCGCGGGGCGAGGTCGATGAGGGCTGGAACCCCCGAGCGACGGTGCCCTTCTGGCGGGACCTTCTCTAACTCTTCGGGGAGTCCGGGCATTTGGCAGGCGCCCTCAGCTTGGGAAGCTGTGAGCCTTTGCGGGTGCCCTGGGCCCTGATCTGGGAAAATAGCTGAGGTAGGCCCCGTGAGGTTCAGCTGCCTTCACCGTGGTTCCCCGCTGTTCCCCGCACGATCTGGTGCGCCTGTGGTGCGGGGAGGCTCCTGGCGCCGACGGCTGTCCATCGTCGTTCGGATCTTCAGAGGTGTCGCTTGGAGTCGCTGATCAAGCGGCCGATGCTGTTCCCGGTTTGGCCCCTACGGTGATCGAATTCTTCGCGGCTATCCGCCTTGTAGAGACTTGCGATGTCGTCGAGGATGGTCCTCGCTGCCTCGCTCAGCGACTCATCATCCGTGAGTAGCACTGCACGCAGCATGGCTTCTTGAGCGCTAGAGCGAAGATCGTAGGCTCGGTCCCGCACTTCCTCGGCATTGTCCGGAGGGGGCTGCTCATTCAGGCAGAACCACAGGAGTATCAGACAACGGCGGTAGTTGATCAGTGCGCCAGCGTAGGCAGAGTAGGCGTCTAGCCGTTCCTGCCTCAGCCTCTCGTTCAGCGTGAACTCGTGGTTCCTGTCAGCTGCACGTTGCTGAAACGCGAGTGTGATGCCGGAGCCAAGCAGGGCGCCCAGGACGGCTATGGCACTGGCAATGATGGCTTCCACTGCACTAGCTCACCACGTTGCCTTGCAGGCTGGGCAGAAGTCAGCAAGCCGATGCTTTCCAACACGCTTTCCAACTGTGATGGTGGGGTCGGGGGCCGCGGGCGGGGCCGCTCACCGTTGATGCTCGTACCTCAGCCGACGACAGTCAGCCACGATGGTGGGTGCGTCAACGGATCAGGCGCGCGTGTGCCTCGCTGCGCCCCTACCGGCCTCAGCCACGCTATCGACGTGTGTCGTCGATCAGAGCAGGCTGTGACGGCACTTTCCGAGACCTCAGCTTGGGAAGCTCAGGTCCTCTTGCCCTGCCTCCGGTAGTTGACCTGCGGGCAAGAGTGTCAGAGCTCTAGTTGCGGACCGAGTGGGTCCCCGGTGTTTCCCGTGGTTCCCCGCACGACCTGGCACGGTTCTGGCACGCCTGGTCAAGGCTCCGCTCCGCGCGACGAGGCCGTCGATGGACGCAGAAATCGAACACATGATTGGATTTGGTCATGCGATCGTTCCCCGCCGACCTCGCGCAGGCGCAGCAGGGAGTGTCACCTACCGGCAGCTCGCCGACCGGCCCGGCCGGACCGAACTGCGTCGACGTCTGTACCGGCTGTCGACTCAGGTGTTCTTCCACCCGTACTGGCAACAACGTCGGGCTAGCCCCGCGGCGTGGTGGGAGCTACGCAGTCTGGGACTTTCGGACCAGGGCTCCTCGTGGGCGGGTTCATCGCTCGACCTGCCTGCGGGTTCGCCGCGACTGCTGCCACCGATCAAGCACTGAGGGTTGGCGAATGACGCGCTCGAATGCGGAACGGTGTGCTGGGGATGATCCTGAAGGCGTGTCCGGCCGCATTCGCGTGATCGTCCACCCGCCCTCACCTACGGGCGGGCGGCGTGTGCGCGTGGACGGCGAGATCCTCGGCCTGGCCCACAACATGGCGGACCTGGTCGAGTTTCTCCGCCGGGCCGGCCTGGAGCTCGACGCTGCCGAGGCTGCCGAGGCGCCCTGGATCGACTGGCGCGGAGTAGGCCCAGACCGTTGGGGCCCGGAGACGAGCGTCTGACATCTGCATCGCCACGGCTGGGGCACGGAGCCTGCTGATCCGTGTGCGCTCAATCCTCGCGTCCCTTCCTCCACGGGATGCCGTAGTGATCCAAGCGCTTCCGTTCGGCTATGACGAGAAGGGCCCAAAACGCACCCATGATCAAACCGAAAAGGATGACCTGTAGATCAACCTTCCAAATTGTCAAAGCGCAGAGGCCGCCACTGAAGAAGGCGCCAGCGAGTCCACAGAGCACCGGATGGCGCAGGAACCGCCCGCGTGGCCGCGAAGGTAGCCGGTCGCCCGGGTCGCCCCCCAGCCAGCGGTCGGCCGCCCAAAACATCCGTTTGAGTGTGCCCATCGCCATGCCCCTCATATCCCTGACTTTCGCTGCTGCGGGTCGAGTGATCGTAGAGGTCCTGGACCAGTGCAGTCACGAGAGCGGCGGTCAGTTCTTCTGACGATTGTGAACATCGGGCTCCCGTCGGTCGGAGCCTGCCCACATGATCGACGGAACGACTTTGGCCGGGTGTTTCAATGGGCGAGTCCAGCCCGCGAGCGATCTTGAAAACCGTCGTGGCGCGAGTCACCGTGGGTTCAAATCCCACACCCACCGCGCAGGTGAACGGCCCCTTACCAGGCAAGGCGAATTCCAGGGGCCGTTGCGCTGCGCGGTGCCCGCCCGGCACCGTGGCTCCCCGCAGTTCCCCGCTATATCGGGCACGGGTGGGGCACGGGCACCTTCTGATCCGTAGCT
>NZ_JADDRL010000127.1 GCF_021538895.1 Streptomyces olivochromogenes | reverse complement strand
GGCCGATGCCCTGCCCTGGGTGCTGGACCGGATTCCGCCCGGCTGGCGGGCGATCGTCGTGGACAACGGGTCCACCGACGGTTCCCCCGACATCGCCCGCTCCCTCGGCGCGTACGTCGTCCACGAGCCGCGCCGTGGCTTCGGCGCCGCCTGTCACGCGGGTCTTACCGCCGCCACGGCCGACATCGTCTGCTTCAGTGACTGCGACGGCTCCCTCGACCCCGGCCTGCTGCCCCAGGTCGCCGGGCCCGTCCTCGACGGCTCCGCCGACCTGGTCCTGGGCCGCCGCCGGCCCACCACCGTCGGCGCCTGGCCGGTCCACGCCCGGCTGGCCAACCTGGAGTTGGCCCGCCTGATGCGCCGCCGCACCGGCCTGCGCCTGCGCGATCTCGGCCCCATGCGCGCGGCTCGCCGGGACGCGTTGACGGCCCTTGACCTGACCGATCGACGCTCCGGCTATCCGCTGCAGATGGTGGTCCGCGCCGCCGATGCCGGCTGGCGCGTGCAGGAGACGGACGTGCCGTACCAGCCGCGTACGGGCCGGTCCAAGGTCACCGGCACCTGGCGGGGAACTTCGCAGGCGGTACGGGACATGCGCGCCGTCCTTGCCGAGCGGCCCACCACCGGCCCGGCCGCGGCGGTCACGGGAGCCGGAGGAGTCACCGAAGTCACGGGGGTCGCGCGATGAGCGTCGCCCTGGGGCCGGCCACGCCTCCGGCGAACCGCCGCAGGTCCCGTATCGCGATCACCGCCACCACGGTGCTCCTGACCGCGCTCACCGCCGTCGTCGTCGACACACTCAACGCAGGTGACAACCTGAGCGCCCCCGGCCGCCTGCTGGCCGGATACGCCGTCGCCTGGGCCCTGTTCGCGGCCGCCGCGTGGACCGTACGTCAGGTTCCGGCCCGCGCGGCGACCGTCCTGGTCCTGCTCGGCGCGGCGGCGGTGGCGCTGGCCGGCCTCGCCACGCAGCCCCGTACCAGCAACGACATGTACCGCTACGCCTGGGACGGTCGCGTCCAGGGCGCCGGTATCTCCCCGTACGCCTACCCGCCCGCCGCCTCCGAACTGGCCCCCTTGCGCGACAACTGGCTCTTCCCCAGCGGCCCGTCCTGCAAGGGCTGGGCGCTGACCCACACCGACAGCGGCCTGTGCGTCCGCATCAACCGGCCCACCGTTCCGACCATCTACCCGCCCGTCGCGGAAGGGTGGTACCTGGCCGTCCACGCCGTCTCCCCGCCCGACAGCCGCCACAAGCCACTCCAAGTCGGCGGCGCGGTCCTGGCGTTCGGTACGACGGTGGCCCTGCTCGTCGTCCTTCGCCGGCGCGGCGATCCGCAGCGGGCGCCGACCCGGGCCGCCCTGTGGGCCTGGTGCCCGGCCGTGGCCTTCGAAGCGGTCAACGACGCCCACATCGACACGCTCGGCGTCCTGTTCACCGTACTGGCACTGGGCACATCGACCGCCGGAGCCCGCCGCGGCGCGCTGCTCGGCGCCGCCATCGCCGTGAAGATACTGCCGGTCCTCGCGCTGCCCGGTGCGCTGTCCGGGCAGCGCAGTCCGGCACGCGTGCTGCGCGTCCTTGCATCCACCGTCGCGGCGATCACGCTCGCCTACCTGCCCTACGTCCTCGCCTCCGGCACGGGCGTCTTGGGCTACCTTCCCGGCTACCTCCACGAGGAAGGCTACGACCCGGGCCACGTACGTCGCTTCGCCCTGCTGCGACTCCTGCTGCCGAACGCCGCCGCGGGCGCCACGGCAGCCGTACTGCTCGCCCTGACCGCCCTGTACGTGTGGCGCCGCGGCGACCCCGCCCGCCCATGGTGCGGCGCCCTGCTGATGACCGGCACCGCGCTGCTCCTCTTCTCGCCCAGCTATCCCTGGTACTCGCTCCTCGTCATCGCCTTCGTCGCCCTGGACGGCCGCTGGGAGTGGCTGACCGTCACCCTCGCCGGGACCGTCCTCTACCTCGCGGGCCGACTCCTGCCGGGCTTCCCGCTCCAGGCATGGGCGTACGGGGTCGCCGCTCTGGCGGTCACGACGGGCGTTTGGCTTCGGTCGGGCGCGCCACGACGCCTGGTGCGCGGGTTCGGCACGGCACAGCCGTCGGTGCGCCTGCGGTGATCGCCATGGGCTGCGGCGCCGCCGACGCCAAGAGTGAAGACATTGGCAGGCCACGCGGGCTCGGGGCCGGGCTGGTGCGGACCGGGGCGCGATTGCCGGGGTGACCGGCGTCGGCAGAGTGGTGTGGTGCTCGGCCAAGGCCTGCCGCTGGTCCCTTGGCGGCCGTCCGGTCGCGCTGCCGGCGGCAACAACTGCTGCAGCGTGCGGCGGGCCTGGGGCCGCCGCACGCTGTCGTTCAGACCTCAGTCCGTTCCACGGGGATCCACAGCTCCGCATCCGCCTGTGTGGCGTCCTGTGACAGCCGGACCCGCAGCATTTCCGGTCCCGGCCGGCTCCGGTATGGATTGGACGGGAACCACTGCGTGAACACGTCCCGCCAGAGGTACTGGAGCGCCTGCGGAAACGGCCCGGAGTTTTCGAAGACGGCCCACGTACCGGCTGTCACGGTCAACGCCTCCATGTCCTGGGGCACGGCGGCACGGGTCACCACCCCGTGGTAGTAGTCGAGTTCGGTCCCCTCCGCCCGACTCGGGTCGATGTTCTCACTCACCCCTACGATCCCCTGCGGCTCCTGGTCGGACAGACTCTGAATGCGCTGCAGCGTTTCCTGCCCGATGCCCCGGATGAAGTCGGCGATGGCGGGGTTCACCCCCTCGTGCACTAGGGGAACGCGCGCCTTCCTGCCGACCACACGGAACTCGTCCTTCTCCACGACCCGGTATCGCATGCTGCTACTCCCTTCGACGATGAGACGGAAGGACAGCCGTGGCTGGGACTGCAGACTCGCACCGGACCGTCTGGCCTCGCCGGGACCGACGCCGTGCATGACGCGGAACGCACGCGCGAACGCCTCACCCGACGTGTAGCCGTACCGCACCGCGATCTCCAACAGCGTCCGATCCCCGGCCAGCACCTCAGCACCGGCGAGTGTGAGCCGCCTGCGCCGGACGTACTCCGACAGCGGCATCCCCGCCAGCGCGGAGAACAGCCGCCGCAAGTGGTACTCCGACGTCACCACGATCCGCGCAAGGTCGGTCCCCTCGATCCGCCGATCAAGGTGGCACTCGATGTGCTCCATGGCCTGGTTCAGCCGCTCCAGCACCCCGGCCTCCTTCCCTTTCGATCACCGACACTAGGAAGGACTCACCTTGCCGCACCCGACATCCTGTGCCCGATCCGGTCGGGTACGCCGAGCGACCGACGATCCGAGCTCACACCTGCATCGACGGCAACGGGGGGACACGGGAGGCTGCGATCACATCTCGAACACGCCGTACGAACCTTCCGGGTGGAGCCCGTACTCGGCTAGCCACCCGAGCAGCTCTTGGCGGGATGCCCGGACGAGTCGGCCTCCTGTGAAACGGGTGTCGTCGGTCACCTCTGCCACGCACTCGGCAGGGACGACGAAGGACCGTGCCTCCTCGTCGGTGGTGAACTCGGCCTCCGGGACTTTCTGGGTGAGTTTCAACTCGCGACGACCATCCGAGGAGTCGGCGCGTCGCACCCTCAAGCGGGTTCCCGTCAGATACCGGTCGTTGATGAGGCGAGTGACGGTCACCGCCGACGGCGCCGGCGGGTTGACCAGGAGGAACCGTCTTTCCCGCTCGACACGCGAGTACTTGCCGGGGCGAACCGCTCCGACTTCAACTCCGCCTTCTTTGCCCGTCATGACGACAGCCTCCCAGCCACCGCACCCCTTCATTCACGGAGCGCGAACGACGCCCGCACCCGCCACTTCGCACCGTCATGCACTATGAGGTCGACTGACGAGACCCGGGACGTGAAGGGCAGTTTGCTGACAAGGCCGGCCTCGATGTCGTCCAGGGCAGCATCGTCATGACCGTCGGCGATGGTCAGGTGGGGCACGATCTCGGTGAACTTGCCGCCGTACGGAGGCGCCTCGGGCCATCGGTCAGTGATTGCCTCAGTGAGCTGCCGATTGCCGGGACCTTGAGTCGGAAGGGTGGGTGCTCAGAGCAGCCATCGGTTCCAGGAATGGTGCGGCCCGGCGTCGCTTTCATCGCAAGTGTCGCACCCGCTCAAGGGCTGCCTGAACCTCGTGGTGACCAGATTCCTCGCGGGACCAGATGTGTGTGCGGCGTCGTGGGTTCTCGCGATCCCAGCTGTCTCGGTCCAGGACGGCGACGGTGTCGGACAGGCGCCGACGTGAGGATGCCCATGAGGCTTCGGGCACGTCGAAGAGCCCGGTGAGGAGCTCAGCAGCCGCGGCGGCTGCGGAATCGCCTTCGGGCCACGGCCTCCATGTCGAGACCGTGTCGGTGAGGGCGTGGGATTCGATCAGGTGTGGGACCGACGGTGCGAGCGGGAGGTACGGACTGCCGCCGTCGACATCGGTGCCCACGCTTCCGTCGGTGGGCATCAGGTCTCGGCATGGCTTGGACACCCGCTCTCCGGTCCATTCGAAGTACCAGCCTCCTTGGCCGGGATCGTGCCACGCTCGCGTACGCAGCCCGAAGTGGTCGTACTCCCACCCACGGGTGCTCTCACACCGCTTCCCGCCCATGACCCAGCTGTGCCGGACTTGATAGCGCAGGCCGCCAGACCGGACGCATCTTCCAGGATGTGCATCCTGAACTTCACTTCTCACGGCAAGTAAGACTGTCGGAGGGGAACTTACCGCATCCGGTCCGACCGCCACGGCGGCAACGACGCAGAAGCGCGCGCGACGATTCTGGCTCCGCTCGTGATCCGCCGACTGGCTAGTCGTCCGAGCCGGTAGCCGACGGCGGTACCTCGACGACGAAGAACAGGAAGCAGGTCTTGGTCGAAAGGTTGTGGAAGTCGTCGGGGAACAGTTCACGGGCGGCCGGGTCGGGCTGCGGCTCGCTGATGGCCGCAATGCGGAAGCCGGCGGTGGTGAAGGCATCGGTCATCGCGTGGAACGGCCTGCGCCAGAACTTCATCGGGCAGGACTGCCCGCTGAGCGTCCATTCGAAGGTATAGCTGGTGGTCGCGAAGTAGTCGGGCCGAGGATCCTGGAACGTGTAGGCCACGAAGGGGTGGTCCACCGACGCGATCAGCCGGCCGCCGGGCCTGAGCACTCGCCGCAACTCGGCCAGCGTCGGCCCCCAGTCCTCGAGGTAGTGCAGGACCAGCGACGCGACCACGTCGTCGAACGCACCGTCGTCGAACGGCAGCGGGTCCTTAAGGTCGACCACCTGTAGGTCGGCGTCGTCACCGAGCCGCCGTCTGGCCAGCGCCAGCATTCCAGTGCTGGCGTCGATGCCAGTGACGACGGCACCGCGGTCGCGCAGTGCAGCGAACAGGGGGCCCGAGCCGCAGCCGGCGTCCAGGATCCGACGGCCGGCCACGTCTCCGGCGAGGGCCAGCATCGCCGGTCGCTCGTAGTACGCGTTCACGAAGCTGTTCTCGCTCTCCGCCGAGTACACCTCGGCGAAGCTGTCGTAGTCGTTCTCCTGGGCCTCGTCCGCAGACTGGGCGAAGTTCTCGGGCACGTCGGTTACGCGTTCCATCGGCGCAGCCTAGTCATTCGCATGATCGGCCGGAAGGCCCTCGTACGCCAGCCGTAGATCGTGACTCCCTCTACTTGAGACGGCTGGTGAATGCCTTGACGAGGTCTGTCTTGGCAACGTGGAGAGCGAATCGATCGCGGCTGCCCGGGGCCGGCTTTGCATACCACGGCAGACCGCGGCGGCGCCATTTGACTGGAGTCAGGTTCCGGGGGATGGGCGGAAGGGCCCAGGTCCACTGCCCGAGCCGCAGTTCGCCACTCCAGTCACCGATCGTCAGCTCGGTGACGGGGATGCGTACGGTGAAGTGGCCGTCGGCGGCTGCCGTTTGGCGGGCGGGGAACGTCATGCTTGCGCCCTGGCCGTCTGTGAGGACGGCGTTCAGGACACCATCGGGGTAGGCCGTCAGTGTGCACCGCCCGGCCAGCTCCAGCTCGGTCGGCGCGTCCTCGGCCCGGCGGACTTCATCGGGGCTGAGGAGGGGCAGCACCTTGTGCTTGGCCTCGCCGAGGTCGAGGGTGAAATTGCCGTACGGCTTCGTGGTGTAGAGGGTGAGAGCCCGCAGTCCGTCCTCGATGGTCACGACCCGCGTGCTCGCCGTGCCGGAGACCTCGGCGGACCGCTTGCTGCCGATACGGACCTCTTTGGACAGACTCTGTGCGCCGACGGCGAGGGAGATGTCCCACAGTCCGTCGCCGAGCGGCCGGCCGTCGGCGGCGGTGGTGACGTCGACGGTGGCCTCGAAGCCGGCCAGGTCGTACGAGAACCGGCCCTGGTCAACATCCTTGCCTAGACCGGGTGTTGCGATGTGCGTGACGGGCAGCCGGTACTCGATGGCGCTGTCACGCTCGCGCAGGACCAGTTCGGTGGTGACGTCCTGGGTCTCCACGCGGTGGATGTAGGCATGGCCGGCCAGGTGCAGCGTCGTGCCGTGCATCTCCGCGCGGGTGATGTGGTGGCGGAGGCCGAGTTGGGCGGTGACGTCGTAGCAGATGTCGGGGACGGCGCGGCCGGGGTCGCGGAGGTAGGGGTAGCGGGCGAGGGCCCTGCCCTGGTCCACCAGGACCGGGGTAGCCGTCTTGCTCCGGTTGGTTTCCTTCTCGAACTCGACGACGTTCAGCAGTTCGTCGAGCATTCGGTGGCGTACGAGGTGCAGGCGCAGCCTGGCCATCGCCGAGATACGGTCGTTGATCCCCTCGTGCCACAGCGGTTCGACGGCCTCGGCCAGCTGGTTCAGCATCTTCTCCTGAACGTCGCGGGACTCGAAGACGAGTTGGTCGGCGAGGATCTGCTGGACCTCGACGGTCAGATGACGGTGTGCGAGGTGGTCGCGGCCGGGGCCGGGCGGCACCTTGTCCAGGAGGAGGTCGACCATGCGGGGCAGGAACCGCAGCCGGCGCTCCGAACCGGTCAGCCGGCGGGTGATGTTGCCCTCGTCCTCGCGCAGCACCCAGTACAGGCAGTCGTAGTCGGCGACCACGGAGATGCCGGAGGCGTGCAGGTAGGCCGCGCCGACGAAGAGTTGGTCCTCGCCGATGGCCAGATCCGTGGGAAACCTGAGCCGGTGACGCTCCAGCAGGTCCCGGCGGAAGAGCTTCATGGGGTTGAGCGTCCAGTACACGCGGGAGGAGAAGACGTCCGTGCGTGGCTGGTTGCGCTTGAACATCGACGTCGGCGCACCACGACCGCCGACGCCCACCATCTTGCCGAGCACGACGTCGGTGTCGTTGTCCTCGGCCATCCGCACCATGCGCTGAAGGGCCTCGGGTCCGAGATGGTCGTCGGCATCCAGGAAGAACACGAACGTGCCCTGCGCGTGCTCAAGGCCGGCGTTGCGCGGGGCCGACGGCCCGCCGGAATTCGTCTGGTGGAAGACGCGCATCAACCCTGGATAGAGGCCGGACAGCCGCTCCAGTTCCGCTGCTGTGCCGTCGGTCGATCCGTCGTTCACCACGACTATCTCAAGAGCGCTACGGCCGATGGTCTGTTCGGCGACAGAAGTGATGCAGCGCGTCAGATAAGGCATGGCATTGTACGCTGCGATAATCACCGAAACGGTGGGGCCAGGCATTATCACGCTCTCCATCTAGTACCAGTGATGCCCCGTCAAGTGCTGGCTCCGGTATGGGTGATGGAGGCCGTAATGCGTGGGGCAAGAGGCCGTACAGGCTGTGAACCTATCATGATCCTTCTGTGGACTCGAAGTTGAGGTCGGGTGAAGGGCCTGTTCGCGACTGGTCCCGGCCACGTTGTCTGATGGCCGATTCACCTCTTCTCGTGAGCCGCCTGTTGTGCAGTCCGGGTGCGATCCTTATCTGTCTCATATTTAGTCGGTGCTTATGGCATGCGCCCGTGGGCCGGGGGTCAATAGCCACGGGGTTGTCAGTGGCACCGGTTACCGTGCTGGGCATGACTGAGTGGATCAAAAGCGGCGTCATAGCCTGGGTGAGAGACGACCGGTACGGGGACGACGAAACCGTTCTGGTGTACTTCAAGGGGACCGGCCTGACCGCCATGGCCGAGGGGCTGAGCGCGCTGCACCGGCCGCCGTTCGCCTACGGCCCCGATGCGGCACCCGGCGACTGGGGTGTCATCGTGCACCACATGCTCAACCCGTCCCGCGGCGAGTTCGCGGACATCGACTACCGCAAGCTGTGCCCCCAGGGCGCCGAGCTGATGGTGTTCATTCCCAACCCGTGCGTCGCCAAGGCCCACGGCCCCAAGGCGTACCACTACAAGGACGGCCAGATCTCGTCCTGCATCGACTACGAGGGCCCGGAGCACAGCGGCGAATACTGGCCCAACGCGATGGCCCCCCTCATCACGGCGGCCGGGCTGGACCACGAGAACGACAACTACGAGGAGCAGCTGACCCAGCTGATCTGTGACCACCTGGGACTGCCCGCGCTGAACCGCGACACCATCACCGTGGACCGTGACCTGATGGCCTCCTACTTCTAGCCTCCGGGTGGTCCGGGTGGTGCCGCGAAAGTGGTGAAGAGGGCAGAGCATGCAGGCGCGATCTGCCGCCCACAGGGCCTCGGCGCGTACCTCGCTCCGCCCGTCCCGTAGCGCCGTGTCGATCAGCGCGAACGCCGCCTCCCGGTCCGGATCGGGGTCCCTCCTCAGCAGGATGTCCACGACGGCCGCGAAGGGCTCGCTCCGCTCGAAATCGAGGTCGCTTCCATGCGGATCGGCCGGCAACAGGGAAACCATCGTCGTGTGGTGCGCCTCGGTCCAAGGCAGCTCCGCGTCGAGGCAGGCGAAGATCGCGGCCATGCGCAGCTCGGCCGGCTGGGACGGGGCAAGAAGGCCGGTGGCCGCCTTCGCGCCGGCCGCCGGGTCGAGCCGGGAGATCCCGGAGAGGACCGCCGCGCGCACCAGCGGCTCGGCCTCCTGCTGGAAGCGCTGGGTCAGGGCGGGGAGGACAAGTGCCGTCGCCCGGGTCTGCGAGACCGCCCATGCGGCGATCCGGCGCACCTCCGAATCCGCGGCGTCCAGCAGAGGCAGGAGCAGCGGCAGTTGCCCGGCCACGGCCGCGCGGACCGGAGCCGGCGCCACACCGTGCTCGTCCTCACTCTCGGCCAGGCCGCCGAGCAGTGCCACCACGTCCGCGACATGGTGGCCGGCCGCCGCGATCCGGGCCAGGAACGGTGCCGCTTCGGCGCTGGCGTCGTAGACCGTCCCCTGGTGCAGCACGCTGCCGTACAGCTCCGACAGGGCTTCGCCCGCCGCGTCCGGGGCGGGGCCGGTGAGGGCGCGCGTCAGCTGGTCAGGGTCGGTGGGAGTCGTGTTGCGCGACGAAGCGGGCGAGTTCCTCGGCGGCGCCACGGGGCAGGTCGGCAACCGCTGCCTCTGGCAGTGTCACGATCGAGGAGCGCAGCTGTGCGCCGAGGTCGGGAAGCAGGGCCCAGGCGGATGCCGGTGCATTGACGGCAGCGAGCAGCAGGTCTCCCTCGTAGAAGTACGCTTCCAGCAAAGGCTCATTGAGCAGCAGTCGCACTGCGAGGGGAAGGACGTACGGCAGGGCCACCTGCTGTGAGACGAGTACGCGCAGATCCGCTGGACCGAGTTGGCCCAGCGGAACGTGCCGCAACCCGTGCACCTTGCGGATCAGTCGGGTCGCGTCGGCGTCTGCCGGGGGCCAACGGGGTGGGTCCAGCTCGTCGAGCGTGCGGTCGAGGTGCAGCAGGTGGTCCATGGGGTTCATTCTGAGCCCTCGACCGGCACTCGTCCGTTGCGGCCGGCCACCGTAAGAGGGGGGCAGTCGGCCACCGTACGAGGGGGCAGCCGGCCACAGCGGACGGGCAGGCCTACGCAGCCGGATCAGGCAGGGATATCTGTCCCGGGCATGGGGGTCTCATGGGGTCTCTTACGGGCGCCAGTCCGCTTCCAGGTCGTGGGAGTCGGTCTTGGTGAGCTGCGTCAGCCCGGTGCCGTCGGCCCGTACCAGGAAGAGGTGTTCGGGATCCGCGTCGTCGGTTCCGCCGCGGGTGAAGACCAGCCGGCGGCCGTCCGGGGACCACGAGGGGTTCTTGTCGTTGAGGCGGGCGTTGGTGATGCGGTGCAGTCCGGTGCCGTCGGGGCGGACGACGTAGAGGTGGGCGAAGCCGGTGGGGTCCACGCGGCTGAAGGCGATGTGGTTGCTGTGCGACCAGTCGGGCGTCCAGTCGTGGGAGCCGGACGCGGTGACGGCCTTCTGGGCCAGGGTGGACAGCTGGATCCGCATCACCCTGCTGTGTCCGGTCGCGTCCGCGCGGTTGAACGCCAGGTACTTGCCGTCCGGGGACCAGCTCGGGTGGAGGTCGTCCGCCGCGGTGTGGGTGAGTCGGGTGGCGGGGGTGCCGTCGATGTCGGCCACGTAGATCTCGCGCTGGGTGCCGACCGGCTTGGCGTAGGCGATCCGCTTGCCGTCCGGGGACCACGCGGGGTCTGAGGCGCCCTTGGTGCCGGGGACGGCCTTCAGGCCGCCGCCGGTGGTCTTCATCGTCCAGATGCCGTCGATGGCGCCACCGGATCCATAGCGGACGAAGGCCACCCGCTTGCCGTCCGGGGACCAGCTGGGCATCACGTCGCTGACGGTGGAGGTGTTGGTGAGCTTGACGGGAGTGCCGCCACTGGAGGAGATCGCGTAGAGGTCTTCGATGGGCGCTGCCGCGGTGTAGCGGGCGAAGACGATCGGATGGTCTGCCGCCGCCCCCGCCTCTCCTGCGGTGCCGAGGGTCAGCGGTGCGGCGACAGCGACCGACATGGCGAGCGCCGCGGCGGTCACCGTCGCCCGGTGGCGCCGAGTTGTGGCGCTCGCATCGGTCGTGGCATCTCTCCCAGCCTTTGCGACGGTTCTGCTCTTGCCGGTGCGGTGTTGTTGGCGCGTCAAGGTGTCCACCCCGTTCACTCCGTGCGGCCCGTTGCGGGCCGCTCCGGCCGGATAACATCCCATTCGGTGGGGCTCTGGGGGAAGCGACGGTACGTGGCGGTACGAGCCCTGTGACATGTTCCGTACGCCGCTGTCACATGCGCTGCCCCATGCGATGTCGCATGTGCTGTCACATGCGATGTGATGCGACCGCGGTGCTGGGCGTGTGCGGCCAAGGCTCCTCGGTCAGAGCCAGCCGAGCGATCCGAACACGAGCAGGGCGATCGCGTCGACACCGAGGATGGTGCCCACGGTGAGCGCCTTCGTCCGTACTCGGGGCATGTCGTGCACGGCGAAGCTGACCACGAAGAACGGGGCGTACCCGAGGAGAAGGATGAGGTAGGGGACGTCGGCCTGCCACCAACTCCAGTCCCAGGTGAGTACTCCGACGTGGTGCAGCCAGATCTCGACCGCCACACAGGCGGCGGAGTTCACGCCGATCAGCAAGGGGCGGTTGGGGATCCCCAGGACGCGTGTGTCGCGCGGGGGAAGGAGCTTCGCGGCTGCGATGCCCATGACGGCGAACATGAAACAGATCTCGATGTTGAGTCCGATGAGAATCTGATAGGCCGTCCTGCCCGACGCGCCCCAGACCGGGGCCCGTTCGGTGAAGTGGAAGACGAGGGAGTTCCATATCTCGTTGAACCAGTCCATGCCCCACAGCGCGAGTCCGGCGAACAGCACGTTCCAGTTCCGCCGTTCCGCTTCCACGGCGTAGACGTAGATCACGAGCAGGAGGAGGGGGATGACGTACCACGCAAAGTGGCTGTTGTCGCGCAGCAGTTCTAGCGCTGCACGGGCATGGTCGGTCATGGTCTCCGGGTCCCCCGTCGGTCGGGCCGCCGACTTCTGATGGAGCGTCTTCAGGGCGACGGCACGGCCGGTGCGGCGGCTACGGCAATCCTTACCGGCCGGTAACTATGGCTGTCCGGGGGCTTGGCGTCAACGGTCTGGGACGGATGAGCTGCACTGAGGTGTTGCCGTACGGGTCCGTTCGGCTGTCCCGACTGGGTGCCGCCGCACGCCGGATGACCGGCCATTGGGCAGCCTCACAGTGACATCCAGCAGTAGAGCTGATGGTTGGCGTCGTGTGCCCGCCGGGCAAGCGAGATGAGCTCCTCGGCCAGTGGCCGCATGTCTTCGGCCCGTGCTCCGTGCAGTTCCTCCGCTTGCACCCACCGGGCGACGACGGTCGGTACGTCGGCGTCGCGTACGCCTGCCAGCGTGTCCCGTGTCAGGGGGTGGAGTTCCGATACCCATGGCCCCGTCGCCCACGGATCGTCCTCGGAAACCGGGCTGTCCGGGCCCGGGGTCGGGGAGGTCGGCCATACGGTCGTCTCCTCCACCAGGTTCACTCGCCACGGCACCTGACGGATGGCGGCGATCAACTGCGCCAGGACGACGGCCGGATCGACGCGCTTGGCCTCAACTCCGTCGAACACGGGAGGCTTTGCGCAGAGCGGGGACCCTCCGTCAGCCTGCTTCAGTGCCCGCACAACCGATGCGGCATCCACCGCGCGGAAATAGTCGGTCAGAACGCCCATCGCTTCTCTCCCGGTTCCTGGTTCGTGGGCTGGTAGTAGATCAGACGCCGCTGGCTGGTCCGGACGCAGACGTATGCCTAATCCGGTGATTTACCTTTACCGATTCCCGGGCGACGTAATTTCCCTTTGCTCATCTTTCTCGCATCGCGCCTTTTCGTAATTCGGTCTACCGCCGGCACTCCATTAGTATTCCGAAGGCAATTCCAGCGACAGGTTCCCGGCGCCGAAACCAGATGGTCTGGCCCTCCTGGTGACTCCGTCGGCGCTGTCGGCGTCGATGTGGACGCAGTTGGTGATCTCGTCGCAGGGGCCCTGGGGCGGTCCGCGCTGTCGCCTTGGCAGGGCTCCCAGGGGTGTGAAACGCTCGATCCATGACATTTCCGTCAACCGTCTCCACGTCGACCTCGAACGAGTGAGCCCGGCTGCTCTGTCGGAGCCCACCCGGGTCCAGGCTCCCGTTCGGGAGTGAGGAACAGCCATGAGGACGACCGAGCACGCTGACCACGGCGACAATCACAGTGACCCCACCTTGTACCGCACTCCGGCGGATGCCGTAGCCGCGCCCCCGGAGACGCTCGCCTACGTCGTCGGTTTCGACCCGACCGCACAGCGCGCCGACGCGTTGTTCACCGTCGGTACCGACCCGGAATCCCCCGGGTACGGCCGCGTGACCTCCCACGCCGAGCTGCCCGACCGGGGCAATGAACTGCACCACTTCGGCTGGAACGCCTGCTCCAGCGCGCTGGCCCACGCCGGCCACCATCACGCCGCGCGGCGCTACCTCATCGTCCCGGGACTGCGGTCATCCCGGCTGCACGTCTTCGACACCAGCCCCGATCCCGACCGCCCCCACCTGGTCAAGGTGATCGACCCCGAGGTGCTGGCCGCCAAGGCCGGGTACTCCCGCCCGCACACACTCCACTGCGGCCCCGACGGAATGTTCCTGTCCTGCCTGGGCGGCGCGGACGGCGCGGACGGGCCTGGCGGCGTCGCGCTGCTGGACCACGAGAGCTTCGAAGTGCTGCGCGCCTGGGAGACCGAGCGCGGACCGCAGCGGCTCGCCTATGACGTCTGGTGGCATCTGCGCCAGAACATCGCTGTGACCAGCGAGTGGGGGAGCCCCTCGATGATCGAGGACGGCCTTGTCCCCGAACTGCTGCTGAAGCGCAAATACGGCCACTCACTGCATTTCTGGGAGCTCGACTCCGGCAGGCATCTGCAGAGCGTCGATCTCGGCGACGAGAACCAGATGGTGCTGGAACTTCGCCCGGCGCACGACCCCGAGGCGACGTGGGGATTCACGAACACCGTGGTCAGCGTGGAGGACCTGTCGGCCTCGGTGTGGTTGTGGAACCGGGAGGGCGAGAACTTCGTGATCCGCAAGGTGATCACCATTCCGGCCGAGCCCGCGCCGGCGGAGGACCTGCCCCCGGCGCTGCAGCCGTTCGGCGCCGTGCCCCCGATGATCACCGACATCGATCTGTCGGTCGACGATCAGTGGCTGTACGTATCTGCGTGGGGAACCGGCGACCTGTTCCAGTTCGACGTGAGTGACCCGTTCCGACCCAGGCAGACCGCGTCCGTGCGGCTGGGTGGCGTCGTCGGCCGACAGACGCACCCCGCCGAGCCGGACATGCCGCTGTCCGGCGGATCCCAGATGGTCGAGCTCAGCCGGGACGGGCGGCGCGTGTACCTGACGAACTCCCTGTATGCCGCCTGGGACGAACAGATCTACCCCTCGGGAATCGACCCGTGGATGGTCAAACTCGACGCCGACACCTCGCACGGTGGACTCACGGTCGACAGCGGCTTCTTCCCGCACGGCCCGGACTTCCTGGGGTTGCGCGTGCACCAGACACGCCTGCAAGGCGGCGACGCTTCCTCGGATTCGTACTGCTACCGCCGATGACGTGAGCTCGGAAACGCCGTCTGATCCAGGAGAGCGCTCGCCCGCGAGGCCACTTGCGCGCCAACTCGTGAGACCACGTGCCCACGAGACCACGTGCCCGCAAGACCGCTCAGCCGCGGCGCCAGGTCTCCGGATCCGCGGCGACCTGCTCGCCGGTGGCCAGGTTCTTGACCTCGTGCTCCCGGTCGTCGGTCAGCGGCGGGAACCAGACGTACGCGATGCCCTTGCGTGCCGCGTAGCGCACCTGCTTGGCCACCTTGTCCGGCTGGTGGTAGAGCTCGACGTTCATGCCACGTCCGCGCAACTGGGCCGCGGTCCGTGCGGCGACGGCCGCCCGCGGCCGGTCCTCGGGCAGCACCATGAGTACGTCGGTCGGGCACGACGGTCCGGTGGGCAGCAGGCCTTCGGCCAGCAGCTTGGAGAAGATCCGGGTCAGGCCGATGGACATCCCGATGCCTGGAAGGCTGCGGCGGATGAAGCCGCCGGCGAGGTTCTCGTATCGGCCGCCGGAGCAGATGGTGCCGAAGTCCGGCCAGTCGGTGAACTTCCCCTCGTAGACGGTGCCCGTGTAGTAGTCCAGGCCGCGGGCGATCGACAGGTTCGCCACCACACTTCCGGCGGGCAGGTCGCTGAGCGAGTCCATCACGAAAGCCAGTTCGTCCAGGCCCTGGGACAGCAGGTCCGAGCGCACCCCGATCGCGGCGACGTCCTGAACCACCGACGGGCCCGTACCGCGAACAGCCGCCAGTTCCATACAGGCGTCGGCCTGCTTGTCCGTCAGGCCCGCCTTCGTCGTCAGTAGTGCCCGGACGCCGTCGGTGCCGATCTTGTCGAGCTTGTCCACCGCGCGGATCACCTCAAGCGGGTCGTCCGCTCCGACACCCTGGTAGAAACCCTCCAGGATCTTGCGGTTGTTGACGTTGAGCGTCCACGCCGGGAGGTTCAGCCCGCTCATGACTCCGTGAATGATCCGCGGCAACTCGGCGTCGAAGTGCAGCGGCACGTGGTCGACATTGATCACGTCGATATCGCACTGCGTGAACTCCCGGAACCGTCCCTCCTGGGGACGCTCCCCGCGCCACACACGCTGGATCTGGTAGCGCTTGAACGGGAACACCAGCTCGTTGAAGTGCTGGGCCACGTACCGCGCGAACGGCACCGTCAGGTCGAAGTGCAGCCCGAGCCTGGAATCCGACGCGTCGCGCGGATCCTCCTGCAGTCGTCGCAGTGTGTAGACCTCCTGTGAGGTCTCGCCCTTCGACGTGAGCACGTCGAGAGACTCCACGGAGGGGGTTTCCACGGAGCAGAAGCCGTAGCTTTCGAAGCCCGCCCGGATCAGGTCGAGCCAATGCTGCTCGACCATCCGCACCTCGGGGAGCCACTCGGGGAAACCGCTGACGGGCGTGGGGCGGACGATCTTCTGCTCGGTCATGGGCACATGATCCCCGGGAGGCGCTTTTCCACGCCATCGCTTTCTCTGCCGGCCCTGTCTCAGGGGAACAGCGCCTGGATACCGGCGACGGCGGCGCCGCGGGCCCACTCCTCCCACGGAAGCGGACGCACGGTCAGCGGACATGCGGCCGCCGCTTTGAAGCAGTGCGCGAGGTAGGCCTCCTTGATGTGTGTGCCGAAGAGGTCGTACGCGTCGAGTCCCTCTCCGGTGACCACGACGCGCTCCGGTCCCACCAGGCTCACCAGGGTGGCGATGCCGATGCCGATGGCGCGACCGGCCCGGACGAAGGCTTCCCGTGCGGCCGGGTCTCCGCCGCGGGCGAGCCGAACGGCACCGTCGAAATCGAGGTCCGGATCGGCGACGGCGACGGCGCGGCGGACGGTGGCCACAATCGCGTCGCTGGAGGCGATGGCCTCCACACAGCCGACCGCGCCGCAGTGGCAGCGGGGCCCCGACGGATCGACGCAGACGTGCCCCAACTCACCGGCGACTCCGTATGCGCCGGTGAGCAACCGGCCGTTGACAACGACGGCGGAGCCGATCCCGGAGCCGATGGTGACCAGCGCGAAGTTCCCGGTCCCGATGCCCTCGCCGAACCAGTGCTCGGCGGTGGTCAGAGCCTTGACGTCGTTCTCGACCGTGACGGTCAGTCCGGTTGCCCTGGTCGCGATCTCGGCAAGCGGTACGTCGCACCAGCGGGGGCGGACGGAGTAGCGGACGCGGCCGCCCCGGCGGTCCACGTCACCGGAGACCGCGATGCCCAGGTGCCGGGTGCGGGCCCTGAACTCGGGCTCGGTGTCCAGTAGTTCGGTAACCAGATCGGCCAGCAGCTTGCACACGGCGTCCGGATCGCGGTCGCCGAGCGGGCGGTGGGCCCTGGCGCGCATCCGGGCCTGGAGGTCGCAGACCGTGCCGTCCAGGGTGTCGGCGCTGATCTTCACCCCGACGAAGAACTCACGATCGGGGACGATGGTCAGTGGGTTGACGGGGCGTCCGGCCCCCGGAGCGGTGCGTTCCGGGGGCAGTTCACGCAGATAGCCGTCGTCGATGAGCGGCCTCGCGGCCTTGGTGACCGCCGTCGAGGACAGGCCCGTGCGGCGGGCGAGTTCGACCCGGCTGAGGGGGCTCTCGGCGAGCAGCAGGGCCAGGACAGCGGCGTTGGCCGGTGCGGTGACCAGCGGATGCGCGTGGTTCGGGGGCACGGCGGCAACGAACTGGGAAATAAATAACTTCGTCCAGTATTGATTTACGGTCCTGCCGTTCCCTACGCTCTGGCCACCTCCGTGACCCACTGGAGCCGTACGTTCAGGGCCGGCCATCCTGTCCGGGCCCAATCCCCACCGTCGCCGCTCACTTGATGGGGCCACCCGTGCCATCCGCACCCACGTCCGTGTCCAGGGCTCTGGTACGGGAAAGGGGATTGCCTCACGTGGCATACGTGGCTCACGTGGCCTTTGCGCACCGTGACCGGCCACCACTCGGGTCCCCGGAACCGCGGCCGCAAGCCCTGGACCAGTGCAGTTGCCCACCCCCCTCATCCTTTTGGAGGCAACCATCATGAGATCCGTTGGATCGGCCCGTGTCGGCCGAAGGCTGCTCGCGCGGGCCTTGGCAGTCACGACGACCCTGACCGTGCTCAGCCTGGGACTGGCCGTCGACTCCTTGGCCACGCCCCTCACCGACGAGGCAACCCAGCCCGCTGCCTCAACTCCGCTGACCGGAGCGCAGCTTGCCGCGTCATGGACCGGCCCGCTCAGTACCCGAGGACGCTACATCGTCGATGCCTCCGGTAACCGCTTCAAGCTCAAGGCAGGCAACTGGGCAGGAGCCCAGGGCACTTGGGAAGGCAGCGGAGACGTCAACGACCCGGCGAACCACCAGGCCCATCAGATGTCCCGCAACATACCTCTGGGACTGGACCGGACGCCGATGGCGAAGATCCTCGCCGACTTCCACAGCCTGGGCCTCAACAGCATCCGGTTGCCCTTCGCCAACGCGCTGATCCACGACACCACACCGGTGCCGGACGCCGCCGTCGCCGCCAACCCGCAGCTGAAGGGCAAGACCCCCCTGCAGATCTTCGACGCGGTCGTAGAGGCGCTGACCGCCGACGGCTTCGCGGTCATCCTGAACAACCACACCACCAGCTACCGGTTCTGCTGCAGCCTCGACGGCAACGAGCGCTGGAACAGCGGCCAGTCCACCCAGGAGTGGGTGGACGACTGGCTGTTCCTGGTGAACCGCTACAAGGCGAACAAGCGAGTGGTCGGCGCGGACCTGCGCAACGAGGTCCGCCGTGACACCTGGGACAACCCCAACTGGGGCTGGGGCAACGACAAGGACCTGTACGCGGCCTTCGAGGAGGCCGGCAACAAGATCCTCCAGGCCGACCCCGACATGCTGATCTTCATGGAGGGCATCAACTGGCAGGGCATCCCCTCGGCCCTCTTCAGCCACGGCAGGCCGATGCTCACCCCGGTCGGCAACCTCTCCCACACCCTCATCAACTCCGGGAAGCTCGTCTACTCCGCCCACTTCTACGGCTACACCGGACCGGCCCACACCGGCGCGGACGGCTACTGGGGCAACACCAGCGACCCGCGCTACCGCGACTTCACACCGGACCAACTCGCCCAAGTCGTCAACGACGAGGCCCTGTTCGTCACGCGGTCCGGACAGCACTTCACCGCTCCGGTCTGGATCAGCGAGTTCGGCGTCGCGGGCCGTGGTTCGACCGACGCCAAGGAACAGGCCTGGTTCGACCACTTCACCGACATCCTGGTCAGGAACGACACCGACTTCGCCATCTGGCCGCTGGTCGGCTGGACCGACGCCGAAGGCAAGCCGCAGGACAACTGGGCCCTGATCTCGTACGACACCACCGGCAAGCGGCTGAGCCTCGACGACCCCGGCGACTGGCGTGCGGCCGACTGGAAGAAGCTCATCGAGGCACCCGGCCGCACCGGCACGGTGCCCCAGGTCAACCACTGGAACATGCTCGACCTCGACTTCGGCGACCAGAACGTCTCCACTCGCATGCTCGCCAAGCCGGACTGGAGCCCCGGCAATCGCAAGGGCAACTGCCCGGACTCCCAGCGGGTGGTCGGTCTCGGCCGCAGCGACAGCCGAGGCCTGTGCACCGACGCCAACCAGCCCGCGAAGGCCGGCGGCGACCGGGTGACCGTCACTGACGAGCGGTACGTCACCCACGGGGACTGGGCCTCCGGCTACAACAAACTCCAGTGCCCCGACAACACCTTCGCCGTCGGCTACAGCGTCAACGGCAACTCCATGTCGGCCCTGCTGTGCGCACCTTCCGACAAACCGCTGCCCACCACCGGCCGCAACGTGTGGTTCGACCACGGCGACAACCGCCCCGCCTCCGGCGGCTCGAAGGACAGTGACTGGGCACCGGGCTACTACAAGGGCCAGTGTGCCGACGACGAATACCTCGCCGGTGTCGCCTACACCTGGAAGTGGCTGCACTACGGAGTCCCCGACGCCCTCCTGTGCCGTCCGCTGAACTGACGCACCACCGGATCGGCCCGGTCACGGCTGTGCCCACACCCACACCCTGAGCGGCGATGTCCTCGGCACCGACAGGCGACCACAACTCGCGTGCCGAGGACGTCATCGCCGTACAGGTGCACGTTCGGTTCAGGGAGCGGGATCGCCTTCAACAGGCCGGCGTAGGGCGCTGGAGGGGCTGGCCAGGTCGTGCGTGATTTCCACGTACGCCACATCCGGTAGTGCGAACATCTCGCCGACCAGGGCTGCCGTCGCTCCCGTGGCGATGCCCCGGACCGGTTGCCCAATTCGACTCGGACTTCGCGAGAAAGACGCGGGTGCCCTTCTCGCTGTGCTGGTTCGGGGCAGCTCACCGGGGCCGATCACTGGGGCTGAAGGTTCGACGGTAGGCGGCGGGTGAGACTCCGAACGTCGTTCTCATGTGCGCGCGCAGGGAGTTCGCGGAGCCGAAGCCCGCTCGGTGCGCGACCAGGTCGATCGGCAGATCGGTGGTCTCCAGCAGTTGCTTGGCCAGTTCCAGGCGCTGTGCGGTCAGCCATTGGACCGGTGTCATGCCGACCTCGTCGCGGAAGCGCCGGGTGAAGGAGCGCAGGCTCATTCGGGCGTGTTCGGCGAGCTGGGCCAGGGACAGGGGTTCGCCGAGGTGCTCCAGGGCCCAGGCGCGGGTGGCGCTGGTGCCGGCGACGGTGGGTTCGGGCACCGGACGGTCGATGTACTGGGCCTGCCCACCGTCTCGCCAGGGCGGTACGACGCACATGCGGGCGGCCCGGTTGGCGGCGGCCGCGCCGTGGTCGCGGCGGATCATGTGCAGACACAGGTCGACGCCCGCGGCCACGCCCGCGGAGGTCAGCACGTCGCCGTCGTCGACGAAGAGGACTTCCTCGTCGACCTTGACCTTGGGATAGGCCCGGCGGAACTCGGGGGCCAGGTTCCAGTGGGTGGTGGCGGGGCGGCCGTCGAGCAGTCCGGCCGCGGCGAGCACGTACGAGCCGCTGCATATCGACACCAGTCGGGTGCCTGGCCGAATGCCGGCGATGGCCGCCGTGACCTCGGGGGGCAGTGGGCCGCCGCGGCCGAGCTCGGGCATGGCGTGCGTCGGCGGGACGATCACGGTGTCCGCGGCGGCCAGCGCCTCGGGGCCCGCCGCGGGCTGCACTGTGAAGCCGGCGTCGCTGAGCACGGGGGCGCCGTCGGCGGTGCAGACGGTGACGTCGTAGAGCGGGTGACCCTCGGCGTCCTCCACGCTGCCGAAGACACGAGAGGGTATACCGAGCTCGAAGGGCGGGACCCCGGGCAGGGCGAGCACCGCGATCCGGTGTCGCCGAGGCGCTCCGGCGGCCTGGTCCCTCTCGTCCGCCAGGGTTGCGCATCGCGTCTCGCTCATGGCCAGATCCTGTCACACAGTGGCCAAACGGCCAACACCGTGAGAGGCCGGGCTGCCGGATCGTGGACTGCGTCGCGCCGGGGATCTCCCGGTGACGAGCCGATCGAGACGAAGGACGAGGCAGACAGCATGCGCGCGGTGGTCGTAGAGGAGTGGGGCGGACCCGAGAACCTGGTCGAGCGGGAGGTCGAGCGCCCGGAACCGGGACTGAACGAGGTCCTGGTTCGCGTGCACGCGGCCGGAGTGAACCCGGTGGACTGGAAGACCCGCGCCAGTGGGGCCCTGATCGAGTGGGGCGACGTACCGGTGGTGGGCTGGGACGTGTCCGGCACGGTCGAGGCCGTCGGGCCCGGTGTGGGGATCTTCCGTCCCGGCGACGAGGTCTTCGGCATGCCGCTGTTCCCGCGCCAGGCGGGCGGGTACGCCGAGTACGTGGTGGCGCCGGCCCGGCACCTCGCCCCGAAGCCGGCGGGCCTGACGCACGTGGAGGCGGCGGCGCTGCCGCTCGCCGCGCTGACCGCCTGGCATGCGCTGGTGGACGTGGCGGACGTACGCCCCGGAGAGCGGGTGCTGGTGCACGCGGCGGCGGGCGGGGTCGGCCACTTCGCGGTGCAGATCGCCAAGGCCCGTGGCGCGTACGTCATCGGCACGGCCAGCGCCGGCAAGCACGACCTGGTGCGGGAGCTGGGCGCGGACGAGGTGATCGACTACCGAGCGGTACGGTTCGAGGACGCCGTGTCCGACGTCGACGTGGTGCTGGACGGGCTCGGCGGCGAGACGGCCGAGCGCTCTTTGAAGGTGCTCCGGGCCGGCGGCCGGCTGATCACCTTGCCCGGCCCTGACGACGTGCCCGCCGCCCAGGACGGCGTGCGGGCGGTGTGGGTCCTGGTCGAGCCCGACCACCTCGGCCTGCGCGAGATCGCCGCCCTGGTGGAGCGGGGCGCGCTGAAGCCGGTGGTCGAGACGGTCCTGCCGCTCGCCCAGGCCGCGAAGGCGCACGAGATCGGCGAGCAGGGCCGCACCACCGGCAAGATCGTCCTGACGGTTGCCTGATCCGCGGCCGTAAGGCGGCCGGGTGGACGTGGGATACGCACCCGTGCGAGCGGATACGGGACGAGTCCTCGACCGGGTGCGTATCCGGGGTCGGTCCGCAATCGGGTGCGTACCCGGGCGGCGATCAACCTGTGGCCTCAGAGCACTGGGCGCAGGCCGCTGTCGCTGTCAGCTGCCGGTCAGCAGCTGTCGCACGACGTGCCCGGCGGAGTCCACGCCGGAGCTGCCGCCTTCGACCAGGGCCGCGACCGCGATGCGGGAGTCGTACGCGGTCAGCCAGCCGTTGGTGTGGTCCCCTTCCTCGGCCGTTCCCGTTTTCGCGCCGACGCCCGGCAGCCCGCCGAGGCGCGGCGCAGCGGTGCCGCTGGTGGCCACGCTGCGCATCATCGACTGTAGGTAGCCCGCGGTCCGGGTGGAGATGGGGCGAGGGGCCGTCTGCTGGTGCTGGTCCGGCAGGATGATGGGCTGCTTGAAGCCGACGCCTCGTACGGTGGCCGCCACGGACGCCATGAACAGCGGTGTGGCGGTGACCCTGCCCTGGCCGATGAACTGGGCCGCCTGGTCTCCGGCTTGAACGTCCGTAGGGATGCTCGGGTCGGTCGTGGCCACCCCGCCGCCGATCGACCAGCTGCCCATGCCGAAGACGTTGACGGCCTCGTTGTGCAGGGCGGAGGCGTCTCCGTCGTGTACGAGGTAGTGGAAGCCGTCCTTGATGAAGGCGGTGTTGCAGGACACCGTGAACGCCTGGGAGAGGGTGGAGCCGGGGTTGGCCTTCAGGCCTGGGTCGTTGTGGAACAGCTGGCTGTTGGCGACCAAGGAGTCCGTGCAGGGTGCGGGGCTGTTCGCGGTGAGGCCCGCCTGGTCGAACAGCGCCGCGGAGGTGATGATCTTCATGGTGGAGCCCGGCGACTTGATGCCGTTGATGGCGATGTCTCCGTCCCCACCCGTGTACGCCAGCGCGAGGATGTGGCCGTTCTTCCAGTCGAGTGCCACTGTTCCGGCGGGCTTCTCCTGGAGTTGAGGGTTCTTCACGGCGCTCTCGGCCACTGCCTGGAGGCGCGCGTCGATGGTCGTCCTGATGACCGGGGGCCGGCCCTTGGAGAAGTCCTTCAGCGCCTTGACCCCGTCACCGTCACCGTCGACCACCGCCACACCCGTGCCCGTGGTGCCGCCCGTGGGTTTGGCGTTCTGGCCGATGGTCGTCGCGATGCCCCGCAACGAGGCGAACGTGGACAGGTCTGTCATGCCGTCGCTCGCCACGACCTTCGCCGAGCTCGCTCCGGCGGGGAGCTTGCCCGCGGTGAGCGACTGGTCGTCGCCGAGGCCCGGATAGAGCACCGACTTGTTCCAGTGCACCGCCGACACGCCGTTCGTGCTGCGCACGACCGCCACGGCGCTGGAGTACGTCCAAGTGCCGCCCGCCACCTCGGCCTTCACATCAAAAGTGACCTTGGTGGCGCCCGGAGTCACCGTCGACGGACCGGCCGAGAGAACGTGGTCGAACGTCAACTTGCTCAGGTGCAGGCCCTCTTTGTAGTCCCGCAACGCCGGGGCCGCTGTGCCGGGCCTGTCGGTGTCGCCGGCCGCACCCTCCAACCGCTGCTCGGACCAGCTGTCCAGGAACGCTCGGGCTCGCTTGACCGCCTCGGTGTTCGACGGCGGTGTGCTCGACAGCGTGGACGGATCGAAACTGCCCGACGAGCCGGACTGACCGTCCTGCGATGCCCCGGCGGTCAACCCGTGGACGAGGTTGAAGATACCGATTCCCCCGACGACAAGCAGTGCCGTGCATGCCCCGACCAAGCCGAGCTTCACAGGTCTGTTCATGACAGGGATTCTTTCGACCGGGAGTTGATGTTGCCTGAGTACGCGTACTCAGGTGACACCGGTCAACACACCTTGCGGAGGCCCTGGTTCGCCCTTCAGGGCGGCTTCCAGGGCCGGTCCTGGATCCCTGCGCGGGCACGCGGTCAGGTCGACGGTAGCGGCTCGATGGGGAGCACACGGTCCGGTGAGGCGTCCTCGCACACCTCGTAGTCGGGGTAGACGCGCAAGGTCTCACCGTCCACCCGCAGCACGGGACAGGTCCACGTCTCCGTGGCCTCGGGCACGAGTACCCGCGTCGTGGCCTGCTCCACGTCGTGGACGACCAGGGACAGGATGTTCCAGCACAGGTTTCCCATCGCCAGGCCTTGTTCCGGGTGGTCTTTGGGACCCTCGGTCTCCACCACGTAGAACCGACTGCTCGCCCAGTACCCGGAATGCTCCAGCGCGAGCCCCTCCGCAACGCGGACACCATCGATCCAGAGCATGCAGCGGTCCGACGGGTCCTGGATGTGCACCGCACGGTGCCGGTCGTCGGGCGAGAACTTGACGTTGATGCCGTACGTGGTCCAGCAGTCCTTGAAGCCACCGCAGGCGCCGGGAATCGGACCCGTGCGGTTCGGGATGGTGACTGCCTGGCCGTCGGGTGGGTCCTGGCTGCACGTCTTGGGATCACGACAGGGTCGGTCGATACGACGTGTGCACCCGATGCCCATGGCCGCCACGTCCCGAGGCGAGGCACGGGAGATGAGCTCGGCAAGCCGGGCACGGTAGCCTTCCGGGCCGGCGTGGGCGAGGAAGGTGCCGCCTTCGTCCCGCCACCACGCCAGCAGGTCGGTGCCCACCGGAGAACGGCGCAACCAGTCCTGCCACCGCTCACCCCAGGGGTCGGTCTCCGGCGTAGTACCGGATTCCTGCCCCCTGCCCTTCTCCCTGCGCCAGCGCCACATCACAGTCCCACCCCGGTTCCCCTCCAAGCGGCTGGACAGCGCGACAGCGGGCGGCCGGCCGACGTCCCGACGATGGTAGGCAGGTTCCTCGAACGCACTGGGAGATTTTCCAGCGGGTGAGCCGCACCGGGCTGTGGAACGCCGGCCGGTGAGGCCTGGCGAGTCCGGCTCTGCCCGCAGTTGCGTGAACCCCCGAACCATCGGGACGAAGCGGGATCGGTCGACGCGCGTGAGAGACTCGGCGGTCAACTCGCCGCGCCAGAAGGGTCGCTTGCCGTGTCGGACGTCACGCTGCCGCCGGTCCACCTCGACAAGGTGGTGGAGGCACTCGCAACGAACCCCGCGCTACCGCCCGAGCTCGTCCGTCGCCTCTTCGCCCACCGCGGCGGCTTCGGCGGCGTTGCCGAGCGCTCGGACCTGACCGACGACATGATCGCCGAGATCATCGCACTCGACGACGACTGGCTCACGCATTCGCTGGCGCTCAACCGCAGCCTCCCGCATGCCTTCCGGATGACACTCGCCGAGCATCCGGATCCGGCGATACGCGCGGCTCTGGTGGTCGGCGCGGACGACGCACCATGAGAGCTGTTCGAGCGGATGCTCGACGACGCCGACCCGGGGGTGCGTGAGCACCTGGCAGAACGCGATCATGTGCCGACGGATCTGCGCGCCCGACTGGCCGCCGATCCGGACCCGAAGATCCGGGCGACTCTTGCCCAATGGTGGACGCAGGCCCCGGAATCGGTGCGACGGATCCTGCTGACAGATCCCGAGGACGCGGTGCGCGCGGCAGCCTGCGCGACCTACTACCGACGGTTGCCCCATCCCGTCCCGCCCGCCGATCTGCTCCCGGCACTGCTGGCCGACCCGGTCACGCGGGTTGGGGCAGTGCGCCACTGCACACTGGATCCCGACACGACCCGTCGGCTGGCCGACGACCCGGACGCGGAGGTACGCAAGGAACTCGCCGAGCACCCCGAACTCCCGCCGCAGCTGCGCGACATGCTCGCCGAGGACCCCAGCCCGCGGGTCACGCTGCGCGTCTTCGCCCGTCAGGACACGCCTGAACCGACCCGCGCCGCGATCCACGCACAAATCCTGTCCGACGCGCCCCCGGTGGACTGGCTCACCGATCCCCAAGTCCTGGACGACGACACGCTCGATCGGCAGCTCACGAGCAAGCTGGCGCGCCTGGAACTCCGGACGCTCCGTCTGCCGTGGGTGACCGCGGATCCCATGCCCTACGTCGACTCGCCCTACGCCTGCTTCCGCGTCTCCGCCGCGATGTCCGACCGCCTCCCCGCGCCGGTGGTGGCCCGGCTGCTCGACGACGAGGAGAGCAGCGTTCGTACGACGATGGCTCGACACGCCCGTGACCAGATCGACCCCGCCACCGCCGAACGCATCGAACGCGGCTACCGCCCGGTCAAAAGGACACGGTGGCGTCCGGCCGATGACTTCCCCCTCCCGACCGACGTCCTTCGGCGTCTGGCCACCGATCCCGACCCGAGGATGCGGCAGTTGGCCCCGCGCGATCTCGACCTGCCGGTCGAACTCGTCCACCTCCTGGCCGCCGATCCCGATCACACGGTGCGCCGCGCGATCGCGACCCATCCCCGGCTCACGCCCCTGGAACTGACTCAACTGCTGGCCGATCCATCGGAATCGGTCGCCACCGCCGCAGCCGGCAACCCCGACCTGCCTCGCCAACATATGCACTGGCTTCTCACCCTGGCAGGTTTGTGACATCCAGGTGCGCGTTGCGAGCGGCGGGGCCGCCGCAACCGTCAACCTGCCCCGGCTCGCTCTCACCGGTCCTTCCTGTGCTGTCAGGCGAGGCTCGATGCCGGCGGACCGTACCCGAACAGCATTGCGGTCTCCGTCCAGCTCCAGACCTGTGCGCCGGTCGGCTGTTCATGGTCGGCGGGGATT
>NZ_JADDRL010000126.1 GCF_021538895.1 Streptomyces olivochromogenes | reverse complement strand
ATGAGTGACATGATCACCGCGGACCTGGTCGACCTCGACCTGTCCGCCGACACCAAGGAAGCGGCGGCACGTGCCCTCGCCCAGCGCATGGTGGCCCTGGGCCGGGTGACCGACCTGGAGGGCTTCCTCGCCGACGTGGCCGCCCGCGAGGCGCAGATGCCGACCGGCCTGGACGGCGGCATCGGCATCCCGCACTGCCGCAGCACGCACGTCACCGAGCCGACACTCGCGTTCGGGCGCAGCGCCGCCGGCATCGACTTCGGCGCGGCGGACGGTCCTGCCGACCTCATCTTCCTCATCGCGGCCCCGGCCGGCGCCGACGACGCCCATCTGACGATCCTCTCCTCACTGGCCCGGCAGCTGATGAACGCCGAATTCACCACCGCGCTGCGGTCGGTGGCCGACGCCGGGGCGGCGGCCGCGCTGATTCGCGGGGACGAGACTCCGGAGAAGGTCAAGGCCGAGGCGGAGGCGGCAGTGGAAGCCGGCCCGGGCGCGCACGGCGCATCTGACGGCGTGAAGGACGCCGCGAGCGCCCCCGAAGGCACCGCTGCGGCGCCGGGGGCGGCCTCCGCCGGCGCCGCGGCGGGCAGTACGACCGGCGCGGCGGAGGCCGCCCGGGACGACACTTCCGGCGCGGACGAGCGGCCGTTCCGTGTCGTCGCCGTCACCTCCTGCCCGACCGGTATCGCCCACACCTACATGGCGGCCGAGTCGCTGGAGAACGCGGGCCGCGAGGCCGGCGTCGAGGTCCTCGTCGAGACACAGGGCTCGGCCGGCTTCACCCGGCTCGACCCGGCCGTGATCGCGGCGGCGGACGGCGTGATCTTCGCGCACGACGTGCCGGTCCGCGACAAGGACCGCTTCGCCGGGAAGCCCACCGTCGACGTCGGCGTGAAGGCGGGCATCAACCGTCCCACTGAACTGATAGCCGAGGTCCGCGGCAAGGCGGAGCGCGGCGAAGTGACGGCGGCGGCGTCCGGCGGCACCCCGGTCGAGCGCGCCGGCGACTCCGCCGAGGGCTACGGCACCAAGCTCCGCAAGTGGCTGATGTCCGGCGTCAGCTACATGGTCCCCTTCGTCGCGGCGGGCGGTCTGCTGATCGCCCTCGGCTTCGCGATCGGCGGCTGGCAGGTGAACAAGGCGCCGTCGGTCATGGACCACTTCGTGTGGACCCAGACGGGCAGCTGGGGCGCCCTGCTGTTCCAGATCGGCATCGTGGCCTTCAACTTCCTCATCCCGGTCCTCGCCGGCTACATCGCGTACGGCATGGCGGACCGCCCGGGTCTCGTCCCCGGCTTCGTCGGCGGCTCGATCGCCCTCACGATCAACGCGGGCTTCCTCGGCGGTCTGGCGGCCGGTCTGATCGCCGGTGGCGTGGTGATGGCGATCCAGCGGATCGACATCCCGGCGGCGTTGCGCGGCATCATGCCGGTGGTGGTGATCCCGCTGATCTCCTCGGCGATCGTCGGATTCCTGATGTTCGTCGTGATCGGCAAGCCCATCGCCTCCGCCCAGAAGGCCATGACCGACTGGCTCAACGGCCTCACGGGCGCGAACGCCATCCTGCTGGGCGCCCTGCTCGGCCTGATGATGTGCTTCGACCTCGGCGGCCCGGTCAACAAGGTCGCGTACACCTTCGCCACCGCCGGCATCGCGGTCGCGAGCCCCAGCGACTCCGCGATGAAGATCATGGCCGCGGTCATGGCGGCCGGCATGGTCCCGCCGCTGGCGATGGCCCTGGCCACGACCGTGCGCGGCAAGCTCTTCACCCAGACCGAGCGCGAGAACGGCAAGGCGGCCTGGGTGCTGGGTGCCTCCTTCATCACGGAGGGCGCCATCCCGTTCGCGGCGGCGGACCCGTTGCGCGTCATCCCGTCGGCGATGGCCGGCGGCGCGGTCACCGGCGCCCTGTCGATGGCCTTCGGCGCCACCCTGCGCGCCCCGCACGGCGGCATCTTCGTGGTCCCGCTGATCGGCAACCCGTTCCTCTACCTGCTCGCCATCGCGGCCGGCGTGGGCGTCACGACGGCACTGGTGGTCGTCCTGAAGGGCATGCGCAAGGAGAACCCGCAGGCCGCGGACGCCGGTACGACGGCGAACGCCACCTCGGCGGCCACGGAGCCGAAGCAGCCGGTCGCGGCCTAACGGCCCGCCACGGTTGTCCCTTTGGGGTGCTGTGGGTCGTTCACGGCACCTGCGAGATACGTCACGGTCCGGGGCCAAAGTCCCGGACCGTGGTGTCTACTGGGGCGTATGCCTGAGCACGTCTCGATTCTCCAGCTGGTCGGCGTCGTCGGCCTGGTCCTGGTGACCGCCGCCTGGGTGATCCTCCTGAGGCACACCCTGCGCCACTCCCGCTCCGAGGCCGCCGCACGGCGCTCCGGCCGCCCTCTGCGCCCACTGCGCGCCCTGCCGCAGCAGCGCCAGGCGGGCCCCCCGATGGAATCCGTCGAACTGACCCCGGCGGAGCAGGACGCGTTCGCGGGCCTGATACGACGACTCGACGACCGATAGCCGACAGCGGGCAGCCGACTCGTGTCAGAGTCCGGCGCCGAGCCGCGGCCCCCTCAGGACTGCCGGGCCGCCCGCCGCTCCATGGCATCCCGGGCCGCGTCCTCCGTCACGTACACCTCGCACATGTGGCGCCCGTCGGGCGTCGCCGTGTGCTCGACCTCCCAGAGGGAGAGCTCCCTGCCGTCGCGCAGCAGGAACGCGTGCTCGTAGAGCGAGAAGCGCAGCCCCACCCGGCCGGCCCGGCCCGGACGGCCGAAGGCCTGGGTGATCTGGTGCGCGAACGCCGTCGTCAGCAGGGCGACCGTCTCCGCGCCCGGCCGGTCCGCGTTCTCCGCGCGCCGCAGGAGCCGGCGCGCGTGGTCCGCCGAATCGTCCGGCACGTACACGTGCCGGGGCTCGGGGATCGCCGAGAGCTGCATCAGCACCGGCAGTTCGAAGTCCGGAGTGTCCGGCGGGAACGGCAGCCGGGCGGTGGCCGCGCGCAGTTCCTCCTCGTCGACGTACACCTCGTGCTGCGGGTCGCTGCCCGGCGCGGTGTTGTGGACGAGCTCCCACAGCGTGACCGCCGAACCGTCCGGGAGCAGCCAGGTGTGCCGGTACGTCTCCCGGTGCAGCCCCGCGCTGTGGTGCGCGGAGTGCAGCGAACTGTCGTGCGCCAGGGCGCAGTCGAGGCGCCTTATGGCCTCGTCGGGCAGCTCGAAGGAGTTCAGGGCACGGCCGAGGAGTCGCGCGAGGTGCTCCTCCGGAGACTCGGGCGACTCGGCTGGTTCGTACGCTGCCGTCTCGTACGGAACGCTCAAGGCTTCTCCCGGCGTTGCTGCATGTCACCTTGTGGGTGCATACCGTAGCCCCTCGGTCGGACATCATGTCCGGGAACCGAGAAAACGTACGCAGGGAAAACGCGCGGGCCGCGCGAAAGGTTCCCGCGCGACCCGACACGGAGTCAGAAATGGCCGGTCAGGCGGTGCTTGTGGCGACCCACTCGCTCCACGACATGTTCCAGCCGTTGAGCCCGTTGTCCGGGGAGACCGTCTTGTCGGGGGAGTGCTTCACGACCACGACGTCACCGATGAGCGAGTTGTCGTAGAACCACTTGCCGGTCGTGTCCCCCTGCGCGCCCTGCACGTCCTGGAGTCCGACGCAGCCGTGGCTCGTGCCCTGCCGGCCGAAGGGCGGGTTGCCCTTGTTGTACCAGTAGTTGCCGTGGACGAACGTGCCCGACTGTGTCAGCCGCATCGCGTGCGGCACGTCCGAGATGTCGTACTCGCCGCCGTAGCCGACCGTCGAGCCGTTCATGCGCGTCTGCGTGAACCTCTCGGAGATCACCATCTGCCCGTTGTAGGTGGTGTGCTCCGGGCTGCCCGACGAGATCGGAACGCTCTTGAGCGTCTTGCCGTCCCGCACCACCGTCATCGTCTGCGTGTTGACGTCGACCGTGGAGACCTGGGAGCGGCCGACCGTGAAGGACACGGTCTTCTTCTGCACCCCGTAGACGCCGTTCGCGCCCTCGACCCCGTCCAGGTCGATCTTCATCGTGACCTTGGAGCCGGCCTTCCAGTAGTCCTGGGGGCGGAAGTCGAGCCGCTGCGCCCCGAACCAGTGCCCGACCACCTTCTGGCCGCTGCTGGAGGTGACCGTGATGTGCGACTGCACGCCCTTCTTGTCGGTGATGACCTTGTTGAAGTTGAACGACACCGGCATGCCGACGCCGACCGTCGTGCCGTTGTCCGGCGTGTACGTCCCGATGAAGCTGTTCGCCGACGTGACGGTGGTGAAGATGGAGTTGGCCGCCGCCGTACGCCCGCCCGCGTCCTTCGCGGTCGCCGCGATCTGGTACTTCGTCCCGCGCTCCAGTTGCTCCTTCGGCTTCCAGGTGCTGCCGTCGGCGGATATCGCACCCTGCACCGCCTGCTGCGACCCCGCCATCGTCATCTTCACCTCGGTCAGCTTGCCGCCGCTGACCTTCACGCCGGTCGCGTTGATGGACGCGCTGGTCGAACCGTCCTTGGCCGAGATCACGATCTTCGCGGCGGACGTCTTGACCGAGTCCTTGCCGCCCTTGTCGTCCCCGTCCTTGGCGCTGGCGTCGCCACCACAGGCGGTGAGGGTGAGGGCGCCGACCATCAGGGCGGCACAGGCCACCAGTGCGCGCCGCGCTGCAATGTCCGGCGTTGTCACGGGCTGCTCCAGGTTCGTGTGATGTGAGTGATCCGTTCCGATGCGTGGAGAGAGAGGGAACCGGCGCGGGGCCGGGTTCCCTCCGTTCCGCAGGAACGCCATCACGTGACAGAACCGGGACAATCCACGGCCGCGCGAGATGCCGTACTACGCCCTACTCGCCCCCGTACAACTCCCCGTACGACGGCCACACTCCGCCCGGCCCGTCCACCGACTCGGCCGCGCGCACGGCGCGGGCGATCGCGCGGGTCACGAGGTCCGCGCCGGCCGCGAGGATGTCGTTGAGCGCGAGCGGCCGTTCGGCGTCCAGCGGCCGCGCCCCCGTGGCCAGCGCGAACACCGTGTCCCCGTCGTGCAGCAGATGCACCGGACGAACGGCGCGCGCGATGCCGTCGTGCGCGGTGCCGGCGACCTTCTGCGCCTGCGCCTTGGAGAGTTCCGCGTCCGTGGCGACCACGGCGAGCGTGGTGTTGAGCGGCGGAGGGGCGTTCTTCGCGGCCACCTCGGCGAGGTGACGGCGTGCGGCCTCGTGGATGTGCGCTTGCGGATACCGCGCCCGCCCCTGCCACAACTCCCCGTACAGCAGGCCCGTTTCCGGATCCGTCACGGAGCCCACGGCGTTGACGACCACCAGCGCGGCCACCGTGATCCCCGAGTCGAGGACGGTGCTCGCGCTGCCGACCCCGCCCTTCAACTGCCCCGCCACGGCGCCCGTACCGGCGCCCACGCAGCCCTCCGGCACCGGTGCGCCCGGCGCGCTCGCCGCGGCCGCCTCGACCGCCGCACGCCCCGTCGCCGCGTCCGGCCTGGCCCGGAAGTCCCCGCCCCGCCCAAGGTCGAAGACGCAGGCGGCGGGCACCACCGGCACCACATGCGCCGGGTCCGTCCCGACCGGGACGCCGCGCCCGTGCTCCTCCAGCCAGGCCATCACACCGGACGCGGCGTCGAGTCCGTAGGCGCTGCCGCCGGTCAGCACGACCGCCTCGACCTTCTGCACCAGGTTGCGCGGGTCGAGCGCGTCGGTCTCCTTGGTGCCGGGGCCGCCGCCGCGCACGTCCACGGCGGCGACGGCACCTCCCTGCGGAGCGAGGACGACCGTGGTGCCGGTGAGCCAGCCGTCGCCGGCCCGGGTCGCGTGTCCCACCCGCAGTCCGGCGACGTCCGTCAATGCGTCAACTGTCATGGCGGACAGTCTGTCCCGGACGGGGGCGCGCCAGCAGGTGTCAGGCAGCGGGCGCGGTCGCCTTCGCACGGCGCCCGCGCGCGGCCAGGCGCGCCGTCAGTGTCGTCCCGGTCACCACGGTCAGCGCCGACACGAGGCCCGCCGCGAGCACCGACCAGCGGCCGAGGAAAGTGCAGCAGATCACCAGCAGCGCCGCGCAAGGGAGCACCAGTTGCTGGGCGATGCCGATCTTGAAGTGGCGGGAGTGCAGCGCCCAGACGGTGAGCAGATAGAGGGCCGTGGGCAGGGTCACGGCCGCGGCGGCGGACAGCGTGGAGATGTGCGCCTTGCCGACCGTCTGCTCGACCGCCACCTCCAGGCCGGCTCCGATCGCGGCGGCCGACGCGAAGATCAGATAGTGGCCGTAGCCCCACAGGAACGCCTGCTTGCTGGAGCGCAGATGCCCGTGGATCGGCACCACGAAGTAGATCCACCAGGCGGCGAAGACGATCAGCAGACCGCCTGCCGCGATCGGCAGCAGCTCGCCCAGGGCGTCGTTCTCGCTCGCGGCCGACTTCACGGCGACCGTGGCCGCGGCGATCGTCTCGCCGAGCACGATGATCGTGAACAGCCCGTACCGTTCGGCGATGTGGTGCGGATGCCAGGTCGTGGGGTGGTGCTGCTCCGCGTACACGGGCACGCACAGCTCCGCGATCGCCATGACCAGGAACACCCAGACACGTGCGGGCTCCGGCAGAACCACGAGCCCGAGCCAGCCGACCTGGCACAGCAGCACCCCGCCCGCGTACCGCAGGGCCATCGTCCGCTCCGCGCCCTCGGCCGAGCGCGCGGCCCGCAGCCACTGCGCGACCATCGCCAGGCGCATGATCACGTACCCGAGCAGCACCAGCACGTAGTCGTGGCTCGCGAAGGCGGAGGAGACACCGGCGGCCAGCACCAGGACGCCGGCGATCTGCACCAGGGTGACGACCCGGTAGAGCACGTCGTCGTTGTCGTACGCCGAGGCGAACCAGGTGAAGTTCATCCAGGCCCACCAGATGGCGAAGAACACCATCGCGTAGTTCAGGATGCCGTTGCCCGCGTGCCCCTCGGCCACGGCGTGCACCAGCTGCGAGCCCGCCTGGGCCACGGCCACCACGAAGCACAGGTCGAAGAAGAGCTCCAGTGGCGAGGCGACGCGATGGGCCTCGTGGCGTCCACGCGCGGTCAGCCGGCGCAGTGGTCTGTGGGACTGTGGCGCGCCCGGGGAGACGGGCGCCGAAGCGGAACTCGACGTCATGCCTCCCAGCACAGCAGAAAATCTCACCAATATCTTCTGCAGGGACTGCCGAGCGGCGAAGGCCCGCGGTTTCCGGGGAACGGCCAGGTCCGGGGGCGTGCGCGTCCGCGTGGGCGGGGGAGAGCCGCCGCCCTGGACTCCGGCCGCCGACAGGGCCGTACCCTTGGGGCATGAGCACCGCCCCCGCACCCGAGCCGCGCGACCCGAAGGCCGCGCTGGTCTTCGACGACCCGCTGAGCCAGCAGTCCTCGGACGACACGGACCGTGGGTGGGGCGAGCGGGGCGAGCGCGACAGCGCCGCCGACCTGAAGCGCTTCCTCGACGAGAAGCCGCCCCACCACCTCTGAACCCGGTCCCACCACCTCGGAACCCGGCTCCACCACTGCTGAGCCCGGCCGTGCGGGGACTTCGCTAACGCTGGTCGTGGCCCGAGCCGCGCTGCGCGACCAGCGCGTCGCGGATCTCCTTGAGCACCTCCAGCTCGGTCACCTCGATGACCTCGTGCGTGCCCTCGCGCGCCTTCCGGCGGGCCTCCAGCCGGGGCAGGTACTTCGCCATCGGCAGGACCATCAGGAAGTAGACCACCGCCGCGGTGATCACGAAGGTGAGGGCGGCTCCCAGGACCGTGCCCCACAGGATCGGGACACCGCTCTGGATCGTCCCGTCCGGGGCCACCTTGCAGGGGTCCTCCAGACAGAAGCTGTAGCTGTCGAGGTTCTGCGTGCCGACCGCGCCGACCAGCGGGTTGATGACGCCCTTCACCACCGAGCTGACGATGTTCGTGAAGGCCGCGCCGATGACCACCGCGACGGCCAGGTCCACGACGTTGCCGCGCATCAGGAAGGCCTTGAAGCCATGCCAGACGCTCGGTTCCTTCTTCTTCTCGCTCACCTCGGGGACTCTCCTCGTGCGTTCGGGCTGTGGAACGAAACGCTCCGCAACCTACGGCACGGCTAGGCCATCCTGTCCAGTCTCTTGGCACCATCGTGCGACTTGACAGCAGATCACCGAGGAGCCGACAGACGCGGTTCAGCACAGCGTCACCGCCAGCCGGGCCGTCGCGCTCGCGCCGACCAGGCGCGCCGCGGTGGAACGCGGCACCGAGAGCACGACCAGCGCCCCGCTCTCCGCGCCGCCGTCCACGGGCTCCGGCAGCTTCGTCACCCGCGCCCCGCGCGCGATCACCCGGGCGTCGCCGCCCGTCGCCGGGTCCTCGGCGGCGATGACGTCGACCCGGTCGCCGGGACGCAGCAGCCGGACGGTGGCGGCGTCGGCGATCCGCACCGGCGCGGCCACGCTGTCGACCGCGCGCTGCCGCCGTACCGGCTCCGCCACCGGATGTCCGCGCGCCCGTTCACCGCGGGGTGGGTCCGTCGTGGCGCGCGGCCCGGCCGCCACGAGCGCGGCCGCGGTGACGGCGAGACCGGCCGCCACGGCGCGCCGGCGATGCCGGACGAGCCGCTGCAGCCGATACCGCCCGCCGCGCACGCGCACCGGCGCGAAGTGCGGGATCTCGCACGTGGCCGGGGCGTCGGTGCCCAGCGGGCGCGGCGAGGGAAGGGGCGACGGGACGGGAGGGAAGGAGGACGAGGGAGAGACGGGCACGGGGATCCACCACCTGCGACGAGGAATCGGCTTGCGAGGCCACGATGAGGCCTCGCGCCGAAACGCGTCGGAGCCGGTGGGCTACCTGCGGGTTGTGGAAAACTCGCCCACGCGAACGAGGAGTTCCGTCAGGGCAGCTCGAAGCCCGGATCCATGCCGCCGAGCGCGTTCGTGCACAGGCAGTCCCGTGCCTCGTTGTCCGGCAGCGCCGCGACGGCGTCGAACAGCACGCCCCGCAGCCGGTCCACGTTGGCGGAGAACACCCGCAGCACTTCCTCGTGCGAGACGCCCTCGCCGCTCTCCGCGCCCGCGTCGAGGTCGGTGACCAGCGTCAGCGACGCGTAGCAGAGCTCCAGCTCACGGGCGAGCGCCGCCTCGGGATGGCCGGTCATGCCCACCACCGACCAGCCCTGCGCCTGGTGCCACAGCGATTCGGCGCGGGTCGAGAAGCGCGGCCCCTCAACCACCACCAGCGTGCCGCCGTCCACGGGTTCCCAGTCCCGGCCGCGCGCCGCCTTCAGCGCGGCGGCCCGGCCGACGGGGCAGTAGGGGTCGGCCACGGAGACGTGCACCACGTTCGGGATGCGGCCGTCGGGCAGAGGCATCCCGTCGAAGTACGTCTGCGTCCGGGACTTCGTACGGTCCACCAGCTGATCCGGTACGAGCAGGGTGCCGGGGCCGTACTCGGGACGCAGTCCGCCCACCGCGCACGGGCCGAGGACCTGGCGGACGCCCAGGGAGCGCAGCGCCCAGAGGTTCGCCCGGTAGTTGATGCGGTGCGGCGGCAGGTGGTGTCCACGCCCGTGCCGGGGCAGGAAGGCGACCCGTCGGCCGGCGATCTCACCGAGGAAGAGGGAGTCGCTGGGCGGACCGTAGGGGGTGTCCACCTGGATCTCGGTCACCTCGTCGAGAAACGAGTAGAAGCCGGAGCCGCCGATTACGCCGATCTCTGCGTTCGCCATGACGAGCACATTAGCTGGCCGCGAAACCCGCAGGCGCAGGTGCCGGGGAACGCCGAAGACCCTGCCGTCACGCGACGGCAGGGTCTTCGGTGAGGAGTATCAGGCGGCGGAACTGCTCGCGGTGCCCGACGAGGACGAGGACGACGTGGAAGACGAAGAGGACGTCTTCGAGTCGGACGAGGACGAGCTCGTCGAGGTGGTGCTCGACGGCTTCGACGCGGGGCTGCTGCTCGACGAGGAGCCGCGGCTGTCGTTGCGGTAGAAGCCGGATCCCTTGAAGACAATGCCGACGGCGGAGAACACCTTCTTCAGGCGGCCACCGCAGTTGGGGCACTCGGTCAGGGCGTCGTCGGTGAACTTCTGCACCGCCTCGAGGCCCTCGCCGCACTCGGTGCACTGGTACTGGTAGGTGGGCACTGTCTTCCTCCTGGCACTCTCACTCGATGAGTGCTAACGACGATCCATAGTGACGTATTCCGGGGGATCAGTCCACCGTCACCGGCACTCGGTGACCGACGCCACGTGCCACGGTACGGGTTCGCGGCCGGGTCACCAGCCTCGAACGCAGTGCCAGGAGGGTGGCGAGGGCGAGCACGGTACCGGCCATCGGCACCAGGAATCCGGCACCGTTCCAGAACCGGTCCTCCAGCTGTCCGGCGACGGTGACGGCGGCGGCCTGGCCGAGCGCGACCGCGCCGGTCAGCCAGGTGAAGGCCTCGGTGCGGGCGCCGGCCGGGACCAGCTCCTCGACCAGCGTGTAGCCGGTGATCAGGGCGGGCGCGATGCACATGCCGACCAGAAGACCGAGGCCCGCGAGGAGGAGCACCGCGTGGGCGGTCCACAGGGCGGAGGCGGTCAGCGCGAGGGCCGTGTAGCCGAGGACGAGGCGCCGCTGCGGGGCGACCTTCCAGGCGATCGCGCCGCAGGCGATGCCCGAGAGCATGTTGCCCGCCGCGAAGGTGCCGTACAGGACGCCGTTCAGACCGGGCTCGCCGATCGACTCGGTGAACGCGGCGAGGCCGACCTGCATGCCGCCGAAGACGGAGCCGATGCCGAGGAAGGTCACGACCAGCACGCGTACGCCGGGGACGCGCAGGGCGGAGGCCTGCTTCACGCGCGCGTGCCCGTCGGCGGTCACCGGCGGCTGCGTGCTCTTCCGCGCGGCGAACAGCAGGCCGCCGACCAGCGTCAGCGCGGCTTCGGTGATCAGGCCCGCGGCCGGGTCCACGGCGGTGCACAGGGCGGTCGCGAGCAGCGGGCCGACCACGAAGGTCAACTCGTCGGTGACGGACTCGAAGGCGGCCGCGGTGGTCATCAGCGGCGAGTCCTTGAGCTTCACGCCCCAGCGGGCCCGCACCATGGGGCCGACCTGGGGGACCGAGGCGCCGGTCGGCACGGCCGCCGCGAACAGCGCCCACAGGGGCGCGTGCGCCAGGGCGAGCGCGGTCAGGGTCAGTCCGGACAGGGTGTGCAGGAGGATGCCGGGGATCAGTACCGCGCGCTGGCCGTAGCGGTCGGCGAGCCGGCCGCTGTAGGGCGCGAACAGGGCCAGGGAGACACCTGTGGCGGCCGCGGCGGCGCCGGCGGCACCGTACGAGCCGGTGGTGTGCTGCACGAGCAGCACGATGGAGATGGTGAGCATCGCGAACGGCTGGCGCGCCGCGAAACCGGGGAGCAGGAACGTCCAGGCGCCGCGGGTGCGCAGCAGCTGTCCGTATCCCGGGCGGGGGGACGGTGCCGAGTTCTTCGACGGCTCGGAGGTGACCGTGGATTCCACGGCCCGTGCCTTTCTGCCGCCTGGTAGCGCGACCCCTTTCAGGGGCGCCGAGAGCTGTCCTCTTGCGCGGAACTGCGGTAGATACCGGCGCCCACTGAGGGGGGCGTCCCGGCCGCCATACGGTCGCGCCAGCTCTGCGTCAGGCAGAGTTGGTTCGATCAGGGTGCCTTTATCGTACAGGGATCAGGGCGCGGCAGGCCTGTGAAAATGAGCACCGTGGGACCGCTGACCTGGGATTGACGGGGAGCGTGAACCGCACAAAACGCACCTTCGGCGCATGCCCACGTCACCCTCGCCGCCCGCGCCCGCCGGTCACCGCCCCGCGCCGTTCGCGCCCAGCCCCAGCCAGCCGGCCAGCTTGCCGCCCTGGGCGACCGCCCGCAGGCGTCGCTCGGCGGCGTCCCGGACGGGATCCGTGGCGACCACGAGCAGCTCGTCCCCGTGGCGCAGCACGGTCGCCGGTAGAGGAACGAACGATTCCCCCTCGCGGACGACCAGCGTCACGGCGGCTCCGGCCGGCAGCCGCAGCTCGTTGACCTCGACGCCGTGCATCCGCGAGCCCTCGGGGATCGCGACGGACAGCAGATGCCCGCGCAGCCGCTCCAGGGGCGCCGACTCGATGCCGAGGTCGGCGGCCTCCGGCCCGTCGCCGAGCTCCAGCTTGCGGGCCAGCCAGGGCAGCGTCGGCCCCTGGACGATCGTGTAGACGACGACCAGGACGAAGACGATGTTGAAGATGCGGTGGCTGGCGTCGACGCCCTTCACCATGGGGATCGTCGCCAGGATGATGGGCACGGCGCCGCGCAGCCCCGCCCAGGACATCAGCGCCTGCTCCTGCCAGCGCACGCGGAACGGCGTCAGGCAGGCCACCACGCTCAGGGGGCGCGCCACCATCGTGAGTACCAGCCCGATGACGAGCGCGGGCACGATGTCGTCGCCCAGCTCGTGCGGTGTGACCAGGACGCCGAGCAGGACGAACATGCCGATCTGGGCGATCCAGCCGAGCCCGTCGGCGAACCCGCGGGTGGCGGGCCAGTGCGGCAGCTTGGAGTTGCCCATCACCATCGAGGCGAGATACACGGCCAGGAAGCCGCTGCCGTGCGCCAGCGCGCCGCCCGCGTACGCCGTGACCGCGATCGCCATGACGGCGATCGGATAGAGACCGGAGGCGGGCAGCGCCACGTGCCGCAGGCCCCAGGAGCCGAGCCAGCCCACCGCGAGCCCGATGGCCGCGCCGATGGCCAGTTCCAGCAGTATCTCGCCGATCAGCACGTACCAGTGCGAGACCGGGCCCGCCTGGGAGAAGGCGACGACCAGGATGACCACGGGGGCGTCGTTGAAGCCGGACTCCGCCTCCAGCGTGCCCGTCACGCGCGCGGGGAGGGGAATTCTGCGCAGCACGGAGAAGACCGCCGCCGCGTCCGTCGAGGACACCACCGCGCCGATGATCAGCGCCTGTCGCCACTCCAGCCCGATCAGGTAGTGCGCGCCCGCCGCCGTGACCCCGACGCTGATCGCGACTCCGACCAGCGCCAGCGCGGAGGCCGCGGGCAGGGCCGGTTCGATCTCCTTCCACTTCGTGCCCAGACCACCTTCGGCCAGGATCACGACCAGGGCCGCGTATCCGATGACCTGGGTCAGCTCGGCGTTGTTGAAGTGGATGTTCCCGATGCCGTCCTGGCCCATGAGGACGCCGATCGCCAGGTAGACGAGCAGGCTGGGGAGCCCGCTGCGGGAGGAGATCCGCACGGCCGCGACCGCGACGAGCAGGACGAGAGAGCAGACGAGCAGGAGCTGGTTGAGGTGGTCGACAGTCAGCGGCGGTTCCCTTCACCGGCTAGCGCGCGGGGGACGCGAAAGCACACGTACACAAGACCCGAGGCTGCGGGACTCCGCACCCAAGTACTTCGTTACCTTACCTAATTCTTGACGCTTTCTTGACGCTTGCCGAGGCAAGATCGAACGTCCGTCCGCGTAGGTTCCCGACTCCGCGTCAAGCGGCACGGGGCCCTGCGCCTATGGTTGCTCCAGCACTCCAGGACCGCCTGCCGCTCGCGTTAGGACAGCAAGGACAGCGATGCCCCCCAACACCACCGCCACAACGGGTGACAAGCCCGGCAAGTCCGGCAGGAAGAAGGGGCGCAAAGCCCGACTGATCGTGCTCGTGCTGGTGCTGGCCATCATCGGGGGCGTCGCCTACGGGGCGTACTGGTCGATCAGCACCGTGCGCGCCTCCTTCCCGCAGACCACGGGCACGATCACGCTCGACGGCCTGTCGGGCCCGGTCGACGTGAAGCGGGACGGCAACGGCATCCCGCAGATCTACGCCTCGTCCGACGAGGACCTGTTCATGGCCCAGGGCTTCGTCCAGGCGCAGGACAGGTTCTACGAGATGGACGTGCGCCGCCACATGACCTCCGGGCGTCTGTCGGAGATGTTCGGCAAGGGCCAGGTCGAGAACGACCAGTTCCTGCGCACCCTGGGCTGGGACCGGATCGCCGAGCAGGAGTACGAGCACAAGCTGTCGCCGGCCACGAAGAAGTACCTCCAGGCCTACGCCAAGGGAGTCAACGCCTACCTCGACGGCAAGGACGCCAAGGACATCTCCCTGGAGTACGCGGCGCTCGGCTTCGCCAACGACTACGCGCCGGGCAAGTGGACGCCGGTCGACTCGGTCTCCTGGCTCAAGGCCATGGCGTGGGACCTGCGCGGCAACATGCAGGAGGAGATCGACCGCGCCCTGATGACCAGCCGCCTCGGCCCCCAGCAGATCGCCGACCTGTACCCGGACTACCCGTACGGCCGCAACAAGGCGATAGTCCGGGAGGGCCGGTACGACGCGGTCACCAAGACGTTCCAGCAGGGCGGAGCCGCGAGCGGCACGACGGCCACCACGGGCACGACCGGCACGACCGGCACGACGGGGTCCTCGACCTCCGCGGGCTCCTCGACGACGGGTTCGGGCGTCACGAGCCAGCTGGCGGGCCTCTACAAGGTCCTCGACGACGTTCCGGCGGCCGTCGGTGTCAACGGCCAGGGCATCGGCTCCAACTCCTGGGTCGTCGGCGGGCGGTACACCATCACCGGCAAGCCGCTGCTGGCCAACGACCCGCACCTGTCGGCGTCGCTGCCGTCCGTCTGGTACCAGATGGGCCTGCACTGCCGCACCGTCTCGGCCAAGTGCCAGTACGACGTCACCGGCTACACGTTTGCCGGCATGCCCGGTGTGATCATCGGTCACAACGCGAACATCGCCTGGGGCATGACCAACTCCGGGGTCGACGTCACCGACCTCTACCTGGAGAAGCTCAGCAGCAACGGGTACCTCTACGACGGCAAGGTCAAGCCCTTCACGAGCCGCGAGGAGACCATCAAGGTCGCCGGCGGTTCGTCCAAGAAGATCGTCGTCCGGCAGACCAAGGACGGGATGCCGCTGCTCTCCGACCGCGACGACGAGCTCGTCAAGGTCGGCAGGAAGGCCACCGTCGACTCCGCCGCCCCCGACCGCGGCGACGGCTACGGCATCGCCCTGAAGTGGACCGCGCTGCAGCCGGGCACCTCCATGGACGCCGTGTTCGCCATCGACAAGGCGGCCGACTGGAGCGCCTTCCGCTCCGCGGCGGCGCTGTTCGACGTGCCCTCGCAGAACCTGATCTACGCGGACACCGAGAACCACATCGGCTACACGCTGCCCGGAAAGATCCCCACGCGCGGGGAGGGCGACGGCTCCCTGCCGGCGCCGGGCTGGGACTCGAAGTACCGCTGGACCGGCTACATCGATCAGGACGAGCTGCCCTACGAGTACAACCCCAAGCGCGGCTACATCGTCACCGCCAACCAGGCCGTCGTCGACAAGGACAAGTACCCCTACACGCTCACCACGGACTGGGGATACGGCGCCCGCAGCCAGCGGATCACCGACCTGATCGAGTCGAAGATCAAGGGCGGCGGCAAGATCTCCACCGACGACATGCGCCAGATGCAGCTCGACAACAGCAGCGAGATCGCCAGGCTGCTGGTGCCCAAGCTGCTGAAGATCAACATCGCCGACAAGGACGTCCGCGAGGCCCAGAGCCTGCTCGAAGGCTGGGACTACACCCAGGACGCCGACTCCGCGGCCGCGGCCTACTTCAACGCCGTGTGGCGCAACATCCTCAAGCTCGCCTTCGGCAACAAGATGCCCAAGGAGCTGCGGGTCAAGGGCCAGTGCCTGTGGATGGACAAGACCGACGACACCGGGCCCGTGGACGACGACACCAAGGTCCGCGAGTGCGGCGAGCGCGACGCCGACCAGGCGCAGCCGGACGGCGGCGACCGCTGGTTCGAGGTGGTGCGGCGGCTCATGGACGACGAGAACAGCGACTGGTGGAAGGCGCCCGCCGCGGGCACCCGCCCCAAGGCCGACAACCGTGACGAGCTGTTCGGCCGTGCCATGATCGACGCCCGCTGGGAGCTGACCGCCAAGCTCGGCAAGGACATCGACACCTGGAGCTGGGGTCGCCTGCACCGCCTGTTCCTGAAGAACCAGACCCTGGGCACCGAGGGCCCCGGCTTCCTGCAGTACGTGCTCAACCGCGGCCCCTGGAGGCTCAGCGGCGGCGAGGCGACGGTCAACGCGTCCGGCTGGAACGCCGCCGGCGGCTACGGCGTCGTGTGGGTGCCGTCCATGCGGATGGTGGTCAACCTCAAGGAGCTCGACAAGTCCCGGTGGATCAACCTCACCGGTGCCTCCGGGCACGCCTACAGCGCGCACTACACCGACCAGACCGACAAGTGGGCCAAGGGCGAGCTCCTGCCGTGGTCGTACTCGTCGAAGGCGGTCGACGGGAGCACGAGCGACACGCTCGTGCTCAAGCCGTGAGCCGCTGACGAACATCCCGAAGAGGGCCCGCACGCGCGCGTGCGGGCCCTCTTCACCTGAACGGAAGGGGCGTCAGGTGCCCGCGAAGCGGCGCACGCCCGAGGGTGTCACCACCGCGTGCACGGGCTTGTCGTGCGCCTCCTCGGGGACGTGCGCGACGATCTCCGAGTCGTACAGGAGCACCACCAGTGCGGGGTGCGCGCCGGCACGCTCCAGGCGGGCCAGCACGCGGTCGTACGAACCTCCGCCGCGTCCCAGGCGCATCCCGCGCGCGTCCACCGCGAGGCCGGGCAGGAGCACGACGTCGGCGGAGGTGACGGCGTCCGGGCCGAGGCGCTCGCCGGCGGGCTCGAAGAGTGCCATCTTCCCGCCGTGTTGGACGCGCGCGAGGGACCCCTCCCCGGCGTAGGCGCCCCAGTCCAGGTCGTTGTCGGGCAGGAGCGCGGGGAGCAGGACGCGTACGCCCCGTGCGCACAGCGCGTCCAGCAACGGGAGTGTGCCGGGCTCGCTCTCGACGGAGACGTAGGCCGCCACCGTGCGGGCCCGCGCCAGTTCGGGCAGCTCCAGCGCACGCCCGGCCAGCGCGGCGGCGGCCTCGCGCACGTCATCCGCCGTCAACCTGTTCCTCACCGAGAGGAACTCTCGCCGCAACGTTCGCTTGTCAGGCTCCGCCGTACGTCCGGTGTGATCCATCAGGTCGCTCCCGTACCCTTCCGAATGCGCTCATATGAGAGCCAATTAACCGGAGCCACAGATTCCCATCAAAGGCACCGGATAAGGTTGCGGGCATGACTCAGTCGCACCCCAGGATCAGCAAGGCTGTCATTCCCGCAGCAGGCCTCGGCACCCGGTTCCTGCCGGCCACCAAAGCCACTCCCAAGGAGATGCTGCCGGTCGTGGACAAGCCGGCGATCCAGTACGTGGTCGAGGAGGCCGTGTCGGCGGGGCTCGACGACGTGCTCATGATCACCGGACGCAACAAGCGCCCTCTTGAGGACCACTTCGACCGCAACTACGAGCTCGAATCCGCCCTGGAGAAGAAGGGCGACGCCGAGCGGCTCGCCAAGGTCCAGGAGTCCAGCGACCTCGCGACCATGCACTACGTCCGTCAGGGCGACCCCAGGGGCCTCGGCCACGCGGTCCTGTGCGCCGCCCCGCACGTCGGGCACGAGCCCTTCGCGGTCCTCCTCGGCGACGACCTGATCGACCCGCGCGACCCTCTGCTCGCGCGCATGGTCGAGATCCAGGAGCGGCGCGGCGGCAGCGTGATCGCGCTCATGGAGGTCGCGGCCGAGCAGATCCACCTCTACGGCTGCGCCGCCGTCGAGGCCACCGAAGAGGGCGACGTCGTCAAGGTGACGGGCCTGGTCGAGAAGCCGGACGTGGCGGACGCCCCGTCGAACTACGCGGTCATCGGCCGCTACGTCCTCGACCCGCACGTCTTCGACATACTGCGCAAGACCGAGCCGGGCCGCGGCGGCGAGATCCAGCTGACCGACGCGCTCCAGCAGCTCGCGCAGGACGAGAAGGTCGGCGGCCCGGTGCACGGCGTCGTCTTCAAGGGCCGCCGCTATGACACCGGCGACCGCGGCGACTACCTGCGTGCCATTGTCCGACTCGCGTGCGAACGTGAAGACCTGGGCCCGGACTTCCGGACCTGGCTTCGCAGTTACGTAGCCGAGGAGATGTAGCAACGTTGAGCACCGCCGCGCCCCGCCCCGCCGGCCCGGACCACCTGTGGTCGGTGGACGAGCACCTGGAGGACATCCTCACGACCGTCCGCCCGCTCGAACCGATCGAACTGCAACTGCTCGACGCCCAGGGCTGCGTCCTGGTCGACGACGTCATGGTCCCGGTCTCGCTGCCGCCCTTCGACAACAGCTCGATGGACGGGTACGCGGTGCGGGTCGCGGACGTGGCGGGTGCGAGCGAGGAGTTCCCGGCCGCCCTTGAGGTGGTCGGCGACGTCGCGGCCGGCTCGGCCGAGGCGCTGCGCGTGGGTCCCGGCCAGGCCGCCCGGATCATGACCGGCGCCCCGCTGCCGCCCGGCGCCGAGGCCGTCGTCCCCGTCGAGTGGACCGACGGAGGCCTCGGCGAGGGCCCGGTGAGCGGGATGCGCGCCCGCAGCCTGGCGCCCGAGGGCGCGGGCGGGCAGGTGAGCGTCTACCGGCCGGCCGAGGCACGCGCGCACGTCCGCGCGACGGGCAGCGACGTGAAGGCCGGCGACCAGGCACTGGCGGCCGGTACGGTCCTCGGGCCCCCGCAGATCGCGCTGCTCGCGGCGATCGGCCGTGGCACGGTCCGGGTGCGCCCCCGCCCGCGCGTGGTCGTCATGTCCACCGGCAGCGAGCTCGTCCAGCCCGGTGAGTCGCTGAGCAGGGGCCAGATCTACGACTCCAACAGCTTCGCCCTCACCGCCGCCGCGCGGGACGCCGGTGCCATCGCCTACCGGGTGGGCGCGGTCACCGACGACGCGGAGACCCTCCGGTCCACCATCGAGGACCAGCTCATCCGCGCCGACCTGCTGGTCACCACGGGCGGGGTGAGCGTCGGCGCGTACGACGTCGTCAAGGAGGCGCTGTCGCACGTCGGCGACGAGGACGAGGCGGGCAGCGGCATCGACTTCCGCAAGCTCGCCATGCAGCCCGGCAAGCCCCAGGGCTTCGGCTCCATCGGCCCCGACCACACGCCCCTGCTCGCGCTGCCGGGCAATCCCGTCTCGTCGTACGTCTCCTTCGAGCTGTTCGTGCGCCCCGCCATCCGCACCCTGATGGGGGTGACGGACGTCCACCGGCCGACGGCCCGGGCGACCCTGACGGCGGACAAGGCGCTGAGTTCCCCGAAGGGGCGCAGGCAGTTCCTGCGCGGGGCGTACGCCGACGGCGAGGTGACGCCGGTGGGCGGTGCCGGGTCCCACCTGATCGCGGCTCTCGCGCAGGCGGACGCGCTGATCGTCGTCCCCGAGGACATGGAGTCCGTCGAGCCGGGCACCGAGGTCGAGGTGGTCCTGCTCGGCTGAGTGCGTCCCCCGACTTGGCGGTACCGTGTCGCGCACAGCAGGCCCGTGCGCCGCACCGCGACGGGCCGGGACCGGGAGCGCCTCACATCATGACCATGCCTTCCCGGGGGGAAACCCCCGGACCCTCTGCGCAGGACCGACTGACACACATCGACGAGGCGGGCGCCGCCCGCATGGTCGACGTGTCCGGCAAGGACGTGACCGCGCGCACCGCCCGCGCCAGCGGCCGCGTCCTGGTCTCGCCCCGCGTGGTCGAGCTGCTGCGCGGCGAGGGCATGCCCAAGGGAGACGCCCTGGCCACCGCGCGTATCGCGGGCATCATGGGCGCCAAGCGCACCCCGGACCTGATCCCGCTGTGCCACCCGTTGTCGGTGTCCGGTGTGAAACTGGATCTGTCGGTCGCGGACGACGCCGTCGAGATCCTGGCCACCGTTAGGACCACGGACCGCACGGGCGTCGAGATGGAGGCCCTCACGGCGGTGTCGGTAGCCGCGCTCACCGTGATCGACATGGTCAAGGCGGTCGACAAGGGAGCGGTCATCACGGACGTACGCGTGGAGGAGAAGACGGGCGGCAAGTCGGGCGACTGGAGCCGGGCGTGAACGCCGGGCCGACCGTCGGCGCGGGCGTGCCCGCGCGGTACCGCGCGCTGGTCGTGACCGCCTCCAACCGGGCCGCCGCGGGCGTCTACGCGGACAAGGGAGGCCCGATGGTCGCCGACGGCCTCAGGGGCTTCGGCTTCGCCGTGGAGGGGCCCCAGGTCGTCCCGGACGGAGACCCGGTGGAGGCCGCGCTGCGTGCCGCGGTCGAGGCCGGGTACGACGTCGTCGTCACCACCGGCGGCACCGGCGTCTCGCCCACCGACCGCACCCCCGAGGCCACCCGCCGGGTGATCGACTACGAGGTGCCGGGCATGGCCGAGGCCATCCGTGCGTTCGGACGGGAGAAGGTGCCGACCGCGGCGCTGTCCCGGGGGCTGGCCGGAGTGGCCGGCCGGACGCTGATCGTCAACCTGCCGGGGTCGAGCGGTGGTGTTCGGGACGGGCTGGCCGTCCTGGAGCCGCTGCTCGCCCACGCCGTCGACCAGATCCGGGGCGGCGACCACCCCAGGCCGGACGCTGAGTCCGCCGCGGCCGGCGACGACCACTCCAGACGCTCTGGGGGTGCGAGCTGAACAGCCCATCCTGGCCCGTCGTGCTGGCGGACGGCGACATCGTCCTCCGGCCGATAAAGCTGCGCGACCAGCGGGCCTGGCGCGAGGTCAACCGGCGCAACCGGGACTGGCTGCGTCCGTGGGAGGCGACCATTCCGCCGCCCACGCCCAGCGGGCCGATCGCGCACCGGCCGACGTACCGGCAGATGGTCCGGCACCTGCGGTCCGAGGCGCACTCGGGCCGGATGCTGCCGTTCGTCATCGAGTACCAGGGGCAACTGGTCGGGCAGTTGACGGTCGCCGGAATCACCTGGGGCTCCATGTGCTCGGGGCACATCGGCTACTGGGTGGACGAGTCGGTGGCAGGCCGCGGGGTGATGCCGACGGCCGTCGCTCTCGTGGTGGACCACTGTTTCCGCACGGTCGGTCTGCACCGCATCGAGGTCTGCATTCGCCCCGAGAACCGGCCCAGCCGCCGGGTGGTGGAGAAACTCGGATTCCGCGAGGAGGGGCTCCGGCCGCGTTATCTCCACATCGACGGCGCCTGGCGCGACCACCTCGTCTTCGCGCTCACCGCGGAAGAGGCGCCCGAGGGGTTGCTGAACCGCTGGCAGCGGGCACGATCCGGGACGACGCCGGACACCCGCAACACACCGCGGAATCCGCAGAGCACCCCGGGGAATGCCTCGTAGCCCGCGAAATTGAATGTATGTTCGAAATTGATCGCCGGATGAGCGTCTCGTGCCCATTGAATTCGCGGCTCCGGCGGCCCGCTGATCGCATCGGTCGAAAAAAAGCTGGAAATATCAGCCAGATCGTGCGACACACCGGCCGAATTGGCAGATGGCCTCACGCAAACCCCTCTACCGTGTGAGGCGTGAGCAGCAGCGGCCTCATCTACGCAGTCATTGTCGGGGCCTGGGCCGCCTACTTGGTGCCGATGTGGCTCCGTAGGCAGGACGAGCTGAATGAGGCCCGTCCGACGGAACGCTTCAGCACGGCCATCCGGCTCCTGTCCGGACGGGCGGGTATGGAGCGCCGATACGCCAAGGACCTGCGGGCGCGCTCCGGCCAAGAGGGGGAGCCCGACGCCGACCCGGACGCCGTCACCGATTCGGTGGACGTCCGGGCCTTCGCCGTGCCTCCGACGCGCCGTCAGGTGCGGGCGGACGCCGAGCCCAAGGCCCCGGTAACCGAGCCCAAGTCCCCCTCCGCGCCGACGCCTTCGGCCTCGACCCCGGTATCGCCCTCCTTGCCCTCGCCCTCGCCCGCGCAGAAGCGGGTGCCGACGGCCCGGCGCGCGCCCTCGCCGCAGGCGGCAGCGGCGCGTGCCCAGCGGACGAAGGTGCTCGCGCGCCGTCGGCGCACCACGGTGATGCTCTTCATCGTCTTCACGCTCGCGGCCGTCGTCGCGGCCGTCGGCGGGCTCGCCTTCCTGTGGGCGCCTGCCGTGCCCGCCGTCCTCCTGAGCGGGTACATCGCCTACCTGCGCTCCCAGGAACGCCGGCGCTTCGCCTTCCAGATGGACCGGCGCCGGGCCGAGGTCGCGGCGCAGCGGCTGCGGGAGCGTCAGCCACGCCGCCGCGCGCCGCTGGACGAGGGCGCGGCCGCCGACGAACCGGACGAGGGACCAGAGATCGACGCCGACACCGACACCGAACTGTCCGCCCTCGCCGCCGACCGGCGCGCCCTCGTCGAGCAGACCGACCACGCGGAGTGGGTCGACCAGCAGCGCGAGCGGCAGCGGCGGCCCGGGCAGGGGGACAGCTGGGACCCGGTGCCGGTGCCCCTGCCGACGTACGTGACCGCGCCGGTCGCGCCGCGCGCCACCTCGGACGTGGACCTCGGGGCGCCCGACGCGTGGAGCTCGGCGCGGTCCAGTGCCGTCACGCCGGAACACGCGGAGCAGCCGGAGCAGCCGGGGCAGGCCGAGCAGGCGGCGAAGCCGGGCACGCGGGAGGCCGAGGAGCAGGAGCCGGCACCCGCGGCCGAGGACAAGCCGGCGGGCGGCCGCAGCGACGCACGCCGCGCCGCTTCCGCACGCCGCGCACGGGAGCGCGGGCGCACGCCGCTCTTCGACCAGTACGAGGACGGCGACCGGCCGCGCGCGGCCAACGAGTGACGTCCCCGGCGCCGGCCGGGGACGGACCCCGCCCCTGACCAGTCCGGGAACGGATTTCCAAGCACCCCGACGGGGATGCTAAAGTTTCACTCGTTGCAAGGGCCTGTGGCGCAGTCCGGTAGCGCACCTCGTTCGCATCGAGGGGGCCAGGGGTTCAAATCCCCTCAGGTCCACGCAGCATGAAGCCCCTGTCGGCAGTAGCCGACAGGGGCTTCATCGTGTGTACGCCGAGGCACAGCCGGCCCAAGTGGGCCGCCCGTGATCCGGGTTACAGGGGCTTGGCGTAGCAGCGGCTCGACTCGTACTCGCGGTAGTAGCCGAACTTGACGCACGGCTCGTAGCCGCTGGAGGTGTACAGGGCGATGGCCTCCGGCTGCTTGGTGCCCGTCTCCAGGACCATGCGGACACGGCCGGCCGCGCGGGCGTCGTCCTCCAGGGCCGCCAGCATGCGGCGAGCCAGGCCGCGGCCGCGCATCGCGTCGATCACGAACATGCGCTTGAGCTCCGCGTCGCCGTCCTCGTGCCCCTCGCCGTTCGCTTCCTGGCTGCGCCAGCCGCCGGTGGCCACGGCGCGGCCGTCCTCGTCGTAGGCGATCAGGTACGCGCCCTTCGGCGGCTCGAAGTGCGCCGCGTCCAGGGTCGTGGCGTCGCCGCCGTCGCCGTAGCGCACGTGGTACTCGGCCTGGACCTCGTCGTTGAGCCGGACGGCGTCGGGGTGGTCGAACGGGACGCGCTGTATGTTCATGCTGGTCATCGTACTTCTATGCAGAGGGGTGGACGGTGCCTCGTCCAGTGTGCCGGTATCGTGCCCTGGTGCTGACTGTGACCTCTGTGAATGTGAACGGATTGCGGGCCGCCGCGAAGAAGGGCTTCGTGGAGTGGCTCGCCGAGACCTCCGCGGACGTGGTCTGCCTGCAAGAGGTGCGCGCGGAGCCGCAGCAGCTGCCCGAGGGCGTGCGGCAGCCCGACGGCTGGCACGTGGTGCACGCCCCGGCCGCCGCCAAGGGCCGCGCGGGCGTCTCCCTCTACACGCGGCGCGAGCCCGACCGCGTCCAGGTGGGCTTCGGGTCGGCCGAGTTCGACGGGAGCGGCCGGTACGTCGAGGCCGATCTGCCCGGGGTCACCGTCGCCTCCCTCTACCTCCCCGCCGGCGAGGTCGGTACCGAGCGGCAGGACGAGAAGGTCCGCTTCATGGACGAGTTCCTCGCCCATCTGAAGGCGCTGCGCGCGCGAGCCGCCGCCGACGGGCGCGAGGTCCTCGTGGTCGGCGACTGGAACATCGCCCACCAGCAGGCCGACCTCAAGAACTGGCGCGGCAACACCAAGAACTCCGGCTTCCTGCCGGAGGAACGGGCATGGCTCGGCAGCGTCCTTGATCCGGCCGACGGCGGGTACGTCGACGTCGTGCGCGCCCTGCACCCGGATGTCGAGGGGCCGTACACGTGGTGGTCGTACCGGGGGCGGGCTTTCGACAACGATTCAGGGTGGAGGATCGACCTGGCCGTGGCGACCCCTGGGCTCGCGGCACGGGCCGTCAAGGCAGTGGTGGAGCGGGCAGCCAGTCACGAGGAGCGGTGGTCGGACCACGCTCCTGTGACCGTGACCTTCGAGATGTGACGGACTCAGCGCTTGTGCCTTGTGCCGACGCATTCACCGAGCGTGAAAGTCAAGCACTCTCGAAGTCCGAAACCATTTCCGTCTGAGGTTGTGCGGAAATTGCCCCGATGGGATGAACCTGCCTGATCCTCAGGCGCGTTTGCGCAGCCGTCGGTCCAGGGCCAGGGACAGCTCCGCCGCCACCACGCCGGCCGCCAGCGGGCGCAGGCGCTGCAGGTCTTCCTCCGGGCCGTGGCGCAGGACGAGTTCGGTGAAGAGTTCGGCCAGGGCGTCCGCGTGCTCGCGCACCCGGCCGGCCGCCGCCAGGACCTCCGCGAGCGGGATGCCCTCGCGGACCAGCGTGGAGGACACGTCCAGCAGGCGGCGGCTGATGTGGACGATCTCGTCGCCGTCCGTGCCCAGGTAGCCGAGTTCCATGGCCGCGCCGAGGTTCTCCGGGGTGACCTCGCCCTCGAAGCGGGCGGCGAGTTCCTCGGGGGTCAGCCGGACCGGCTCCTCCTCGGTGGGGGCGCCGACGCCGAGCAGGTCGGCGACGTCCCGGCCCTGGTCGAGGGCCTCCGCGAGCTCCGCGATGCCGCTGAGGGTGTGGCCGCGCTCCAGCAGTGCCGAGATCGTGCGCAGCCGGGCCAGATGGTGGTCGTCGTACCAGGCGATACGGCCCTCGCGGCGCGGCGGCGGGATCAGCTTGCGCTCGCGGTAGAAGCGCAGGGTGCGCACCGTGATGCCGGCCAGTCGCGCCAGCTCCTCCATCCGGTACTCGCGCTGCTCACCGGGTCGTTCTCCGTCTTCAGCCACGCCAGCAGCCTATGTTGTACCGCCGGTAACTTTCCTTTCCCCAACCCCTACCCATCGGTACGGAGCTGCTCTACCCTCCCATTGCGCCAGTGTTCACTGGCGTGGTTCAACGAGTCCTATGCGACGCCTGGAGGCTTCGGGATGGCCGAGCACGAGCATGTACGGGTGGCGGTGATCGGATCCGGGTTCGGCGGGCTGGGGGCGGCCGTCCGGTTGCGCCGCGAGGGGATCACCGACTTCGTCGTCCTGGAGCGGGCGGACAGCGTCGGCGGCACCTGGCGGGACAACAGCTACCCCGGGTGCGCCTGCGACGTACCTTCCCACCTGTACTCCTTCTCCTTCGCGCCCAACCCCGACTGGCCGCGCACCTTTTCCGGGCAGGAGCACATCCGCGCCTACCTGGAGCACGTCGCCGACGTCTTCCACCTCCGGCCGCACATCCGGTTCGGCGCCGAGGTGAAGCGGATGACCTGGGACCCGGAGCGGCTGCGCTGGGACATCGAGACGGCGAGCGGGGCGCTCAGTGCCGACGTCGTCGTCTCCGCCACCGGGCCGCTGTCCGACCCGAAGACGCCGGACGTCCCGGGCCTGGACTCCTTCCCCGGGAAGGTCTTCCACTCGGCCCGCTGGGACCACGACTACGACCTGCGCGGCAAGCGCGTCGCGATGGTCGGCACCGGCGCGTCCGCCATCCAGATCGTGCCCTCCATCCAGCCCGAGGTCGCGAAGCTCACCCTCTTCCAGCGCACCCCGCCCTGGGTGATGCCCCGCATCGACCGGGCCATCAGCGGCGCCGAGCGCCTGCTGCACCGCTCCCTGCCGTTCACCGCGCAACTGCGGCGCGGACTGCTGTGGGGCATCCGGGAGTTGCAGGTCCAGGCCTTCACCAAGCACCCCGACGAGCTCGGCTTCGTCGAGCAGTTGGCCCGGCGCAACATGGCCCGCGCCATCAAGGACCCGGCGCTGCGCGCCAAGCTCACCCCCGGCTACCGCATCGGCTGCAAGCGGATCCTGCTGTCCAGCGCGTACTACCCGGCCCTGGCCAAGGCCAATGTGGACGTGGTCGCCGGCGGGCTCGACGAGATCCGCGGCTCGACGCTCGTCGCCGCCGACGGCAGCGAGGCCGAGGTCGACGCGATCATCTTCGGTACGGGCTTCCACGTCACCGACATGCCGATCGCCGAGCGGGTGGTCGGGGCGCGGGGCACGACCTTGGCCGAGGAGTGGAAGGGCGGGATGCAGGCCCTGCGCGGGGCCTCGGCCGCCGGGTTCCCCAACTGGATGACGATCATCGGGCCCAACACCGGCCTCGGGAACTCCTCCATGATCCTGATGATCGAGTCCCAGCTGAACTACATGGCCGACTTCGTCCGGCAGCTCGGTGTGCTCGGCGGCCGCATCGCCCTGGACGCCCGCCCGGGTGCCGTCCAGGCGTGGAACGACACGGTGCAGGAGCGCATGCGGCGCACGGTGTGGTCCACCGGCGGCTGCACCAGCTGGTATCTGGACGCGAGCGGCCGCAACACCACCATCTGGCCCGGCACGACCTCCGAGTTCCGGCGGGCCACGCGACGGGTGGACCTAGCGGAGTACGAGGTGCTCCGCCCGCAGGCGAACAAGACGTCCGAGAGCGACACCCTCGGCGAGG
>NZ_JADDRL010000125.1 GCF_021538895.1 Streptomyces olivochromogenes | reverse complement strand
CCACTTCCGAGCCACCGAGCGCTTGCCGTCCGCCCGTCAAGCGCCTGCCTCCAGCACACCGAGGGTTCGCCTTCACCCCATAGAGCACTCGTCATCCCCCGCCGAGTGCTCGTTTTCACACCACCGAGCACTCGTCCCTCCCCCACCGGCGGGGCGCTCGCGCTCCTCTTTCCAGCGCGCCCACCGAGCACTCGCCTCCGCACCCAGCAGACGCTCGCACTCCCGCTCCCACCGCGCGCTGGCTTTCCGGCGCACCGAGTACTGGCCGTACTCGCCCCCACCGAGTGCCAGCCGTCGGCCACACCGAGAACTCGTCTCCGCCCCCACCCCCAGGCGCTCGCGACTCCGGCCGCCCGCGCACTCCTCATTCAGCGCGCCGAGCACTCGCCGCTCACGCCCTGCCCACCAAGCACCCCGCCCCGGCCCACCGGGCACTCGCCCCCACCGAGCACTCAGCGTCCCACCGGCCCGCGCCCCCCAAGCCCTCGTCTTCCAGCCCACCGAGTCGGGTGGTGGGTGGGCGCAGGGGCCGGGGTCCAGGGGGCGGAGCCCCCTGGTGCGTGGCGACGGGTAGGGGGCCGGGAAAACGAACGGGCCCGCCCCCGGGAGCCAGGGGCGGGCCCTTTTTCGTCCTCGCGGTGGCACCGCCATGCAGCACCGCGAGGGGTTCTATTCCACCGGCATCGGCTCAGCCGAAGCGGCCGGAGATGTAGTCCTCCGTGGCCTGGACCGACGGGTTGGAGAAGATCCGCTCCGTGTCGTCGATCTCGATCAGCCGGCCGGGCTGCCCGACGGCGGAGAGGTTGAAGAACGCCGTACGGTCGGAGACACGCGCCGCCTGCTGCATGTTGTGCGTCACGATGACGATCGTGAAGCGCTCCTTCAGCTCACCGATCAGGTCCTCGATGGCGAGGGTGGAGATCGGGTCCAGGGCGGAGCAGGGCTCGTCCATGAGCAGCACCTTCGGCTCGACCGCGATCGCGCGGGCGATGCACAGACGCTGCTGCTGACCACCGGACAGACCCGAGCCGGGCTTGTTCAGCCGGTCCTTGACCTCGTTCCAGAGGTTCGCGCCCTTGAGCGACTTCTCGACGACGTCGTTGAGCTCGCTCTTCTTGAACTTGCCGTTCAGGCGCAGGCCCGCCGCCACGTTGTCGAATATCGACATCGTCGGGAACGGGTTCGGGCGCTGGAACACCATGCCCACCTCGCGGCGGACCGACACCGGGTCGATGCCGGCGCCGTACAGGTCCTCGTCGTCCAGCAGCACCTTGCCCTCGACGCGGCCACCGGGGGTGACCTCGTGCATCCGGTTGAGGGTGCGCAGGAACGTCGACTTGCCGCAGCCGGAGGGACCGATGAACGCGGTCACGGAGCGCGGCTCGACGGTCATCGAGATGTCCTCGATCGCCTTGTGGGAGCCGTAGTAGGCGGTGAGTCCGCTTACGTCGATTCGCTTGGCCATGTGTCTACTTCACTTCCAGAAATTCAAGCTTCGGTCGCTGTATGGCCGCGTCAGCGACCGGACTTCGGGGCCTTCCAGCGGGCGATGCCGCGGGCCGCGAGGTTGAGGATCATCACGAAGGCGATCAGCGTGAGCGAGGCGGCCCAGGCGCGGTCGTACGCCGCGTTGGCGCCCGCGCTCTGCGAGTACTGCTGGTAGATGTACAGCGGCAGCGACGCCTGCGCACCCTCGAACGGGTTGTTGTTGATGAAGGGGTTGCCGAAGACCAGCAGCAGCACCGGCGCGGTCTCACCCGCGATACGGGCGATGGCCAGCATGACGCCGGTGGTGATACCGCCGATGGAGGTCGGCAGGACGACCTTGAGGATAGTCCGCCACTTCGGCACACCGAGCGCCAGCGAGGCCTCGCGCAGCTCGTTCGGTACGAGCTTGAGCATCTCCTCGGTGGAGCGGACCACGACGGGCATCATCAGGATGGCCAGGGCCAGGGAACCCGCGAAGCCGAAGGGCTGCATGTCGAAGATCAGCATGAGGCTGAGGATGAACAGGCCCGCGACGATCGACGGGATACCGGTCATCACGTCGACGAAGAACGTGACCGCACGGGCGAGGTTCCCGCGACCGTACTCCACCAGGTAGATCGCGGTGAGGATGCCGATCGGGGCACCGATCAGGGTGGCCAGGCCGACCTGCTCCAGGCTGCCGATGATGGCGGCGTAGACGCCACCGCCGGGCTCGGAGTCGGCGACGACACCCATGGAGTGGGTCAGGAAGTAGCCGTCGAGGACCTTCACACCGCGGGAGACGGTCACCCAGACCAGGGAGACCAGCGGGATCACGGCCAGCAGGAACGCGACCCAGACCAGCGAGGTGGCGATGCGGTCCTTGGCCTGACGACGGCCCTCGACCTTGGCGGCGATGCCGTACGTGAACAGGAGGAACAGGACCGCGGCGATCAGGCCCCACTGGACCTTGCTGTCCAGGCCGGCGCCCATGCCGATGCCGATCGCCACGGCGAGGGCGCCGCCGGCGATGGCCCACGGGGACCACTTCGGGAGGGTGGCGCCGCGCAGCGTGCTGCGGCGCTTGTGGGAAACGGCTGCGGTGCTCATGCGTTGGCCCCCGAGTACTCCTTGCGGCGGGCGATGATCGCGCGGGCCGCGCCGTTGACCACCAGGGTGATGACGAACAGCACCAGACCGGAGGCGATCAGCGCGTCACGGCCCTGCTCGGTGGCCTCACCGAACTTGCTGGCGATGTTCTGGGCAAAGGTGCCGCCGCCCGGGTCGAGCAGGCTGGCCTGGATGTCGTAGCTCGGGGAGAGCACGGTGGCCACGGCCATGGTCTCGCCGAGGGCGCGGCCGAGGCCGAGCATCGAGGCGGAGATCACGCCGGAGCGGCCGAAGGGCAGGACCGCCATGCGGACGACCTCCCAGCGCGTGGCGCCGAGGGCCAGTGCGGCCTCCTCGTGCATCTGGGGGACCTGGCGGAAAACCTCGCGGCTCACGTTGGTGATGATCGGCAGGATCATGATCGCCAGCAGGATGCCGACGGTGAGCATGGCGCGGGGAGCCCCGCCCTCCCAGGAGAGGATGCCGGTCCAGCCGAAGTAGTCGTTCAGCCAGCCGTAGAGGCCCTGCATGTGCGGGACGAGGATCAGGGCGCCCCACAGGCCGTACACGATGGAGGGCACCGCGGCGAGCAGGTCGATCACGTAGGCGATCGGACCGCTCAGCTTGCGCGGCGCGTAGTGCGTGAGGAACAGCGCGATCGCGACGGCGATCGGAACCGCGAGCACCATGGCGACGATCGAGGAGACGACCGTGCCGAAGGCCAGGACCGCGATACCGAAGACCGGCGGATTGAGGTTGGTGTTCCACTCGAAGGTGGTCAGGAAGTTGCCGTGGTCCTTGCTGATCGCGAGGGAGGCGCGGTAGGTGAGGAAGACCGCCATCGCGGCCATGATCACCAGCAGCAGGATGCCCGACCCACGGGTGAGACCGAGGAAGATTCGGTCACCGGGCCGGGTGGCGCCACGGGCCGCGCGCTTGCGCTCGGCCTCGGTGGGTGGAGGGGTGGGGGGAGATGCGTCTGTGGTCTGTGTCGATATGTCCATCGGGGTCTCCGGTCTGCGGAGCCGCGGGGTGGGCGGCTCCATGAAGCCGTGGACCCGCTGTGGGGGACACGGCTCCGGGCGGCGGTGCACCGGACGGTGCGGCCCGGCCCTGACTGGGACCGGACCGCACACTCGGATCAGGTCAGCTCAGGCCATCGATGGTGGTGCGGACCTTGGCGATGATGTCGGCGGGGATCGGCGCGTAGTCGTTCTCCGACAGGACCTTCTGGCCGTCCTCGCTGGCGATGTAGCGGAGGAACGCCTTGGTGGCGGGCAGGGTGTCCGCCTTGTTGCCCTTGTCGCAGAGGATCTCGTACGTCACCAGGGTGATCGGGTAGGCGTTGTCGGCCTTGGTGGCGTAGTCGAGCTGCAGCGCCATGTCCTTGCCGGTGCCGATGACCTTGGCAGCGGCGATGTCCGCCGTGGCGGACTCGACCGACGGCTTGACCGGGGTGCTGGCGCCGGTCTTGATCGCGACGGAGGTCATGTCCTTGGCGTAGGACAGTTCGAAGTAGCCGATGGCGCCGGAGTTCTGCTTGACACCCTGGGCCACACCCGCGGAGCCGGAGGCCGCCTGGCCGCCCTTGGCCTGCCAGGCCTTGCCGCCGGAGTACTTCCAGTCGTTCGGGGAGGTGGCGATCAGGTACTTGGTGAAGTTGTCCGTGGTACCGGAGTCCTCGGAGCGGTGGAACGCCTGGATCTTCAGGTCGGGAAGCTTCGCGTCGGGGTTCAGCTTCTTGATCGCCGCGTCGTTCCAGTTCTTGATCTTGCTGTCGAAGATCTTGGCGATCGTCTGGGAGTCCAGGACCAGGTTGTCGACACCCGGGACGTTGTAACCGAGGGCGATCGGGCCGCCGACCATCGGGAGGTCGATGCCCTGGCCGTCCTTGCAAACCTGCTTGGAGGCGGTGACCTCTTCGGGCTTCAGCGCCGAGTCGGAACCGGCGAAGGCGACCTGACCCTGGGTGAACGCGGTGACGCCCGCGCCCGAGCCGCTGCCCTTGTAGTTGATCTGCACACCACAGGCCTGCGAGAACTGCTTCACCCAGGCGTCGATCGCGTTCTTCTGCGCGGAGGAGCCGTCGGCAAGCAGCTGACCCTTGGCGTCGTCGCACTTGATCGAGCCGGCGCTGGCCGAAGCCGTCGACTTGCCCGCGTCGTCCTTCTTGCCGGTGTCGTCCGAGCCGCACGCCGTCAGGGCCAGGGCGCCGGAGACGGCGACAGCACCGAGGGAAAGGGCGCGCAGCCGGTTCTTGCGCTGAAGCTTCACTTTCGGGAGTTCCTTCCAGGAGCCGCCACCTTCGGCGGCGTGCGAAGTCGTCGTGGTGCGAGTGCCGACTAGGTCGCACTCCGCACCGGGTAAGGCCGAAATTAGGCAGAACAGGTGAAGCCGCCGAAGGCCATAAGTGAACGGCGGGTGAACCCCTGCCGTCGGCCTGGTTAGGTCACGGAATGCTCACGGGGAGGGCACGCGCAGGTCCCGACTTCCCAAGGGTTACACAGGTGGCCCGCGTGGCATCCGCGATGAGTGCAAACCTCCCGCGCACACGTATGCGAACCCGTTGGAACCCTCGGACCCACGGGTTCGTCTCGTTCCACGGAAGCCGACGAAAGGCACGGGTATGGAACGGCGTACGTTCATCTCAGGCGGCGCGGCCGCGTTGGCGACGGCCACGGTGGCGGGATGCGGCACAGGCGGCGGCCCGGCCGCCACGAGCTCCTCGTCCGCTACGGCCGGTACGTCGCTTTCGACCACATCTTCGCGTACGTCGCTGAAGACCACCAGTGCTGCGGCCGCGGCGGACTGGGCGGCCCTCGCCCGTGACCTCGACGGCCCCCTGATCCGCCCCGGTGACGCTTCGTGGAAGACGGCGCACCAGCTGTACAACACGCGCTTCGACGGGCTGAAGCCCGCCGCGGTCGCCTACGTGTCCCACCCGGACGACATCCGCACGACGCTGGCCTACGCCCGGGCCCACGGCATACACGTGGCGATACGCAACGGCGGCCACTCCTACGCGGGGTGGTCGTCGGGCAACGGCCGCCTGATACTCGACGTCTCCAAGCTGAACCGCATCCGGGTGAGCGGCGGCCAAGCGGTGGTCGGGGCCGGCTCCAAGCTGATCGACGTCTACCGCGCACTCGGCGCGAAGGGCGTGACCATCCCGGCGGGCTCCTGCCCCACGGTCGGCGTGTCCGGCCTGGTCCTGGGCGGCGGTCACGGAGTGGTGTCCCGCGCCTACGGCCTGACCTGCGACAGCCTGACCCAGGCCACGCTGATCACGGCGGACGGCAAGCAGCTCACCGCCAACGCGAGCACCAACGCGGATCTGTTCTGGGCCCTGCGCGGCGCGGGCAACGGCAACTTCGGCGTCGTCACCGAGCTCCAGTTCAAGACCCACCCCGCGCCCCAGGCCGTGACCGGCTACCTGACCTGGCCGTGGGCGAAGGCGGCCGCGGTGATCAAGGCGTGGCAGGAGTGGGGCCCCAGCCAGCCGGACGAGATCTGGTCCTCGCTCCACCTGGCGAAGTCGCAGGGCGGCTCCCCCACGATCTCGGTGGCCGCCTTCTCCCTGGGCACCTACGGCGAACTCAAGAACGCGGTGGACCGCCTGGCCGACAAGGTCGGCGCCAACGCGACGAGCGTGTCGCTGCACCGCCGCGGCTACGAGGAGGCGATGGAGATCTACGCCGGCTGCTCCTCCTTCTCCACGGACGCCCAGTGCCACCTGCCGGGCTCCACCCCCGGCCGCTCCACCCGGGGCGCGCTGGGACGCGAGACCTACGCGGCCCGCTCCGACTTCTTCGACCGCTCGCTCTCGGCGGCCGGCATCCAGACGCTGCTCGCGCAGACGCTTGCCGTCCGGGGCGGCGCCGGCAGCATCGCCCTCACCGCACTCGGCGGCGCGGTCAACCGGGTCTCCCCCACCGCGACGGCCTTCGTCCACCGCCGCTCCCGCATGCTGGCCCAGTACATCGCCTCCTGGGGGGCGGGCGCCTCCGGCAGCGCGGCCCAGTCCTGGCTGACGTCGGCCCACGACGCGATGAAGCCGTACGCGTCCGGGGCGGCGTACCAGAACTACACGGACCCGACGCTCAAGGACTGGCGCAAGGCGTACTACGGGGACGCGGCGGCCCGCCTGAAGCAGGTGAAGACGAAGTACGACCCGAACCGCTTCTTCAGCTACCCGCAGTCGCTGTAGTCCGGGCCGGACGGCCGGGTCCCTCCTGGGCGGCCGGGCCCCGCGTCTCGAACGCCGGGGTCAGGCCGCCAGGTCCCGTTCCTCCGACGCCGCCGGTGTCCGGGAGCCCGGCACCAGGGCGTCGCCCGTGCCGGTCGCCGGAGCCGTCCGGCGGATGAGCCGGCCCGCCCTCGGGGACCGCTCGACCGCCTTCATCACCGGCGTGAGCAGGGCCATGGCCAGCGGCGACAGCAGCAGCACCACGGCCGTGCCGAGGGCGAACCCGCCGACGACGTCCGTCGGGTAGTGCACGCCCATATACACCCGGCAGAACCCTTCGAGCAGCGCGAGCCCGATGCCGGCCAGACCGAACTTCCTGTTGGCGACGAACAGCCCGACCCCCAGGGCCATGGTGATCGTCGCGTGGTCGCTCACGAAGGAGTAGTCGGTCTTCCCGGAGACGAGGACGTCGAGCCCCTGGTGATCACGGAACGGCCGGGGCCGCTCGACGAACCCCCGTATCGGCACGTTGACGAGGACGGCGATGGCGGCGGCCAGCGGCGCCCACACGAGCGCGGCGACCGACGAGGCGGCCTCCTGGGCGCCGCGCCGCCGCACGGACCACCAGCACCAGACCACGAGCAGCACGAGCGCGATCAACAGCCCGTACTCACCCACGAACTCCATGACCCGGTCGAACCAGGCGGGCGCGCTCTTGGCCAGGCCGTTGATGTCGTAGAGCAGGTTGACGTCGGGGTTCGATCCGGATTCGGCGAGTACAGCCATCGTGCTGCGGCCCCTTCGTCGTCTTCCCGGACGCACCTCGCGTGCGCCGCTCCTGCCACCCCCGTGGTCTGTAGATCCGCTTCCGCTGCACTGACGTCCGCTCGGCTACGTCAACAGGAACGCACGACCCCCGTTGATACGTTCCACACTCCACCGAATGATCACGCAGACGTTATCGAAGAGAGACTCATCGCCGCAGCTCAGGGGGTGGGTTCACCGTCCGCTCACACCGTCGTGGGCAGCGCTTTCGCGCCATCTTCGGTGACACGGGTGGCACCGAAGTAGTCCGGGGTGTCGATCGGGTCGAACCGGATCACGGCCCCCGACCGCGGGGCGTCGATCATGTACCCGCCGCCGACGTAGATGCCCACGTGCCGGATGGCCCGGGAGTCGGTCAGATCGTCCGAGAAGAACACCAGATCACCCGGCAGCAGTTCGTCCCGGTCCGGATGCGCCCCCGCGTTGTACTGATCGTTGGCCACCCGAGGAAGCGTGACCCCCACACTCTCGTAGGCAGCCTTCGTCAACCCCGAACAGTCGAACCGCCCACCCTGGTCAGCGGTGCCGTCACCACCCCACAGATAGGGAGTACCGAGCTTCTTCTGAGCGAAGTAGATGGCCCCGGCGGCCTGCCGGGAGGGATCTACGCGGGAGACGGGGGCGGCGAAGCTCTTCTCCAGGGTGCGGATCGTCTTGACGTAGTTCTGGGTCTCGCGGATCGCCGGAACCCCGCCCGCCTTTATGACGCGGTACGCGCCCGCGTTGTAGGCGGCGAGCATGTTGTCCGAGACGTCTCCGGGCACGTCCTTGACGTACTTGGCGAGTTCGCAGTCGTACGACGCGGCCGATGGAATCGCGTCATTCGGATCCCAGATGTCTCGCTTGCCGTCCCCGTTCCCGTCGATGCCGTGCGTCGCCCAGGTGCCGGGGATGAACTGGGCGATGCCACGGGCGTCGGCGCCGCTGACGACCTTCGGGTCCCAGCCGCTCTCCTGGTACAGCTGGGCGGCGAGCAGTGCGGGGTTGATGGCGGGGCAGAGGTTGCCCCACTGCGCCACGATCGTCTTGTAGGCGGCGGGCACAGCGCCCTTGGCCAGCCCGACCCGGCCCGAACCGGTGCCGTTGACCAGGTTGCCGGCGACGATGTACACGCCGACGACGAGCAGCATGACGAAGCTCAGGCCGAGCCCGACCGCCGCCGCCCCGGCCACCCATACTTTCCGCACGGCTCAACCCTCCCCCATGTCGGCCCCGTTCAACGCCATTTCGGTCGAGAGTGGCGTCATTTCACCGTGAAGCCGTCGCACATGACGCTCGTGTAGTCGTCGGGCGTGCGGATGTGGTGCCACTCGACGGTCCAGTCGCCGGGGTCGTTCGTGAGCGGGATCGACCGGAACACCTTGCCGTTGACCCAGGTTTGGAAGTCGTCCGGGTAGGTGACGGCCTTCCAGGCGGTCGGGTCGGCGCCGTACATGTCGATCGGCTTGCTCAGGTAGCCCACGTTCGCGTTGTCGCTGAGCAGCCCCTCTACGGGCTTCCCGGTGTCGGGGTCGATGTCGTGGGGCGGCTTCACGCTGACGGTCACGTAGTACGGCTTGAGCGTCCCGGTGGCGTACTTGTCGCGGAACTCGATCTTGACCCGGTTGCCGAAGGCGCGGGATCCCGGCGCGTGTGACGGATCGCCAGGATCGGAGAGGGCTATCTGGAACCCGGCTGTGGCGCGCTCCTCGGCGGGCAGTTGGCACTGCCCGGCGGCCGAGTGCCACAGGGTCCGGTCGAGCTTGTCCGCCGCGTAGGCGGGTGCCCCCTTCGCGGACCCGGAGCCCTTGGAGGCGGGCGCCGAACTGCTCGCCGTCGCGCGGCCACCCGCGCCGGAGCCGTCGCCGCCCTCCCCCTTTCCCTGATCCATCAGGACGAAGACCGTGGCGACCCCGACTCCCACCACGGCGCCCACCGCCACCGCGACCATCCAGGGTGCGCCACGCCGCCGGGCGGGCAGGGTGACCTGCGTGGGTGTGTAGGTGTGGGCGTGGGCGCCGTACGGTGCCTGCCCGGCCGTCGGCAGGTCGTGCGGGCTCGCCGGTCCGGCCGGCGGGGTCGCCGGGACCGGCGGCACGGTCGGGGTCTGCGGTACGGCTTCGCTCAGCGCGCCGAGGCCCTGGTAGAAGGAGTCCTCGACGAGCGCCGCGCGTACCCCGCACCCCGCGATCACCTCGGCGAGCCCGGGCCGGGCGGACGGCTCCTTGGCCACGCAGGCCTCGACGAGAGCCGCCAACTCCGGCTGCACGCCCGCGAGGTCGATGGCCTCGTGCACGGCCCGGTAACCGACACCGGCAGGATCGCCCGCGCCGAAGGGCGGTCGTCCGGTCGCCGCGTACGCGAGCGTCGCGCCGAGCGCGAACACGTCCGCCGCCGGGCCGACCTCGTTGCGCAGCAGCACCTCGGGGGCGGTGAAGCCGGGCGTGCCGGGCGCGAACCCGGCCTCGGTGAGCGCGGTCTGCCCCGCGCCCCGGGCTATCCCGAAATCGATGAGCTGGGGTCCCTGGGCGGCGAGGATCACGTTCTGCGGCTTGAGGTCCCGGTGCGTGACGCCGTGCGCGTGCACCGCGGCGAGGCCCTCCGCGAGCGCGGCGAACAGCCCCCGGCACGTGTCGGCCGGCAGCGGCCCCCGCTTCCCGACCGCCCCACCGAGCGTCGGCCCCGCCACATACTCCGTGGCCAGCCAGTACGGCGCCGCGTCCAACGAGGCGTCGATGAGGTTGGCGGTGTACGCGCTGCGTACCGCCCGGGCCGTCTCCACCTCGCGTCGGAACCGGGCCAGTGCCTCGGGATGGTCGGTGATCTCGTCCCGGATCACCTTGATGGCCACGAGCCGCCCGCCGGGCGAGCGTCCGAGGTACACCTGCCCCATGCCGCCGGCGCCGAGCCGTGCGAGCAGCGTGTGCGTGCCTATGTGCGCCGGGTCCTGAGGCTTGAGTGGGTCCACCCAACCGACCTTGCCACAAAGATCAGTTCGCCCGCGCCGCGTCCTCGTACAGCCTCGCCGCCTCCTCGCCCAGGACCACGCTGTACGAGGTGTCGTCCGTGGAACCGCCCTGTTCGTGGCCGCCGAGTACGCCCACCACCTCGTGGTCGCCGTTCACCCAGGGGCTGCCGCTGGTGCCGCTGCTGAAGGAGGGGCAGTCGATGCGCTGTTGGGTGCTGCTGTGGGCGGAGGGCTTATTGGTGCAGCTGATGGGGGCTTCGCGGATGTCGGGGTAGCCGGTGACCGTCACGGCCGTGGCCCCGGTCGCCACCCCCGTGGCGAAGTGGTTCCCGCCCACGACGTCCTCGATCTGCTGACCGTCCCGCTCGTCCACGTCGGCGAACGCGACGTCACTGTCCTCGTCCTGCCCGTTGGACCAGCCGTCGGGCAGGAATCTCCGGCCGACCCGCCACACCCCGTACGGCGCCTTCCCCTCCCGATAGCCGGGGACGAACACGAGGTCGGCATCGTCGTCGGTGTCGGTCTCCACGCAGTGCGCCGCCGTGACGATGAGGTTGCGCCCCCGGCTGTGGACCACGGAGGCGGTGCAGAAGTGGCCCCCGGCCAGACGGTCCGCCCGGTCGGCGCTGAACAGCGCCCCGACCCGCACGCTGTGCGCGCCGGTGGCGGCCACGGCCGTGACCCCCAGCGGGCCCGGCCCGTCGTCGGCCGCGGCCACGGAGGCCGAGGTGGCGGCCAGCAACACCATCACGCCGCCGAGCAGGACGGGACGCGAGGTACCTGAGATGCGTGAGCAGCGCTTCATCAGGCATCACTCTGTCCCAGGAAGGTGAGAATCGCTCCCCGACGTGACTGAGAATTTTCCGTGAATCGCCCGGGAGGGCAGAGGTCGGAACGTCAGAACGTCGTCGTCATGCCGCCGTCGACCGCGATCGTCTGGCCGGTGACGAAGGACGCCGCGTCGCTCGCCAGGAAGACGACGATGCCCGCTATCTCGGCCGGACGGCCCCAGCGGCCGAGGGCGGTACGGGTGCGCAGCCAGCGGTCCCGCTCGGGGTCGTCCGCCGCTCGGGCGTCGGCCTCCGTCGCGAACGTGCCCGGCGCCACCGAGTTGACCGTGGTCCCGCTGGGGCCGAGGTCGGCGGCGAGGGCGCGGGTCAGGCCGTCGAGGCCCGCCTTGGCGGTGGCGTGGGCGACGTCCCCGGTGCGGGCGAGCTCGCCGACGGTCGAGCAGACGTTGATGACGCGGCCGGGCCTGCCGTGCTCGGACAGCCCCCGGGCGACGGCCTGACTCAGGGCGTACGCCGAGGTCAGGTGGACGTCGAGCAGGCGGTCCAGTTCGTCGGGGGTCATCTTCTCGATGCCGCTGCGGCGGTGGCCGACGTGGTTCACCAGGATGTCGACGGGGCCGAGGGCGGTCACCGCCTCCTCGGCGGCCGCGCGGTCGGTGACGTCGAAGGCGGCGCACAGCACGTCCAGCCCGTCGTCACGCAGCCGCGCGGCCACGGCGTCCAGGGCGGCCGGGTCGCGTCCGTTGAGGATCACGCGGGCGCCCGCCCCGGCCAGGCCGCGGGCCATCTCCAGGCCCAGGCCCCGTGACGAGCTGGTGACCAGGGCCGTACGCCCGCCGAGCGTGAAGTCCACGACGCCCGAGCACATCCGGCCACCTCCTTGAACGGTTGATTCCGCTCACGGTAACCGCGCCCGCCGGCCCCGGTCCCGCCGCCCCGGTCACAGGACGGCGGCGATCTTGAGCCCCCAGCTGACCCCGGTCAGCTCCTCGGACAGCGTCCACAGCCGCTGCGCCGCCACCGGGTCGCTCGCCGCCGCGATACGGCCCACGAGGGTGGGCGCGCCGCGCATCTCGCCCAGGCCGTCGGGGCCGACGTAACTGGCGCCGGGGAGGTCCTGGGTCGCGGCGTAGAGGGTGGGCAGGGCGCCCGCCCTGTTGTCCTGGGCCAGGAAACGGTTGCCGACCTGCATGAGGACGCGGGCGACCGGGTTCGCGGTGTGGCTCTGGAGGTTGGTGGCCGCCCAGCCGGGGTGGGCCGCGAGGGCCCGTACGGGTGATCCGGACTCGGTGAGGCGGCGCTGCAGCTCCAGGGTGAACAGGAGGTTCGCCAGCTTGGACTGGGAGTAGGCGCGCTGCGGGGTGTAGCGGCCCGTGAGGTTGGGGTCCTCGAAGTGGATCACGCGGTCGCCCATGCGGTGGGCGCCGGAGGCGAGCGTCACCACCCGGCCGGTGACGTACGGCAGCAGCAGGTTCGTCAGGGCGAAGTGGCCGAGGTGGTTCGTGCCGAACTGCATCTCGAAGCCGTCCGCGGTCCGCTGCTCCGGGAGCATCATCACGCCCGCGTTGTTGATCAGCAGGTCCAGCGGGCCGTCCCAGGAGGCGGCGAACTCGCGGACGGAGGCCAGGTCGGCGAGGTCGAGGCGCCGTACCTCCGTACTGCCGCTCACCCGCGCGGCGGCGGCCCCGCCGCGTTCGAGGTCCCGTACGGCGAACACCACGTGCGCGCCCGCGCGGGCCAGCGCGTCGGCGGCGGCGAAGCCGATGCCGCTGTTGGCGCCGGTGACGACGGCGGTGCGGCCGGAGAGGTCGGGGAGGTGGGTCGCGTTCCATGTGCGCGCCTTGAGCGCGTCGGTGTTGTCAGCCATGCCGCCAATGTAGGCGGCGGCAACAATGCTGTCAATGACAACAATGGTGACGGCGACAACAATGCTGCCGCCGACTACATCCCGATACGATGGTCCGCATGCCCGAGAGCCGCCCCTACCACCACGGAGACCTGCGCTCCGCCCTCCTCACGGCCGCCGAGCGCACCCTGCGCGACCGCGGCGCCGGCGCGCTGTCCCTGCGCGAACTGGCCCGCGAGATCGGGGTCAGCCACGCCGCCCCCGGCCGGCACTTCAAGGACAAGCAGGCACTGCTCGACGCCCTGGCGGTAGCGGGGTACGAACGGCTGGCCAAGACACTGGAGTCCGCCGACGACCCCGCGCTCCCCCTGGAGCCGCGGCTGTCCGCACTGGCGAAGGCGTACGTCGGGTTCGCCGTCGAGAACGCGGCGCTGCTGGAGCTGATGTTCACGCGCAAGCACGAACCCGAGGCCTCGGCGCAGCTCGCCGCCGAAGTCGAGCGGTCCGTGGGCTCCTTCATGCGGCTGGTCGCGGACGCGCAGGCGCGCGGCGAGGTCGTCGCGGGCGACCCGGAACGCATCACCCTGGTCGCGGCCGCGAGCCTGCACGGCCTCGCCACCTTCGCCGCCAACGGCTCGATCCCGCCGGAACAGGCCCTGGCCGGCCTGGACGAGCACGTGCACCACCTGCTGCACGGCCTCAAGCCCCGCTGAGCCCGCAACGCGGAAGTCCGTGCGGACTTGCGGCCGTTCGGGCCGCCCGGGCCGGCGTGAGAACATCGAGTCGACCACTCACCCGACCAGCCGTCAAAAACCTGCGCCGGCCGTAAAGAGGGTCAACGACGGAACCACACGACAGGTTCCGCTCAGGCCTCATTGCCCGGCGTGACCTGCCGTGATACACAGAGTGACCATACGAGGCACGTGTACCAAACCCGCCAATCAATGACGTCAAGTCGACATACGACGGCGTCATTGTCGGCGAGAATGAGGCCTGACCTCTGCGCACCGCAGGGGGCTAGCGGAACTACCCACCAGGGGCGGTGACTTACATGCTCTTTGCGGCCGACAAGGGAGACATCAACACCATCATCGGCGGGATCGCTCCGGACTGGGGCCCCTTCGGCAGCCTGGGCAACGAGGCGAAGGTGATGATCGAGGTGGTGATGGCCGTGGCCATCCTGCTCTGCCTCGGCATCGCCGTCTGGGGTGCCGCCAAGCAGCGCATCGGCGCCACGGCCCTGCGGGACACCTTCAGCGCCGAGCAGGGCAAGGGCCTCATCATCGCCGGTCTGACCGGAGTCTTCATCATCGGCTCGCTCGGCACGCTGTTCACCATCGTCTACGGCATGGCCGTGTAGCCGCAGGCCCCTCACGTCCTCGCGTCCGCTCCGGGCACGCCCGGTCCCCCCGACTTCACCCGCCCGTCGCGCCCACCGGCTGAGGTTACGTTTCCCTGATGTCGAGTCATCACACCGCGCCCGCGCGGGAACCAGCACGGCTACCGTCGTACTTCTACGGTGTCCGGTACGACGTCGAGGGGGCGTACGCGGCATGAGTCTCGATGACGATTCCTCCGGGGGTTACGCCGAGACGGGGCAGACCCGCACGCGGCTCCCCGAGGGCGATCCGTACGGCGGTGCGCGCCGGGGCGCCCGGTCCTCCTCCAGAAGCCTGGTCACGGTCGTCGGTGTGGTCGTCCTCCTCATCGCCGCGATCGCGTTCGCGAACCGCGGCGGCGACGACCCGAAGTCGCCCTCCGACAGCAACCAGGACAAGCCGGCAACTTCACCAACCGCGGCAACCGGAGACAAGCCGGTGGAGTCGAAGGCCGGGGGGATTCCTTCGGGGTTCGCGCACAGTGAGCAGGGGGCGCAGAGTGCGGCGGCCAACTATGCGGTGGCTCTGGGCTCGGCCGACATGTTCAGCAAGTCCAGGCGCGACGCGATCCTTCAGACCGTCATCACACCCTCCCGGGTCTCCGGTTTCGAGGCATCGCTCGACCAGGCATACACACCCGCGTTCAACAAGAGTGTCGGCCTGAACGAGGACGGTTCGACACCGAAGGGCTACACGTTCGTCTCTCGTACGAGCCCGATCGGCACCAAATCCACCGAGTCCTCCAGCGACACCGCGACAGTCGAGGTCTGGTGCAGCGGCCTGCTCGGACTTGCGGGCCAGAATTCCACGAACCCGGTCACCAACAGCTGGTTCACCATCACCATGAAACTTGAGTGGACCGCCGGCGGCTGGAAGATCATCACGCACTCACAGAAGGAAGGCCCAGCGCCCGTTCCCGGCGACGACAAGGCCTCCAGCGCCGATGAAATGTCGAAGGCCGTTGAGGAGTACGGAGGGTTCACCTATGCCCGCTAGCCGACGCGTACTCAAGCTGACCGCCGCAGTCACGGCCGTGCAGACCGCAGCGGTTCTCACGGCGACCCGCGCCCTCGCAGCGCCCACTCCGAGTCCGTCATCCTCGAAGAGCAACAACCCCTGCGACCTGATCCACGGCCCCGCCAAGGACTACTGCGAACGAGACTCCGGTTCCAAAGGCATCACCGGCACCGGCACCGACCCCCTCTCCACCACCCTCGACCCCCTCTCCTCGCTCGCCAAGGGCTGTGCGGATGCCGCGTCCTGGACGATCGGGAAGTTGAGTGACGCGGTGAAGGAGACGGCGAACGTCGACTTCACGAATGCCAAGTTCCTGCAGCAGTACGCCGTCGTGTTCGCCGCCTCGACGATCCTCACGCTCCTGCTGTGGCTGCTGGCCGTGGCCAAGCGGGCCGTACGCGGCGTCCCCCTCACCACCGCGCTGTCGGAAGCCATCGGCTTCCTGTGGCTGACGGTGCTGGCGTCCGCCTTCACCCCGCTGATCCTGTACACCGTGGTCTCCGCGACCGACGGCGTCACCGACGTCCTCGCCAAGGCCACCGGCGACCAGACGGACACCTTCTTCGGCACCTTCTCCGGCGCCCTCGGCAAGGGCAACGACATCGGCGGCGGCCCGATCATGCTGATCGTTGTGTCACTGGTGTCGATCCTCGCCGCCGGCATCCTGTGGCTGGAGCTCGTCATCCGCGCCGCCCTGCTGTACGTGGGCGCCCTCCTCGGCACCGTCGTCTACGCCGGACTGGTCGACAAGAACCTGTGGGGCCACGTCCGCCGCTGGGCCGGCATCATGATCGCCGTCATCCTGGTCAAACCGGTGATCGTCATCGTGCTCGGCCTAGCCGGCGCCCTGTCCGGCGACGACGGCCCCAACGCGTTCTCCGCCGTGGTCTCCGGCCTCGCCATCATCCTGCTCGCCATCTTCGCCAGCGCGATGATCTACCGCTTCGTCCCGGGCTTCGGCGACGAGATCGCCAGCGGCCGCAACAACCGCATCATGCAGGGCGCGGAGAGCAAGGCCGCCGCGGTCATCAGCTCCCCGGCCACCCTGGTCGCGCAGGGCATCAAGACGCACAGCGCCCGCGCCGACAACAACGGCGGCGGCGGTCAGTCCGGCTCCGGCGGCCCCCGCCCGGCCAACCCGGTCCAGGGCGGAGTCGCCGCGCACAGCACACGCTCCTCGAACAGTGGCGGCGGCGGATCCGTCCCCTCCGCCACACCCGCACCGCGCGCGCCCAGCCCCGCGAACACTCCGCATGCCAGTAACACCCGCAACAGCAGCAACCGCTCGGGAGGTGAAGGGCGTTGACGACCGAGTCCCACATGTCCCATCCGGTCACGCCCCGCCGTACATATCTGATCGGCCGCGCCCGGCCGAACGCGATCGTCGGCCGGAACCGTGAGTCCGGCGAGATCGCGCTGATCGTCGCGGGCGCGTTCCTCGGCATGATGTGCGGTCTCCTGGTCCCCGTGCTGTCCCTGCGCATCGTGCTGCTGACGGGCTTCCCGCTGCTGGCGCTGATGGCGGTGTACGTGCCGTACAAGCGCCGGACGTTCTACAAGTGGTTCGAGATCAACCGCAGCTACAAGCGGACCCTGCGGCAGGGCACCGTGTACCGCAGCGGCGTGATGGAGGCCGGTACGCATCTCGACGGGCGGGAGATCGAGGTCGGGCCGCCGCCCGGGATCGGGCGGATCACCTGGCTCGCCGCGCCGTTCGGCCCGGACGAGATCGCCGTCCTGCTGCACGCGGACCGCAAGATGGTCACCGCCGCCATCGAGATCGAGGGACCCGGCGTCGGCCTGCGCGACTCCGAGGACCAGGAGGCCCTCGTCGACCGTTTCGGCACGCTGCTCAAGCACGTGGCCAACGGCGACGGTTTCGTCACCCGGCTCCAGATGCTCGCCCGCACCCTGCCCGCCGACCCCGACGCCCACGCCAAGGACGTCGCGCTGCGCGGCGACGAGAAGGCGCTGACGTGGCTGCAGCAGTCGTACGACCAGTTGCAGTCGATGGTGTCCACCAGCAGCGAGCAGCACCGCGCCTATCTCGTGGCCTGCATGCACTACACGCGCGAACTGGCCGCCGAGGCGCACGCCATGGCGCGGGCCGCGCGGCCGCAGTCCGGGCGGAAGCTGGACCGGGACGCGGGGCTGGCGGTCGTCATGGCGCGCGAGCTGACCGACATCTGCTCGCGGCTCCAGGAGGCGGACATCCGGGTGCGGCAGCCGCTCGGCCAGGGCCGGCTCGCCTCGCTCGTGCACTCCATGTACGACCCGGACCACCCGATCGACCACATCCAGGCGATGACGAAGCGCAATGCCTGGCCGGCCGAGCTGGACGCCATGGAGCCCACCTACCTCCAGGCCAAGACCCGGGAGTCCGCCACCCGCGCACCTTGGTGTCACGCCACGGCCTGGGTGAAGGAGTGGCCGATGACGCCCGTCGGCGTCAACTTCCTGGCCCCGCTGCTCGTCCACACCCCGGACGTCATCCGCACGGTCGCCGTCACGATGGACCTCGAACCCACCGAGGTCGCCATCGAGCGCATGCTGACCGAGAAGACGAACGACGAGGCCGAGGCCAGCCGCGCCGCCAAGATGAACCGCACCGTCGACCCGCGCGACATCGCCGCCCACAACCGTCTCGACCAGCGCGGCGAGGACCTCGCCAGCGGCGCCGCGGGCGTCAACCTGGTCGGCTACATCACCGTGTCCTCCCGCTCCCCGGAGTCCCTGGCCCGCGACAAGCGGACGATAAGAGCCTCGGCCGGAAAGTCGTACCTGAAGCTGGAGTGGTGCGACCGAGAGCACCACCGGGCCTTCGTGAACACACTCCCGTTCGCCACCGGCATCCGAAGGTAGGGCAAAGCATGCGGGATCCGCTGTCCGTCCTCACCGACGCCTTCACGTCCTTCCTCTTCGGGAAGGTCGAGACGACCCGGCTGCCGGTGCGCACGTCCACGGGCCAGGCCCAGGCGGTCTACCTCCCGACCGCCGCCCCCGGCCTCGGCGACTCCGGCGTCATCATCGGCCGCGAGGTGTACTCCGGGAAGGGCTACATCTACGACCCCTTCCAGCTGTACGGCCAGCAACTCCCGGCCCCGCACTGGCTGGTCCTCGGGGAGTCCGGCAACGGCAAGTCGGCGCTGGAGAAGACGTACGTCCTGCGCCAGCTGCGGTTCCGCGACCGGCAGGTCGTCGTCCTGGACGCGCAGGGCGAGGACGGAGTGGGCGAGTGGAACCTCATCGCCCAGGAGCTGGGGATAACTCCCATCCGGCTGGACCCGACGGCGGCACTGGACCACGGGATCCGGCTCAACCCCCTCGACCCGTCGATCACGACGACCGGTCAGCTGGCGCTGCTGCGCACGATCATCGAGGTCGCGATGGGGCACGGCCTGGACGAGCGGTCCGGGTTCGCGCTCAAGGTGGCGCACGCGTACGTCAACGAGACGATCGTCGAACGCCAGCCGGTGCTGACCGACATCGTCGAGCAGCTACGGCACCCCGAGCCGGAGTCGGCCGAGGCGATGAACGTCGCCATAGACGACGTACGGGCGTGGGGCCTGGACGTGGCGCTGGTCCTGGACCGCCTGGTCGACGGTGACCTCCGGGGCATGTTCGACGGCCCGACGACGGTCGGCATCGACCTGGACGCCCCGCTGATCGTCTTCGACCTCTCGCACATCGACCGGAACTCCATCGCCATGCCGATCCTGATGGCGATCGTCGGCGTGTGGCTGGAGCACACCTGGATCCGCCCCGACCGGAAGAAGCGCATCTTCCTGGTCGAGGAGGCCTGGCACATCATCAACAGCCCGTTCGTGGCGCAGCTGTTCCAACGGCTGCTGAAGTTCGGGCGACGGCTGGGTCTGTCGTTCGTGGCGGTGGTCCACCATCTGTCCGACGTCGTCGACGGCGCGGCGGCGAAGGAGGCCGCGGCGATCCTGAAGATGGCGTCGACGCGGACGATCTACGCCCAGAAGGCCGACGAGGCACGGGCGACGGGCCGGGTGCTGGGCCTGCCCAGGTGGGCGATGGAGATCATCCCCACCCTCACACCCGGTATCGCGGTGTGGGACGTCAACGGCAACGTCCAGGTGGTCAAGCACCTGGTGACCGAGACGGAACGGCCGCTGGTCTTCACCGACCGCGCGATGACCGAGTCGTCCACCGACCTGGAGGCCGACGACGCGCTGCGGGCCGCCGAGCTGGAGGCGGAGGAACGGGCGGCGGCCTTCGTGGAGCAGCACCTCGGGGACTCCGAATCGACGGTGGCATAGGGGGACATCGTGAGACCGGACGATCACCAAGACCGCCGGCGGGAGACCCAGGGCGGGATTCCCGACGGCCTGCTGATCGGGATACTCGCGTTCCTCCTCGGCATGACCCTGCTGGTGTGGACGGCGACGGGACTGGCCGGGTGGTTCTCGCGGGGCGCCTGGCCGTCGGCCGTCACCTTCACCCGCACCCCCCTGGCCATGCGGCACCTCATCGGCAGTCCGCACGACATCACGGGCGCCTGGCCGGACACGCCCGCGGACCAGCTCTCCGGGTACGGGCTGTTCTGGGGCCTGTTCATCGGCCAGTTGATGGTGCTGTTCGTCCTCACCGTGTTCGTGATGGGGACACTGGCCCGCTGGAGAGCGGGGAAGGCCCGGCGACGCTCCGAGAAGCGGGTGGCGAAGGGGCACGCGGCCGCGGCGAACCGGCCGCGGCACGAAGTACCGGTACCGGTACCGCGCCAGGAACAGGACCCCCAGCCGCAGTCCCAGCCCCAGCCCCAGCGAGAGGCACAGTCAGCGGCCCCGGAGCCGGAAGCACCGCCGGCCCCCGAATCCCAGCCGCAGCCGGAGCCGCAGCAGACGAAGGTCCTCCAGGCAACGGCCCCACAGGAGCACGCCCCCCGCTTCCAGGCCGACGACTCACGCGTGGACGGATGGGGAAAGACCCTCGTGGCCCCGAGGGAGAGCCGGCAGGCCACCGCGGCCCAGGCGATCCGCGACGCGGAAGGCCCCGTCCTGGTCGTCACCTCCAACCCCGCCCTCTGGCTGGACACGAAGGACGCCCGGGCCAAACTCGGCCCCACCCTCCTCTACGACCCCACCCACCTCTGCGACACTCCGGCCCGCCTGCACTGGCCCCCCACGACGGGCTGCGAGGAGAAGCAGACGGCTACGGCGAGAGCGGCCGCCCTCCTCGCCCCCATCAGACCCACGGCCAAGGTCGACCAGGCCCTCGCGGACACCGCCGAAACCCTCCTGCGGAGCTATCTGCACGCCGCCGCCATCGACAACCGCACCATCCGCCACGTACACCGCTGGACGCAGGGCACCCAGATCCAGGACGCGGTACGAACCCTGCGCACGAATCCGAAGGCGGCCCCCGGCGCGGCGGGCGAGCTCGAAGCGGCGCTCACCGGGCACCCCGAACGCCGGGACATGGCCCAGCAGTTGACGAGCCGCGCGCTGTCCGCGCTCTCCACGGTCAACATCCGCGAGTCGTGCACCGCAAACCGAAATGATGCGCTTGCCTTGGATTCCTTCGTCAACGAAGGGGGCACGCTTTATGTGGTCGGTGAATCCATCGAGGACCCCAGGACCAACCCCGGGGCGATGCCCCTCCTGACGGCCCTCGTCTCCAGCGTGGTCGAGCGCGGCCGGCGCATGGCCGAACGGTCATCCTCCGGTCGGCTCGACCCACCACTGACCCTCGTGCTCGACGACATCGCGGCCGTCGCCCCGCTCCCCAGGCTCCCCGACCTGCTGGCCGACGGGGCGGAGCGGGGAATGCCGACGCTGGCCCTGCTCCGCTCCCACGAGCAGGGCCGCGCCCGCTGGCCGCACCACGAACTGCCCGTGTGAGACGCGGCCGGACCGGCTGTCAGATCCCGTACTTCTCCTCGTACTTGGCGAGAATCTGAGCCGCCTGCCCCTTCATGCGGTGTTCGGCCCGGGCCCGCGCGATCTCGCCGATCTCCGCGGGGGTGTGCCCGAGCCAGCGCATGGTGTTCAACGCGATGCTGATGATGTCCACGACTTCCCGGGCGGCGGCGTCGCGGTCGCCGACCGCGAGATGTTCCTCCAGCTCGTCGAACTGGATGTCCGTGGCTCGCCGGAAGTGGGACAGGGGCTTGTCGGCCACCTCGTCGTGCACTTCCTGCCAGGCATCCCAGATGTCCTGGAACGGACCGAGCTCTTCCTCCACGCCGCCACCTTCTGTCTACGTTGTCAGTACCGCCGGGTCGACCCCCTGCCCCATGAGCAACCCCGAGCCGAGGAACAGGAATCCCGCCAGGACCAGCGTGATCATCCGGCGCTGGGAGAGCTGCGGGATCTCCACTTCGTTGATCTTCAACCCCCCTCCGACGATCGCGACGGCGATACATACAGCGCCCAGCACTTGCAGACTCATACATCCCCCTCGACGAGTCATTCAGCTTGCCTGTATGTAATTTTCCACACTATCGGATGGGTGTCTATACGGCTCACAGTGCGAATCTGCGGAGAGCCTCCAGGTCGTGCAAGGTGATCTGACGCCGTCCCGTGGTGACCAGCTTCTGCTCGCGCAGTTTGCGCAGCTCGATGGCGACCGCGTCGCGCGACGCGCCGATCCGGCTGGCCAGGTCCTGCTGGGACATCGACACCGCCAGCACCCAGCCGTCGTCGGTCTGTTCACCGATCTCGTTGGCCAGCTCCAGCAGCCAGCGGGCGAGCCGGTTCCGCACGCCGAGCCGGGCGAGGAGCACCTGCTGATCGGACTGACGCCGGCGCCGGACGGCCGCCTTGTACATCTCCGGCCACAGCTTCTGCTCCTCCACGAACCGCAGGAGGTCGTCGGCCGCGATGTCGACCCCGACGACATCGGTGATGGTCGTGACCGTCGCGGACCGGGGCTCCTCCATCAGGACGCCCTCGTCCCCCATCACCTCACCGGGACCGCGGATCGCCAGGATGACCTCCGCGCCGTCGCTCGCGCGCTGCGTCACCTTCACATGACCTTCCTCGATGACCAGCACCGAGTGGGAGGGCTGACCCTCCCAGAAGATCACCTGCCCCTCCGGGAACCGCACCTCCGTCCCCTGCGCCCGCAGCGCCCGCTGCAGCTCGTCGGGCAGGAGGTGCATGATGGAGTGGTCCTGTTTTCCCATGGAGTTGAGTGTACGAATCCGCACTCGTCCACGGGATACCCCACACAGACCTTCTTTCGGGGACAGAGGTCCCCGTCAGGCCTGATCCGGCCCGATCCAAACGAGAGGCCCTAGGAGCGCGGCAGGACGAACTCCAGCTCCTGCTCGCCCGTGTCCCCGGCGAGCGCCACGGTCACCCCGCTCGGCGCGAACCCCACCTTCCGGTAGGCGGCCTGGGCCCGGGAGTTGTCCTCGTGCACGAGCAGACGCACCCGCTCGGCACCGCGCTCCCACGCCCACTCAAGACCGGCCTCGAACAGCGCCTTGATCAGCCCGTTCCCGCGGTGCTCGGGCCGTACGAACACACCGACGACATGCGCCTGCCGCCGCTCGACCGGGAAGCCCGCCCAGTCGGTCGACCCGGCCTCCTCGACCAGCACGGTCACCGTGCCGACCCACTCCCCGTCCGAGGCCTCGGCGATGAGCTGCCGGACCCCGGTCGCGTTCTCGGCGGAGTTCGCGGCCCGCTCCTGCCAGAAGGAGTCGGCCCGGGCGGCCGCGTCCTCGTACGTGTCGAGGAAGGCGAGCGGCGCGACCGGGTCCCGCAGCGCGTCGAGCCGCAACCGCCGCACAGCGGGCCACTCGTCGGCCCGTATCGCCCGGATCACATAGTCGTCGCTGATCAAGCTGCTCATGCGGACACGCTAGTACCCGCTCGCCGGCCGTTCACCTCATATAAGCCGGGGCCGTTGTCAGTGCCACGGTCTACCGTGACTCCCATGACAACTCTGCCGAACCGCCCGAACACCGCACTGCTTGTCATCGACGTCCAGAACGGCGTGGTGGCAGGCGCCCCCCACCGCGACACCGTCATCGCCAACATCAACACCCTCGTCGACCGGGCGCGCGCACAGGACGTGCCGGTGGTCTGGGTGCAGCACTCCGACGAGGAGCTCGTCCACGGCAGCGAGAGCTGGGAGTACGTCCCGGAACTGAAGCGCCGCGACACCGAGCCCCTCGTCGCGAAGAACTACCCGGACTCCTTCGAGGACACCGACCTGGAGTCCGTGCTGGCCGAGCACGGTGTGGGCCGGCTCGTCGTCGCGGGCGCCCAGACCGACATGTGCGTCCGCTCGACGCTGCACGGCGCCCTCGTCCGCGGGTACGACGCGACGCTGGTCGCCGACGCCCACACGACGGAGGACCTCACCAAGTACGGCGCTCCCGCCCCGGACCTGGTGATCGCCCACACGAACCTGTACTGGAAGTTCCACAGCGCACCCGGCCGCAAGGGCGGGACCGTCGACACGGCGGAGGTGACCTTCTAGCCGCTTCCCGGGACGGCCGGCCCGTCGGCCGTCCGGTCAGTCGCCGTCCTCCAGCTCCTCGGCCTGGTCGTTCGGCACGGACCCGTACAGGTCGTGCCTCGGCTCCGGCATCACGGACCCGGCCCCGCGCACGCTCTTCCAGATCGCCTCGTTGAAGGTCCGTTCGTCGATCTGGTCCTCCTTGGTGAGGTCCTGCTTCGCCGACACCTCGGCCAGGGGAAAGCCGGCCGTGTTCACCGCCGTGAGGTCGGTCGTCGGCCGCACGGCGTCGTACGGCGCCGCGTTCGGCCGGGCCGTGAAGGAGTTCACCATCGGAGTGGCGTACGCGTCGAACTGCGTCATGGGCCCCAGCCCCAGCAGCAGCTCGATCGTCCGCACCATGGAGGCGGTGCTGTAGAAGGTCGAGTCGACCCGCCCGGTGCGCGTGTACGGGCTGATGACCTGCGATATCGTCCGGTGCGCGTCGACATGGTCGGGCCCGTTCTGGGCGTCGTCCTCGGTCACGAAGATCGCGGTGGACTTCCAGAACTTCGAGTGCGAGACGGCGTCGACGAGCTGCCCGAGCGCCCAGTCGTTGTCGGCGACATAGGCCTTCGGGGTCGGCATACCGGCCTTGGTCCCCGAGGTGTGGTCGTTGGGCAACCGCACCATCTCGAAGGCGGGCAGCTCCCCGCTCGCCTCGTACTGGGCGAACTCCTTCTTCCACTCCTCGATCCGCGGACTGCCGCAGATCGCGGAGCGCGCCGGGAAGGTGCCGGCGGAGTCCGGGCAGCTGAGGTTGTACGGCCCGAAGTCGCGGTCGGTGCCCGCGTTGAGCACGGGATCCTCGGCGACGGCCTTCCCGCTCGCGTCCGCGCCCACGTAGAACCCGTAGTTGCGGAAGCTCACACCCTTGTCGTGGAGCCGCTGCCAGAGATAGGCGTGCTCGGGGTCGGTGTTGGGCGCGATCGCCGGGTCGCCGTTCTCGGACGGGTAGGTGTGGTTGCGGCCGGAGTAGTTGGCCGGCCAGCCCTGCTCGCTGTAGGGGTTGGAGTTGGCGGCCACGGTCCAGTTCCAGCCCTGGGCACTGACCTCGGCGTCGGCGTAGAAGTTGTCGAGGGTGACGAACTGCCGCTGCAGCGCGCGGGCGTTGGGCGCGGACTCGTCCCCGAAGAGATTGAGGGAGGCGTCCCCGTTGCCACGCCCCAGGGAGCCGAACTCCTGGTCGTAGGTCCGGTTCTCCTTGACGACGTAGATGACGTGCTTGATCGGCGTCTTCTCCCCGACCCGCCGCGGCACGACGGCACCGACGGCCCGCGGGCCGTTCCCCTCGGCGAACCCGTTGTTGGCGACGACGGTCCGCGTCCACCGACGCAGCTGCTTCGCCCCGCCGTCCAGCGCGATGGTGGACAGGGTGCCCTTCATCATCGAACCCGAGTACTGGTCGGGCGAGGTCGGAGCGGTGGAGGTCGGATTCGGATATCCGGGACCGTTGTTGGGCCCGGCCCCGAGTCCCTTGGCGTTGGTGACGTACAGCTTCCCGTCGTGCGCGACGACGGCGGTCGGATACCAGGCGGTGGGGATGAACCCGGCCGTACGCCCGTTCCTCAGCTCGACGACGGCGATGTCGTTGTTGCCGGAGTTGGCGACGTAGAGCCGTCGGCCGTCCTCCGACAGAGCGAGCGCGTCGGGACTGCTGCCGACGGGGGCTTGCCTGTACGGCGCGAGCCCGATCGTCCGCGTCACCTTGCGTGTGGCGACATCGACCACGCTGACCTGGTCACTGTCTCCGTTGGCGACATAGAGGGTCCGGTGCGCGGCATCGGTGATGACAGCGTTGGGATGGGTGCCGACCTTGACCGCGGTCTGCTGGACGGGACTCGCCCCGCTGAGGTCGAGGACGCTGACGGTGTCCCCGCCCTGGTTGGTGACGAACGCGGTCCCGCCGTCCTCCGCCAGGGCGACGGCGTACGGCGCGTGCCCCACGGCCACGGTCGCCATGGATCCGTCTCCCAGATTCACCACGGTGGCGGCATCCGCGAGCCGGTCGGCCACGACGAGCCGCTTGCCGTCGGGGGTCACGGCGAGACCGGCCGGGTACATGTTCACCGGCTGGCCCTCGGGGTTCTTCGTGGGCAGCTTGATGGGGCTGGTCTCGGTCAGCCGGCCGTCGCGCACGTCGTAGGTGTGGATGATCTCCCGCCCACCGCCACTGGCGTAGGCACGCCTGCCGTCGGGGCTGAAGGCGAGCCCGGTGAAGACGGCCTGGGGGCTGGGGTACGAGATGGTCTGTACGACCTCCGAGTCCTCGGGGTCGACCACTTGGAGGGACTGGGTGCCCTGGCCGGCGTTGGTCACCAGGAGCATGCTCCCGTCCGGCGACAGCACGGCGTTGAGGGGAAGATTGCCGAGCCGGGACTGGAGCCCGGCGGGGGTGACCTTGTAGCCGACGGGAGTTACGGCGGTCCCGTCGTCCTTCGGTCCTGCGGTGCCCTGTCCACCGACGGCCGCGAGGGCGACAGCGGCTCCGGTGACGAGCACGGCGGTACCTGCCAGCACAGTGACAACTCGACGTCTGTTTCTGCGTCTGCGGACCATGGGTCACGACGCTGACACGGAGCGTCGACGACTCCATGGACCCGCCATGGCGTGGACATGACCGTGGCGTGAACGCGAAAAAGCCCCAACTCGCGGGTTTTCACCCGGAGTTGAGGCTCCTTCTCAAAATTT
>NZ_JADDRL010000124.1 GCF_021538895.1 Streptomyces olivochromogenes | reverse complement strand
GGGGTGTCTTGCTGCATGACGAGCGTCCTCTCGTAGCGGCAGATCCCGCCGGGACGTCGGGGCCGAGCGGCCGTCCCCGGTCATGGGCGGGATGCAGGACACTGTGCCCTCCCGGATTAGGACATGTCCAAGACCAAAAGGCCCCACCGGTGAGACGTCATCCGTCATAATTCTGGTAGTCGCGCGGGGTGGGCAGCACGCGCTCGGCGACGCGCAGCACCGCCTTGAGGGCCGCCGAGGGATTGCCCGTCCGCCAGCCCAGGGCGATCGGCAGCACCGGCACGTCGTCCCCCACCAGTGGCCGGAACACCACCTGCTCCAGGCGGATGGCTCGCGCCGACTCGACCACGACGGCGAGACCCACCCCGGCGCCCACCAGGGCCAGCAGGTTGTACGAGTCGGGGGCCTCCTGGACGATCCGCGGCGCGAACCCGACCTCGTGGCAGGCCTGCACCATGGCCTCGCGCACCGCGGACCCGCGGGCGACGGGGAAGGTCACGAACGGCTCGTGCGCCAGGTCGGCGAACGTGACCTCGGCCCGTTGCGCGAGCGGATGGCTGTCGGGCAGTGCGAGCAGGAGCCGCTCCATCCGCACCACTCGGGTACTGATCCCGCGCCGCACCGGCAGGGCCACGAAGCCGACGTCCAGGGAGCCGTCCGCGATCCGGCCGAGGGCCTCGCCGGTGTACGTCTGGCCTTCCAGGACCAGCTCGATACCGGGGAGTTCGGAGGTGACGGCCCGGGTGAGCAGGGGCAGCGCCGAGTAGCTGCTGGCGCCGGCGAAGCCGATCGTGACCCGGCCGACCTCGCCCAGATGGGCGGCCTGCACGGTGCGGCGCACGGCGGACGCCTCGGCCAGCAGGTGCCTGGCGGGCTCCAGCAGCGCCTGCCCGGCGGCGGTGAGGCGCACGGAGCGGGTGGTCCGGTCGAAGAGCTTGACCCCGAGGTCGCGTTCGAGCAGCCGGATCTGCTGGCTGAGCGGCGACTGGGCGATGTGCAGTCGCTCGGCGGCCCGCCCGAAGTGCAGTTCCTCGGCGACGGCGACGAATCCGGAGAGGTGACGTAGCTCCACCCCACAGACAATGCCAGGGGGGCGATCGACGCGGACCCACGGCACCCGGGAAAGAGCTCCGCCGTGTGTGCGGCGGGCAGTGGGTGCCACAGATCATGGGGGGAGGGACAATTCACCTGTAGGTGCCTCGGGCGTGACGCTCCGGGTGGCACGGACTACGGACGGTGCGACGCGATGTTTGCTGACATCCTGGTGCAGCCTCGGGGGGACGCGTTTGCCGTCGTGGACGCACGGGGCGTGGTGGTCAACTGGAGCCCCGGGGCGGAGCGCCTGCTCGGCTACACCGCACCCCAGGCGCGGGGGCTGCCCGCGGTGAGTCTGCTGAGTACCCGGAGCGACGCGGAGCGGATCGCGGACCTCCGCCCCACCGGGGGTTCCGTCTTTCTCGGCGCGGCAAGGCTGCGACACCGGGACGGCCACGCGGTGGGGGTCGTGATGTGGGCGCACTGCGCCGCACGCGACGACGCGGAGCAATGGCTCGTCCAGGCCGAGAGCGCGGACGCGCTGCGCCAGTACGAACTGCGGCAGGCACTCATGAGGGGCCTGTTCACCGAGTCGCCGTTCATCATCGACGTCTTCGACTCGCGGCTGCGGTTCCTGGCCCAGAACCGTTCGAGCAGCCGTGCCCCGGGCTTCGCCGACAGCATCATCGGTCGCACCATGCGGGAGGTGGCTCCGCCCGGGCTGCTGGACGCCGATTCGCTGGAGGAGCGCCAGAGGCAGGTCTTCGCCAGCGGCAAGCCGATGATCGGTACCGAGGTGCGCGGCCGTGACCCCAGGGAACCGGACCGCGACAGGGTGTGGTCGGAGAGCATCCTGCCCCTGCGCAGCAGCTTCGGCGAGGTGGTCGCGCTGGCCCACATGGTGTTCGACACCACCGAGGAGGCCCGGGCGCGGGAGCGGCTGGACCTGGTGAACGCGGCGAGTGCCCGCATCGGCAGCACGCTGGATGTCCTGCACACCGCCAAGGAACTCACCGATGTGACCGTGCCATGGTTCGCCGACTTCGCTTTTGTGAATCTGCTGGAGCCGGTCTTCGCCGGCGGGGAACCGCTGAGCGGGCCGATCCCGGACACGATGCCGCTCCGGCGGGCCGCCGAGACGATACTGCCCGGGGAACGCTCCGCCATGGCGATCGGTGTGGGCGAGGTCGACCCCTTCGCCGCCGTGTCCGAGTCGGCCACCCTCCGCGCCTTCACCCTGGGCAGACCGCTGCTGCTGACCGGCCCTGAGCTGGATGAGCAGCTGGCGAGAGTGGAGGTGCCGCAGGCCGCGGAGGTCCTCGCGCGCGGGGTCCATTCCTGGCTGGTGGTCCCGATGTACGCGCGCGGTGCCGCGTTGGGTGCGGCGGTGTTCGCGCGCTTCGCCCGCGTGCATCCCTTCGAGGCCGACGACGTCCTGCTGGCCGAGGAGTTCGTGACGCGGGCGGGGATCTGCATCGACAACGCGAGCCGTTACAGCCGCGAACGCGCCACGGCCACCGCGCTGCAGCGCAGTCTGCTGCCGCAGCACCTGCCGGTTCTCGGCTGCGTGGAGAGCGCGTCGCGCTATCTGCCGGCGAGCGGGCAGGTGGTGCTGGGCGGCGCGTGGTTCGACGTCATCCCCTTGTCGGGTGCGCGCGTGGGGCTGGTGGTGGGCGATGCCGGGGGTCCCGGGCTGCACGCCGCGGTCACGATGGCCCGGCTGCGGACTGCCGTGCGCACTCTGGCCGAGCTGGACTACCCGCCCGAGGAAGTGCTGACGCATCTGGACGACCAGGTCAAGCGGCTCCTTGACGAGCAGGGCAGCGCACCGGACGCCGACAAGCGGTCGCTCACGTGTCTCTACGCGATCTTCGACCCGATCACGGGGTCCTGCGCCCTGGCGAGCGCGGGCCACCCCTCGCCGGCTCTGCTGGCCACCGGCGGAGAGGTGAAGCCCATCGACGTCCCCCTGGGCGCGCCGCTGGGCACGAGCAGCATGCCGTTCGAATACGCGCACGTCTCGATCGCCGACGGCGACATCCTGATCCTGCACACGGTGCGGCCGAGCAAGCCCTGTGCCGGCAGCGACGAGACCCTGACGCGGCTCCGTTCGACGCTGTCCTCGCGCCGACCGGCCTCGGGCGCGGAGGATGCCGGCCGGCCCGAAGGGCTCGACGGTCTCTGCGACGAGATCCTGCGTGGCCTTCTCCCGGACCACCTCCAGGAGGACGTGGCCCTGCTGCTGGCGCGGGTGCGCGCCCTGAGTCCCGAGCGCCAGGCGTCCTGGGAGCTGCCCGCCGAACCCGAGTCGGCCGGCCGGGCACGTGGGCTGGTGACGCGGAGACTGGCCGCATGGGGCTTGGACGACCTGGCCTTCACCACCGAACTGCTGGCCAGTGAGCTGGTCACCAACGCGATCCGCTACGGCACGTCCCCCATCACCCTGCGGCTGATCCGCGACCGCAGCCTGATCTGCGAAGTCTCCGACGGCAGCAGCACGTCCCCGCACATCCGGCGCGCCCTGGACACCGACGAGGGAGGACGCGGACTGTTCATGGTCGCGCAGCTCGCCAACCTGTGGGGCACCCGCTACCACAAGCGGGGCAAGACGATCTGGGCGGAGCAGCCGCTCCCGCCCGGCTCGGGCCTCGACGGCGCGGCGGCGACAGCACAGACGGGCCAGCCGGGGAGTCACACCGGCCACCCGGTGACCTTCGCGCCCTGATCCACGCGGTTGCGAACCGGTCAGCGGCCGTCTCGGCGCATCTCGTACCGCCACACCTGATCCAGGTAGTGCTCCAGTGCGCTGCCGGGCGGTACCGGGCGGAGGTCCCGTGCCCCCGCCACGCACCGCTCGTCGTCGTGGCGGGCGAGCCCGTACACGGCCGCTCCCCTGACCTCGGGCTCCGCGTCGCCCAGCAGAGCGGCCATGGCGTCGGCGAGAGCGGGATCGCGGTCCTTGGCGTCCGCGACCGTGCGGCAGGCCAGTTCCCGCACCATCGAGTCCGGGTCGGTCATGTGTGCCAGCAAGGCCTCCCGTGCGGCGGCGGAAAAGGCCGGCACCCATCTGTTGAAGCCGGAGGCCACCGCGCGCCGTATCCGGACGTCGGGATGACCGGCGTACGGCAGGAGGGCCGCGTCGGCTCGCGGGTCGCCATGCTCGGAGACACCGGCCAACACCTGGGTGAGCACGCCGACATCATTCTCCTGGCTCGACCAGTCGACGAAGAGCTCCAGGGCGGGCCCGGCGAACGGGTCCTCCTCGCTCCCGTCGAAGAGATGCGTCAGCCGCGCCACCTCGGCGCCGAACAGCCGGTGGATGGGGTCGGCATGGCCCCGCAACGCCACGGCGGCCTTCCAGGTCTCCTGGTCGCGGCGGTGGGCCAGAAGAATGGTGGACTGCGCCCACACGGCGTGCTCCTGGTCGGGGTGGGCCAACGCGCGCTCCATCAGTTCCTCGAAGGAGGTCCGGATGCAGAGCTTCGGCTCCAGGTACGTGAGGATCGCCGCGTGCCCGTCGCGCACGGTCAGCCCGCCCAGGGAGAGCTCGTCGACGTAGTGGAACTCGCCGTCCTGGACCCGGGTACGAGCGACGGCACCCTCCGCACCCGTGCGGCGCCGCAGCTCCGCCTCGGCGCCGGTGGTGTGCCAGTGCCGGGCGAGATCCCTCATCTCCAGCAGTTCGGACCGGCGTTGATACCACAGCACCTCGTCCTGCAGTACGGCCTCGACCAGCGCCGGCGATCCCGAGTCGACCGCCTCGCGCAGCGACGGCTCAGTGTTCACTGTCCCCCATCAGGCCTCACTCGGCTCTTCACCCGGACCGGCGCTTCGGGGTAGATCCTACGGGCGACGAGCCCGTCCCGCTCAAGATCGAGGAGGCGGACAACGGCGCCCCGGCTCTTGGCCGTTGGGCGCGGGCCGTGAGATCGTCCGCGGGTGACCGACACTGCTGGGGAAACGATTTCGGCGCGGCCCGACGACCGCACCGCGTCCGTTCTGCGCTTCGCGGTGGAACTCGTCGCCTGGGTGGCGACTCCCTGGGCGCTGGCCGGCCACTCGTGGCTGCTCGCCGTGCTGTCCGTGGTGGTTCTGATCGGCCTTCCCACGTGCTTCTCCACCCCGGGTGACAAGGCGCATGTGATCATCGCGGTACCGGGCTGGGTCACGATCCTTCTGGTGCTTCTCCAACTCGTCGCGGCCGTGACTTCCTCGTGGCTGGCCTGGCCTGTGTGGGCGGCGGGCCTCGTGACCCTGACGGCCGTCGTCACCCTCGTCACGGAGCGCCGACGCTGGCGGTGGCTGGCCTCCGGCGAACCGACCCGTCATCCGAGGGGCTCATCCGCCGCCTGAAGCGGCGGCTCACGCGCCGGGGCCGCCGAGGCCGTCGAGCAGCATGGCGAGCCCTCCCAAAAACTCCCGGTCCGCGCCGACCTTTCGGGCGTGCCGGGCGGTCTCGCTCATGTACGGGAACTCCTCGGGCGGCAACTCGGCGATGGCGACCGTGCCCGGGCCGGACAGCGCCCCGAGGTGTTCGAGCTGGATCGCGCCGATGACGTAACTGAGCAGTCCGCGCAGGGCGATGACCCGTCGCTCGCCCTCGATCCCCGCCCCGGTGAGGATGGCGAGCACGGTCTCCGACCAGCGCAGCCCCGCGAGGGAGCGGTGGCGGTGGGTGATGGTGAGGGGGACGACCGCGGGGTGGGCGCCCACGGCGTCGCGCAGGCGTCGCGCCATGACCTCGATCTGTTCGCGCCATGACGTGCCGGGGCCGGGCGGCTCGGTGTCCACGGCGCTCAACACGTGCTCGACCACGAGCCTTTCCAGTTCCTCACGGTCATCGACGTATCGATAAAGACCCATGGTGCTCATGCCGAGTTCCTGGGCGACGGCGCGCATCGACAGTCCGGCGAGCCCGTCGCGGTCGAGGACGGCGAGCGCGGCCGAGGCCAGCCGAGTCTGGGTGAGGGAACGTGGTCGTGGCATGACGGTTGACAGCGTACGGCATACGCCTACACTGGTAGGCGTATGCCGTACGCTTACAGAGGGGGAACGTCCATGTCTGTGTCCCACGGCCCGATGCGGCCCGGCTCCACCGTGAGCGAGCGACGTCTCGCCGCCGTCTCCGGTGCCGAAGTCGCCGTTCCCGACCCCGACCGGCTGGTCCACGTCCAGTTCCGACGGTTCGCCGGCTGCCCGGTGTGCAATCTGCACCTGCGGTCGGTGGTACGACGACACGAGGAGATAGCGGCCGCCGGAGTCCGCGAGGTCGTCGTCTTCCACTCTCCCGCCGACGAACTCCGGCCCCACACCGCCGACATCCCGTTCGCCGTCGTCGCCGACCCCGACAAGCGGCTGTACGTGGAGTTCGGTGTGGAGCGGTCGACCCGCGCCCTGCTCGACCCGCGCGTCTGGGGGCCGGTCGTCCGGGCGGTCGTCAGCGGCTCGTGGCAAGTGGCCCGCGGGCGGGAGCGCCTGCCCGCGAACCGCCCGCACGGCGGCCGGCTCGGCCTTCCCGCCGACTTCCTCATCGCACCCGACGGCTGCGTGCTCGCCGCCAAGTACGGCGAGCACGCCTACGACCAGTGGTCGGTCGACGAACTGCTGGAGCTGGCGGCGGCCCGTACACCGCATGCGCCCTGTACGAAGCCCGCGGCTCGGTAGGTGACGGTCAGACCGGCAGCACGGCACGGGCGATGCCGGTGAGGTTGCCCTGCAGGAGGAGGATCTCCTTCTGGTTCGACCCGTCGAGGTCGGCCGCGTAGATGTTCCCGGCCAGGTCGGTCACGTACATGTGGCCGTCGTCCGGATCGAGGGCGAGGCCGATGCCCTCCATGAGGTGGGTCACCAGGATCTCGGGAGTCCCGGGCCCGTCCGGCGAGTCCATCGGCGCGCGGCTCACGGTGTTGCCCCGCGGCGGGTCCCCGCGGTCCGTCCAGTACAGCGTGCGCTCCGCGAGGTCGAACTCCAGGTCGATCGGCTCCGGCAGGCCGTCGAACAGCACCTCGATGTCGCCGCGTTCGGCCGGGCTCTGTCCGGCCGGCAGGTCGATCCCGGCCCGCAGGATCCTCCCGAGCCCCGCGTCACTCGGGCCCTTCTGGGACCAGTAGAGGTGACCTGCGGCCGGGTCGACGGCGACTCCTACGCACCACTTGGTCTCGTCCCGCTGGTCGTCCGCGCCCTGTCCCGTCTGTACGAGGATCTCGACGTTCGAGCCGTCGAGGTCACAGCGCATCACGCGCATGCCCTCGCGGTCGCCCCAGTACAACTTCCGCCCGACGGCGTCGAAGTGGAGTTGCTTCGGCGTGTGCGTGCCGCCGCTGGGGACGATCGTCGTCCGGTCGCCCCCGTCCAGGTCCACGCGCTCGATCGAGCCGTCGTTCTCCGCGGGAACACCCATGTTCGTCCAGTAGACGTGCCCGGCGGCGACATCGACGGCGACCCCGTCGGGGATCCGGCACCCGGAGACGATCACCTTCTTGTCGGAGCCGTCGGGGTTCACGGAGAACAGGCGGCCGCCGCTGCTGGCCTCAAGGACGAACAGTCTCTCCTGGCCGCGCGTCACGGTGCGTCCTTCCCGGGGCGGTCGGCCGCGGCGCCGCGCGGTCCGGACGGATCGTGCTCGGCGCGCACGGCCAGCAGGGCCGAGAGCATCGCGTCGCGCCGGGCGGCGAGTTCGTCCACGGAGTGGCCGTCCGCCTCCGCCAGCACGCCGTTGACGATCGTTTCCCCGAGCTCCGGCGTGAACTCGGGGGTGCCCAGGTCCTGCCAGGACTGCACCATCCGCGGCATGAGGGTCTCCATGAAGTGCTGGATGCCGCCCGCTCCCCCACCGAGATGCCACAGCAGATGGGGCCCCATGACGCCCCAGCGGAGCCCCGGCCCCCAGGACACCGCGTCGTCGGAGTCCGCCACGTCCAGCACGCCCTGCTGGACCAGGTAGACGACCTCGCGGTACAGCGCGGCCTGGATCCGGTTGGCGACGTGCCCGGGCAGCTCCTTTTTCAGGTGGATCGGCTTCTTGCCGATCGCGGCGTAGAACGCCATGGCCTCCCGGATCGTCTCCGGAGCGGTCTTCGTTCCGCCGACGACCTCGACCAGCGGGACGATGTGCGGGGGGTTGAAGGGGTGACCGATGACGGTCCGCTCCGGGCGCCGGCACCCGGCCTGGATGGCGCTCATCGTGATGCCCGACGAACTCGACGCGATGATCGCGCCCGGCGGCGTGGCGTCGTCGATGTCGGCGAACAGCTTGACCTTGAGCTCGGGTCGCTCCGGCGCGTTCTCCTGGACGAAGTCGGCGTCCCCGACCGCCTCGCGCATGTCCGCGGTGAAGCTCAGTCGATCGGGCGAGGCTCCGGGCGCGAGCCCGATCGAGGCGGCCGCGTCCCAGGCCGCCGCCACGTACGACCGCAAGGCCTCCTCCGCGGTGGGGGCGGGGTCCGTGGCCGTCACGTCGAAGCCCCGGACGAGATAGTGCGTCGCCCAGCTGGCACCGATGGTGCCGGTCCCGACGATCGCCACGCGGTAGACGGGTCTGTGCGCATTCATGGCTGGCCACTGCTCCTGCGAGTCGGACGCGAACGGTACGGGGACGGGGACGGCATGCGTACGGTCGGCACGCCGCGGCGGGGCCCGTGCAGCGGTGCCTCGGCCGCCACGGGCGCCGGGCTCATCCCGAAGCCCCCGCTTCCGTCGCCGCGGGGATCGCTCCCTCGGTCCGCAGCTCCTCGATCTCGTCGGCCCCGAATCCCAGCTCGGCGAGGATCTGGTCGTTGTGCTCGCCCAGGTCCGGTGCCCGCTTGGCCGGGACCTTCGGGACGCCTCGCAGGTTGACCGGGCTGTTGACGGTGTACTCCAGCCCGCTGACCCCTTCCAGCGGAACGACGATGTCGTTGGCGCGCAGCTGTGGATCCCGCGCGGTCTCCTCCGGCGTCTGGATGAGGCTGTAGGTGATGCGCTCCTGGTCCAGTACGTCCTGCCAGTGGGCGAAGGGCCGCGCGCGGAACTCGGTGTCGAGCAGCTGGGACAGTACGGCGGAGTTCTTGGCGAAGCCCTCGACGTCCGCGAACCGGGGGTCCCCCAGCAGGTCGGGGTGCCCGATGGCCCGCGTCAGACCGGGCCAGTGCTGAGGTGAGGCGACCAGCATGAACCACTCGCCGTCCGAGGTCGTGTAGGGGTTGACCAACGGGTTGACCGGCGCCTTGCGGTCATGGAGCTGGAACGGCGTGCCGTTCGCGAGCGCTCCGGACACCAGCGTTCCCGTGGCCCAGACACCCGCGGCGAGCAGCGACGTCCCGACACTGCTCCCCAGCCCCGTCCGCTCGCGGCGGTACAGGGCGGTCACGATCGCCGCGTAGATCGCGATGCCGGACATGTAGTCGCCGCTGCCCCACACGGGCACCGTCGGCGGGGCTCCCGCGTCGCGGGTGGAGGCCAGCAGCCCGCTGCGCGACCAGTAGGCGGTCAGGTCGAAGCCCGGCTGCGTGGCGTCGGGACCGGCGTCCCCGAAACCCGTGATGTCGGCGTAGACGACCTTCGGGTTCCAGCCCGAGACCTCGTCGTAGCCGAGGTGCAGCTTCTCGCGTGTGCCGTGCGGGAAGTTGGTGATGACGACGTCGGCCCACTCGACGAGGCGCTTGAGGATCCTGGTGCCCGCCGGGGACTTCAGGTCGATGACCATGCCGCGCTTGTTGCGGTTGGCGAGGTGCCAGCTGTAGTTGGCCTGTGCGCGGGGGCTGGGCGGCAGGGAACTCAGCCGCCGCTGGGGGTCGCCCTGTCCCGGCGGCTCGACCTTGATGACCTCCGCTCCGAAGTCGGAGAGCACGGTGGCCGCGGCGGGACCCGCGATGAAGCTCGACACGTCGAGCACCTTCAGGCCGGTGAACACGGATTCGGTCGTCATCGTCGTCACCTCACGAAGGCGCTCAGGCCGCCGGTGACGGCACGCCCGACGATCAGGGTCTGGATCTCCCGAGTGCCTTCGTACGAGTAGAGGGCCTCGGCGTCGGCGACGAAGCGGCCGACCTGGTAGTCGAGAACGATGCCGTTGCCGGCCAGGAGCTCCCGCGCCCACCCCACGCTCTCGCGCATCCGCACGGTGCAGTAGGCCTTGGCCAGGGCGGACTGCTCGTCCCGGTAGACCCCGGCGTCCTGCAGCTGGGCCAGGCGCGTCACCATCCCGCACGAGGCCGTGGCGTTGCCGAGCATCTTCACCAGCAGGTCCTGCACGAGCTGGAAGCTCCCGATCGGGCGCCCGAACTGCTCGCGCACCTTCGAGTACTCCAGGGCGATCTCGTAGGCGCCGAACATCACTCCCACCGACTGCCACGCCACCCCGCTGCGCGTCCGGCGCAGGATCTCGGCGGTGTCCTTGAACGAGTTCGCGTTCTGCAGCCGGTTGGCCTCCGGAACACGGCAGTTGTCGAGGACGATGTCGGCGTTCTGCACGATCCGCAGCGCCATCTTGTTCTCGATCTTCGTCGCGGTGAACCCGGGGGTGTCCTTCTCCACGACGAACCCGAGGACGTGCTTCGTCTCGACATCGCGGGCCCAGACGACGACCAGGTCGGCGAACGTGGCGTTGCCGATCCACCGCTTGGATCCGTCGAGGATCCATCCGTCGCCGTCGCGCCGCGCGGTCGTCAGCAGTCCGCCGGCCACGTCGGAGCCGCCGTGCGGCTCGGTCAACGCGAACGCGCCGATCTTCTCGAAGCGGCTCATCGCGGGCAGCCACCGCCGCTTCTGCTCCTCGGAGCCGCAGCTGATGATGGTGCCCATGGCCAGACCAGAGTGCACGCCGAAGAACGTCGCCAACGACGCGTCGGCGTGCCCGAGTTCCAGCGCGAGGAACCCCGCGAAGAGGTTGCCCGGCTTGGATTCCGAGGAGTCCGGGTCGGCAAAGTTCAGCAGACCGAGCCCGCCGAAGCCCTCGACCAGCTGGAAGGGGAACTCGGCCCGGGACCAGTAGTCGTCGACGATCGGGGCGGCCTTCGTACGGAGGAACGCACGGACGGTCTCGATCTTCTCCCGCTCCGCGTCCGACAGCAGCTCCTCGAAGGCGTAGAAGTCGGCGGGCAGCGCTCCACTGTCCAGGTACGGACCGGACGGTGCGGGCAACTCCTTGTTGCCGCTCATGGCAAATCTCCCTCGCGCGCTGGGGGCATGGCTCGGAGCTCCGCGCCCGGCGTAACGGTTCTCCGGCGCGATTAAACGCTGGTCGCAGGCCGGTCCCCCGGACCCGCGCCGCCCACGGCTGCCGTTTGCGGCGCGGACCACCCGAGTGGACTGTTGCCCCAGGTCGGGTGGCATGAGGCGGGGCGGCGGGGACCGCGACGAGGGCCACTGCGGCATGCGGAACGGCCCGTCCCGGAGTGGGACGGGCCGTGGAAACGTCAGAACCCGGTGATCCCCGCGGTGTCCTGCGCACGGTCCTGCCGCAGGACGCCGTGCGACACGGCTATCGGACCAAGATGATCACGAAGGATCCGTTGTTGAAGCGGTGATCGAAGCGGTGGTCGAAGCGGTGGCCGAAGCCGTTGTTGAAGCCGTTGTTGAAGCAGAACCCGGGGTGGTTGAAGCAGAACCCGGGCCGGCCGAAGCCGAACCCACCGTGGTTGAAGCCGAACCCGCCGCGGTTGAAGCAGCGCCAGTCGTCGTGGCCGAAGCACGAGTCGGTGGTCACCCGGGTGTGCACGGCGGGGGCTGCCGCCTCCGCCGTACCCGCCGCGCCGACGGCGGCGCCGCCGGCCATCACCAGGCCGGCCGCGGACGCCGCGACGAGACGCCTCACGCTGTGTGCTCGCATGATGGACACGCCCCTTCCTCCATCGTCTCGCGCGGCTCTCGGCGGCACGAGAGTGGCCCTACCTCCTGTACGTCGGCGGCGCCGATTTGGATTGCGCTCAGCGGCACAGTCTGAGAATGAGCGCCTGCAACTGCTCGGCGGTGCGGTCGAGGGGCTGTGTGCTGCGCTTGGCTCGGCACATGGCGACCGTTCCCTCGACGGCCGCGACGATGAGGGTCGCGAGCTGTGCCGCTTCCTCGGGCTCGGCGCCGTGGTCGCGCAGTGAGGCGGCCAGCAGGCTCTCCCATTCCTCGAAGACGGCGGCGGCGGCGAGCAGAGCGGCGGGCGTCTCGTCGGTGGGGGGCTCCTCGATGGAGACGGCTAGGACGGGGCAGCCGGCCCGGAAGTCGGTGTCGACCACGATCTTGCGCCACAGGCCGAGGAAGGCGCGCAATCCGGCGACCGGACCGGCTTCGAGCTCCTTGCGCAGGCTGCGGGCGATGAGGTCTCCCGTGTACCGGACGGCCTCGGTGGCCAGCTGCTGCTTGCCCTCGGGGAAGTAGTGGTACGTCGAGCCGAGCGGCGCCCGGGCGTGCTTGGCCGTCTCACGGATGCTCGTCGCGTTCAGGCCGCGCCGACTGATCATGTCGGCCGCACCGGCCACGATCCGCTCGCGCGCCGTCCGGCTGGGCTGTGTCACGTACGCGATCCCTTCCGACCCCACTGGCTATAACGACCGTCATAGTCTAGCGTGACCGCCGTCTATAACGAGTGTCATAGACCTCGTACGCCGTCGAACGAACGGAAGAGAGGCACGCCCATGCCGTCGATCCGGCTCACCGCCCCGGCCGGCGCCCTGACCGAACAGGGCCGCCACAGTGTTCAGCGCGACCTCGCCTCGGTGCTGCTGCGCTGGGAGGGCGCACCGGACACCGCGTTCTTCCGCGCCCAGGCGTGGAGCTACCTCGTCGAGCTGCCGGAGGGCGCGCAGACCACCGCCGAGGACGACGCGCCCCGCTTCCTGGTGGAGGCCACCGTCCCGCAGGGCGCCCTGTCCGAGCGCCGCAAGGCCGGCTTGGTCGAGGAGGCGACGCGGACCGTACTGGCCGCCGCCGGACTCACCCCGGACGACGCCCTGCGGGTGTGGGTGCTGGTGCACGAACAGCCCGACGGCACATGGGGCGCGGGCGGCTCCGTCATCCGCCACGCCGACCTCGTCGCCCTGGCCGGGCGAGGCGAGGCGGGCAAGAGCGATGCGTGAGCTGACCTACGTCGCCCGGCGCACGGTCGCATGGCGCGAGGCACCCGACCCGAAGCTCCGGTCCGCGCGGGAGGCGATCGTCGCGCCGGTGGCCGCGACCCCCTGCGACGTGGACTCCTCGATCCTGGCCGGTCACGGCTTCGTCGAGCCGCCCTTCGCCCTCGGGCACGAGTGCGTCGCCACGGTCGTGGAGACCGGCGACGCCGTCACCGCCGTGGCCCCCGACGACCTGGTCGTGGTGCCCTGGTCCATCAACTGCGGTACCTGCGACCGCTGTCGGGCAGGACTGACCGCGCACTGCACCGCCGTGCCGTACATGGCGATGTACGGCGCACCGATCGGCGGCGACTGGGGCGGTCTCTTCTCCGACCTGGTCCGGGTGCCCTACGCCGACGCCATGCTGGTGCCGCTGCCGAGCGGCCTCGACCCGGTCGCCATGGCCTCGGCCAGTGACAACTGGTCCCTGGCCCGGCGCCTGGTCGCGCCCCATCTCCAGGCGCGCCCGGGAGCCCGGGTGCTGGTCGTCGCCCGCGGCAGCATCGGCCTGTACGTGTGCGACATCGCCCGCGCGCTCGGCGCCTCCGACGTGCTCTACGTCGATCCCGAGCCCGAACACCGTGCCCTCGCCCGTGCCTTCGGGGCCGCCACCGCCGAAGTCCTGGAACCGATCCCGCAAGGCTTCGACATCGCCGTGGAGGCCACAGGCCGTGTCGACCAACTCGCCCTGGCCGTCAAGTGCCTTGCCCCGGAGGGGATCTGCGAGAGCGCGGGCAATCACTTCCGCCCCGGCGAACTGCCCCTGCTCGACATGTACCTCACCGGCGTCACGCTGCGCGTCGCCCGCGACAACGTACGCGCCCACATTCCCGACGCCCTGGCCCTGGCCGCCTCCGGCAAGGTCGCGCCCGAACGGGTCGTCTCCCACATCATCGACTGGGAGGACCTGCCGACCGCGCTGCCGGAAAGACACCTCAAGCCCGTCTTCGTCCGGGCCGACGAGTGAACGCCCCACCGGTGAGGGTCAGGAGCGGTCGGCCGGGCGCAGCAGCGGAGCGTACTGGCGGGCGCGGTAGTGGCTGATGCGGCGTAGCTCCGTGACGGCGTTGGTGGGGGCGCCGGGGTGCTGGGCCGAAGAGCGGGCCGTACCCAGCAGGGTGTAGGCGATGTGGACGTGGCGCTCGCCGTCGATGAGGTCGGCGTGGAGCAGGCCGGTCCGGGCGTGGGCCAGGGCGGGGTGCCGGTCGCGGAGTTCCGCGGCGGGCGTGGGCAGTTCCGTGAGGACTCGGGCGAGTGCCTGCCGGTAGTGGCGGTAGGTGAGGTGCGTCCGCCCGCTCAGGGGCCGCGGTTGGGCGGGGCTGTCCGGTTCGGGGGGTGTGGTCTCGTCGCCGTGCTGCGCCGCCGGCAGGGCGCAGGCGTGGGCGACGGCGGCGGGCATGCCCTGGACGCACACGGTCGCCTGCGTCAGGGCGTCCGCGGCGCGTTCGGGCTGCCGGCGCCGTACATGGGTGACGGCGCGGGTGAGGAGAGCGGCGGCGGTCGCTTCCAGGAAGAAGCGGCAGTGGTGACCGATGAACCATCGCTCCGCCCCCGCACCCAGCGGGGGTTCCCCCTCGGCCTCGGTGGGAGGCAGAGATGCGGTGCGCGACGGCCGGATCTCCGTCTCGGCCGAGCCGACTCCCGCGACGTCCGCCCAGTACTCCATCGCCTGCCGCAGGGCGGCCAGTTCGGCCGCCGCGTCATGCGCGCCGAGCGGAGTGTGAGCCAGGTCCATGACGGCGCGGCCCAGGACGCCCAGGCCCTCGGCGAGCGTCTGGCAGGCGGTCAGGGGCAGCGTGCGCGTACGGAAGTCGGAGAGGCCGGGTGTGTCGGCCGGTTCGGCGGACGCCTCGACCGACGCCCCGGACACGCTCACGCCGAGTTCCTCCCGCAGTCGTGCCGCGAGTCCCGCGGCGGTGAGGAGGTGGGTCGGCAGCGCCGACCGGCCGCTCCATGGGTCCGCCGCCGTCAGGGTCTGGGCGAGCCGCGCGCGAAGCGCGGCGGCCTTCGGACCCGAGGACGCCGTGGCCGGCGACATCGCGGGGACGGGCATGGGGAACGCCACCACGGGAACCTCGTCCGGCGTCCCGGACGGCTCGCGACCGCAGGTGGACCGCCGGAGCGTACGGCGGAGGTCATTCATGTTCATGCGGCCCTCCCAGCAGATGGCGCGGCACCGTCCAAGTGCCGGGATTCAGTGCCGCATCCGTGGCGTTCACGTCCACCACCAGCTGATGGAGGGGACACACAGGCGTTCGCGGGCGGGGCCGGGGCGCGGGGCCGCGAGCGTGGCGCACGGCATGGTGACGGGATCTTCGGGGTGGATGTAGCGGGCGCAGGTGTACGACCAGTCGAGGTTGGCGCGGATCCATCGGTCCAGGCCCGTCAGGTACGCGGCGAGGCCGGGGGCGGCGTCCTGGTCGGTGTCGCGCCGAAGCACCAGATACCGGGTCAGCACCTGGTCCCGCAGGGCGATGACTTCCTCGACCGCCTCGTCCTGGCTGAGTTGGTGATGGTGCGTCAGGACGTTGAGGAGGCGCAGCGGTTGGGTGCTGCGGCGGGACTCCTTGTGCTGGGAGATGATGTCGTTGTCGACCCCCACCATGATGGACATCATCTCGGTCAGCGCCTTGACCTCGGGTCGGTGGAGTTCGGCCGGGGTGGCTTCCTGACCGTGCAGGACGTCGAGCAGGGCCGCGCAGGGGCCGAGCCCGCCGGAGTGGATGCGCATGGCCATGTAGTCGTTGAGGTCGGGGACCAGCCCCTTCGCCCGAAGCCCGGCCTCCCACACCTGACCGAACAGGTACATCCGCATCGCGTGCGCCCAGCGGGCGATCTGGGTGTCGGAGGCGACGCAGGCGAGGCGCGACCGGATGTCCCGCAGCGCGGTGGTCCACGGTTCGTCGCCGAACATCCGCTCGGGCTCGGGTGTCTCGGCCACCCGCAGCAGCCGGGCGGCGAGTACGGCCAACTCCTCGGGGCTGGCACCGTAGCGGCCCTCGCTGCACCACTCGTCGTCGAAGGAGAACAGCCATATGAGGAAGTGCGCGTAGAGTCGTATGGGCTCCTCGTCGGCGTCCGCCGCGACGCGGGAGGCCAACTCACCCGCGCCGGAGGAGGCGTTGCGCGACAGCTGGGCCGGGGACCGGTACAGCCGCATGCGCATCATCCAGTCGACCGCGTCCTCGTGGATCCGCTGCCACGACGGGTGAATCGCCGAGGGGAGCGGGCACCACACGGCGGGCACTGTCCGTTCCGCAATCATCCCCAACTCACTCCAGGGTACGATGATCCGCTGAGACAGGCAGGGTCGGGCACCCGGCCGGTTGCCGGGCGACATGGGCCCGGCCAACGGCGGGACGTGCCGGTCAGAGACGGTTCGGCTTGAAGGTGAAGTGGGCCGACGCCGTGGCGAAGACGGAACCGGCGTCCACCACGGCTCCGTCGAGGACGTCGGAGAGAAGGGCGGCGAAGTCGGACGTCACCTTCAGGTCGGTGTCCTCGACGCTGAACGACGTCTCCAAGGCGTTGGCCCTGAGGGACTTGAGCAGGGAGTAGCCGAACGCCTCGATGCGCTGCCTGCTGCTGTCCGCGCTCGTCTTGACCGCGAACACGACCTTCCCGGCGGGAAGCGTCCCTTGAGGGTCGGTCAGCTCGATGAAGGCTCCGGCGGCGTCCTCCAGCCGTAGCCCGCCCTCGAAGCCGGCGTACCCCTTGCCGATCGCGCTCACCTCCGCGCTGCCCACGGTGAAGTGCGCGCCGGGGACGGTCGAGTCGTCGAGCGGTGCGGCCGGCGCCACCGCGGTGACGGTGATTCCGGCGTCTTCGAGTCCGCTCCACACGGTCGGGTCGAGTCGGAGCTTGGCGGTTCCAGTGGCCTTGGACATGCTGACCTCGCTGCTGTGCATCCATCGCGAGACGGGACACCCTGAGCGTCACACCGCCGCGCGGCCGCCGCATCAGCACACCCTCGGGGCGGCACACCTCAACACCCGCCGCTCAGGCCCGCGAAGACCTGGGATCACGGCCCTGGCCTCGGACGCGACCGTGCCCCGGGTCCTGACTCGACCGTGCCACGGCTCTTGATCCGAACAGGTGACTTGGAGGCAGGCGATGACGTCCACGAGGGCCTCGCCGCGCAGCGCGGTCAGGGCCGGCGGCTGCCCGGGCCGCCCTACGGCAGCAGGCTCAGGAGCTGCCGCGTATGACCGGGGAGCTCCACCTCCGCGAGGCCCGCGAGGAGGTCCCTGAGCGGCACGGGCCGATCGAGCAGGAGCTTGTCGTCGGACAGGAGCAGGGTGGGCAGCACGGCGTCGAGTTCCGCGTCGCTCAGCATCGGACCGCCGAGGGCGCACAGGGCGTCCGCCTGGATGCGGATGCGGTCCCGGAGCCCCGCGTTGCCACCGGCGAGCGCGATGACGCGTTCGAGGGTCCAGGTGTCGAGCGCGGCACGGTTGTCGTACGCGGTGACCGCGCCCGAGGCGACGGAGGACACCGCGGTGATGGTGGCGGCGTTGATCAGGGAGACGTGCGCCAGGATCTGGTCGGCGTTCCACTCTCCGGCCGGCGGCACGGGCGGCGTGTCACCGGAGTCGGCCACCGTGGCGGCGGCGTCCAGCAGGGCACCGTAGGCGTCCCGAAGCTTGGTGGTGTCCATCGTGTCTCTTCTTTCTGCGGACGTGCGCGGAGGGAGGCGGAACGGATACGCGAAGGGCTGGGGCGACTGCCGTCTCACGTGTGCGCGCGGTACATCTCCCACGGCGCCTGCGGGAGGACGTCACCGGTCTCCAGCAGCGACTTGAGGTTCGCCAGCACGGCCGGCCAGCCGTGCGAAATGCCCTTGAGCATGTCCGGGTTGGGCAGGTTCTCGTGGGTCACCGTGAGGCGGACGATGTCCTGGTGCGGCTCCACGAGGAAGGTCACCACCGACGGCTCCCTCGACGGTTCGGCGTCCGGCGAGTCCTCGAAGGTGATCACCAGGCGCGTGGGGGGCTCGGCCTTGAGCACCTCACCGACGACATCGACGGCACCCGACCCGTCGACGCGCCGGTGCTCCCAGGACGAGCCGGGCCGCCAGTCCGAAACGTTGGCGTGTCCCCAGTAGCGCGCCGTCAGGTCCGCGTCGGTCAGTGCCTGCCACACCTGCTCCGCGCTCGCGCGGATGTAGGTCACGTAGACGTAGGCCGGTACGGATGTGGATGCATCGGTCATGACGTACTCCTCTGCCTGTTCTTCATGGCGCTGATCGCTCGCGCAGCGTCCGGCCGCGAGGCTCGCACCTCCATTATGCAGGTAGATGCCTGCATAATGTCAACGCGGAGCGCCCCGGCCTGGGCGCCGGCCGCCCGATGGGCGCTTCGTGGGCAACGGTGAGCCCTGTATGCGCCCCCGCGTGCGTGGGCAGAATGCGCCATGTCGGCGGTCATCTGGCTGAGTCAATGCGTCCCGCATGGCCCAGCGTTCGAGGAAAGCAGGTCCGCTCCCGTGCTGTTGCGTCTCCCCAAGTCCGTGTCCGAAGCGCAGGAGTGCCTCTCCGAGGGGGCGGTGCCGATCGGCGGCGCCACCCTCGTGTGGGCCGCCTGGCAGCGCGACGGCTTTCCCGACCAGGCCGTTTCGCTGCGTGACGTGCCGGAGGCCAACGTCGTCGGGCATGAGACGCTGGGGGCCGCCGTGATGCTGAATCAGATCGGCGATCCCCTGCCGGAGGTGCTGCGACGGGCGGCGGCCTCGGTGGGGACGGGAGCCGTGCGCCGTACCGCGACGGTCGGCGGCAACCTCGTCGGCAGCACACTGCGCTGCCTGCTGCCCCCGGCCCTCGTACTGGACGCCCGATGCACGGTGCTCGGAGCGCGCTCCCTCTACGAGACCGACCTGGCCGAGGTCGTGGCCAAGCGCCACGTCCTGCTCAGCCTCCACTGGAAGGAACCGATAGCCAGCGGGTACCGCAAGCTCTCCGGCGAGGCCGGCGGGGAGCCGCCCCTGGTCGTCGCCACCGCCCTGCACGCCGACGACGAGGGGGGACGCACCCGCCTTCGTGTCGCCGTTCGCGACGGCTACGAGGTGATCAGCGACAGCACCGTGTACGACGCCGATGGCGACCCCGACACCGAGCAGGTCCTCGACGCTCTGCGGGGCACGGAGATCGGCTCCCTGCACACCACGGCCTGGGACGTCATCGGCGAAGAGGTCACGACACTCATGGCTCGCTCGGGGGGCCGGAACCCCCGGGAATGATGGGTGGCGCGTGCACACGTCTCGCCGTACGAGCGAGTAGGGCACAGTGACACGTGCAATGGATAACGATCGCGGCGCACACCTTGCGCGCCCGCTGATCACCTCTAGCCTCCGGACATGGCATTTCTCTCAAGTCGCCGCAGAAGGGCACGCCTCGCCCCCGAGCTGGACGACGTCGCCCTCAAGCGGCTGCTGAAGTCGCTCCAGGCGACAACCAGCACAGGCACGATCGCGACGACGGATCTGTGTACGGCCCAGATATCCCGTCTCCTGGACCAGGAGACGGTCGACTGGGACCGTCGTACGCACCAGCTGTCCGTCCTGGCGTTCAGCCTGTCCGAGTCGCACGTGCCTCGGGCCTGGGCCACGCGTGAGCCGGGCAACGTGAGTGCGCTCGTGCTGTTCGCCTGGGCGCATCTCGTACGCGGACGCTCCCAGGGGAACCTGGAGGATGCTGATGCCATCGCCAAGAGCTGCTTCCGGGCCGCCGAACTCGCGCCGGCGGATCCCACTCCCTGGGTGGTGCTGCTGGGGCTGGCGCGGCTGGAGCGCCGCAATCAGTCGGAGGTGTTCGGCCTGTGGAACGAGGTGCTGAACCGCGACCGCTGGAATCGTGAGGCGTACCTGAGCATGCTGGGCTATCTGGGCCCGGAGGAGATGGGGTCGCGCATCCAGGTGCTGGACTTCGTCGACGCCGTCCGCGCCCGTACGCCCGAGAACGCGGCCTGCGCGGCGACGGAACTCACCGCCCAGGTGCTGCAGTACCACTCCGTCCTCACCCTGGGCGGCGTCGAGGCGCTCATGGCACGCAAGCACTGGACCCACGCCACGGCCGCCCAGGCCCTGGACCGTGCCGCCGGCAACTGGGCCCGGCCCGACTTCTTCCAGCACGCGGCGGCCCTGGCCGACCTGAACCTGCTCGCCTACGCCCTGATGGCCGCCGAACGGCGAGGCGAGGCCCGTCCGGTCTTCGAGGCCATCGGCGGCACGGTCACCGCCTGGCCCTGGCGCGTCGACGGCGACCCGCTGTCCGAGTTCGAGAGGGCGCGCGCCCGGGCCACGAACGGGCTGTGACAGGGGCGCCCCCACCGGGAGAAGGAGCGTGTGCTGGGCGCAGAGGGTCGAAGGGTTCCCGTGCCGCGCCTCCGCACGCTCTTCGCCCCGGGCGCACCCCCGCGGGACGATGCCGAAGCGGTCGCCGGCCTGTGACCGCCGTGCGGGCGGGTCGTACCCGATGGGGACCAGGAGGGGAACATGGCTGTCGTGATGTCCATGAGCTGGGCAGGGGTGAGCCCTGAGCAGTACGAGACGGTGCGCGAGGCGGTGGGGTCGGAGGAGGTCGCACCCGTGGGCGGCCAGGTGCACGTGGCCTGGTTCGACGACCACGGGTTGCACGTGATCGACGTCTGGGAGTCGGAGGAGACCTTCCAGACCTTCTTCGCCGAACGACTGGCCCCCGCGGTCGAGAAGGCCGGCATCACCGGCACGCCCGAGAGCGATTTCGCTCCGCTGCACCGGCGCTTCATCGCCCCCGGGGTCAGCGGAGCCGCGTGACACAGCCCCAGCCCGGGAGAGGAGGCGGCGGCCCACCCCGCGGCCTCCTCCGCGAGCGGAAGCTGATGGGATGCCGATATGGAGTTCGACGACCCCGCAGGCGTCCGTCGCCTGTGTTCCGAGCGGCTCGGCGAGGAGGCCGGCCGGCAGTTCGCGGCCCTGTCCCGCCGCGGCTTCCGGCTGGAGCCCGGCACCGCCTGGCCCGAGCTCCAGGGCGTCCCGCTCTCCCTGCACGCCGTCCTCGACACCGACGCCCTCGCGCCCTGGCTCGGGGACGAACTACCCACGCGCCCCGGCCTGCTCAACTTCTCCCACCTCGACCCGGACATCCCGTACGAGGCATTTCGCGCTCTGGACGTCTCCGGTCCCGAGGTGGGCCGAGTGATTCCCGCGGACCCCGCACGAGCGGTCGAGACAGCCGCACCCGAACGTCGAGGACGACGACATCGCCTTCGACCCGGACGAACACTGGGGCGCGCCCTCCCTCATCCTCACCGCCATGGACGACGTCGACGGGAACACCGCCGGCCGCCACCGCGCCTTCGGCTGGCCCGACACCTCGCACGGCTCCCCGGTGACCGCTCGCGACTCCGACGGTCCCGCCGTCCAGCTGCTGCAACTCGCGGAGGAAGCCGAGTTGGGCTGGGGCTGGGGCGACGCCGGGACGATGTACTTCACGATCCCGGCGAAAGCCTTCGCGACCGGCGACTTCGGCAAGGCCGACATCGAACCGTTACGGCTTCGACGGGCGCGGCCATAATGCACCGCATGTCGATTCAAGGAACCGACGCCTACCAGGACTTCACGACTCTGCCCGTTCTGGTGCGGCGGGCCGTCGCGGCGGCGCGTCGGCACGGGTTCGCGTTTTCCTGTCGGCCCGAACAGGGACGCCTGCTCCAAGTGCTGGCCGCCGGGGCCCCGAACGGCATCGCCGAGACGGGAACCGGCTGTGGTGTCGGCCTTGCCTGGCTGGTCTCGGGTGCGGCCCCGGGCACCCGGATCATCAGCGTCGAACGGGATCGGGCACGGGCCCGCATCGCCGCGGACCTCTTTCGGGACTGCCCGCACGTCCAGGTGCTCCACGGCGACTGGCGACGCGTCGAAGAACACGGACCGTACGACCTGCTCGTGCTCGACGGCGGGGGCCAGGCCAAGGGCGACGGCGCCGCGGACCCGGCTCGCCTCCTCGCCGCCGGCGGCACGGTGGTGATCGACGACTTCACGCCGGCCACCACCTGGCCACCCCATTTCGACGGCGCACCCGACCGGCCCCGACTGCACTGGCTCGAACACCCCGAACTCCGGGCCACCGAACTCCGCCTCGCGCCGGACCTCGGCGTGATCGTGGGTACGCGACTGCCGACCCGCTGAGGGCCGGCGACCTTCCGCTCCGAAGGAGATCAGGCCGGTCGATCGATGGACGAACTCGGCTTGTTCGTCGGCGCGGGGGCGTCCTCGAAGACGACCAGGTGCCAGTCGCCCTTCTCGCGCAAGACGGTGAACCTGTCCCGCACGGCCCGACCGCTCTTGTCCGTGGCCTCGACGCGGGCGCTGCCCACGTCCGGGCCGAAGTCGTACTCGATGCGGACGTTCTTGACGGTCCAGCCCCGTCCGCCCTTGTCGGCGAGGATCCGCGCCGCCTCGCGTCGAGACCAGGCCGCGTCGGGCACGCCGCCGACCGTCATCAGGTCGTCCGCGCTGCGCCTGTTGAGCGCGTCGACATAGGCATCGACGGCCTGGCGTGCTTCACCTGGGCGGGCGGTGTCGCTGTGACCGGACGAGCAGGCCGGAACGAGGGCCAGCACGGGCACGACGGCCACGGCGGCCAGTAAGCGTCGGCGTTCGACGGCAGTTCGCATGGATGAATCCCCCTGATCATGGTCATGAGCTGATGGCACAGGCCGAATTGGTCGGTGTCAGCCTGCACGGGCTTGCCCGGCCCCGTCGTGGTCACTCGGTCGGCATGGCCTCCGGCAGGCCCAGTGCGGTGGAGATGTGGCGCCAGACGGAACCGAGCGCCGTGTCGAGGGTGACGGTGGGGTCGCGCAGCATCAGGCGGATGCCGTATCCGTCGCTCAGGGACAGGACGAGCGTACTGAGGTCGTCGACGTCGGTCGGGGTGAACTCGCCCGACGCGATGCCCCGCCGGACCGCGTCGGCCACCCAGGCGTGCAGTTGGGCGTACAGGTCCACGGCGAAGACGCGGGTCGTCTCGTCGCGCAGCGCCCGTGCCCACAGTTCCTGCCACAGGCGCCAGTCCTGGCGCAGTTCCGGGTCGGTCGGCAGCAGGCTGCGCACGATGCGGGCGAGGATGAGCGAGGCCGGTGCCGTTCCGGCGTCGCGTTCGACGTCGACGGCGGTGTTGGCGAAGGAGTGGGTCATCGCCTCGGTGAACAGCTTCTCGCGTGTGTCGAAGTGGTAGTGCAGCAGGGCGGTCGACACACCGGCCCGCTCGGCGACCATGCGCATCCTGATCTTCTCGAAACCGATCTCGGCGATGGCCTCGCACGCCGCGGTCAGGATGCGCTCGCGTGTGTCTGCCGTGCGCACCTTGCTGGACACCCTGCGGCTCCCCTCGTTCGACGGTCGTACGCCATGACCATTTTCCCTCACGGCCGCTCCTGCGGTACCGCCGCCTCGCGCTCCGGCCGGCCGGCGTACGTGTGGAAGCCCCGCCCCGATTTTCGCCCCAACAGGCCCGCCTCCACCATCCGGGACAGGAGAGGGGGCGGCGAGTAGAGCGGCTCGCGGAACTCGGCGTACAGGGATTCGGCGATGGCGCGGGTGGTGTCCAGGCCGATCAGGTCCGTCAGGGCCAGCGGTCCGAGGGGGTGCGCGCAGCCGAGCACCATGCCCCGGTCGATGTCCTCGACGGTCGCGCTGCCCGACTCCACCATGCGGACGGCGGCCAGCAGGTACGGGACGAGCAGCGCGTTGACGATGAAACCGGCCCGGTCCTGGGTCCGTACGACCTCCTTGCCGAGCGTGCCGGTCACGAAGGCCTCCGCGCGTGCCGCCGTGTCGGCCGAGGTCAGCAGCGAGGGGACGAGTTCGACCAGGCGCAGCACCGGCACGGGGTTGAAGAAGTGCACGCCGACGACGCGATCGGGGCGGCTGGTGGCGGCGGCGAGCCGGATGACCGGGATCGAGGAGGTGTTGGTCGCGAGGATGGTGTGGTCGCCGGTGACGACGGCGTCGAGGCGGGTGAAGACGTCGAGCTTGAGCGCCTCGTCCTCCGCCACGGCCTCGATCACCAGGTCGTGGTCGTGCAGGGCCTCGATCCGGTCGACCACCGTGATCCGGGCCGCGGCCGTCTCGCGTCGTTCGGCGGTGAGCCTGCCGTGGGCGGCGGCCCGGTCGAGCGAGCGGGCGATGCGCAGGCGGCCCCGGCGGGCCGCCTCCGCGTCACGCTCCACGACCGTCACCGGCATGTCGGCCCGCGCGCAGACCTCGGCGATGCCCGCGCCCATGAGGCCACAGCCGACCACACCGACGCGCTTGATGTCGGTCATCCGATCTCCTCTCCGATCCGGCCGGGGGAAGGGGCCGGTAAAGGGGCCGGGGCGCGTGGCCCCGGCCATGGTCAGCGTCAGGCGACGGGCAGGTCCAGGACTCCCGTCCCGCGCCGGACGAGCTCGTTGGCGATGATCAGCCGCTGGATCTCGGACGTGCCCTCCCAGATCCGGTCCACGCGCAGCTCGCGGTAGAGCCGCTCGACGGCGTACGAGCGGTCGTAGCCGCGGCCGCCGTGGATCTGCAGGCAGCGGTCGATGACACGGCCGGAGGCCTCGCTCGCGGAGAGCTTGGCGATGGCCGCCTTGGCGTGCAGCGTCTTGCGGTCCTCGGGCGAGGCCTGGTCGATCTCCCAGGCGACCTGGTGGGTGTAGGCGCGGTTGACGGCGATGTCGACGGCGCAGTCGGCGAGCATCCCCTGGATCAGCTGGTACGAGGCGATCGGCGCCCCGAACTGCTCCCGCTCCACCGCCCAGTCACGGGCCAGTTCCAGGGCCCGCTCGGCGGCGCCCGTCGTACGGGCCGCGATCATCAGGCGCTCCTCGGTGAACCACGAGCGGGTGATGTCGTACCCCTCGCCGATACCGCCGAGCACGGCGTCCTCGCCGACCTGGACGTCGGTGAAGGTGAACTCGGGGTGCTCGTAGACGAAGGTGTGCATGAAGCGCGGCACGCGCGTCATCTCGATGCCGGGGGTGTCCTTGTCGACGAGGAACAGCGTCGGCGCGCGCTCCGGGCCCGCCGCGGCGAGCACGATCATGAAGTCGGCGTGGTCGCCGACGGTGACGAACCACTTCTCCCCGTCGAGCACCCAGCCCTGGTCGTTCTTGGTCGCGGTGGTGGCCAGGTTCTGCGGGTCCGAGCCGGCGCCGGGCTCGGTGACCGCGTAGCAGTCGCGCCGCTCTCCCTTGATCACCGGGACGAGGAAGCGCTCGCGCTGCTCGGGGGTGCAGAACCGCAGCGCGTTGGCGGGCCGCCACACCATGTCCCACAACGCGCCGGTGAGCCGCCCCAGTTCCTCCTGCACGGTGACCTGCTCGGCGATGGTGAGTCCGGCGCCGCCCCATTCGGCCGGCATGTTGACGGCCTGGAGTCCCGCCTCCAGGACCGCGTCGCGGATCTTGGCGTGGGCGCTCGCCGGGAGGCCGTTGTCCTCCTCGCACGGGAGCTCGTACGCGGTGATGAAGTCGGTGAGGGCGCGCGCGTCGGCCTTGAGCTGCTCCTGGCGCGGGGTGAGGCGGAAGTCCATGGAAGTCCTCGCTGTGCGGTGAAGGGGTGGAAGGCGGCGGTGGTGCGCTCGTCGAGAGGGGTGGCCGGCGTCAGTGCGTGGGCAGGGCCAGCGCGCCGGTGCCGCGCTTGATGAGCTCGTTGGCGATGATCAGCCGCTGGATCTCGGACGTGCCCTCCCAGATCCGGTCGACGCGCAGCTCGCGGTACATGCGCTCGACGGGATAGGTGCGGTCGTAGCCCCGGCCGCCGAAGATCTGCAGACAGCGGTCGGCGACCCGGCCCGCGGCCTCGCTGGCGGCGAGCTTGGCGGTGGACGCCTTGGCGTGCAGTGTCTTGCGGTCGGTGTACGGCTGGTCGGCCTCCCAGGCGACCTGGTGGGTGTAGGCGCGGTTGACGGCGATGTCGACGGCGCAGTCGGCGAGCATCCCCTGGATCAGTTGGTACGAGGCGATCGGCGCCCCGAACTGCTCCCGCTCCACCGCCCAGTCACGGGCCAGTTGCAGCGCCCGTTCGGCCGCGCCGACGGTGCGGGCCGCGATCATCAGGCGTTCGTCGGTGAACCATTCCTTGGTCAGCTCGTAGCCGTTGCCGACGCCGCCGAGCACGTCCTCGTCGGCCACGAAGACGTCGGTGAAGGTGAATTCGGGATGCCCGTTGACCGCGGAGTGCATGAAGTGCGGCAGCCGGGTCAGCTCGACGCCGGGCGCGGCCTTGTCCACGAAGAACAGGGTGGCCAGCCGTTCGGGTCCGGCGTCCGCCTGCACCAGCAGGAAGTCGGCGATGTCGCCACAGGTGACGAACCACTTCTCCCCGTTGAGCAGCCAGCCGCCCTCGGTGCGGGTGGCCGTGGAGGTGCCGGAGGACGGGTCGGAGCCCGCGCCGGGCTCGGTGACGGCGAACGCGTCGAACTTCTCCCCGCGGATCACCGGCAGCAGGTACTTCTCGCGCTGCCGCTCGTCGCCCTGGGCGAGGACGTTGGCGGGCCGCCAGGGGATGTCCCACAGGCAGTTGGTGACCTTGCCGAACTCCTCCTCGACGATGACCTGGTCGAGGAGGCTGAGGCCGGCGCCGCCCCACTCGGCGGGCATGTTGATGGCGTAGACGCCGGCGTCCATGGCGGCCCGGGTCAGTTCGGTCACGAGCTGCGGCGGCAGGGGTCCGCCGGCCCGCTCGGACTGGTCCTCGTAACGCATGAGCAGGCGTGCGTAGTCGGCGGCGCGGCGCTTGAG
>NZ_JADDRL010000123.1 GCF_021538895.1 Streptomyces olivochromogenes | reverse complement strand
TGCCCGGGATGCCGGGGCCGGGGATGCCCGGGCTGGGGACACCGGGGCTGGGTGTGCCGGTCCCGGGGTCGCAGACCTCCATGTCCGGGGTCCGGGATGCCGCGCCGGGGGCCGCGACCGTGGTGCCCGAGCAGCGGGACGCGGTACCCGCCGAGCAGCGGCCGGGGAAGGTCTCCGTCAGCGTGGCGGCCACCTCGGCTCCGGGCGAGGGCGGACGCGGACGCCGGGTCAGCTGCACGGTGGCCCTCGCGGTGGCCGGGGCGCTGGCCGCGGTGACCGTGGGGCTGGGGTTCGTGCTGCGCCCCTTTGGCGGCGGGGGAGACAACGACTCGGTCGGCGGCAGCGCCCACTCCCCGGCGCCGAGCGCGGCGGCCAGCGCCCCCACCAGCGCCCCCTCCAGTCCGGACACCAGCGGCGAGGACACCGCGTCGCGCGCCGTCCCCGACCGTTACCTCGGCACCTGGGAGGGCCAGGGCACGGCCCTCGACGGCAACCTCCCCATCGGCACCTTCCGGCTCACGGTCCACCGGGTGGGCCTCGGCGAGGAACTGGGCCGGATGACACAGACCGATCAACTCGGCGGCGTCTGCACCGACGTGCTCACCCTGAAGAAGGTGACGAAGACCCGGATCGTCGCCCGGTCCGTGGGCGCCAAGGGCAACCACGAGGGCTGCAACCCCGCACCCCACCTGGTGGAGTTGACCCCGGTCGGCGACGACCTCAAGTACACGTCGGACAGTTCGGCCGAGGGCAACCCGGTCTCCCGGATGTCGAAGGTCAACTAGCCACAGACCACCGGCCGTCGGAGTCCCGGGCCCGCCGCCCCCGCGGCCGGCCCGGCCTCGCCGACCCCTCGCTCACCCAGGGATCACCACGGTCCGCAGCTCGCCGTCGCCCAGGTGCAGCATGCCCTTCCCGGGCACCACCTGGCCGCCGACCATGCTTCGCGACAGCCGTACGCCGATGAGGTCGCCGCTCGACGACTCCTGCGGGGACAGGAGGATGCCGCGGCGGGCCTTCTTGGCGTCGACCTGCCAGCCGGAGAAGCCGCTGCACACGTCCTCCTCGTCACCGGCGATGACGAGGGCGAGGCCGCGTTCGGCGCCGCGCGAGACGATCCGCTTCATGTGGGACTCGGCGTCGAGGTCTTCGAGGATCTCGCCGTCGTCGACCAGGACCGCGATCGGCTCCTCCAGCGACGCCGAGTCGATGACCTCCTCGAAGTCGTCCTCGTCGATGTCGTCCTCGGTGAAGACCTTCAGCACGCCTTCCGTGCCGTCGAGCCCGCGCAGCGGCGACTGCCGCGGGGCCGCGACGACCAGCCGTACGCCCTGGGAGAGATAGGACTGGGCGAAGTTCATCAGGACCGTCGAGCGGCCGGACTTGGCCGGGCCCGCGATGACGAACGTCGGCACCCCCTGGGCCAGGTCCGGGCCGAAGCCGACGATCTCGTCGCCGCCGATGCCCGCCAGCGCCCACAGCCGCGAGCGGGAGGCCTCCGGGTCACGCATCTCCCAGGCGTCCGCGAAGGAGATCCGGCTCGGCAGGCTGTCCACCCGGAACGGGCGCCGGGCGCGCGGCACGTCCGCGTCCCGCGCCGCGGCCGCCTCGCCGATCGCCCCGATCGCCGCCGCCTGGCCCTGACCCGTGGTGTCCTCGGACAGCAGCGCGAACTGCGTCTCCGTACCGAACTCGTTGCGGAACGCGCGGCCCGGCGGGATCTCCTCCGGCACCTTGCGGGCCGGGATGCCGAGCGTGGAGAAGTCGCTGCGGTCGGCGAGCCGCAGACCGTACTTGTCCTCGGTGAGCGTGGCGACGCGGCCGACAAGGAGCGTGCGGTCACCGGTGAGGACCAGGTGGATACCGACGCTCGCGCCCTCGCGCATCATGGTCGTCAGCTCGTCGGTCAGCGACCCGTGGTCGATCTCGCCGAGGGTGGGCACCCAGCCCTCCCAGCGGTCGAGCAGCACGACGATGTGCGGCAGCCGCTCGTCCTCGGGCGCGTCGGCCCGCTGCTCGCCGATGTCGGCGTAGCCCTTGTCCGCCAACAGGTCCTGGCGGCGGCCGAGTTCGCCCTTGAGTCGGTTGACCAGGCGGATCACCCGCTCGGTCTGGTTACGGCCCACCACCGCGCCGCAGTGCGGCAGCCGGGTCAGCGCGTTGAGCGCGCCGTTGCCGCAGTCGATGCCGTACAGGTGGACGTCGGCGCAGGAGTGCGTGCGCGCGAGGGAGGCCGCGAGGGTGCGCAGCACCTGGGAACGGCCGCTGCGCGGCGCACCGCCGATCATCAGGTGACCGAAGGTGGCGAAGTCGACCACGACCGGCCGGCGTGCCTGGTCGGCGGGCAGGTCCTCCACACCGTACGGCGCGGGCGGCAGCTTGCCCGCCGTGAGACCGGCGACCGGGATCTCGATCTCGTCGAGCAGCAGCGTCTCGGAGAGCGCGGGCAGCCAGGGGCTGTGCTGCGCGGGGATGCCCAGCGACCGGTTGGCCTCGCCGACCGCGTCCACGAGCACCTTGAGGTCGGTGATCTCCTCGTCCTCGCGGGCCTCGGCCTTCGGCTTCACCAGCGCCGCCCGGCCCAGATCCTCCCAGGTCAGCTCGCCCACCCAGGGGGCGAGGGCGGCGGGATCGGCGGCGCCGGGCCTGCGGCCACCGACGCGCCCCGACTGGAAGGGCACCAGGGACGCGTGACCGAGCCGGACGTACGCCCGGCCCGGTGTGTTCTTCGAGATGTGCCCGGCCTCGGGCGAGTCGATGACGTCGCTCGACTCGCCGCCGTCCGTCACCCGCAGGGCGATACGGAGGTTGGTGTTGGCGCGGATCTCCGGGGACACGACACCGCTGGGCCGCTGCGTGGCGAGCAGCAGATGGATGCCCAGCGAACGCCCTCGCTGGGCGATGTTGACGAGCCCCGTCACGAAGTCGGGCAGATCGCGCACCATGGACGCGAACTCGTCGATGACGATGAGGAGTCGCGGCACCGGCGCATGGGACGGATCCCTGCGCACGAGATCCTGATAGTCCTCGATGTCCTTGGCGTCGGCGGCGGCGAGGATGTGCTCGCGCCGCTTCAGCTCGGCGCCCAGCGACTCCAGCGCGCGCTCGACGAGGTGAGCGTCGAGGTCGGTGACCATGCCGACGGTGTGCGGCAGCTTCACACAGTCCTTGAACGCCGAGCCGCCCTTGTAGTCGACGAGCACGAAGGTCATGTTCTCCGGCGTGTTGGCCACCGCCAGCGACGCCACGATGGTCTGCAGCAGCTCCGACTTACCGGAACCGGTGGTACCGGCGATCAGGCCGTGCGGGCCGTCCTTGCGCATGTCGATGCCGAACGGACCGTCGTACGACTCACCGATCACCGCGAGCGTCGACTGCCCGCCCATCCGCCACCGCGCGACGATGGCATCCCTCGTCGGCGGCTCCAGCTGGAGCACGTCGAGCAGCCGGCTGGCACCCGGCAGCGCCGAGTCCTCGGTCTCGCCGCTGATGTCGCGCAGGGGGGAGAGGGAACGCGCCAGGCGCAGGCACCAGGGGGCGGACACGAAGTCGGGCCGTACGTCCTTGATGCCCTCCGCGCCGGCCTCCTCGACGCGCAGTCGCAACTCCTGTGGCTGCTGGGCGCGTTCGGTCTCGGGCGTGCTCGCGGCATGCCAGGCCTGGAAGGAGGGGAAGCCGCCGGCCACCTGCTGCTGCGCCGCGGGCCGGTCGGCGGCGCCGTTCGCGTCGTACTCCCGCGCCTTGGGCTCGGCGACGACGAACGCCTGGCACTCACCGGGCAGGAACCGCTCCTCGGCGTCCAGGCAGATCGCGTACAGGGAGACGGCCGGGCCCTCGCGCAGCAGTCGTACGGCACCCGGCAGCGACCGCAGCCGTCGCGAGCCGTCCCAGACGACGACGATGTCCGGCTCGCTGAAGGAGGCCCCCTGCCCACGGTTCTGCTCGGCGGCCTTCTTGCGGGCGTCGAGGATCTGGGTCAGCTCGCCGATGCGGGCGCCGACGGTCTCGGCGTCGGTGCCGATGAGGACGTTGACGTCCTGCCCGCCGGAGGGCTTGGCGTGCGGCAGCCAGCGCATCCAGTCCCAGCTGTCCTTGGCGCTGTTCTCGCTGAGGACGTAGAACTGCACGTCCATCGGGCTGTGCAGCGCGGCGGTCTGCGCGACCGCCCACCGGCCGAGCGAGCGGGCGGAGTCGCCGGGACCCGCCATGCCGATGACGCCGAGGGAGCGGAGGGACAGGGCGACGGGCGCGTCCTCGATGTTCCAGGTGACCTGGCGCCGGTGGTCGTCCTGCTCGGGGTCGTCCAGGACGACCTCCGAGGGCAGCCGCCCGGTGCCGACCCGGACCAGCAGATGGTCCCGGTCCGTACGCCGCCGCTCCCACAGCCGGGTCCGCGGTCCGGTGCCCAGGGAGAGCACTGCAGCGGGATCCGGTATGGCGCCCCGCCGGTCCTGCCGCTCCGCGGTGAGGGCGTCCTGCGCGTCCTTCTCGATCCGCTCCTTCTGTTCCTTGTACTCCTTGAGCTGCTTCGCATGGGACTTGCGCCCGTGCTTCTTGTCCATGAAGTAGTTGGCGAACAGCATGATGGGGCTGAGCCCCGCCATGATCAGGTAGTACCAGCGGTGGAAGATCAGCACGGACACCACGGACCCCACGAGGGGCGTGAGCGCCATCAGCCAGGGCAGCGGCCGGGCCTCGTACTCCCGGGGCGGGCTGGGCAGCCGGAACTTGGTCTGCCGGTCCGGCGGGCGCAGCCGCGGCGGCCGGTTGTAGTCGAGCCCCACCCCGTCGTCCGACCACTTCAGGGCGGCGTTGGGCGGGGTGTAACGGCCGAGCTCCAGCAGGGTGTTGCCGAGGGCGATCTGGGCGCCGAGGGGCCAGGAGTCGTCCTCGACGGCCGAGCCGTCCTTCGTGACCCCCTCTTTGTCCTGATGGACGGTGACTTGGCAGGTGCCGTCCGTTGCAACTGACAACGTCAGGGCGCGGGCGTCGAGTTCCGGGTCGTCGATCCGGATGTACGAGGCGGCGCCGCTGCCGATGTCGTACCGGCCCACTCCGAGGCGGTGCACGAATCCGGCCACGGGCCCGCCGACGACGCGCAGTTCGACCAGTCCCGTGGGCTCGCCGGGCAGGCAGCCGGCGGGATCCTGGAGGCTGACGACGGCCCCCTCCCGCAACGGCGAGCCGACCACGGTGGCCGTGGGGTCGACGGCGTACCCGTCGACGTACACGAACGGCGCGCCACCGGCCGGCGCTTGATGATGCTGTCCGATCGGGATGACCTGCGCCCCGCTGTGCCCGACCTGCTGGGCCAGCTCCTGGGCGATGTCCCCCACGGTGGACTCGGGATCGGCATCGAGCACGACGTCGGCGGAGCCCCCGCCGAACGGGTCGACGACGGTCAGAGTCAGGCGCACGCTTGTCCTCCCCAAGCCCCCTGTGGCCGCTTTCGTCACGCAGGTCACAGTGAAGGCGACGATATCCGCTCCCTGTTGCGGCGGGGCAACGGGGAGACCGCTAAGGCTTCCCGATGGCAACGGCACGCGCAACGGCCGTAAGCTGCTGCCGCAAGAGCGGACGATCACACCGGTGGAACCACGCACCCCACTCGTCTCGTCCGCAAACAGGGAGCCACGGGGGTTGGCCCTGCGGCGTGTTGAAGAGGGAGCAGCTTCATGGCCAAGGACCTTGATGTCACATACCAGGACATGCGCGATGCCGCCAAGCATGTCGTGAAGGAGAAGGAAAAGCTCCACGAGAAGCTCGACGGCCTGCGCAAGTACATCGCCAACCTGGTCGAGTCCGGCTACGTCACCAAGAGCTCGTCGAAGGCCTTCGACGAGAACTTCGACGAGTTCGTGCGGGGCACGAAGGACACCCTCGACGGCCTCGACGGCATGGGCGACTACCTCACCAACGCGGCCGACAAGTTCGAGCAGATCGATGATGAGTTGGCCAAGGCGGCCAAGAGCAAGTAAGGGTCGGCCGACTGTTCCTGATGGTGCGGCGGGCTTGCGGCCCGCCGCGCCGTCCTGCGTCCGTCTGCCTCACACCCACCGCAACGAGCCGGAGATGGCCTCGCACAGATCGCCCATGGGACTCTTGATGCCGCTCAGCGGAACGGTGAAGGCCAGCAGCAGGTATCCGACCTCGCCCGGCATGTGGACGTAGAGGTCCAACGTCGTCGTCGTGGCCACGCGTACCGTGTCACCGGCGGGGAGAGGCACGACGGTCACCTCCGCGCCCTCCCCCCTGCGGGCCGAGAACGCCTGTGCGAGCTCCTTCGGCGCCGCGTTGAGCACTCCCCGCATCGGAAGCAGGGAGATCAACAAGGTTGCCGGAGTGGCCGATTCGGCCTCCGTACGCAGGAAGAGCTCCAACGCGCCTTCGGCGACACCACGCTCGGCGGTGTTGCGCAGCACCGTCCACAGCTCCTGCCTGGCCTCCGCGGACATGGGCCGACGGCATGCCTGCTGGTCGACGAACGTTTTCAGTTGGGGACGCCAGCGGTCGAGCGTGAGGTCGATCCGGAACCAGTCGCGCGGGACGAGCAGCCGGTAGTCCTCGGGAGGCTCCGCCTGGGTCCGACCGGTCACGCGGAGAGCCCCAGGACGCTGCCCTCGTCGTCGAAGAAGCAGAGGCTCTTCAGGATGCCCGCGAACATGCTGGAGAAGACCTCCCAACCATCCTGCGTCGGTGTCACCATCTCCAGTACCAGCACCGTGCCGTTGGGCAGGGGGACCTGCACCTGGATGAACGACGTCCAGAAGGGCTCGTCGTGCCCCGACGGCACGAGCGCGGCGTCGATGGCCGCCTGCCGGGTACCGATCCACGACACGGCCGGGCCGCAGGGCAGGCTGATCTCAGCGACCTCACCGCGATCGAGCGCGGTCAGGGCGCCGGTCGTGGCATGCACGGGGCTGAACCGGGCCTCCTCCGCCAGATCCATGAGGGAGACGTGCACGGTGGCCGTGCAGCGGGTTCCGTCAACCTCCGTGATGACGAAGCCGGCGTACTGGACGCTCGCTTCGACGAACGCGTCGTAGTTGCCCGCGCAGATGGCGGCCCACTGGTACTGCATGTCTTCCGGGGCACCCGGCATCACCCGGCGCGCAAGGTCGATCAGCCCGTCGGCAAGCTCCTCCACGGACTCCACGTCCATGGGCAGCTCGAAGAAGCCCTCCGGCATGATCCAGCGAACGTGCACGGCCTCGCCGTCCACGACCGACGCGAGCTCGGCCTCTGTCGTGACGGTGCTCATCGCTCGCCTGCCTCACTTGGCAGTTCGAGGTCCGCCGCGTCGGCGTAGAAGTTGGCGGCGAAGGGGTACGGCCCGTAGTGGGGGTAGAACTCGGGCAGTTCGGCGCCCTGCCGGGCGGCGGCGTGCGCGATCTCTCGGTAAGCGGCCGACCTCGCGCGTACTTTCTGCCGGGGGCGGTCTCCCCAGTGCCGCCTCAGCGAAACGACGTAGAGAAGGACGATGACGCCGACCACGGCACCGGCTGCCGCGTAGTACGCCGACTGAGACTTCGACGACTCCCAGTACTGGACGTACGCGCCCCAGTACACGAAGAGCCCCATGAGAACGAAGGCGGATGGAAGGCCGAGCCGCATTCCTCCGCTGCGCATCTTCTCCTGGTCGAGGTAACGCAGGTGGAGCAGCTTCAGCACCGCCGCGTCGTCAAGGAAGTCGAACTGGAGTCGACGACCTTCGGATTCGGCGAGTTCGCGTGCGGCCGGGACCGAGGCCAGGACCTCTCCCGGGACCATCTTCCTGATGATCCCGGCCCGTGCCCGGTACTCACCGGGACCGAGCTCGCGGTCTTCTTCGGACATGTGCGGGGGACTCCTTCGGGCTGTTCCGGGGTCAGTGGGCGAGAGCGGCGTGGAACGGCGCCGACGTGGGCTTGGGAGCCGGCCTGGGCGCTGGCGTGGGGGCCGGCTGGGGCGACGGGCTCGGGGTCACCTTCGGGTAGTCACCAGGATCGCCGGTGCCTTCGCCGTTGTGTCCGGTGAAGACCTTCACCATGGCACTGACGAAGCTTCCGCTCTTGATGGCGGCTGTAATCCTTCGTCCTTCCAGGGCGGGCTTGCCGGCCTTGGTGAGAATCGTGTTCACGGCCTTGACGCCGATGCCGTTGAAGAACTTGAAGCCCACGCCCTCCGCCGCCGCCATGCCACTGAAGCGAAGACCCCGCAGCTTGGCCAGACCCTTGAGTCCCTTGAGGGCCTTGAAGCCCTTGAGAACGCCGAGACCGGGCATGACGCCCAGGGTGTCGAAGAAGAGCTTCATGCCGTTGAACTCACCGCCGCGCACGGTCATGTCGTACAAGTGCCCTGCGAGCGCGGCCGCGCTGGTGATCACGGCAAGTGCCGCGAACAGCGGTACCAGGAACTCCAATGGCGGCACGAACGCGCAGATGACCGCCAGGATCGAGAACACGGCGGACAGGTTCGAGAAGAAGTCGGCCCAGTCGGCGAGGAAGTTCATGATCCCGCCGGGGTCGCGGACGCCGTCGTGATGGACGACGTTCTTTATATGCTTTGCGGCGGCCTGGGCGGCCTCGTCGCGAATGATCTTCGCCCGGCCGATCTCACTGTGGCAGTGACGTATGACGTCCATCGCACCGTCGCGCTTCTTCTCAAGACGGGTCCGCTCGGAAACGTCGTCCTTGCTGGGGACGGTGTCCTTGTACTGGTCCAGCCCGCTGACGGCGCTCTTTTGGTCGCCCTCCGCCTCGCGGAAGTCGACCAGCGCCTTGTCGGCGATCTTCTGGGCCCGGTGCAGCTCGCTCGCGTACTCATTGGACTCACCGCCCTCCACGACCTTCGTCCCGAGGGCCTTGGAAGCCTCGTCATAGCGGTCGAAGGCCCGCTTGAGCCGCCCAGAGGCACCGTCGGCCACGTCGTGGAACGCACGGCCGGCGTCGCTGTCCCAGCCCTCGACGGAAGCCAGTGCCCGGATGTTGCCGGACTGCTTGTCGATCTCGTCGGCCATGGTGCGCAACTGCTTGCCGAGCCTGGCGACTTCGTAAGGGTCGCCGGGAATGGGGTCGCCGTCGTGCAGAGGTTCCCAGTCGCGGGGGCGAGTCACTTCTTCCCCTTCGAGTTCTTGCGGGCGTCCCGGAGGGCCTGGGCCAGTTTGTGGTCCACCTCGTCGTACGTGTCGGCCGCGGTCTTGGTGTACTTGGCCAGGTTCTCTATGTCCTTCATGAGTTTCTTGCGTGTCTTCTTCCAGGTGTCAGAGAACTCGTCGAAGACATCGCGGAGCGTGCCGCTGCCCAGATCGTCGCGGAATTCGTCGGCCGGATTCCCGTGCTCTTTGAACTCGCGGTGAATACGGAAAAGGGAGTCGGAGCAGTCCCGGATGGTATCGAGATCCGCTCGTGTCCTGTCAGCCATGGTGCACCCCCGTGGCGCCTCGCACGGTCCACCCCCGTGGAGCCAAAGATCGGTAATGTTTCGTCAAGAACACCGAAGGTAGCGGTGTGACTGGTGGTTTCGCCAGGCGGATGGAGCTTCGACGCCTGGCTGACTGTGAATTTATTATGGCAAATCGGTCAACTTCTGTGCTCAGTTCGTACCTCAGGGGTATGGGTGGGGGCGCGGCCCGCCTCCAGGGCGACGAAGCGCTGGACCGGCAGCGCGACTTCGACGACGCTGGAGACGAGCCCCACCGCCCCACGGAGAACCGGGCGGGTCTTCCACGACAGGTGATCGGCCCTGCCCAGTGCCCACCCGGAGAGGACGAGCAGGCACGGGGCGGAGAGACCAAGGTGTACCGCGAAGCGGCACACCCACTCGGCCACGTCCCGGCCGCCCACCGCTAGGTGTCGTCTCCCCAGAACATGTCCAGGACCGCCATTAGTACGAGCGCGCTTGCAAACAGGAGAGCGAGGAGGCAGCGGAAGGCGAACTCCGTTTCCCTCCACACCTCGCCACCCAGGTCGCCTCTCACAGCGCAACACCGCAGAAGCCGCCTTCGGGCGCCCGGACGGCGCGAGCTCTCACGGTGATGCCTCGCTGTCGGGCTCTGTCGCTATCGGTTGACTGTCTGGATCTCCTGGACGGTGACTTCCTGCGTGGCCCCGAAGGTCCCGTCCGGCAAATCACCGCCGGCACCGCCGGTTCCCGTCCAACTGATCTGCCAGGTGATGGTGGCCTTCAGCTGGAAGGCGCCGTTACCGGAGGAACGGAGGTACTTGATGCCGCAGGGCGGGGTCTGGTCGGCCTTGCCCTTGACGAACGGGTCGCCGATGGAGCCGTCGGCGTTGATCGCACATTCGCCGGATGCGGGAAAGGTATCGGCGTCCGTGGTGCCCGGCTGCAGTGTCAGAGAGACTGGCCTGGCCGTAGTGGTGGCCTGGATGTTGAGGCCGGCCACGTTCAGTGAGGCCGTGACAGAGACCTTCTTGAATTTGGTCTTGTCGAGCCAGGCCCAGGTGGGGAGCTTGACCTTGGTGGTTCCGTCGGGGGCGAGAGAGACAGCGGTGCTGGGCAGTTTGATGCGGTTGTAGGCGAGTTCCGCCAGTATTTTCGGGGAGACGGCATTCTTGACGCGCGGGTTGTCGCCGTTGTCGACCCAGAACGGCAGGTCGTCGCATTCCCAGGCCGCGAGGTCGTTCAGGCGGCTCGGATCCTGTGCGGCCACCCACCAGTTGCCCTTGTCGGCCTGATCCAGGTTGTAGTTCTTGTACTTGCCGTCCTTGTAGATGTCCCGGAACTGGCCCGTCGCCACCTTGGCGTAATTGGGCTGATCCGGATCGTCGACGACGAGTTTGTAGCCGTCTTCGGTTCTCTTGGCGAACTCTTGCGCCGAGATGGGTTCGTACCAGCAAGCGGGCGGCGTCCAGTCGCTGACGGGGGTCATGGTCGGGGACGAATCACCGGCGGCCCGGGTGGAGCCCGTGAAGGTGATGCGTGACTCCAGGGTTTGCCCGCTGCGTTTGGCGCTTGTCGTCGTCTGGCCATGCGTACCGCCCCCTGGGGAGTAGCCGGCCTGAGCAGGAGACGCGATCACGGTGCATGCGATGGCAACACCGGCCACGACAACCCAACTGCGACCACTGATCACGGCCTGCACGCCTTGTTCCCCCTGTCTCCCTTGAAAATGGACGTCTGCCACACGCCCTTGCCGTTCTTCTCCAGGCGCGTGACGTACAGCACGTACGAGTTGTTGGTGACCGGGTCTTTCTCGACCTTGTTGGTCTTGCGGTTCTTCGCGTATGCCTTGCCCTCGAACGAGCAGTAGCTGAGCGTCGCCCGGTTTGCCGCATACACATCAACCTTGGGGTTGAAGTACCGCGTCGTTCCGGTGAGGGTCACGCCCGCGTCGTTGCCCTGCTTGACCCACTGGGCAGCTCCGACGAGCGCATCCCCCTTGTAGTAGAAACCGAGTGCGGGTTCGTTCGGATTTCCCTGCGTGATGGCATAGTTCGTGGCGTCGATGGTGCGTCCGGCGTCTGCGAGCACCGGATCAGTCTTCGGATCTCCGGTCTTCCAGCCATCGAAGACGTCATGGACGTCACCGGGGAGAGCGATCTTGGGTCGCCCAGCGCTGTTGTCTGCCGAAGCGCTCGGCGACGGTGAGCTCTTTTGGTCGCCGGTGTCGGCCCCTGGGATCTTGTCGTTGCTCTTGGATGTGTGGTCACTGCCACCGCACGCCGTCAGCAGCAGGGCTGCGGTCGCGGCGAGCGCGGCGGCAACGGGCAAAGAACGGCGGTTCACGAGTGACTCCCAGTGGGATGAGGATGGACGCAAGGGGAGGGACGCTACCGGTGTGAGTCTCGGTTTCACCAGGACCGATCCGTCAAAGTCAATGCCTGGTCAGGGGAGTTCACAACAGTCGATAGCGCGTGACGAACGGACTGCAGGCCCAGGTACGTCACCCCAGCTTGGCGTTCTGTGCCTTGACGACAGCCGACGGAATCCGGGCGTTGCCCGCGGACTGCTTGAGGAAGGCCTGGCTGTCGATCGCGAAATAGGTGACCACTGTGTCGTGGAAGCGGAAGACCTGCGTGCGGACGGTCTGGGTCTGGCCGCCGGCGTCGAAGGTGGCGGCGAAGGCGAGCGCCTCGTCGCCGCCGGTCGGAGCCGTCTCCGGCCTGACCGTCTTGTACGGGTTCTTGCCGCCCGGCCCCTTGGCCGCGAAGCCGCTGGCGCAGGACTTCACCGCCGTGGAGAGGCCGGCCATGGTGGCCTGTGCCTGGCCATGGGCGTAGGAGGACAGCGTGATGTACGTCAGGATTCCGTCCGGCTCTTTCTTGGCGGCGACCCGGGTCAGGTGAGCCTGGGGGGAGCCGATCGGAAGTTGGTTCATGGCGTAACCGAGTGGCAGACACGTGGCTTTGTCGACGGTCAGTTCCTTCTGGGTCTTGGCCAACAGGTAGTCGGGTCGCAGCTTCGACATGCCGTAGCCGGCCGCCTCCGTCCCCGTGAGCATCTGCTGCTGCACCTGCTGGGCGGGACTGACTGCCCTCGCAGGAGTGGCCGATACGTCCGGTTTGTTGTCGGCTTCGGACTTGTCACTGCCGCCGCACCCGGTGAGCGCGGTGAGGGGCAGCACGAACAGTGCGGAGGCGGCCAGGGTGGCCGTTCTCTTCATGCGGAGGCTCTCCTTGATCCTTGGATGGTCCCGGTCAGCCTATCCATGGACCTGTTTGCAGCGTCTTCATCAAGAAAGAAGCTGTGGGAGCCGGGTTGCGCCCGGCATTACTTGATGAGCGGTCACCCAAGTTGCTCGTACCACCGTTGAGCAGGCGTATGTGCTGCTGACGCGGCGGCACCTGGGGTCGAAGGTTGCTCTGGGCTGCGTGTTCTTCCGGCTTGCGCACGGCGTCGGAGGGACGCCGTCTGGCCGCGGAGCGAAGCTTGCGAAGGCAAAGCAACTTGGGTGATTCTTGTGGGTGTTCAGGACCGGACCCGTGAAGATCCAAGTGCGGCGGGGCGGGTCCGAGTCGGTGATGGTCACGTGTCCGTTCGCGCCGAAGGAGTTCCCCGTCACGATTGGTTCCCAACAGGAGGCGGGCTCAAGTCGGGTGAGCCAAGGTGCGTGACGCCACCGCGGCGTCTTCTGGTCTCGCCGGTGTGCTGCTGGACCCATTTGCAGTGTCTTCGCCAAGACCTCTTGCGACTGAACCGCACCGCGCGCGTGTGTGATTCGTGCAGGCATCGTGGGCGGTCCGTGAGGAGGGCGTCGGTGGCCCCGGGATGGTGGGGCGTCGGCGGATTCGCTGGCGCACAGGTGGTGGGCCCGTCCACCCCCCGTGGTCAACTGGCATGCGCACACCGCCGGTTGCAGAGGGTAACGGTGATTCGGGTGTGGTCAAGGAGTGCTGACTCGCCTTGAGGGGCCCATGGGCGACTGATACGGTGCGATCGCTTGACACTCACCCCGGCCATCGGTATTCGGCCAGGTCGGGCGGTGCGTCCAGTGTGTCCCGTGCTCTCGCGTGCGGGCGTTCGGGGGTGAAGTGTCCGCTTTTGCAAGGAACTTGGCAGACATTTTCTTGGGTGTACGGGGAGCGGTTGCGTGAAGATCCAAGAGCGTACGGGGGCGGGCGCCGGTCGTTCCGCCGCTCCGGCTCAGCCGTCGGTCGGCGACCGGCTTCCCACACCGCCTCGCGAGCGCAAACCGGCACTGGCCGCGCTCGCCGTGCTGCTGATCCTGCTCGGCGCGCTCGGCGCCACGACGCTCGTGCTGCGCGCCGGCGACCGGATCGAGGTCGTCAAGGTGACGAGCACGATCGAGGCCGGCGAGTCCGTCAAGGACAGCGACGTCACCTCCGTGATGGTCGCCGCCGACGACAGCATCCACTACGTGAAGTGGTCCCAGCTGGGCTCCCTCAAGGAGCTCCAGGCCAAGTCCACGATCTACGCGGGCACGGTCGTCATCGGTGACATGTTCACCGGCAAGAGCAGCCTCCCGTCCGGCAAGGCCGCCGTGGGCGTCGCCCTCAAGGAGGGCCAGTACCCGGCCGACATCAAGCCCGGTGACTCCGTCGCCGTCTACAACGTCGACAGCAGCAACTCCGGCTCGGACAAGACCGGTTCCTCCGCCGGCGGGACCGCCCTCGTCGAGAACGCCAAGGTCGACAAGGTCGCCGAGGACAGCGACGCCACCGTGAGCACCGGCAACCTCTCGCTCACGCTGCTCGTCGACCAGAGCGACGCCGCCGCCGTGGCGCGCGCCGCGTCCGCCGGTGCGGTCGCCATCGTGCACGTACCCGGCAACGGCAACTAGAAGGCGGCACCCACCCCATGGCGCTCATCGCAATCGCCGCCGACAAGGGTTCCCCCGGCGTCACCACCACGGCCGTCGCCCTCGCGGCGGTCTGGCCGCGGCGCTCGCTGCTCGCCGAGACCGACCCGGCGGGCGGCGACCTGGTCTACCGCAGTGCCGCCGCGCACGGCGGCCAGCTCAACCCGAACATCGGCATGCTCTCCATAGCGGCGACCGCCCGCCGCGGCCTGGTGCCGGACCAACTCTGGGACCATGTCCAGCCGTTGAGCGGCGGGCTCGAAGTGCTCGTCGGGCTCGGCATCGCCGAGCAGGCCACCGGGCTCTCCGGGCTCTGGCCCACCCTCGGCCACGCCTTCGCCTCGCTCGCCGACTCCCCGAACACGCCCGCCGACGTCATCGCCGACTGCGGCCGGATCAGCGGCGACACCCCGGCCGTCGAGCTGTTCCCGCACGCCGCCCTCGTACTGCTCGTCTCGCGCACCGAGCCCGAGGCCCTGGCCCGGGTCCGGGACCGCGCCGCGGCCCTGTCCGCCAAGCTGCACGGCGGTCCGCGCGGCGCCGCGACCCTCGCCACCCCGCTCATCGGCGTCGTCCTGATCGCCGACCCGGGCAGCTCCGGCAAGCTCGTCAACCAGGTCAACGACATGCTGGTGCACGCCCAGACCGGCGCCCGCGTGGTCGGCACGATCGCGGACGACCCGGCCGGCGCCGACCAGCTGGCCGGCCGCAGGCGCGGACGCCTCGACAAGTCCCTGCTCATCCGCTCGGCCCGCAAGGTGACCGCGGATCTGTACCAGCAGTACGGCGCCGCCTGGGCCGTATCCGCACAGGCGCAGCAGGCCCACCAGGCCCAGCAAGCCCAGCAGGCGGGTCAGGCGCAGGCTCAGGCCCCTGCCCAGCCTCAGGCCCAGAATCAGACCCAGGCCCAGGCCCAGGCCCACCAGCCCAACCAGCCTCAGCAGCCCCATCAAGGCCACGCGGGGGCCGGCCGATGACCGCTGTCGACCACCAGTTGGTCAAGCGGTTCCGGCAGGACGCCGGTGACCGGATCGCCGAGCAGCGCCGCCTCGACCAGGTGGGCGGCGTCTCGCCGATGTCCACCGAGGACGAGCGGCAGTACGCGCGCGCGGTCATCGCCCAGATCCTGGAGGAGTACGCCCGCGCCGAGATCAACGCGGGCCGCACCCCACTCGACGCGGAGACCGAGGAGCAGTACGCGGCCGCCGTGCACGCCGCGCTCTTCGGCGTGGGTCGGCTCCAGCCGCTGCTGGACAACCCCGACGTCGAGAACATCGACATCAACGGCTGCGACCAGGTCTTCGTCGGCTACTCCGACGGGCGGGAGGAGAAGGGGGATCCCGTCGCCGAGACCGACGAGGAGCTCATCGAGCTCATCCAGGTGCTCGGTGCCTACTCCGGTCTGTCCTCGCGTCCGTTCGACTCCGCCAACCCGCAGCTCGACCTGCGGCTGCCGGACGGCTCGCGTCTGTCGGCCGTCATGGACGTCGCCCGGCGGCCCGCGCTGTCCATCCGTCGCGCGCGCATGGGCAAGGTGTTCATCTCCGACCTCGTCGGCAACGGGACCGTGACGCCCGAGGTCGCGCACTTCATGGCCTGCGCGGTCCGTGCCCGCAAGAACATCATGATCGCGGGCGCCACCAACGCCGGCAAGACGACGCTGCTGCGCGCCCTCGCCAACGAGATCCCGCCGCACGAGCGGCTCATCACCGTCGAGCGTGCCCTGGAGCTCGGGCTCGACACCTTCCCCGAACTCCACCCCAACGTCGTGGCGTTCGAGGAGCGGCTGCCCAACTCCGAGGGTCAGGGCGCCATCGCCATGGCCGAACTGGTGCGCCGTTCGCTGCGTATGAACCCCTCCCGGGTCATCGTCGGTGAGGTCCTCGGCGACGAGATCGTGACCATGCTCAACGCGATGTCGCAGGGCAACGACGGCTCGCTGTCCACGATCCACGCCAACAGCTCCAGCGAGGTCTTCAACCGTATCTCCACGTACGCGTTGCAGGCCTCCGAGCGGCTGCCCATCGAGGCCAGCCAGATGCTGATCGCGGGCGCCGTGAACTTCGTCGTCTTCATCCAGCGGCGCAACAACTACCAGACGGGCGGCCGGCTCCAGCGCATGGTCACCTCCGTCCGCGAGGTCAACGGCGTCGACGGCCGGGTGCTGTCCAGCGAGGTGTTCGCGGAGGCCCCCGACGGACGGGTCGTACCGCACGCGCCCATAGCCTGCCTGGAGGACCTGATGGCGTACGGCTACCAGCCGCACGGGACATGGGGGTGAGCGGCGTGACGTACTCAGCGCCCACATACGGGGCTCTCGGCTCGCTCGGTTCCATGGGGGGCCTGTTCTCCCCCGAGGTCCTGTACTCCATCGGCAGCGGTGTCGCCGTCGGCGGCGGACTCGCGCTGCTGACGGTCGCGGTGCGCGGTCTGCCCGCGAAGCCCGCGCACGAGAAGCAGAAGGCGAACGAACGGGCCGCCGAGCTCATCCGGTTCGCCGGTCAGCGCGGCTCGCTCGCCGCCATCGTCGGGCTCGCCGTCCTGCTGCTCACCCGCTGGGCCGTGGCCGGCATCGCGGCCGGTGTCCTCGTCTTCTTCTGGGACCGCCTGTTCGGCGGCGCCGCCGAGGAACGCGCGGCCATGCGCCGCGTGGAGGCCCTCGCGTCCTGGACGGAGTCGCTGCGCGACACGATCGCCGGAGCCGTCGGCCTGGAGCAGGCCATCCCGGCCTCCGCCCGGGCCGCCGCCCCCATCCTGCGCCCGCACCTGGACGCCCTCGTCGACCGGCTGCGCGCCCGCACGCCGCTGCCCGAGGCGCTCCAGGTGCTCGCCGACGAGATCGACGACGCGTCCGCGGACATCATCGTGGCCGCGCTCATCCTCAACGCCCGCCTGCGCGGCCCCGGTCTGCGCCAGGTCCTCGGCGCCCTGGCCAAGTCGGCCCGCGAGGAGGTCGACATGCGCCAGCGCGTGATGGCCCAGCGCGCCTCGACGCGCCGCTCGGTGCAGATCGTGGTCGCGGTCTCCATCGCCTTCGTCCTCGGCCTCTCCGTCTTCAACCGCGACTTCGTGCAGCCGTACGGCACGGCGGTCGGCCAGCTCGTCCTCGCCGTCGTCTGCGCCCTGTTCGCGCTCGGCTTCTGGTGGCTGCGCAAGCTGTCGACCATCGAGACGCCCGAACGGTTCCTGGTGCGGGACGAGGCGGCGGTGCAGTTCGTACGGCCCCGCACTCCGGCCCAGCAGGGCGCCCAGCCCCAGCCGTTCCAGCCGGAGGAAGGTGTACGCCGGTGAACCTCACGATGCCGATCGTCGTCGGCGTGGTCTTCGGACTGGGCGTCTACGCCCTCGTCCGCGCCCTCACGCCGACGAAGCGCAGCGCGGTCGCCCAGGTCGCCCGGATCGACGCGATGCGGGCGCGCGGTTCCGCCTTCGAGACCGCACGGCAGACGAAGGACACGGGACGCATCGGCTCGCTGCGGGCCGAAGTCGGCGCGCGCGTCGCCGACTTCTACCTGCAGCAGGGCTGGGAGCAGCGCTCGCTGCGCGCGGACCTCGCCGTACTGGACCGCAGCTGGGAGAAGTTCCTGGCGACGAAGGTGCTGCTGGCGACCGCCGGGCTGTTCTTCGGCCCGTTCCTGTTCGCCGTGGTGTGGACACTGGGCTTCGGCTCCAGCCCGGTCATCCCGGTCTGGCTGGCCCTGCTCTTCGCGGCGCTCTTCTTCTTCCTGCCCGACCTGGAGGTACGGCGGGACGCGGCTGACCGGCGCCGGGACCTCAGGCGGGTCATCGGGGCGTACCTCGACCTGGTGTCGATGAGCCTGGCCGGCGGCCGGGGTCTGCCCGAGGCCCTGATGGCGGCCGCCGAGATCTCCGACGGCTGGGCCAACCAGCGCATCCGCAACGCCCTGGCCGACGCCCGGATCACCGGCATCAGCCAGTGGCAGGCGCTCGGCGCGCTCGGCGAGGAGCTGGGCGTCGAGGAGCTGAAGGACCTGTCCGCCTCACTGGCGCTGGTCGCCGACGACGGTGCCAAGGTCCGCGAGTCGCTGGCCTCGCGCGCCGAGACCATGCGGCACCGCGAACTCGCCGAGATCGAGGGCAGCGCGGGCGAGAAGTCCCAGTCGATGCTCGTGGCGCAGCTGCTGCTGTGCGCCGGCTTCCTGGTGTTCCTGATCTTTCCCGCGGCGATGCGGGTGTTCCAGGTCTGAGCCCGTTCCCATCACCCAGCGAACTGTTTCGAAAGGACAACTCATCATGAACGGACGGAACGTCAGCACCGGGATCCCGGCCGTGGACTTCCTGGTCACCTTCCTGTCGGGCCGCGTCCAGCGCGCCCGCTCCGGCGAACTGGACCGCGGTGCCTCCGCCGTCGAGTGGGTCATCATCTCCGCGGTCGTCGTGGCGATCGTCGGCGTGGTGGCCGCCATCATCAACACCGCGCTGAGCGACGGCGCCAACAAGGTCGGCGACTGCATCAAGGGTGCCAGCGCGTCCAAGACCTGCTGATCGCGGTTACGGGATCGCACGTACGACACGACGGGGATGACGGGGTTGTTTGTGGGCGTGGGCAGATGGGCGCGCCGCCGGGCCAGGGCCGCGCGGGGGGACGCCGGTGATTCCGGCATGACCGCGATCGAGTTCGTGCTGCTCACTCCCGTCCTCTTCTTCATGATCTTCGCGACCGTCCAGTTCGCCCTGTACTTCTTCGCCGACCACGTGGCCCAGGCGGCGGCCCAGGCCGGCGCCCGCAAGGCCCGCGCCACGGCCGACGAACAGCCCGGCGCGTGGCGGGGCGAGGCCCGGGACGTGGTCGACGACTACATCCGGCAACTGGGCCCGCAGCTGGTGCTGTCGCCGGACGTGACGATGCTCCAGCCGGAGCGGAACACGGTCGGCGTGGAGATCACGGCACGGGTGCCCACGGTGTTCCCCGGGCTGGACCTGACGGTGCACGCGCAGTCGTCGGGACCGGTGGAGCGGTTCGTGAAGGAGGGGGAGAACTAGATGTCCCTCGCCTCCCTGCGCACACGCATGACCTCCGGCCACCGGGACGACCGGGGACTGTCGACCGTCGAGGTCGTCATCCTCGCCCCGGTGATGATCCTGTTCATCCTGGTCCTGGTGGCGTTCGGCCAACTCGTCGACGGCCGGGGCGCGATCGACGGCGCCGCGCGCGACGCGGCCCGGGCCGGCTCCATCCAGAAGGACCACGGCACGGCCATGGCCGAGGCCCGCAAGGCCGCCGAGGCGGACCTCGCGGACGTCTGCTCCGGGCCGGTCTCCGTCGTACAGAAGAGCGCGGGCTTCGACCCCGAGGTCGACCCGTTCTTCACGATCGAGGTGAGCTGCCAGGTCCGGGGCCTGGCGATGCTGGGACTGGACATCCCCACCCATCTGTCCGCCAGCTTCTCCTCGTCGCTGGACCCGTACCGGAGGTCGGCGTGAGAGCAGCCGTACGGACCTGGTGGTCCGACCGTCGCACCCGCCTGGACGACCGCGGCTCCGGCGCCGGAGCGGTGATCATCTTCGCGCTGGTCTTCCTCTCCCTGTCCGCGTTCGTGATCGACGGCGGCCTGTCCATCTCCAAGCGCGAACGGGCCGCCGACATCGCCGAACAGGCCGCCCGCTACGCCGCCCAGGACATCGACAGGGAAGCCCTCTACGACAACCAGGGCGGACCCGCGCCGATCAACTTCCAGAACTGCGACGCCCGGGTGAAGGCCTACGCCCGCGAGATGGACCTGTCCGGCGCCGACATCGCCGCGACCCACTGCGTGGCGGCCGACGCCCAGGAGGTCGAGGTCCAGGTGCAGTTGACGTACGAGCCCGTGTTCACCGGCATGTTCTACGGCGGGGACGTCGTCGTGCACGGGCGGGCCGTGGCCGAGAACCAGGTGGGCTGAGCGGCGGTGTTCGGGCGGCGGAAGGCGGAGCCGGACGTACCGCCCGTGCCGTGGGACCGGGCGGGCTGGTTCACGGTGGGCGAGGTGCTGCGGGCCGGCACCCTGACCCGTAAGCCGCTGACCGGACCGCGGGCGATTCGGATGCCGTCGACGCACGACGGTGTCCGCTACCACGCCCCGGCGGTGCTCGTCGCCGACGACGGGGGCGAGACGCCCTCGTACGCGCTGTACGACGCCGCACGACCCACCGAGTTGGTCTGCGCCCTCGCGCCGGAGAAGTCGGGCGCCCGCTACCGGGTGACCGCCGACGGGGGCGCGGAACTGGGCCTCGTGCACCGGACCCCGGCCGCCAGGCGCACCGTCCAGCACGGCTGGTGGCTCCGGCAGCCCGGTCGTCCGGACGTCGTGGCCCGCTACCACTGGGCGCGGGGCAGCGCCAAGGAGATCGCGACGCGCGGCAAGGACAACGTGGTGCGTGGCGCGGGCGCGGTGGTCGGCAGCGTGGTCGACTCCGTCCTCAGCCTGGGCGTGGAGGGCGACGCCCGCACCAGCTCGTACGAGAGCCGTCCGGTGACCTGGCGCGCCGAGGGCGACGACGAGCCCGTGGTCCTGACCTGCGAGCAGTTGGAGGGCGTCAAGGCGTATCTCCCGCGGGCGAGTTGGCTCGACCGCCGGCTGGCGTTCGCCCTGGCGGTGCTGCGGGAGGCCTGAGCCCGGACACGCCCGGAGATTCTTACCCTCTTCCTACCTTCAGCCCCTCCGCCCTTACCCGTCACGGGCAGGCTGGCCCGTCTGTGACCGGTGTGCGCGCCGGGGGCCGTGGTGCGGGAGGGGGAGCGTACGCGTGAGTGATCAGCAGGCGGACATCGACCGGATCCGAGAGTGTTCCAGGGCGCTGACGCGCATCCGCGACACCTTCGCCGAGCGGGCCAACCCCGCCGAGGGCTACGGCGTCGGCGAGATCGGCTCGCAGAAGGTGCTGGACGCCTTCGCGAAGTTCGGCAGCAACTGGAAGATCCACCGCGGGAAACTCACCGAGGAACTGGAGCAGCTCGCCGGGATCACCAAGACCGCGGCGGACTCGTACGACCAGCTCGACCACGAACTCGCCGAGGCCCTCAGGAAGGCCGACAAGGACGGCAAGCAGGCCAAGGGGGCGAAGAAGTGAGCGCCCGCCCCGCCGCCGACCGCTGGTCCGTGCTCGGCGAGTCGTCGGATCCGGTGCCCGGTGACCCGGAGGAGGTGGCCGCGCTCGGCCGGGAGCTGCGCAGGACCGCCGAGGCCATCGAGAAGGAGGCCCGCGAGATCAAGGCCCTTGCCTCCGTGGAGAACTGGAAGGGCAAGACGGCCACCGAGTTCCGCGGCTCCGCCGAGGGCGCGGGCGACAAGCTGCGCAGGGCGTTCAAGCGGTACGACCAGGCGGCCGACGCCCTCGGCACCCAGGTCCGGGACGGGGTGTGCAGCAACGAGTACGCCTCGGAACTGCACCGCGCCCAGCAGTTGGCCGACAAGGCGCTGCACGACGCCGAGGCCGCCCACGACGACCTCACCACCGCCCAGCGGTCCCTCGACGGGCAGCCCCACGACACCCCGAAGGACGACCCGGACAACAAGAAGTTCACCCGGCAGAAGGAGCACGCCGACTCGGCGCTGTCGGCCGCCAAGGACACCCTCGAAGCCGCCAAGGGGATCCGCGACCGCGCCGCCGGACTGGCCGCCGACGCCATCCACGACGTCATCGAGGGCGACGGACTCAAGGACGGCTGGACGGACAAGTTCAAGAACTGGGTGCACGAGAACGCGGGCTGGCTGACCCAGATCTCGAAGTGGGCCGGCCGCATCGCCCTGTGGGCGGGTGTCGCCGCCCTCGCGCTCGGCTGGATCCCCGTCATCGGCCAGGCCATCGCCGCCGTCGCCAACGCGGTCGCCCTGCTCGCCAGCGTCGTCGCCCTCGCCACCGACCTGGTGCTCGCCCTGGGCGGCGAGGGAAGCTGGAAGTCGGTCATCCTGGACGCCGTGGGCGTCGCGACCTTCGGCGTCGGCCGGGCCGCGATGTCGGGCGCCAGGGGCGCGGCCGCCGGAGGCAAGGCGCTCGCCCGCAGCGGGCTGTTCCGCAACGCCGTCGCCTCGGGCATGAAGTCGGGCAAGGCGTGGAACCTGGCCAACCGCGGGGCCCAGGGCGCGATCCGGGGCAAGGCCGCGGCGGAGGCGATGCGCACCATGCCGAAGGGCAAGTTCCCCACCTGGAGCAACCTCAAGGAGGGCTTCAGCCCCGTCTCCATGTACCGGGACACCGTCGACGGCGCGAAGTCGATCGGCAGCGCCTTCTCCAAACAGGGCTGGAGCGAGGGGCTCAAGGGGATGGCCGCACCCCGCTCGCTGGGCACCCTGGACCCCGAACTGGCCCGTACCGCCTCCGATCTCGACGGCATCGCCCCCGCGGCACTGAAGCTGCCCGAGGTCAGCGGCGCGCTGAGCAACTTCGGCGCGCACACCAACGTCTGGGCCGGATCCACGTTCGCGGGCGTCGCGGCCGGCGCGGAAGGCGCCTACGGCACGGTGACCTCCCTCTACGACAAGGTCACGGGATGACTCCCGAGCCGGCTCTGCGACCGGCGGCCGGGCGCGGACCCGGGCTCGAACGCTGCCACACCTCCCGCCTGTACCTGGACGGCACCGAGCTCGTGCTGCGCACGCGGCGGCGGTCGCCGCGGCTCCCGGTCGGACCCGGCGGCATCACCCGCGCGGTCTTCGTCGACGCGCCCGGCGCGGACCGGGAGCGCATGGGGCCACCGGTCACCGGCTCCTGGGGCGAGGTCCAACTCCAGGACCAAAACGGGGCCTTGCTGGCCTGGTTCGACATCGAGGACTGGCTTCCCGAGTCACCCGCGCTGCCCAAGCGCTCCGTGCGGGGGGAGCAACTTCTCGGCCGCACCGGGGTGTCGGCGCTGCTCAAGGCGGCCGGCGTCCCGCTGCACGTGGTGCACGACGCGGACGATCCGCGGGTGGCGAAGGGGGAACGCCGCCGGGGAGCCGTGCGGCTGGGCCGGGGCGGCGACTTTCCCGCCTGGTACTGGGCGACGCGGCTGGTCGCCGGAGGCGTGTGGTTGGCCGCGTTCACAGGCGTCGTCTTCTCCGGCTCGCTGTCCCCGTGGCTCGTCCTGCCGGCCGCCGTCGCCGCCTTCGTGGCCCCGGCGGCACGGCTGGGCCTCCGCCTCGGGACGCGGATGCGACTTCGGCGGTACGACCCCGTCGTACGGGAGCGGGTCCGGCCGGCCCCCGCGGACGGGCCGGGAGCGACCGTACGGTTCCGGCGGGACACCGAACTGCGCGTGCAGGACCGCGATCTCGTCCTGCGATACGCCGACGGCCGGGAGTACTGGCTGCCGCTGACCGGCCCGCACGCCCTGACGACCCTGGTCCGCGTGCGGAACCGGGCCGGTGCGCCGGTCGGCGCCGAACTGCGGGGGCCGGGCGAGGAGCTGCGGGCCGTCCTGCCCTGGGGCCCCTGGTTCGGCGGTACGGCCGGGGCGGAGGGCTGGGCGCGCCTGAGCGCGGCGGCCGGGGCCGCCGGGCTGCGGGAGACCGAGCGGGAGCCGAGCGGCAAGGCCGCCTGGCCCAAGCACCCGGCGCTCGGTGCCGACCCGCTGCCCGCCTCCCCCCGCGCCGCACGGCGCGCGTCCCGCTTCTCCGGCACCCCGGCCGGCGTCTCGTCCACCGCGGTCATGGCCCTCGCCTCGTACTTCTCGATCGCCTGGGGCATGCGCATGCCGCACACGCACACGCACCCCGCCACGGCCCCGGCCGTGATCGCCCTGGGCGCGCTCGGCGCCGTACTCCAGGCGGTCCCCTACCTCGCCCACCAACTGCACAGCCGCCTCCGGCTGGACCGACCGGCGGATCCGGCACCGGACCGCCCCCTCACGGAGCGAGCCGCATGACAGGACTCCAGGAGACCGCACCCCCGGCCGACTACCGTCTGCTCCTGCCGGACGGCTGGTTCCGGATCCTTCTCGACCCGCCGGAGCAGCGGGACAAGGCCGTCGACGCGCTGGTGGAGCGGCAGTTCCACGGCATCGACAACGCGCCGCACCTCAAGGAGGACCTCCGCAAGGACCTGCGGCGCCGGGCAGCGAAGGCGCACCGCTCGGGCGGCATCGAGCTGTACCTCAGCCTCCAGGAGATCGGCCCCTTCACCATCCCCGCCTCCCTCCTCGTCACCCTCGCCCCGCTGCGGCACGCGGCGCCCCTGCCGCTCGACGCGCTCGCCGAGACGCTGTCGGCGGCGGACGGGGGAACGGCGAGCGTCGAGGAACTGCCCTCGGGCCCGGCCGTGCGGGTGCGCAGGCTGATACGGCAGCCGGGCGAGGAGGACGCGCGGCAGGTCCACCACTCGCTCTCGCTGGAGTACCACGTCCCCGTCCCCGGCACGGCGGCGTTCCTGCTGCTCACCTTCTCGACGCCGCTGGAGCAGATCGCGGACGCGATGGCGGAGCTCTTCGACGCGATCGCGGCGTCGCTGACCTGGACGGAGTGACGACACACCATGACCGACGACCCCCTGAGCGACGACCTGTCGAACCTGGGCCTTGAGTGCTCGGAGGATTGGGTGCCGTTCCCGGTGACCGGCATGGGCACCGGCACCGGCCCTGACACGGGCACGGGCACCGGCGACGTGGACCCGGCCATGGACCCGGCCATGGACCCGGCCATGGACCTGGACCTGGACTACTGGGCCAAGTACCAGGCGGAGGAACTGGCCGAGCGCTACGCCCGTGACGGGGAGAGGGCCGACGTCCGCGCCCTGACCCGGGACCTGAAGCGGGCGGCCGCCGACAGCCGCACCCGCACGCCGCTGGCCGCCTTCGGCTGGTACGTCAGCGGGCACAACGCGGTGGCGGCGATCATGGAACTCGACGCCATCCACCCCGACGACACGGTCCCGGACGTGTCCCTCGCCTGGCTGACCGAGCACATGGCGGTACGGGAGTTCGGCGAACCGGACGTCCGCCGACTGCGCCTCCCGCTGGGCGACGCCGTCCGCATCCGGCAGAACTTCGTCGGCGAGAAGAAGCGCCTGCTCGGCCCCCGCCCGGTGATCCGCTCACTCTTCTACGGGGTCCGCCCGGAGGGCATGCGCACGGCGATCACCCTGACCCTGTCCTGGACGGAACCGATCCTGGACGAGCCGGCGGAGCGGATGGGGGACGACATCGCGGGGACGCTGTCGGTGTGAGCGGCAATCGTGCCGGCGCGGGTCATGCGTGCTTCTCGTCCTCGAAGGTGACCGGGGTGTAGGTCTTGGCGTGGTTCGCGAGGAAGCCGCGTGCTTCGTCGGGGAGGGGCTGCGGAGCCCTCCAGGTCGGCTGTGGGCCCGTACCGTTCACCCCCAGGGCTGACAGCAGTTCCAGAAGGCTCATGTCATCGACTCCGCCGAGGTCCATCGGAAGCCGGTACGGCGTCACCTCGGCGGGGGAGAGGGGCGTCCGGCCACGCTCGATGTCCGTGAGGTCCGCACGGCGCAGCCGGAACCACGGACCCGTCCGCCGCACCACCATCCACCGGTCGCTGACGCCGCTCTCGAAGACGCGGCACTCGGAACCAGAGAAGATCTGCCGCATGCCCAGCCCCATCCTGGTGAGCGGGGGAGGCGTGCCGTCCAGGCTGTCGACCTCCTCGTGGCCGGCCCGCAGCATGTGCGTGAATTCCGCGAAGAACACGGGGTTCTTCTCGGACTCGGCCAGGCAGGAGAAATGCAGATTGCCGTCGAGGAAGGACGGCCGGCCGGCCCAGGGATCCCGGATCAGGCGATACCCGGCGACCCCGTCGCACAGTCCCGGGACGAGCGGAGCCGGAGTTCTGCAGATCTGGCACTCGTTCACATCCGGCAACTCGGTTCGCCTGTCGGTCTCGATACGGTTCGGCCCGGGGCGCAACGGTAACGCCCTGGACGCGGCGGAGAAGATCACGGATGCGTACGTCCAAGAGGCCGGGGATGGGCACGCGTGCACCTGATCGTGGAGGACTCATGGACATCCGTGCCGTAATCGGCGAATTCAAGGGCGCCACCCCGCTGGTCGGCCTGCCCGACGGCTGGCGCTGGTCGCCGGCGCCGGGAATCGACTTCGCGGGCGCGCTCTCCGTCGACGGGGAGCGGCTGCTGCAACTGAGTGCTCGCGATTCCTACGACCACGATCTGGCTGTCGCAACTCTCGCCTTCGCGCGGGAACATGAGGAGCGGATCTTCGCCCGTAACGCGCTGCTGGGTTCGCTGGGGGGCTTCGAACCGCCGGGCGGGCGCTCCTTCGACGCGGTCGTGGGCATCGCGCCCGAGGTGCACCGGTTCTATCGGCTGGAGAAGCCGGAACTGGACCCGTACGTCCGGCTGATGTTCCCGGCCCACGTCTGCGAGTTCTCCGGCGGCGAGACCCTCGACGAGGCGGTGACGCGCTACCGAATGCTGCGTTTGACTCATCTGGACCGGTCTCCCCTTCCGTTTCTGAAGATGCGATACGCCAATACGCGCACCCGCGCCCGGAGTACGAACCCCGGGCGCGGCTTCGCCGAGCCGGATCGGCTGGTCGAGGAGCTCCGCCGGATGGAAGGGGGCGCGGGGAGCTTCGTCGAGTTCGAGAACCGGCACGGCGCGGTGTGGCGTGTCGAGTGGCACGGCGCCTGGTTCGTCGCGGAGTGGGAGTCGAAGAGCGGAACGCCGCGGGAAATCGGCCTCGATGAACTCATCGGGTTCGCCCTGGCGAGCCTGCGGGACTGAGGGCACCG
>NZ_JADDRL010000122.1 GCF_021538895.1 Streptomyces olivochromogenes | reverse complement strand
GCCCGCCCCGAAACCGCACCGCCCGATCCCCACTCCGGGCGAGGTCTTCCCCCGCCGCAAGCCGAACCCGCCCTCCGAAGATCCCCCGCAGCAGCGGCTCGCGGCGGGGTGAGGACGACGGCGCGGCGGGGGCACCCCGGCCGGGACGGGGCGGATGCCGTGGCTACCCTGGAGGCATGGACTACGTCTCCGCGCTCGTGCCTCCGGTCGTCATGGCCGTGTTCTTCATCGGTGTGGTCAGGGTGATCGTGAAGACCCAGGGCGGGGCCGCCAAGGCCAAGGAGGACGCGGCCGTCGACGCCGCCCTCGCGCGCTCGGAGGGCGTCCGCGAGGTCTCCGCCGGCGGCGACGCCTGAAGCAGCCCCGGCCCCGGCCCGGCCCCGGCCGGACCTCTTGGCGTACGGCTCGTACTTTCGAGCCGTACGCCCTTTTTGTCCCCATTTGCAACCGAAAGTGCACGTCCGGCACGCCATTGCCGGGATCTCCCACTATTGTTCTGAGCTGTGCCTCGCCCATTGGGAGAACTCGAAGACGCGGTCATGACGCGGGTGTGGAAGTGGAACCGCCCGGTGACCGTTCGAGAAGTCCTGGAAGACCTTCAGCAGGAACGGTCCATCGCCTACACCACCGTGATGACCGTTTTGGACAATCTCCATCAGAAGGGCTGGGTGCGCCGTGAGGCGGAAGGCCGGGCCTATCGATATGAGGCCGTCTCCACGCGCGCCGCGTACGCCGCCGCCCTGATGAACGACGCCTGGTCGCAGAGCGACAACCCCGCCGCCGCTCTCGTCGCCTTCTTCGGGATGATGAGCGCCGAACAGCGCCAGGCCCTCAGTGACGCCGTACGCATCGTCCAGGGACCGGAAACCCCGGATACCGTCACCGATACCGGGGACCAGAACCCCGGCTCGGCACAGGACGGCGGCGACCGATAGCGTCCGCTCATGTCCGCAGAGCGCCCCGAAGTCACCCCGAAAGCCATCACCGTCCGGCGGGCCCGGACCAGCGATGTGCCGACCGTGCGCCACCTCCTCGACGCCTACGTCCGCGACCGCATCCTGCTCGACAAAGCGACGGTGACGCTTTACGAGGACATCCAGGAGTTCTGGGTCGCGGAACGGGGCGCCGGCTCGAGTACTGAGGTGGTCGGCTGCGGCGCACTGCACGTGATGTGGGAAGACCTCGCGGAAGTCCGCACTCTCGCGGTGAAGCCCGGACTGAAGGGCGCCGGCGTCGGGCACCAGTTGCTGGAGAAGTTGCTGGAGACCGCGCGTTGGCTCGGCGTTCGCCGCGTATTCTGTCTGACCTTCGAAGTGGACTTCTTCGGGAAGCACGGCTTCGTCGAGATCGGCGAGACGCCGGTGGACAGGGATGTCTACGCGGAGCTCTTGCGTTCCTATGACGAGGGCGTCGCGGAGTTCCTCGGTCTCGAACGAGTGAAACCGAACACCTTGGGCAACAGCCGGATGCTTCTGCATCTGTGATCGCCGGGCTTCGCCGGGTATTCCGGCCCTCCGGGCTTGCCCAGGTTCCCTATGTCCGAAACGCGCATGTTTCCGGGTCGGGGTACCCCCTGAGTCTCTCCCAGGGGTTTGTGTTTTTCCCGCAAAAGCGGTTTGCTTTCCGACGTACTGCAGTACTGCATATAACAGGGGGCGGCGAAACGGCGGACGCCGCACACCCCCGGCCCTCAAGTTATCGATGAAAGGAAATCCGGTGGCACAGAAGGTTCAGGTCCTTCTTGTCGACGACCTCGACGGCGGCGAGGCGGACGAGACCGTGACGTTCGCGCTGGACGGCAAGACGTACGAGATCGATCTCACGACCAGCAATGCGGACAAGCTGCGCGGCCTTCTCGACCCCTATGTGAAGGGTGGTCGTCGTACCGGAGGCCGTGCTTCGGGCGGTCGCGGAAAGGCCCGTGCCGCTTCCGGTGGCAGCCAGGACACCGCGCAGATCCGTGCCTGGGCGAAGGAGAACGGTTACGAGGTCAACGACCGCGGCCGTGTTCCCGCGTCCATCCGCGAGGCCTACGAGAAGGCCAACGGCTGAGAAGCCGACGGCCCGGCGCATGCGCGCCGCAGCCGGATCCGGTGGCACTGTGTCGCCACCGTGTCCACCAGTCGCACGAGATCGGGGGCGCCCCCCACGACGCCCCCCATGGCCGACAAGCTCGGCAGCGATGCCTCGACCCCGCATCCCGGCTCGGGGGGCCGCAGCCACACGGCGGCCCCCTGCATGGGGCCGGTCCCGGACCCGGACGACCCGACAAGCGGTCGCGGTCCGGTGGAGACCGGCTCGGGGGGCGGTGGCGCGTCCATGCGCCCGTCCGCGCCCAGCGCGACCAGGTCGAGGGCCAGTGAGCCCCACTCCAGCCAGTCCAGCAGCCCCGGCAGCTCCTCCGCGCCGCCCGCGGCCACCAGCAGCCGCATCCGGTCGCCCTGCAGGGCCACGGGAGAGCCCGGCCCCAGGCGCCGCAGCGCCGCGGCGCCCGCCTCGGCCGGTACGTCCAGGACGTCGAAGCGCAGGCCGGTGCGCAGCCCGACCGGCTCACCGGGCACTGTCGCCCACCCCAGTTCGTTCTCGTACCAGTGCCGGATCCGGGTGCCGGAAGCGCCCGGATCGCGTCGGCGCCGCCGCTGACCGTGCGGATCGAGTGGACGACGGGGGAGTGGTACCCGTGGGACTGCGCCAGCCATGCCAACTGCAACCGTCGCGAACGCCCGCGGGTTACGCTGGGTATATCGACGATTGCGCACAGTGCCGAAAAAGGGGGCGCGTGGGGGGCTGGGGAGGCGCAAGGTTGTTCGCCCATAGCGGAGGGAACCGGTGCGCTCGGCATGGACTGTCCGTCGCTGCGGGTAAGACATCCCTAGTGGGAGGGGGCGACACGCAGGACGGGACGTCTCACGTTCGCCATCGGCGTACTGGCGAGTGGGGTAACTGCCTGGCCTGCGGGAACATCGTCTCGCACCATCGGGTTGGAGCAGATGTCGGCGTTCGGGGTCAGGAGGCCATCGACGGTGTCGGCAGTTGGAATGAGCGGTCCCCGCTTGCGGGACTAAGCTGCGGAAGGACAGGGAGGGGAAGTTCCCCCCACTGCCTGACCGCTCTGAGGAGCGATTAACGATGTTCGAGAGGTTCACCGACCGCGCGCGGCGGGTTGTCGTCCTGGCTCAGGAAGAAGCCCGGATGCTCAACCACAACTACATCGGCACCGAGCACATCCTCCTGGGCCTGATCCACGAGGGTGAGGGTGTCGCCGCAAAGGCCCTGGAGAGCCTCGGCATTTCGCTTGAGGCGGTCCGCCAGCAGGTGGAGGAGATCATCGGCCAGGGCCAGCAGGCCCCGTCCGGGCACATCCCCTTCACTCCCCGTGCCAAGAAGGTCCTGGAGCTGTCGCTCCGCGAGGCCCTCCAGCTGGGCCACAACTACATCGGCACGGAGCACATCCTGCTCGGCCTGATCCGTGAGGGCGAGGGCGTCGCCGCCCAGGTCCTGGTCAAGCTGGGCGCCGATCTCAACCGGGTGCGGCAGCAGGTCATCCAGCTGCTCTCCGGCTACCAGGGCAAGGAGACCGCCACCGCCGGCGGCCCTGCCGAGGGCACCCCCTCGACGTCCCTGGTCCTCGACCAGTTCGGCCGGAACCTCACCCAGGCCGCTCGTGAGTCCAAGCTCGACCCGGTCATCGGGCGCGAGAAGGAGATCGAGCGGGTCATGCAGGTGCTGTCCCGCCGTACGAAGAACAACCCGGTCCTGATCGGTGAGCCCGGCGTCGGCAAGACCGCCGTCGTCGAGGGTCTCGCCCAGGCCATCGTCAAGGGCGAGGTGCCCGAGACCCTCAAGGACAAGCACCTCTACACCCTGGACCTCGGCGCGCTGGTCGCCGGCTCCCGCTACCGCGGTGACTTCGAGGAGCGCCTGAAGAAGGTGCTCAAGGAGATCCGCACCCGCGGCGACATCATCCTGTTCATCGACGAGCTCCACACGCTGGTCGGTGCGGGTGCCGCCGAGGGCGCCATCGACGCGGCTTCCATCCTGAAGCCGATGCTGGCCCGCGGTGAGCTGCAGACCATCGGTGCGACCACCCTGGACGAGTACCGCAAGCACCTGGAGAAGGACGCGGCCCTGGAGCGCCGCTTCCAGCCCATCCAGGTCGCCGAGCCGTCCCTGCCGCACACGATCGAGATCCTCAAGGGTCTGCGTGACCGGTACGAGGCCCACCACCGCGTCTCCATCACCGACGAGGCGCTGGTCCAGGCCGCCACCCTGGCCGACCGGTACATCTCCGACCGCTTCCTGCCGGACAAGGCGATCGACCTGATCGACGAGGCCGGCTCCCGGATGCGCATCCGCCGGATGACCGCTCCGCCGGACCTGCGCGAGTTCGACGAGAAGATCGCCGCCGTCCGCCGGGACAAGGAGTCCGCGATCGACTCGCAGGACTTCGAGAAGGCCGCCTCCCTGCGCGACAAGGAGAAGCAGCTCCTGGCCGCCAAGGCCAAGCGGGAGAAGGAGTGGAAGGCCGGCGACATGGACGTCGTGGCCGAGGTCGACGGCGAGCTGATCGCCGAGGTCCTCGCCACGGCCACCGGCATCCCGGTCTTCAAGCTGACCGAGGAGGAGTCCAGCCGCCTGCTCCGCATGGAGGACGAGCTCCACAAGCGGGTCATCGGCCAGGTCGACGCCGTCAAGGCGCTGTCGAAGGCGATCCGCCGTACGCGCGCCGGCCTCAAGGACCCGAAGCGTCCGGGTGGTTCGTTCATCTTCGCCGGCCCGTCCGGTGTCGGTAAGACCGAGCTGTCCAAGGCGCTCGCCGAGTTCCTCTTCGGCGACGAGGACGCGCTGATCTCCCTCGACATGTCGGAGTTCAGCGAGAAGCACACGGTGTCGCGTCTCTTCGGCTCGCCCCCCGGCTACGTGGGCTACGAAGAGGGCGGCCAGCTGACCGAGAAGGTCCGCCGCAAGCCGTTCTCCGTCGTCCTCTTCGACGAGGTGGAGAAGGCCCACCCGGACATCTTCAACTCGCTGCTGCAGATCCTGGAGGACGGTCGCCTGACCGACTCCCAGGGCCGGGTCGTGGACTTCAAGAACACGGTCATCATCATGACGACCAACCTCGGCACCCGGGACATCTCCAAGGGCTTCAACCTGGGCTTCGCGGCCACGGGTGACACGAAGTCCAACTACGAGCGCATGAAGAACAAGGTCCAGGACGAGCTCAAGCAGCACTTCCGGCCCGAGTTCCTGAACCGCGTCGACGACGTGGTCGTCTTCCCGCAGCTGACGCAGGCGGACATCCTGCGGATCGTCGACCTGATGATCAGCAAGGTGGACGAGCGCCTCAAGGACCGGGACATGGGCATCGAGCTCTCCCAGTCCGCCAAGGAGCTGCTGGCCAAGAAGGGTTACGACCCCGTGCTGGGTGCCCGGCCGCTGCGCCGCACCATCCAGCGCGAGATCGAGGACACGCTCTCCGAGAAGATCCTCTTCGGCGAGCTGCGCCCCGGTCACATCGTGGTCGTGGACACCGAGGGCGAGGGTGAGACCAAGACCTTCACCTTCCGCGGCGAGGAGAAGTCGGCCCTGCCGGACGTCCCGCCGATCGAGCAGGCGGCCGGCGGAGCCGGGCCGAACCTGAGCAAGGACGCCTGACCCTCAGCGGGTTGAGCCGAAGAAAGGGGCCGGTGCTTTCGAGCACCGGCCCCTTTCGCGTGCGCTGGGGAGAATCGCGACTACGACAGCTGACCGTTGTAGTCCGGCAGCTTGTACGTCTTGTCGGCGTGGCCGCCCGACAGGTCGGTGGCGCTGTTGCCGATGTTCGCGATGATGTCGTAGCCCTTGTTCTCGATGTCGACGCGCTGGGCGGTCTTGTAGGCGGCGACGTCCTTGAAGAGGTCGAACAGGCCGCGCACGTACAGGCCGGAGACGTCGTAGCCGTCGTGTTCGAGGTTGTACTCGGTGGGCCAGTAGATGATGCCCGGGCGAGCGGTGACGAAGAACAGGGAGACGCCGTGCTCCTGGGCGTACTTGGCCACGTTCAGGACCGGCTTGTTGGCCGGCTGCGGGTACGTGAAGCCGAAGTCGGTCTCCAGCGTGGTGTTGTCGATGTCGAAGACGATCGCCTGCTTCTCGCCCGGCTTGGCGGCGGCGATACGGGCCTTCAGGTACGGCAGGGCCTGGTCCATCACCGTCTGGCAGTCCTTCTGCCAGGTGGCGTAGTCGACCTTGGCGGCGGAGCTGCTCGTGGCCGCGGAGTCGCTCGCGGCCGCGGCGTCGGCCGGCGCGGCCATCGCGGCCAGGGCGGCCACGGAGACGGCGGTCACGGATAGGCGGCGCGCCCAGGGGCGTCTGGTCATCGGTGGGGGTCCTCTCACGTCCGTACGCTGCATGCGCCTGGTGTCAGGTGCATGATTCGAGGTGCGGGTGGCGCGAGGGGAACCGTAGGGTTACTGAACGGTAGGCATACAGACAGATACACGGAGACGTACGTCACACCGAGCTGTGCACGCGGGTGAGCACGGGCGTCACCGGGAACGCGTCGACAACCTCCGGCCGGATACGGGTGGTTGGGGTGGCGGGCACGATCTCGAGGGCGCGCAGGTTGGGGAACGTACGGCGGATGCGGTCGACGTCCTCCTCGCCCGTGAACCTGTTGAGCCGCACCTTGGTGACCCCGGGCAGCGGCGGCCCCTCCCAGCCGACGGTCTTCCAGTTGATGCGCAGCTCTTCGAGTTCGGGCAGGAGGGCGATCTCCTCGTAGTCCTCGGGGAGCAGATCACCCGACAGCGTCGCCAGACTCAGCTGCTTCAGCGAGCGCAGCCGGCGCAGGCCGCGCAGGGCGGTGACGGCCGGCGCGTTCTTGGCGAGGCGCAGATAGCGCAGCGGAACGTCCTGGGGGAGTGCCTCGCCGAGGGAGTCGGCGTCCAGCAGCGTCCCTATGTCGAGCGTGTGCAGGGTCGGATGGCCGTCGAGCGGGGCCAGGGCTCCCGGCTGCTCCAGGGAGCGCATGGAGGTCACGGACAGCCGGCCCAGGAGGGGCAGCCGGGCCACCGGGGCGAGGCTGTCCACCTGCGGGCACGAGCTGAGGTCCAGGGAGTTGAGCCCGCGCAGTGACGACAGACAGGACAGGCTGCGCAGCGTCGGGTTGTCGTGCAGATTGAGGGAGGTGACCGTGTCCGGCAGCCCGGTGCGCACCTCCTCGTCCGGGATCTCGCCCATCACCTGGAGCGCGGGGCGCCCGCCCAGTTCCCGCAGCAGGCGCAGATGTTCGCCGGAGTGGGCGCAGAAGAACAGTTCCTCGGGCCGGAGATGGGCGACGACCTCCCGCGCGTACGTCCGCGCCGGGAAGCGCATCCACGTCCAGGACAGCTGGGACCGCACCATGACCGCCGGATGCGCGCGGAACCGCGCCAGCAGGGGCAGCGCCGCCTCCGTCCCGATCAGCGACGCGGTGACGACGACCGCCCTGGCCTCCTCGTCGTTCAACCCCTCGGGTCCCGGCAGCAGTTCCAGCGCGAGCGGACCGACGAAGGCCAGCGCACGCGCCTCCTCCGTGCTGCGGGGCGGTATGAGGGCCGCCGCGTCCTGCTCCACGGCGGTCCGGACGGCCGGGTCGAGCTGCGTCGCGTGTTCCAGCGAGGCCAGCGCGAGCAGCCGTACCCGCGTGCTCTCGGCCCCCTCCAGACGCCGCGCCGAGGCGGTCAACCCGCTCAGCAGCTCCGCCCGTTCCCGCGGCCGGGCATGGGCGACGGCCATCCGTACGACGTCCGCCCACTGCTCGTCCGCGGCGCCCCGCACCAGCAGCCCGAAGTCCCCGTCCTCCACCGCCGCCTTGGCCCCCAGGTAGTCCTGGAAGGTCCGGTGGACGAACTCCACGGTGCCGACGACGGGTTCGCGCAGCAGACCGCTGCGCAGCAGCAGATGGCCGAGGATGCGTCCGGCGTCGCCCTGGGAGGCGGCGGCCGGCAGGGACGGAAGGACGTCCGCGACGATCCGCTCCGCCCGCTCGCGGTCCATCTCGGACTGGTTGTTGCGGATCAGCCAGTACGCGAGCCGCTGGAGCAGCTGGATCTGCGGAAGCTCGCCGAGGTGCACGCCGCCGTCCGCGCCGTTGCCGCCGCCCCGGTCCGGGAACATGTCCCGCTCCTCGTCGCGGCGCGCCAGCAGCATCGACAGGGCCGCGTCGTACAGCTCCTGGCGGCCGTGCGGGAGATAGCCGCGGCGGTCGCGGTGCAGGGCGCAGATCAGCCCGCACATCAGGGGGTTGGTGGCGAGGCGGCCGAGGTCCGGCTTGGTCCGGACGGCGTCCAGCAGGGTGCGCTCGTAGCCGTCGAGGCGGTCCAGCTCCGCCGCCGGGGCCTCGGCGCGGGCCGCCGTGTGCCAGCGGGTGACGAAGGCGGCCACGTCGTCCTGGCTCATCGGGGTCAGGGCCAGCTCCGTGAAGCCGTCGGCGGTGAGCCAGTCCTCGCGTACGGCGGAGGGGCGGGAGGTGACCAGCCACTGGTTGCCGGGATACACGTCCAGCAGCTCGCGCAGCCAGCGGCGGGTGCGCTCGCGCTCCCGCTCCGGGATCTCGTCGACGCCGTCCACGAGCAGCAGCCCGCGGCGGCCGGCGAGCACCCGGTCCGCCCAGCCGCCCGGCTGGGTCGCGTGGAAGGGGACGCGTACGGCGGACAGGAAGGCGTCCGGGGCCGGGAGCCCGTCGGGGCGGCGGACCAGCGTGCGCAGCGGCAGGACGAAGGGGATGCGGTCACCGCGCTCGCCGCGGGCGGCCGTCACCGCGAGCCACTGCACGAGGGTGGTCTTGCCGGAGCCGGCCACACCGCGCAGCAGGACCCGGTCGCGCTCGGCCAGGGCCTGGTCGGCGGGCCGCGCGGTGGCCGCGGGGGCGATCCGCATGCCGCCCGGTCCACTCGCCCCGTCGTCCTCGGCCGGGCCCAGCGCCCGCAGGCTCAGGTAGGCGGCGTCCAGGGGCCAGCGGTCGGGGGAGTTGACCAGGTCGATGCCGTAGATCATCAGCCGGCTGTGCTTGGTGGCGATGTGGCTGAGATAGCGCTGCTCGAAGGCGGCGTCCGTGCCGCCGGGCGGGGGCGTGCGGGCGATCAGCTCGTCGACCTTCGCGATCAGTTCGCGCTGTCCCCGGGTCTGCTCGACCAGCGTGCGGGCCACGAAGGAGGAGCGCTGGGTGAAGAAGTTCAGGATGTGCAGGCAGGCCGTGATCAGCAGCCGGCGGTAGAGCAGGCTCGCGTCGAGTCCGAGGTCGCGGTCCGGGTGCCCGGCGGCGGACCGGAGCGCGTCGGCGAGGGCCTCGTGACCGAGCTCCACCGCCTGCACGTCCGTCATGGCGAGGTCGCCGAGGGCGTGCAGGGTGTCGGCCAGGGCCAGCGTGACGGGCTCCTGGTCGGTGGGAGCCACGGGAAGCTCACCGCCGCCGGCCAGGGCCCGCTGGACCAGCTCCTTGGCCAGCTTCCCGAGGTCCTTCCGGTCCAGCGTCCGCTTCTCGCCCCTGAAGGAGACGAGCCCGGATATCCGGACCGGCTTGTCCACGAGGGCGGCGCCGGGGGGTTCGGCGGCGAAGAGCTTCTTGATCAGCGGGGTGACGATGCTGGAGGCGAGCTTGGCGCCTATGGGGGTGGGGTCCATGGGGTTACCTGCCGATGGTGGTGACGGCGACGTTCTGCAGCTGGTCGAGGCCTGGTACGGGGGTGTCCCCGTCGGGGAGAACGAGCGATCGCAGCTCTGGCAGGCGGGACAGCGCTGTGAGGTCCAGCCCTTCTCGCAAGGCCCCGTCGGCGATGCCAAGCTGGGCGAGACCAGGGAAGAGCGACGGAATCCGCTCCAGATTCGGGGGCCCGAACGTGTTGGACGTGAGGGTCAGATTGACAACGGAAGGCATGGACAGGACGGAGGGGGCGGACGCCAGAGAGCCGATGCCCAGGCGGAGGTGGGTCAGCTTGGGCAAGGAGGCGATGTCCGACCAGTCGGACGGATGCGAGGGCGAACTCGCGTTGTTCAAGAGCAGGTCGGTGAGGTGACGCAGGCGTGGGAGCCCGTCCAGCCCGCCCTCGGGTCTGCTGCGTCCGTTGAGCACGAGTCTGCTCAGCGGCGCCTGCGTCGGTAGTAGGCCCAGGTCCCACCTGTCGGCGGGTGAGAGCGTGAGCGTGAGCTCGCTCAGATGGTCGAGGGTGGCCAGCGCACACAGATCCGCGTCGGAACCAAGGCTGGAAAGATCCAGAGATGTGAGGCCCAGTCCGACGATGGCCGACAGATCGCGCATCTCGGGACAGTCCCTGATGCCGAGTTGGGTCAGCTGTGCCGCATTCTCCAGGAAGGACACGTGGGTGAGTGCAGGGTGGTCGTTGATGTTCAACGCCTCCGGCGGGAAGGCGGTGATGTATTCCGCCAGTTCATCAACGGGTATGTCCCCCCTGAACATCACCATGGGACGCCCGCCCAACGATCGGAGTGCCCGCAGTTGTGCTGAGCTGCTGACGACGAATGGGACGACCCTGGGATCGACGCGGGCCAGCACCTCCCGGGCGTAGAGCCAGGCGTCGAACGATCCCCAGCCATACATGAGTTGGGTCCGCGCCAAGAATGTTCCGTCTCCCGAGAATTTCGCCAGGTACGGGATCGCCGCCTCCGTACCGAGGCGCGTGGCTGTGATCACCGAGTAGAACGCGTCCATCTCGTCCAACCCGTCCGGGTCGGGCAACAGGTCGAGAACGAGCGGACCCACGGCTGCCAGCTCCGTCGCCGCATCCGCGTCCCGTGGCGGCACCAGCGTCGCCGCCCGTGCCTCCACGGTCGACCGGACTTCCGGATCCAGCTCCGCCGCATGCTCCAGACAGGCCGCGGCCACCAGATAGATCCGGTTGCGCTCCCGCCCCTCCTCCGACGCGTCCCCCTTCTCCACCAGCCCCGTGAGGATCTCCGCCCGCTCCCGCGGCCGCGCGTGCGCCACGGCCATGCGGATCACGTCCTCCCACTGGTCGTCGGCCGCGTGCTCGATGAGCAGGCCGATGTCCCAGACCTCCACGGCGGCGCGCGCTCCCAGATAGTCCTGGAAGGTGCGGTGGATGAAGTCGACGGCGCCGGGGGCGGGCTCGCGCAGCAGCCCGCTGCGGTTGAGCAGATGGCGGTGGACGGCCGCCGCGTCACCGATCGCGGCGGCCGCCGGAACCGCGGGCAGCGCCTCGGCGATGATCGCCTCGGCGCGCTCGCGGTCGAGTTCGGTGCGGCCGTTGCGGATGAGCCAGTACGCGAGCCGCTGGAGCAGCTGCGTCTGGGGCTCCTGCTGAAGCTCGACGCCCGTCGCCACGTCCCGTTCCCGGTCCCGGCGCGTGAGCAGCATCGTGAGGGCCGCGTCGTACAGCTCCTTGCGCCCGTGCGGGAGGTAGCCGCGCCGGTCGCGGTGCAGGGCGCAGATCAGCCCGCACATGAGGGGGTTGGTGGCGAGGCGGCCGAGGTCCGCCTTGCCGCGGATGGCGGCGAGCAGCTGGCTCTCGTACGAGAGGAGGTCGGCGTCGTCGTCCTCCTCGGTGCCGGTACGGGCGGCCCGGTGCCAGCGACCGATGAAGGCCGCCACGTCGGTCGGGCTCATCGCCGAGAGGGTGACCTCGGTGAAGCCCTCGTCGGTGAGCCAGTCGTCGCGTACCGCGCTCGGGCGGGAGGTCACCAGCCAGCGGTTGTCGGGGTACGCGGTGATCAGCTCGCCCAGCCAGGCGCGGGCGCGTTCACGCTCGGTCTCGGGGACCTCGTCGATGCCGTCGATGAGGACGAGGCCCCGGCCCGCTTCGAGGACGCGGTCGGTCCAGCCCTCGGGCTGGGCGGCGGCCAGGGAGCAGCCGGAGGCCTTGAGGAAGTCGTCCGGGGCGGGCAGCCGCTCGCCGTGCCGGGTGAGGGTGCGCAGGGGCAGGACCAGGGGGACGCGGCCGTACAGGTACGCCATCGGGCCCTGGGGCTCGGCGCGGGTCGCGGAGACGGCCAGCCACTGCACGAGGGTGGTCTTGCCGGAGCCGGCGACTCCGCGCAGCAGGACCCGGTCGTGCTCGGCCAGGACCTGGTCGGCGGGCAGGGTCTCCAGCGGCCCCACACCGGCGGCGATCAGGTTCGTGACCTCGATCGGCTGCCCGGCGCCGGCCCGGTCCCACTGCCGCTCGGTGTCGAAGTCCTCGCGACGCGCCCGTGCCCCGGTGACCTCCAGGCTCAGATACGCCACGTCCAGCGGCCACTTCGCGGGCGAGTTCACCAGGTCGATGCCGTAGATCGTCAGGTGTCCCTGCCGCTTGGCCACGTACTTCAGATACCGCCGCTCGAAGACCGCGTCCCGGGCGAACGGCCGCGGGCTGCGGCTGATCAGTTCGTCGAGCTTGGCGATGAGCTCCGCCTGGGCACGGCTCTGCTCGACCAGCGTGTGCGCGACGAAGGTCGATCGCCGGGTGAAGAAGTCGATGACGTGCAGGCACGCCCACTCGGTGAGCGAGTCGAGGAAGAAGGAGGCGTCGGCGGACAGGCCCGAGGCCGGGGCCGCCCCGTGCAGCTTGCGCGCCAGCTCGCGGTAGCCCAGCCGCACCGCCTGCACGTCGTCCATGTCGAGCGTGCCCAGCGCGAGCAGCTTGTCGGCGAGGGCGTGGGCGACCGCCTCCTCCTCGTCCGCCGGGAACGGCCGCTCCCCGGGCGACCGCACCGCGTCCCCGACCAGGCGGGCGGCGAGCTTGCGCACGTCCTTCTCGGTCAGCGTCCGCTTCTCGCCCTTGAAGGAGACGAGCGCGGATAAGCGCACGGGCCGGTCGACGAGCCCCGCGCCCGGCCCCTCCTGCACGAACAGCTTCTTGACCAGCGGGCCGACCAGAGCCGACGCGAGTTTGCTGCCGAGCACCGTCGGGTCCATCCCCGGCCACCCCCGTAGTCGCGCGAATGCTGGTCAGCGTAGCGCCGGTCACATTCCGGTGTCCCTCGATCTTGAGAGCCGGTGACATGCCGCACAGGCGATTTGTCCGGTACTACCGGGCATAGTGCGACTTGCGAATCAGTGCAAAACGGACTTTCGGCTCAGGTGGCATACCGGAGGATTCGGTGCTGTCAGGGCTATTGCCCGAAATGCGACACGCCTGTCAAGAAATAGGCGATTATCGGTTCAATTACTACCTTGGGCAGTAGAAGGGGTGTTTGAGACCCGGCGGCGCGGCGGGTTACCAAGGGATCGCCCCGTTCCCCAACCCACGAGGTTCAGATGCTCCAGCGCGTTACGTCCCGCTCTTCCCGTACGACCAAGCTCCGTACCCGGGTGGCCGTCCTGGCCGCCGGCCTGGGCGCCACGGCCGTCGTGGGAACCGGGGTCGCAAGCGCCGCCACCGCGGCCGCCCCTTCCTGGGTCGACCCGGTGAAGCAGTACACCCTCTCCGCGACCTTCAACCAGGCCGGCGGCATGTGGCAGCACAAGCACAGCGGTCAGGACTTCGCCGTGCCGATCGGTACCGACGTCGTCGCCGCCCACGGTGGCACCGTCGTCAAGGCGGGCCCCAACGGCGCCGGTGACGGCCCCGCCTACGGCAACGCCGTCGTCATCAAGCACGGCAACGGGACCTACTCGCAGTACGCCCACCTGTCCCGCGTCGACGTGCAGCCCGGCCAGGTCGTGAAGACCGGCCAGCACATCGCGCGCTCCGGCAACACCGGCAACTCCACCGGTCCCCACCTGCACTTCGAGATCCGTACGACCCCGAACTACGGGTCCGCGATCGACCCCGTGTCCTTCCTGCGCGCCAAGGGCGTCACCGTCTGACGGTCCGACCCTGACGAGCTGGGCCGGGGCTACTCCTGACGGGAGCCCCGGTGTGCCTGGGTGACCAGGTCCATGGCGACTTCGAGAGCTGCCTCGCGCTTCTTCTCGGGGTCGCCTTCCACGTCCTGCATCACGAACATGCCGGCGTGCAGCGTGAACAGGGCGCTGACGCAGCGGACCTGGTCGACCAGGTCCGCGTCCGGATCGGCGATGATGTCGCGCAGGGCGCGCATCCGGTCCTTGAAGGTGTCGCCGATGCGCAGTTCGCGCACGGTCGCCTGGTTCTCCTGCATGAAGCGGAACAGCGGTGCCGCGTCGACGAGCGCCTGGCTGTAGCGCCGTACGATCTCGTGCTTGGTCTCCAGGGTGCGAGGCTGCCGGCCGCCCCACTCGATCAGGTCTCCGATCGGCTTCGTCAGATCCTCGAAGAGGCTGACGATGATCTCTTCCTTGGTCTTGAAGTGGTAGTAGAGCGCCGCTTTGGTGACGTCGAGGCGCTCGGCGATCTCCCGCAGGGAGGTCTTCTCGTAGCCCTGCTCGGCGAAGAGTTCGAGTGCGACGTCCTGGATGCGCTGGCGGGTGTTGCCGCGGCGCTGCTGTTTGGTGCCGTCCATGGTGACGCCCATCCTCGTACTCCTCGCGCTCAGGCGGAAACTGACTGACGCCCGACCAGCCCCCCGGAAACTTACTTGACGCCCGGCTAGTAGTCGGTCTACCTTCCCAGTGTAGACAACTAGCCGGGCGGCAAGTAAGTGCCAACGCCGGGGGAGTGGGACAGATGGCGGACACCGAGACCAAAAAGCCCAGGAGCGTGCGGGTCGTCCTGCTCGCCCTGCTGATCGCGATGATGCTCGCGATGCTCGACAACATGATCGTGGGCACGGCGATGCCGACGATCGTGGGTGAACTGGGGGGACTGGAGCACCTTTCCTGGGTGGTGACCGGCTACACCCTGGCCACGGCGGCCTCCACCCCGATCTGGGGCAAGCTCGGTGACATGTACGGGCGCAAGGGCGCCTTCATGAGCTCCATAGTGATCTTCCTGATCGGCTCCGCGCTCAGCGGTATGGCCCAGAACATGGGCGAGCTGATCGGGTTCCGGGCCGTTCAGGGCCTCGGCGCCGGTGGTCTGATGGTCGGCGTCATGGCGATCATCGGTGACCTGGTGCCGCCGCGGGAGCGGGGCAAGTACCAGGGCATGATCGCCGGTGTGATGGCGCTCGCGATGATCGGCGGCCCGCTGGTCGGCGGCACGATCACCGACAACTGGGGCTGGCGCTGGTCCTTCTACATCAACCTGCCGCTCGGCGCCGTCGCGCTGGTGGTGATCAGCGCGGTGCTGCACCTGCCGAAGAAGCGCTCCAAGGCCGGCATCGACTACCTCGGTGTCGTGCTGCTGACCGTCGGCATCACGTCCATCGTCCTGGTGACCACCTGGGGCGGCTCGGAGTACGCCTGGACGTCCGCGCGGATCATGGAGCTGATCGGCATCGGCGTCGCCACGCTGATCGGGTTCGTGTTCTGGCAGACCAGGGCCGCCGAGCCGGTGCTGCCGCTGCACATCTTCCGCAGCGGAAACTTCACGCTGATGTCCGTCATCGGCTTCATCACCGGCTTCGTGATGTTCGGCGCCACGCTGTTCCTGCCGCTGTACCAGCAGTCCGTGCAGGGCGCGTCCGCGACCAACTCGGGTCTGCTGCTCCTGCCGATGCTCGGCGCGATGCTCGTGACCTCGATGGTCGCCGGGCGGGTCACCACCAGCACCGGACGCTACAAGGCCTTCCCGATCGTCGGCGGCGTGCTGATGGTCACCGGGCTGTACCTGCTGTCGCTGATGGACACGGGGACCTCCCGGTTCACCTCGGGTGTGTACATGGCCGTGCTGGGTCTGGGCATGGGCTGCCTGATGCAGATCACCATGCTGGTCGCGCAGAACAGCGTCGAGATGAAGGACATCGGCGTCGCCTCCTCCTCGACCACGCTGTTCCGTACGCTCGGCTCCTCCTTCGGTGTCGCGATCATGGGCGCGCTGTTCAACCACCGGGTCCAGGACGTCATGGCCGAGCGGGCCGGGACGCTGGGCTCGAAGATCACCGAGCAGTCGGCGCAGCTGGACGCCGCCCACCTGGCCAAGCTGCCCGCCGCGGCGCGGGACGCCTACCAGCACGCGGTGTCCGCCGGTACCCACTCGGCGTTCCTGCTGGGCGCGGGGATCGCGGTGATCGTGCTGATCGCGGCCCTGTTCGTGAAGGAGGTCCCGCTCCGGGGCGAGCCGCAGAAGCCGCAGGCGGAGGCCGCCGACGCGACGCCGGCTCCGATGGCCGAGGCCGTCTGACCGACCCGACCCGGCTGTCCGAGCCGGTGACGACCACGTGGTGACGACCACGCGGTGACAAAAACGAAGGCCCCGGCGGGTGTCCGCCCCGGGGCCTTCGTCGTGTGCGGGGCCGGAGCCCGCCGGTCTTCGGCGGCCGGGGCCTACGGCGGACGGGGGCCTACGGCATCATCGGATAGCTGCCGGTGCTCGTCGGCGCGTGTTCGGGCAGCCACAGGACGGCCACCGCCCCCTCCGCCGGGATGTGGTCCGGGGCGCCCGCGGGGCGTACGTTGCGGAAGGTCAGCCGGGCGCCCAGCACGCGCGCCTGCCCCGCCGCGATGGTCAGTCCGAGGCCGTGGCCCTTTCCGGCGCGGTCCCTGCTGCCGGTGCGGAAGCGGCTCGGCCCCTCGGCGAGCAGTTCCTCGGGGAAGCCGGGGCCGTGGTCGCGGACCCGGATGACCCGGCCCTCGACGGTGACCTCGATCGGCGGCTTGCCGTGCCGGGCGGCGTTGGCGATCAGGTTGAACAGCACCCGCTCCAGGCGCCGCGGGTCGGTCGTGACCTCCGACTCGTGCACCACGTGCACGGCGACCCCCGGGTCCTTGGCGGTCACCCGCCGGGTGACGAACTCGCCCAGCATGATGTCCTGCAGCTCGGCCCGCTCGGAGGCGCTGTCCAGTCGGGCCACCTCCAGGACGTCCTCGACGAGGGTGCGCATCGCCTTGGCCCGGTCCAGGACCAGTTCGGTCGGGCGGCCGGGCGGCAGGAGTTCGGCGGCGGTCAGCAGTCCGGTCACCGGGGTGCGCAGCTCGTGCGCGATGTCGGCGGTGACCCGGCGCTCGGCCTCCAGCCGCTGCTGGAGCGCGTCCGCCATGGCGTCCACCGCGCGCGCGAGGTCGTCGGTCTCGTCCCGTACGACACCGCCGATGGCGTCCCGCACCCGCACGTCCGGCTCGCCCTGGGCGACCTGGTTCGCCGCGGCCGCCGCCTTGCGCAGCCGGCGCGAGAGCTGCCCGCCGATGAGCACGCCGAGCGCGCTGCCGCCGAGGACGACGGCGATGGAGCCGATCACCAGGGCCTGGTCGAGGTCCCTGATCACGTTCTCGCTGCGGTCGGTGAAGTGGGTGTGCAGGGACAGGACATGACCGTCCTTCAGCGGAACGGCGGCCCAGATGTCCGGCGCGTTGCCGTCGCGCTCGGTGACATACGTGGCCCGGCGGCCCTCCTCCATCTTCTCCCGCAGCGCCGGCGGCAGCTTCGGGTCGTCGATCTCGGCGCCGGGGAAGTTCGCGTGCCGGGTCAGGTCGAAGTTGCGCTCCGCGATCTGCAGGCGTTCGAGCGCGAGGTCGCGCGAGTTGTCCAGCATCGACACCCGGGCGGCGTTGTGCACGACCAGGCTGAGCGCGATCGCGACCAGCGCGCCGACCAGCGCGATGGCCGCGCTGAGCTTCCATCTGAGTCCGGTGCGGATCCCCGCGCGCGCCATCCGCCCGCGCATCGGCCGTCTTGTGAGCCCCCGCATGCCCGCCCCGCTCAGGCCTTCAGCTTGTAGCCGAAGCCGCGGACCGTCTCGATCCGGTCCTGGCCGATCTTCGTCCGCAGCCGCTGCACATGGACGTCGACGACGCGTGTGTCGCCGCCCCAGCCGTAGTCCCACACGCGTTCGAGCAGCTTGTCGCGGGAGAGCACGGTGCCCGGCGCGGAGGAGAATTCGAGCAGCAGCCGCATCTCGGTGGGCGTCAGGGCCACCGGTTGTCCGGCCCGCTGCACCTCCATGCCCTCGGTGTCGATCGCGAGGTCGCCGAAGGTCAGCATCCCGCCGTCCACCGCGGCGGAGTCGGCCTCCGTACGGTCGCCGCCGGCGTGTCCGAAGCGGCGCAGCACGGCGCGGATCCGGGCGACCAGGACGGCGCCGTCGAAGGGCTTGGTCACATAGTCGTCGGCGCCGGCCTCCAGGCCCAGCACGACGTCGATGGAGTCGGCCCGCGCCGACAGCATGATCACCGGCACCGTCGACTCGTCGCGGATGCGCCGGCACAGGCTGACGCCGTCCAGGCCCGGGACCATGACGTCCAGGAGCGCGATGTCGGGGCGGTTCGAGCGGAACGCCTCCAGGCCCGACAGTCCGTCGGGCATCGCCGTGACCGCGAAGCCGTCCCGCTCCAGGGCGAGCTGGGTGGCCTCGCGGATGACGTCGTCGTCCTCGACGAACAGGACGTGGGTCTGGTCTGCCATCCCGGTGCTCTCAGTCCTCGTGTTCTTCTGCTGCCGTCACTGAGGTGACGTACGAATCGGGTGCGGGGTTCACATCGCGGGGTTCGGATCAGCCGGCGGAGTCCGACGGCACCGGTGTCGGCTCGCCGCCGACCGAGCTGCCGTAGTCGGTGTGGTGGTAGGCCGTCTGCACGAAGCGGCCCGCGGACCAGCTGTACGTGATCACGTTCTCGCCGGACGGGTTCGAGACCGGGTCGCTCTTGTCGTACACCTGCTTGGTCACCATCAGGTCGCCCCGGTCTATCTCCGCGTAGACCGGAGACTCCTCGGCCTTGAACACATTCTCGTACCTGCCGTCCTCGGCCCGGTACACGTACGACCCGACGCCCACCGCGTCGGCGCAGGTCAGCACGTTCACCACGATGTCCTTGGCCACGCCGCCGGTGAGGTCGCCGTACGACACGTCGAGCGGGTACTCGTCGCCGACGCACGGCTTCAGGTCCCGTTTGACCGTCGCGGACACCTTCGGGTCGCTCTTGACGAGCGAGACGGCGTCCACGCGCTTGTACGTGTCGGAGGCGTTGGGCGCGGGTGAGGGGGCCGCGCCGGCGTCGGTGTCGGCTCCCGCTCCCGCGACGGCGTCGGCGTGTGCCGGACCCTCGTCACGGGCGCCGGTGCCACCGGTGGCGCAGGCCGCCATGAAAAGCCCGAGGGCGGCGAGCACGGCCACCGCCGTGATCGCCGCCTGCAAGGCCCCGTGAGCCGCTGTGGGCTCCTCGTCGGTCAGGCCGCGCACCGCTCCCGCTCCTCACGCTCCAGCGCGCGTGCGTCCAGATCGCGGGCCTCCAGCTCCTCGCGGAGCCGGGCGAGCGCCCGGTGCAGCGTGCTCTTGACCGTTCCGGCCGACATGCCGAGGGCGGCGGCCGTCTCCTCCGTGGACATCTGCTCCCAGTGTCGCAGCACGACGACGCTGCGCTGCTTCGGAGCCAGAACCTTCATGATGTCCATCAGGAGAGCGCGGTCGGCGTGCTGCTCGGTGGAGTCCTCCACGCAGGCGTCCGGCAGCTGCTCGGTCGGGACCTCCTCCAGCTTGCGGGCCCGCCACCACTCGGTGCGCGTGTTGATCATCACGCGGCGCAGATAGGCGTCCGCCAGCCGCTTGTCCGAGATACCGTCCCAGCGGCCGTACGTCCGTACCAGCGCCGTCTGGAGCAGGTCCTGGGCGTCGACGGGGTCCGGCACCAGACGGCGGGCGCTGCGCAGCAGCGCGTCCTGCCGTGTGCGGACGTACTCCTCGAACTCCAGCACCTCGCCCTGCGACATGATCAACCGCCTCCGTTCCCCGTTTTTTCTTCGGCCCGTGCCTGTCGTTCCGTTGTCCCCGTGGTCGTGTCGGGCACAGAAATGAAGTTACGGAGCGGTTGTCACGGGGCTGTCCGAAGCAGCCTGCGGCTAGCACTCGGCTGTCCGTCGGTTGTGTAACGGAAAGGGGAACGGGGTAAAGGAGCAGGGCGAATTGCTCCGCTATGAGGCGATATGGGGGGCCACGGGGCTGTGAAACAGCCGTCGTTGCTGTGATCTGGCCGTGTGTCAGCTCAGCGGCAGCCGGTACAGACCGCCCGGCAGCGGCTCCACCAGACCGTCCGCGACGAGCCCGTCCAGCGCCCGGCCGCGCTGCACCGGTTCGTGCCACACCCGGTCCAGGGCGGCCTGCGGCACGGGCGTGTGCGCCTCCCGCAGGACGGCGAGGAGCTTGCCGCGCACCTGCCGGTCCGTACCGGCGTACGTCTGACCGCGCCGCGGCGGGCCCTCGTGCTCCGGCTTGCCCGCGAGCCGCCAGGCGCACTGGGAGGCGATCGGGCAGCTCTGGCAGGTCTCGTTCTTCGCCGTGCACACCAGCGCGCCCAGCTCCATCGAGGCGGCGGCCCAGCGGGCGGCCGTCCCCTCGTCCTCGGGCAGCAGCTCACGGGCGAGCCGGCGCTCGGCGGCGGTGGTGGCGTTCGGCGGGTACTGCACGCCGCTGACCGCACGCGCGAAGACCCGGCGGACATTGGTGTCCAGCACCGCGTGCCGCTGCCCGTACGCGAAGGACGCCACCGCGGCCGCCGTGTACTCGCCGATACCGGGCAGGGCCAGCAGCTGGGTGTGGTCCGTCGGCACGTCCCCGCCGTGCCGCTCCGTTATGGCGGCCGCGGCGCCGTGCAGGCGCAGGGCGCGCCGCGGGTAGCCGAGCCGGCCCCAGGCGCGGACGGCCTCGCCGGGGGCCTCGGCGGCCAGGTCGGCGGGGCGGGGCCAGCGGGCCAGCCACTGCTCGTAGACCGGCAGGACCCGGTTGACCGGCGTCTGCTGGAGCATGAACTCGCTCACCATCACCCCCCAGGGGCCCGCCTCCGGGCGGCGCCAGGGGAGGTCGCGGGCGTGTGCGTCGAACCAGGCGATCACGGGGGTGTGGAGCATCTCAGTCATGGCCCTTCCGATCCTGCCACGGGAAGGACAGGTGCGCTCCGAGGCATGCCCGAGGCATACACCCCTGTTGCGCGGGGGGTGGTGCGCCGAGCGTGATGCGCCGGGCATGAAAAGTACGGCTGTTGTGGGAAGTTGCCGGGATGATGATCCGGAAAAGTTGTGTTCCGGGCGGCGGGTGGCGCAAGCAAGCGCGCCGATCTCTCGTACAGTTTGCGCCGTGGGATCTCTGCGCAATCCGGTCGGGCCGCTTCCCTCCTCCATCTACTGGCGACGGAGGGTGATCATGCTGTCGGCTGTCGCCGTGTCGGCGCTGCTGATCGCGTGGATCGCCACCGCGGGCGGCGGGGGCGGCAAGAAGAACGCCGACGGGTCCAACGGCAAGAATCCCCTGCCCTCGATCACGCCGGGTTCGTCGGGATCCGGGCCCGCCTACAGCCAACACCCCGGCGGGCGCGACGAGTCGAGCGGCGGCGGCTCCGGCGGCGGCGACACCGGGACGGGCGACGGCGGGTCCGGCGCGACGGACGGGAGTGGCTCGGACGACGGTTCCGGCTCCGGTTCCGGTTCGGGCGGCGGCGGTGTCGCCGCGGGCGACGTGCTGCCGGCCTCCTCCGAGCTGCCCAACTGCACGGCCGGATCGGTCACGTTGAGCCTGCGCAGTCGGCACAACTCGTACTCGCCCGACCAGACGCCCGCCTTCGAACTCACCGCCAAGAACGCGTCCGGGAGCGACTGCAAGGTCGATCTCGGGCCGAAGCGGACGGTGTTGACGATCACGCAGGCGGACGGCGACGACGACTTCTTCTCGTCCGCCGACTGCCCGAAGACGTCGGGCAGCCTGCTGTTCCGGGTGCCGGCCGACGACAGCATCACGTACACCGTGACGTGGGACCGCAAGCCGAGCGCCCCCGAGTGCGCGACGCCGCCGGCGGGGTCCGCCGGAGCGGGGACCTACCTGGTGGAGGCCAAGGCACCCGGGTTCGCCAAGGCACAGACGTCGTTCGTGCTGTCGGCCGACTGATCGCTCCGCGCCCGCGAGGGCGACGCGGGGGCGCGACTCAGACGTAGCGCTCCAGGATCGACGACTCCGCCAGGCGGGACAGGCCCTCCCGGACGCTGCGCGCGCGGGCCTCGCCCACGCCGTCCACCGTCTGGAGGTCGTCGACGCTCGCGGCCAGCAGCTTCTGCAGACCGCCGAAGTGCTCCACGAGGCGGTCGATGATCGCGCCCGGCAGCCTCGGCACCTTGGCCAGCAGACGGAAACCGCGCGGCGAGACCGCCGAGTCGAGGGTCTCGGGGGAGCCGGTGTAGCCCAGCGCCCGGGCGACCGTGGGGAGTTCGAGGAGCTCGGCGTGGGTGAGCGCGTCGAGTTCGGCCAGCGCCTCCTCGACCGTGCGGGAACGCTTGGCCGTCGGCTCGGGGACGTAGTCCCGGACCACCAGCTCGCGCTCCGGCTCCACGCCCGCGATCAACTCGTCCAGCTGGAGGGCGAGCAGACGCCCGTCGGTGCCCAGTTCGACCACGTACTCGGCGATTTCGGTGGCGATGCGGCGCACCATCTCCAGACGCTGCGCGACCGCGGACACGTCGCGGACCGTCACCAGGTCCTCGATCTCCAGCGCCGACAGCGTTCCCGCGACCTCGTCCAGGCGGAGCTTGTACCGCTCCAGCGTGGCCAGCGCCTGGTTGGCGCGGGAGAGGATCGCCGCGGAGTCTTCGAGCACGCGCCGCTGGCCGTCGACGTACAGCGCGATCAGGCGCATCGACTGGGAGACGGAGACCACCGGGAAGCCGACCTGCTTCGAGACGCGGTCCGCCGTGCGGTGCCGGGTGCCCGTCTCCTCCGTCGGGATGGTCGGGTCCGGGACCAGCTGCACGCCCGCGCGCAGGATCTTCGACAGGTCGGAGGAGATCACGATGCCGCCGTCCAGCTTGCACAGCTCGCGCAGCCGCGTGGCCGAGAACTCCACGTCCAGCACGAAGCCGCCCGTGCACATCGCCTCGACGGTCTTGTCCGAGCCGAGCACGATCAGCCCGCCGGTGTTGCCGCGCAGAACCCGCTCAAGGCCGTCACGCAGCCCCGTACCAGGTGCCACGGCGCTCAGCGAGGCGCGCATCAGGCCATCGGAACCGGCACTCCCACCGGATTTTCCGGGAGCTGCTGCCCGGTCGTTGGCTGCCACTGCACTCCTCCGGTCGCAGGTTCTGGGGCACTCCCGTGCGCGCACTCGGATCGTACGGACGGGCGAGACCAGGGCAAAGTCTACCGGCGCTGCTCCGCGTCCTGTGGGGCCTCTCGGCGACGGGAGCGCGGAAGGACCCTGAGCGCGTCCCCTATGTCCGCGACTTCCAGGACCTTCATCCCCGGAGGAATCTTGCCCGGATCACCCGGCACGAGTGCGTGCGTGAAGCCCAGGCGGTGGGCCTCGGTGAGCCTGCGCTGCACGCCCGTGACCCGTCTGACCTCGCCCGCGAGCCCCACCTCACCGATGGCGACCAGGTTCTTCGGCAGCGGGGTGTCGCTGGCCGCGGAGGCCAGCGCCAGGGCGATGGCGAGGTCCGCGGCCGGCTCCGAGAGCTTCACGCCGCCCACCGTCGCCGAGTAGATGTCCCGCTTGCCGAGCGCGCTGATCCGGCCCCGCTGCTCCAGCACCGCCAGCATCATCGAGACGCGCGAGGTCTCCAGACCGGAGGTCGTCCGGCGCGGCGAGGGGATCTGCGAGTCGACCGTGAGCGCCTGCACCTCGGCGACCAGCGGGCGGCGGCCCTCCAAGGTCACCGTCAGGCAGGTCCCCGGCACCGGCTCGGCGCGCCGGGTCAGGAACAGGCCGCTCGGGTCGGCCAGGCCCGTGATGCCCTCGTCGTGCAGCTCGAAGCAGCCGACCTCGTCCGTGGCGCCGTACCGGTTCTTGACACCGCGCACCAGGCGCAGCCGGGCGTGCCGGTCGCCCTCGAAGTGGAGCACCACGTCCACGAGGTGTTCGAGGAGGCGGGGGCCGGCGATGGCGCCGTCCTTGGTGACGTGGCCCACAAGGAGGGTGGACATGCCGCGTTCCTTCGACGCCCGGATCAGCGCGCCCGCCACCTCCCGCACCTGGGCCATGCCGCCGGGCGCGCCGTCGATCTCCGGGGAGGCGACCGTCTGCACGGAGTCGAGGATCAGCAGGGACGGCTTCACCGCGTCCAAGTGGCCGAGGACGGCGGCAAGGTCGGTCTCGGCGGCCAGATACAGGTGGTCGTCCAGGGCGTTGATCCGGTCGGCGCGCAGCCGCACCTGGCTCGCCGACTCCTCGCCGGTGACATAGAGGGTGCGGTGCTCGTCACTGGCCGACTTGGCCGCCACGTCGAGCAGCAGCGTCGACTTGCCGACGCCGGGCTCGCCCGCCAGGAGCACCACCGCGCCGGGCACGAGGCCGCCCCCGAGCACCCGGTCCAGCTCGGGCACACCCGTCGTGCGGGCGGTGGCCTGCCGCCCGTCGACCTGCCCGATGGGCAGCGCGGAGGTGGTGACGCGTCCCGGCGTCGTCGTGCGCACCGCAGGCGTGCCGTACTCCTCGATCGTTCCCCACGCCTGGCACTCGGGGCACCGGCCGAGCCACTTGGCCGTCTGCCAGCCGCACTCGGTGCAGCGGTAGGACGGGCGGTCCTTGGTGGTCTTCGTACGGGCAGCCATGCGGAAACCGTAACCGAGGCCACTGACAACGCCGTCCGGCTCCGATCGTCCCGGTGGAGTTGGTGCAAGGCATCCCCGCACAGTGGTGGATCTCCGTACAATCGGCGGCTACGGATGCCACGACGAGGGCATGCCGTTCAGTGGCCGCACCGCGGGGGCAGGAGGGTGGGCCGGTGCCGGGCGACGAGGACCGGACGGAGTGGGCGCGCGAGGTCTACGGCGGGCTGCTCGACGCCGGGTTGACCACGTACGACACGGTGATCGACGTCGACCCGGACGACGACCGTGCCCCCGATGTCGCCCGCGTGCTCGACGCCCTCTTCGTGACGCATCCCGAGTACCGAGGGGTGGCCCTGCGGCTCAGGGGGGCGCCCGAGGAGTCCGGGCGGATCGGGATCAGCGGGCACGCGCGCGTGCGCGAGTCCTTGGGCGTCGCCGGTGACCCCGGCGGCCCGGCCGCCGGCGCGGACTGGGGCGCCGGGGACCGGGCGGGCCTGCTCGGCATGTCCACGCAGTACCGGGCCCTGCTGTTCGTGTGCCCGTTGTGCGCGCGGGAGGAGACCCGCGTCTTCTACGACGAACGCGCCCTGCCCCGGTGCGCGACCGGCCACGGGGTCATGGAGCTGGTGCGATGAAGCTGAGCGGCGCGCTGCAGCCGCCGGCCGGGCTCGCGGCGGGGCGGCGCTTCTTCCTGGTGGGCTACCTGCCGACGTACGCGGCCGTGTTCTTCATCCTGCTCCTGTGCTGGGCCGGCGCGCGAGGATGGCACGCCCCCGCCGGCGGCGGCCTGAGCTTCACGCGCGCGTGGACGACCGCCGCCGCGCTCGGCGTGGGGGAGGTCGTCCTGCTCGTGCTCGGGGTCACCCTCGTCGCCGTCCTGCTCGCCCCGCTGCAGACCCCGATGGTCCGGCTCCTGGAAGGGCAGTGGCCCCGGCGGCCGGGCGCGGAATGGGCGCGCGGCCGGCAGCGGCGGCGGAAGACGGCCTGGGAGCAGCGGGCCGCGTTGCCCGCCACGGGCCCCGTCCCACCGGGTCCCCCGGGTGCACCGCCCGCCCCCGCCCGCACGCCGGACCTGGTCCAGCGGGCCGGGGTCGCCGGTACGGAACTGCGCCGCCGCTACCCCCTCCCCGATCACCTCGTACGCCCCACCGCCCTGGGCAACGCCCTCGCCGCCGCCGAGGACACCGCGGGCCGCGCCTTCGGCTACGACGCGGTGGTCGCCTGGCCCCGCCTGTACCCGCTGCTCGGGGAGCAGACCCGGGCGGTGGTGGACGACCGCCGGGACACCGTGGACGGCGCCGCCCGGATGGCGGTCACCATGGCCGTCACCGCCGTGGCCGCGGCGGTCCTCCTCGCCCGTACGGGCTGGTGGCTGCTGCTGGCCCTGGTGCCACTCGCCGTGGCGTGGGTCGCCTACCGGGGCGCGGTGCAGGCGGCCCTGGCCTACGGGGAGTCCCTCCACGTGGCCTTCGACCTGCACCGGTTCGCCCTGCTGCGGGCGCTGGCCGTGCGGGTCCCCGACGACCCCGCGGCGGAGCGGCGGATCGCGGCCGCCTGGTGCGACCTGTGGCGTCAGGGCGTACCGCTGCCGCCGGGCTTCAGGTACTCGGCGGACGCGGACCAAGGCAGCACCACCGGCGGACAGGGACAGCCATGACGGACGACACGCACGACGACACGCACGGCGACACGCACGACGACACGCACAGTGGCCCGCACGACGGCACGCCCGACGTGCACGACGAACACGATCCGGAGGCCGCCGCCCGGGAGGCCGCCGCGCTGGAGACCGTGCTGCCGTACGCGCTGATCGTCGGCCAGGACGAGCTGCGGACCGCGCTGGAGATCGCGTACGTCTGCCCGGCCGTGGGCGGAGTGCTCGCCACCGGGCAGCGCGGGACCGCCAAGACCACCACCGTGCGCGCCTTCACCAAGATGGCGGTCGGCGGGCTGCCCGTGACGATGCCGATCGGCGCCACCGACGACCGGGTGCTGGGCGGCTGGCGGATCAAGGAGCTCATGCGGGGCCGGCCGCACAAGTCCGACGGCCTGCTCGTCCAGGCCTCCCGCTCCAAGGCCCGCATGCTGTACGTCGACGAGATCAACCTGCTCGACGACTACCTGGTCAACATCATTCTGGACGCGGCCTCCACCGGCATCCTCGCCCTGGAACGCGACCACCGTTCCGAGCAGACCCAGCACGTGGAGTTCACGCTGGTCGGCACCATGAACCCGGACGAGGGCGGGCTGCGCCCCCAACTCCTCGACCGCTTCGGCCTGGTGGCCGTCGTGGAGTCCGAGTCCAAGGCCCGGCAGCGGCGGCGGATCGTGGAGACCGTGCTGCGCTTCGAGCTGGAACGCGGCGAGCCCGGTTCGCGGTTCCTGGCCGAGGCGCTGGCGGCGGACGCCGAGAAGAAGGCCGCTCTGGACGCCGCGCGCGCCCGGCTCGCCGGCATCGGGTGCGGACCCGAGGTCTACGCCGGCTGCGCCGCGCTCGCCGAGGGCTTCCGACTCGCCGGGCACCGCGGGGAGATCGTCCTGCTGCGGGCCGCCCGTGCGCTGGCCGCGATCGAGGGCGCCGGTCAGGTGACCACCGAGCATCTGCGCAAGGTCGCCAAGCCGGCTCTCGTCCACCGCCGGGGCCGGGGCGACACGGGCACGCTCCCGGCCTGGACCGAGGAGGACGACACCCGCGTACGGGACCTG
>NZ_JADDRL010000121.1 GCF_021538895.1 Streptomyces olivochromogenes | reverse complement strand
GGCCGCGGCCTGCGCACGGATCTCGTGCAGCTCGGCCACCCGCCCGCGCGCATCCGTCGGCTCGCCGGTCGGCTCACCCGTCGTCTCTTCCAAAACGGTCATGTAGCGACCTTACGAAGGACCGCAAGGAAAGCGAGCCGTCGACTCCGTACAGTCTCCGGCCCGTTTTCCTGGTACCCCTGAACAGAACCTGGGCGACATGCAGCCGTTCCGACTCTCAGGGGGCGTCGGTTTTGTAGGGGTGCCACAAAGCGGTCACCTGCGAGCCATCTGCCATTCGTGTGGCGCACATGCCATCCCTGGAGTGAACGGGACCTCGAACGGCGGTCCAGTGAGGGTAGCCGGTGCGACGGCGCCGCACGTCCGAACCGAGCCCATTCATCACACACGGTAGTTTTCGCGACACGTTTCTCGATGATGTTGAACATTGAACGGAATAGGTCTAACGTCGACCGTGTTCTCCTCATTGAACATTCAACTTCACGGACTCCCGTCCCCCCAAGGAGCAGATCATGGGCATCTTCGGCCGCAAGAACACCGCTGAGACCGCCACCCCCGCCGTCCCCGCACAGGCCGCCGTCAGCCCCGAACTGGCCGCCCTCACCGGCGACTACACGATCGACCCGTCGCACACCACCATCGGCTTCGTGGCCCGCCACGCCATGGTCACCAACGTCAAGGGCGCCTTCCTCGACCTGGCCGGTTCGCTGAACCTGAACGGCACGGACCCGTCGAAGTCGAAGGCCTCGCTCGACGTCAAGATGGACAGCCTCGACACCGGCAACGCGGACCGCGACGGTCACCTGAAGTCGGCGGACTTCTTCAAGATCGACGAGCACCCGACGATGACGTTCCGTTCGACCAGGACCGAGGCCCTCGGCGGCGACGACTACCGCATCACCGGCGACCTGACGATCCTCGGTGTCACCCGGCCGATCACCATCGACCTGGAGTTCAACGGCTCCGCGAAGGACCCGTTCGGCAACGAGCGCGTCGGCTTCGAGGGCAAGGCGGAGCTCCTGCGCTCCGAGTGGGGCCTGACCTGGAACGCGGCGCTGGAGACCGGTGGCGTCCTCGTGTCCGACAAGATCAAGCTGAACTTCGACATCTCCGCCATCAAGAACGCGTGACCCTCCGGCGTCCGGCCGGCTGAGCCGGCCCCCGGACCCCGCACGCGACCCTGAGCGCGCCCGCCCTCTTGACTCCCCCGTGAGAGAGGGCGGGCGCTCGCGTACGCGCGGCTTCGCGACGGCGGCCGTCACCGTCCGCGCACATGGCTGATTCACGCCACTTGTGTGCGGGGTCACGCCGTTCGCATAATCCAGCAACAGGATTTGACCAGCCCATGCCAACAGCTGGGCACTTTCTTTGCGTGCGATTGGCATGAGCGCGTCAGCCTTCACCCCCCACGGAAGGCATCACGTTGAAGAGACTCCTCACCGCACTCAAGAGATGCGCGGCCATCGGCGCCGCCGCCCTCGCCATCACCAGTCTTCAGCCCGTCTCGGCCGCGCAGGCCGCACCGCAGCCCGTCGTCGGCGGAACCCGCGCCGCACAGGGCGAGTTCCCGTTCATGGTCCGGCTCTCCATGGGCTGTGGCGGCGCCCTCTACACACAGCAGATCGTGCTCACCGCCGCGCACTGCGTGGGCGGGACCGGCAACAACACCAGCATCACCGCCACGGCCGGTGTCGTGGACCTCCAGTCCGCCAGCGGCCGGGTCCGGGTGAAGTCCACCAAGGTCTACCAGGCCCCCGGGTACGACGGCGACGGCAAGGACTGGGCGCTCATCAAGCTCGCCTCCCCCGTCAACCTGCCGACACTGAAGATCGCCACGACCCCGGAGTTCAACACCGGCACCTTCACCATCGCCGGATGGGGCGCGGCCACCGAGGGCGGCGGCCAGCAGCGCTACCAGCTGAAGGCCACCGTGCCGTTCGTGAGCGACGCCACCTGCCGTTCCTACCGTGGCTACAGCGGCCTCATCCCGGACGAGGAGATCTGCGCCGGCTACACGGCGGGCGGCGTCGACACCTGCCAGGGCGACTCCGGCGGCCCGATGTTCCGCAGGGACAACGCGGGCGCCTGGATTCAGGTCGGCATCGTCAGCTGGGGCATAGGCTGCGCGCGGCCCAACGCCCCCGGCGTCTACACCGAGGTCTCCACCTTCGCCTCGGCCATCGCCGCCGCCGCGTCCACGCTCTGACGCACACCGCACACCGCACCTCGTACGGCGTACCGACGTACCGACGTACTGACGTACTGACGTACCGACGTACCGACGTACTACCGAGGGAGAACCACGGGTCCGGCGCCGCCCCCGCGCCGGACCCGTGCCGGACGGGTCAGTACCCGCCGCCGAAGTCGCCGTACCCCGTGCCGTAGTCGGCCGCGTACGAGGGAGTCGCCATGGCGCTCCCCAGGAGCGTGCCGACGAGCAGGCCGGGCAGGATGCCGCCGCCGAAGTAGCCGCCCGCCCAGGGGCCGTAGGCCGGGCCCGCGTCCCAGTAGGGGCGGCGGCCGTAGTCGGTGTCGACCTCCCGGACCACCGGGTCGCGGCCGTCGGCCAGGCGGGTCCGGTCCGCGGCGCAGACCGGCACCTCGCGGGACGCGCCCCCGGGAGGCGTCCATGTCGCGTCGACGACCGAGGGGCCGTGGCGCGGGTCGAAGAAGCAGGGCGGCCGGCGTTCGGGCAGGGGACGGCCCTCCCGGCGGGCGGCCAGCTGGGCCAGCGAGAAGCGGCCGTCCTCCAGGGCCTGGGTGACGGCCCGGACGTCTTCCGGTCTGCGGGCCTCCGCCATGGCCTGCTTCGCCTGTTCGTAGGCGTCCAGGGCGCGTTCGTAGTCCGCGCGCATCGCGTCGTCGGCGCCGGACTCGGCCGGGTGGAAGTCGAGCCGGTCCAGTTCCTCGCCGAAGGCCGTGATGTCCTCGTCCACGACCACCCGCAGCCGCTCCAGGGCGGCCCGCTGCTCCTCGTCGTGGCGGCGGCGGTTGCGCCGGACCAGGGCGTAGGCGCCCGCGCCGCCCGCCACCAGTACGGCGGCGGTGGTGATCAGCGCGGTGCCGGAGACTCCGTGGCCGCCCGAGGAGCCCCAGGACGCGGGGGCCTTGCCGCCCATGTTGGCCAGGGCGCGGTCGGTGAAGTCGGTCAATTGGGTCCTGGCGTCCTCACCCTGGACGCTGGTGACCAGGTTGCGCACGGCCGTGCGCGACATCACCGAGGAGTCGGCGCGCGCGTCGAAGCGGTCGCCGAGGCGGACGGCGTAGAGGCCGGTGATGCCGGTGGCGGTGCGCAGGTCGGTGAAGAGGTCGCGCGTGGGGTAGTCGGCCGGGAGCACGGCGATGAAGAGGGGCTTGTCGGCGTTCTCGATCTGTCGGCGGAGGGCCGCAGCTGTCGTCGGTGAGAGCTGCCTGGAGGCCGCCGGGTCGACGTAGACCGGGTTCTTGCGCAGGGAGTCGGCGATCGCCGAGACGCCGGTGACCGCCGCGGCGCCGGGCGCGAGCACGGTGAGGACGGCGAGCGTCAGGGCCAGCAGCAGCCCGGCCAGGCTTCGGGTCCGTACGACGGCCTTCATGGTTCGAAGCTACCCGAAACCTCCGCAAACCAGTCATTGATGCAGGTGGGAGGCGCCCACCGTCAGGTGCGCCTCCCACCTGCCCCTCAGGCCGCCCGATAGGCCGCCGTCAGTTCCTGGACCGCCCGCGCGTAGCGTCCGGTCAGCAGCAGGTGCTCCGCTTCGGCGAAGGGCTTCGCCACCGCCGGCGTGATCCGCTGCCCCACCCGGTTCTGGACGATCAGCCGGGCCTCGGTGACCAGCGCGCGCCCGGCCTCGTCGGCACCCTTGCGCTCGGCCGCCGCCGCGGCGGCCCCGAGCGCCCGGAGCGTCGCGGCGCCGCCCTCCGGCGCCCTGGTCCGGGTCGTCAGCCCCCAGCCGTAGGGGAACTGCGGGTCGTACGACGCGTCGCCGACGTTGATCGGCAGCTGGGCCTCGGACTTGGGCCACGTCACGGGGAGCCGCCCGGTGAAGGGCCGGGTGCCGTAGAGCACGTCGGCCACGCCGTCGCCCTCCGTGCCCGGCAGCCAGGAGGCGACCAGGGCGTCGACGGAGCCGAGCCGGTCGCCGATCAGCTGCGGCCGCCCGGAGACGATCAGCACCGCGCACTTCATGGCCGCGCACACCTTGTCCACGGCGGCCTTGTCGGCGGCGGACAGCTCCAGGTCGTGCCCGTTGCCGACGTCGCCGACGCCCTCGGCGTACGGGGTCTCGCCGACGACGACCACACCGACGTCGTAGCCGGACGTGGGCGCCGAGGCGTCCTTGGAGTAGGTGACGTCACCGCCCGCGTCGCGCAGGCCCTGCAGGACGGTCGTGCCCTTGGCGATGTTCCCGGAGGAGCCCTGCCAGGTGAGGGTCCAGCCACCGGTCTGGTTGCCGATGTCGTCGGCGTTGGAGCCGGCGACGTAGACCTTCTGCGAGGTCTTCAGGGGCAGTACGCCGCCGTCGTTCTTCAGCAGCACCTGCGACTCGGCGGCGGCCTGCCGGGCGACCGCCCGGTGCTCGGCCGAGCCGATCCGCGCGGCGCCGGTGGTGTCGGCGTACGGGTGCTCGAAGAGGCCGAGGCGGAACTTCTGGGTGAGGATGCGGGACACGGCGTCGTCGATCCGCTTCTCGCTGATCCGGCCGGCCGTCGCCTCGTCGACGAGCTTCGCGCTGAAGTCCTTGTACGAGTACGGCACCATCATCATGTCGACGCCCGCGTTGACCGAGGTGCGGACGTGCGACGCGTAGTCGCCGGGGAGCTGGTCGATGGCGTTCCAGTCGCTGATGACGAAGCCGTCGAAGCCCATCCGGCCCTTGAGCACGCCGTTGATCATGTCGGCGCGGGCGTGCATCTTCACCGGGCCCTGTCTGTCGCCGAGGATGTCGAGCGAGGAGTACGAGGGCATGACCGTGCCGATGCCCCGGTCGACGGCGCCCTGGTACGGCGCCAGGTGGACGGCCTCCAGCTGCTGCCGGGTGACCTTGGTGACGCCCTGGTCGATCTTGTACGACCCGGTGGTCGACGAGCCGTACTCGGTGCCGCCGTCGCCGACGAAGTGCTTGGCGGTGGCGAGGACCTTGTCGTTGCGGCTCAGGTCCTTGCCGTTCGCCCGTCCCTGGAGGCCCTGGATGACCGTCTCCATGGACTCGACGAGCGCCGGGTCCTCGCCGAAGGACTCGTAGGAGCGGCCCCAGCGTTCGTCGCGGGTGACGCAGAGGCAGGGTGCGAAGTCCCAGGGGATGCCGGTGGCGCGCACCTCGGCGGCCGTCACCGCGCCCGCTTTCTGGGCCAGTTGGGGATCGCGCGTCGCGCCGATGCCGATGTTGTGCGGCATGATCGTGGCCCCGGCCAGGTTGTTGTGGCCGTGCACCGCGTCGACGCCGTAGATCAGCGGGATCTGGAACCGCGTGGCCCGCGTGCGGAGTTGGAAGCCGTCGACCATCTTCGCCCAGGCCTCGGGCGTGTTGGGCGTGGGGGTCGAGCCGCCGCCGGAGAGCAGGGAGCCGAGGTCGTACGTGGCGATGTCACCGCCGTTCGCCACGGCACCGCGCTCGGCCTGGGTCATCTGGCCGGCCTTCTCCGCCAGGGACATGCGTCCGAGCAGGTCCGCCACGCGCTTGCGCACCGGCAACTTCGCGTTCAGGTACGGCAGTCCGTGCGCGTCGACGACGACCTGCGGGGACTCGGCGGGCGGCTTGGCGCCGGTCACCGTGAGCTTGAGCGGGATGGTCTCGGCGGACTCGGCGGCCTTGTCCTTGGTGGTGGGGACCTGGACGGTCCGTACGGCGCCGGAGGCCGTGCCCGCCGGGAAGGTGAGGGTGCCGGAGACCGGGGTGTAGTCCTTGCCGGGGTCGGCGGTGCCGCCCGCGGTCTCGTAGGCGACGGTCACGGGCTCGTCGAGGGGCGCGGCGCCGGTGGTGGCGAGGGTGACCCGGACGGTGGCCGTGCCGCCCTCCCGGACCGGGTACACGGCCGCGTCGGTGGTGACGGAGGCCCGCAGGGACTGGTCGGCCTTGCCGTACAGCTCGACGTCGTCCATGGCGAACCGACCCTGGACGCCGACGGGCAGCGTGAGTGCGTACCCCCACATCCCGGTCAGTCCGAGGACGTGGTCGATGCCGCCGACGGGCTGGTAGTCGGTGCGGTAGACGAAGTCGGTGAACGGGATCTCGATCTGCTTCCAGCCGCTGAAGTCGTCGGTGAAGGAGGTCGTCCAGAGTTCCGAGGCCTCCCCGTTGGCGCCGCCGTCCTTGATCTCGAAGGCGATCTTCTTGCCGTTGTTCTGGCCGTCCCACCAGAACCGGATGCCCTTGTGGGCGGACCAGTCGTGGGCGGGCTCGTTCGCCGCGAAGTCGTGGGTGAGGCCGCCGTAGCCGCTGATGTCGTAGGTGCCGGCGAGCACCTTGGCGCCCTCGGGGGCGTCGGCGCGGTCGGCGAGTCGGAGGGCGGGCGGGTCGTCGGCGTCGCTGCCCCAGGTGAAGATGCCCTCGGCGGGCTGGGAGGCGAAGGGGACCTCGCCCTCGAAGCGGTCGACCGGGACGGGGGCGGGGTCGTCGGCCGCGTGGGCCGAGGCGAGCGGGAGCAGAGCGGTCAGCAGACCGGCGGAGGCGAGCAGGGCGGTTCTTCGCATGGACCTTCCCAAGGCTCTCGTGGTTCACTCATGACTTAGCTCACGTCATGAGTTAACTAGCGCCCCGGATACCCGTCAAGACGCCGTGTCAGCACGGATCCGGGCTCGAATCCCCTCCGCAACAGCCTTGTTGTCCCCCACGAGAAGGGTTGCGCACCATGAGGAGAACCCCACCGGCGCTCCGGCTGCTCCTCGCCGGACTGCTCACCGCCGCGGGCTTCACCGCGGCCGTGTCCCCGGCGCACGCGTCCGGCGAACAGGTCACCGCCTGGCTGACCACGACCGACGACGACGGCGGACGCCATGTGGTCCGCGGGCTCCAGGCCCAGACGCCGTTCGCCTTCCAGTCCGGCACCGGGGGCGGCGGCGAGAACATCACGGTCGACGAGAACACCCGGTACCAGACCTTCACCGGGGGCGGCGCGTCCTTCACCGACACCGCGGCCTGGCTGATGAACAGCAGCGGGGCGCTGTCCCAGTCGACCCGGGACGCGACCATGCGCAAGCTGTTCTCGCCGACGGACGGGATCGGGCTGTCCTTCCTGCGCAACCCCATGGGCGCCTCGGACCTGGCCCGGTACGGGTACACCTACGACGACGTGCCGGCCGGGCAGACGGACCCCTCGCTGTCGAAGTTCTCGATCGCGCACGACCTCGCGGACGTCGTCCCGCTGACGAAGCAGGCGCTCCAGCTGAACCCGTCCCTGACGGTGATGGCCTCGCCGTGGACGGCCCCGGCCTGGATGAAGGACAGCGGGCAGCTCAACGGCGGCTGGCTGAAGGCGGAGGACTACGGGGCGTACGCCTCGTACTTCGTGAAGTACCTCCAGGCGTACCGGGACCAGGGCGTCGACGTCTCGTACGTCACCGCGCAGAACGAGCCCACCTGCTGCTCGGGCTACCCGTCGATGAGCTGGAACGCGAGCGGGCTCGCCTACTTCACCAAGAGCGAGCTGCTGCCCAAGCTCCAGTCGGCGGGGCTGTCGACGAAGGTCCTCGCACACGACTGGAACTGGGACGTCTACGACTCCTACGCCGCCCAGACGGTGGACGACGCGGCGGTCCGCAACCACCCCAACTTCGGCGGCATCGCCTGGCACGGCTACGGCGGTGACATCGCCAAGCAGACGTCGGTCCACAACCAGTACCCCTCGCTGGACGCGTTCGGCACCGAGCACTCGGGCGGCACCTGGATCGCGAACCAGCAGCGCGAGGACATGCTCAACATCGTGGACTACACCCGGAACTGGGCGAAGTCGGTGACCAAGTGGTCGCTGGCGGTGGACCAGAACAAGGGCCCGCACAACGGGGGTTGCGGCACCTGCACCGGCCTGATCACCGTGCACGACGGGGACGCGCAGAGCGGGACGGTCGACTACACGGTCGAGTACTACACGATGGGCCACCTGACGAAGTTCGTACGGCCGGGCGCGCAGCGGATCGCCTCGACGGCGTCCTCGGCCGTGCCGAACGTGGCCTGGCGCAACCCGGACGGCTCGAAGGCGCTGATCGCGTACAACGACTCCCCGTCCGCGAAGACCGTGACCGTCAACTGGGGCGGGCAGCACGCGACCTACGCGCTGCCTGGCAAGACGTCGGCCACCTTCACCTGGTCGGGCACGCAGTCCGGCGGGGGCGGACAGTCGGGGGCCCTCGTCGGGCTCGCGGGCAAGTGCCTGGACGTGGCGGGCGCGTCGAGCGCCAACGGCGCGGCCGTGCAGCTCTACGACTGCAACGGCACGACCGCCCAGCGGTGGACCGTGCAGGCGGACGGCTCGGTCCAGGCGCTCGGCAAGTGCCTGGACGTGACGTCGGGTTCCACGGCCAACGGGGCCAAGGTGCAGTTGTACGACTGCAACGGGAGCGGTGCACAACGGTGGTCGTACAACTCTTCGACCGGTGACATCGTCAACACGGCGGCGGACAAGTGCCTCGACGTGACGGACAACTCGTCGGCGAACGGGGCGCGGGCGCAGATCTGGTCGTGCACGGGAGCCGCCAACCAGAAGTGGCGGTTGCAGTAGGACGGGCCGTGTCCCGTCCTCGAGGGGGACGGGACATGAGACGTGCGGGTGCGACAGCGGCGGGCGTCGTCGCGGGGGCGCTGCTGCTGACCGGGTGTGCCGCAGTCGATCTGCCGCTGGCCGGGGTTCGGATGGGGGCGGACGGGGTGCCGTACGCGCTCATCCGGCCCTGCGGGGACGACGGTTACGGACTGCCGTCGCTCGACGGGTGGGCGCGGGGCGCCGCGGACGGGCCGGTCACCACGGGTTGGGACGTGGAGAAGGAGGAGCTGAGCGGGGACGCCTCGTTCCCGCTCTTCTCCCCGCCCCAGGCCTGGGAGGCCCGGCACCGGGGCGCGCGGCGGCTGCTGTCGGGGCACCGGTACTCGCTGGTCTTCGCCCACTACGTCACCGGCGACTCCTACAACGGGATCGTCGAGTTCTCCGCCGAGGACATCGCCCGGCTGAGGCCCGGCCGGGTCTGGGCCGACGGCCGGGCGATGAGCCTCGGCGAGTTCGAAAGGCTCGCCGAGGACTCCTGCTGAGGCCGGCCGGTTACTGGGCGGGCTCCACGCCGGCCCGCAGCAGGCCGTAGGTGTAGGCGTCCTCCAGGGCCTGCCAGGAGGCGGCGATGACGTTCTCCGCGACGCCCACCGTGGACCACTCGCCCGTGCCGTCGGAGGTGGAGATCAGCACCCGGGTGGTGGACTGGGTGCCGTGCACGCCCTCCAGGATGCGGACCTTGTAGTCGACGAGGTCGAGCTTGGCGAGCTGGGGGTAGAGCTTCTCCAGGCCGACGCGCAGGGCCCGGTCCAGGGCGTTGACCGGGCCGTTGCCCTCGGCCGTGGCGACGATGCGCTCGCTCTTGGCCCAGAGCTTGACCGTGGCCTCGTTGGCGTGGGTGCCGTCGGGGCGGTCCTCGACGATGGCCCGCCAGGACTCGACCTGGAAGTACTTCAGGGGCTTGCCCTCGACCTCGGCGCGCAGCAGGAGTTCGAAGGAGGCGTCCGCGGCCTCGTAGGTGTAGCCCTTGAGCTCGCGCTCCTTGACCCGCTCGACCACCCGGCCGACCAGCTCGCGGTCGCCGCCGAGATCGACGCCGAGCTCCTTGCCCTTGAGCTCGATCGAGGCGCGGCCCGCCATGTCGGAGACGAGCATCCGCATGGTGTTGCCGACCCGCTCCGGGTCGATGTGCTGGTACAGGTCCGGGTCGACCTTGATCGCGGAGGCGTGCAGACCGGCCTTGTGGGCGAAGGCGGAGACGCCCACGTACGGCTGGTGGGTGGAGGGGGTGAGGTTCACGACCTCGGCGATGGCGTGCGAGATGCGGGTCATCTCCCGCAGGTGGCCGTCCGGCAGGACCTTCTTGCCGTACTTCAGTTCCAGGGCCGCGACCACCGGGAAGAGGTTGGCGTTGCCGACGCGCTCGCCGTAGCCGTTCGCCGTGCACTGCACGTGGGTCGCGCCCGCGTCGACCGCCGCGAGGGTGTTGGCCACCGCGCAGCCGGTGTCGTCCTGGGCGTGGATGCCGAGCCGGGCGCCGGTGTCGGCCAGGACCGTCGAGACGACCGCCTGGACCTGGGCCGGGAGCATGCCGCCGTTGGTGTCGCAGAGGATGACCACGTCGGCGCCGGCCTCCGAGGCCGCGCGGACGACCGCCTTCGCGTACTCGGGGTTCGCCCGGTAGCCGTCGAAGAAGTGCTCGCAGTCGACGAAGACCCGGCGGCCCTGCGCGCTCAGGAAGGAGACCGTGTCCCGGACCATCTCCAGGTTCTCGTCGAGCGTGGTGCGCAGCGCCAGTTCCACGTGCCGGTCGTGCGACTTGGCGACCAGGGTGATCACCGGGGCGCCGGACTCCAGCAGCGCCTTGACCTGCGGGTCCTGAGCGGCCTTCGCACCCGCCCGGCGGGTGGCGCCGAAGGCGACCAGCTGGGCGTTCTTGAAGGTGATCTCCTGCTGGGCGCGGGCGAAGAACTCGGTGTCCCGCGGGTTGGCGCCGGGCCAGCCGCCCTCGATGAAGCCCACGCCGAAGTCGTCCAGGTGCCGTGCGATGGCGAGCTTGTCCGCGACGGTGAGGTTGATGCCCTCGCGCTGCGCGCCGTCGCGCAGCGTGGTGTCGAAGACGTGGAACGAATCGTCGAGCTCACTGGTTGCGGTCATGGTCTCAAGGCTCCTGTGTTGAATCTCGGTCTTACCGGAATGACCGGCTCCACCGTCCCTCCATACTCCCTCGCGCTCCGCCCCCGGCTGAAGGTGGGCCAGGAAAACGAAAAAACCCCTCGCGGGTGCGAGAGGTCTGCGCGCGGGTCTAGGACGACGGTGGCCACCCGTACCTGGTCGTACGTGGTGGTCACTGCGGACCGGCGCGCCTGCTGCCAATAATCATGGCGAACGTGAGCACGGGGGCAGTTTGGCACACGCCGCCCCCGGCTCACCGACTGTCTCAGGATGCGGTACGTACGAAGACGTCCCGTTCGTCGTTCGTGTCACCGTGCGCGTTGAGGGTCCCGTCCCAGGAGGTGAAGGCGATCCGGCGGGCGCCGGCCGCGATGCCGCCAGGGACGACCTCGGCGGAGGCCGTGCCGCCGGTGCCGTCGGGGGTGACGAGGGTGGTCCGGCCGGTCCTCAAGTCCCGTACGTACACCGGGTACTCGGTGCCGTAGCGGCTGCCGGGCTCGGGCACCTCGGAGGTGAAGGTGACGTGGTGGCCGTCGGCGCTGACGGCGGGGTCCCGGGTGTAGACCGCGGCACTGCCGCCCCGGGTGCCGTGGATACGCTCGTTGACGCCCGTCGAGATGTGGTGGACAAACACGTTCCAGCTCTTGTCGGTGTCGTCCGGGACCAGGTGGGTGTCGGCCGACTCGAAGGCCACGGTACGGCCGTCGGCGCTGATCGACGGCTTCAGGGACTCGCGGGTGGTCGGCGAGCCGTCGTAGGAGCGGTCGACCTGGGTGGCGGCGCCGGTCCTGCGGTCGTGGAGCCAGATGTCGCCCCAGTCGTCGCCGCGCGGGCCGTTGAGGTAGGTGTACGCGTAGACGACGCGGCGGCCGTCGTCGCTGACCGTCGGGCTCCACGCCCCGCGCGGCTGCCAGTCGGGCCTGGTCCGGCTGATCCGCTCGGTGGTGCCCCTGGCCCGGTCGCGCAGGAAGACGACCGGACCGCCCTCCTGGCCGTCGTACTGGCCGCCGGCGGTGAAGACGGCGTACCGGGCGTTCCCGCTGAGGTACACGTCGGCGCGTCCCGTGCCGAAGGTGCCCGGGATCCCCACGTCGAGGCGCTCGGTGCGGCCGGTGCGCCGGTCGAGGAGGCGGATCTCGGAGCCGGTGCCGTAGGCGACGTAACGGCCGTCCGCGCTGATCGACGGATCGGTCCCGTCGGCCACGTGCGCGAGCCGGCCGGTGCGCAGGTCGCGGACGAAGACACCGCCGGACGAGGCGCCGGGCAGCAGGTCGGAGGCGGTCGAGGCGAAGGCGACGTAGCGGCCGTTCCGGCTGATCACGGCTCCGGACGAGGGGCCGTTGCCGGCCTGCCCCGAGGGCGTGACGCTGACCGGATCGGTGCGCGAAGGCCTGGGTGCCGCGCTCGCCGCCACTGAGGTCACGGCCACGGCGGCGGCGACGAGAGCGGCGGCGAGTGCGGTGCGTGCTCCTGCATACAAGTGCGGTTCCCCCTGTGTTCCCCGTGCGCCCCCGGCCCCGCGCCGAGGGCTCACCGGGATGCAACCGCACCGGGAACCGGCGGGTCAATCCGCCCGATTGCGTACAACCCGGACGAGTGATCAGCCGTCCGCGTGCTCCGACCGTCCGAGCGACTCGTCGAGGAACTCCCGTACGTGGCCGAGGATCTGCGTTCGGTCGGTGCCGCGCAGTCCGACCGCGACATGGATGGAGAAGCCGTCGAGGAGGGCGCGCAGCCGGGCGGCGAAGCGGTCGGCGTCGACGGGGCGGAACTCGCCGCGCGAGATGCCCTCCGCGATCAGGGCGACGAGGTCGCGGTGCCAGGCGCCCTCGATGGCGGCCTGGCGGTCGCGGGCCTCGTCGTCGGCGTTCTGCGAGCGGTTCCAGACCTCCAGCCACAGGGTCCAGTGCGGGTCGCGGTGGCCGTCGGGGACGTACAGGTCGACGTACGCGTCCACCCGCTCACGGGCGGATCCGGGGCGGGTCAGCAGCCGCCCCCGGTCGGCGCCCAGCCTGCCCTCGCTCCATTCCAGGGCCCGGAGCAGCAGCTCGTCCTTGGAGCGGAAGTAGTAGAGCAGGTGGCCGCTGCTCATGCCGACCTCGCGGCCGAGCGCCGCCATGGTGAGCTTCTCCAGGCCCCGCTCGGCGATCATGTCCATGGCCGCGGCGAGGACCTCCTCGCGGGGCGGGGCCTGTCTGCGCCCACCGGCCATCGCGTCGCTCCTAGATCTTCGGCTGCTGTTGGGTGATGCAGTGGATGCCACCGCCACCGGAGAAGATCGTACGGGCGTCCACCAGGGTCACCGTCCGCTCGGGGAACAGGCGGCGGAAGATCCCGGCGGCGATCTCGTCGCGCGGGTCGTCGAAGGCGCACAGCACGACGCCGCCGTTGCACAGGTAGTGGTTGATGTAGGAGTAGTCGGCCCAGTGGCCGTCGGCCTCCAGGGCGGTGGGGGCGGGCACCTCGACGACCTCCAGACGGCGGCCCCGGGCGTCGGTCTGGGACCGCAGGATGCCGATGGCCTCCTTGGTCACCTCGTGGTCGGGGTGGGCCGGGTCCGGCTGGTGGTGGGCGACGACGACGCCGGGGCGGGCGAACGCGGCGACGATGTCGACGTGCCCCAGGGTGCCGAAGCCGTGCGGGGGGTAGTCGCCGGTGAGGCCGCGGGGCAGCCAGATCGCCTTGCGGGTGCCGAGGTGGGCGTGGATCTCGGCCTCGACCTCCTCCTTCGACCAGTGCGGGTTGCGCTCGGGGCCGAGCTGCACGGTCTCGGTCAGCAGGACGGTGCCCTCGCCGTCGACGTGGATCGCGCCGCCCTCGTTGACCAGCGCCGAGGCGTACGTCTTGGCCCCGGCGAGGTCCGAGACATGGGCGGCGATCTTCGCGTCGTGTTCCCAGCGGGCCCAGTCCTGGGCTCCCCAGCCGTTGAACGTCCAGTCCACGGCGGCCAGTTCGCCCCGGCCGTCGGTCAGGAAGGTCGGCCCGATGTCGCGCATCCAGGCGTCGTCGAGGTCGCGCTCGACCGTGTCGACGCCCGGGCCGAGCAGCACCTGCGCGTCCGCCGACCGGCCGGGTCCGCACACGACGGTCACGGGTTCGAAGCGCAGGACGGCACGGGCCACCGACGCCCAGGCCATGCGGGAGGCCAGCAGGTCGTCGGGGTCGTCGAAGGTGGGGTTGGGGCCCGGCCAGGCCATCCAGGTGCGCTCGTGCGGGGTCCACTCGGCGGGCATGCGGAAGCCGTCGGCTGCGGGGGTGGTCATGTCGCGGGTCCTTAGAGGAAGTAGAGGCGGTTGAGGGAGACCGAGTCGGCGGGCTGCGAGCGGAGCGGTTCGCCGTCGAGGGTCACCAGCCCGGTGCGCTGGTCCACGTCGACGGCGCCGGTACGGGAGTTGAGGCGCAGGTCGGCGGGGCCGATGCCGCGGGTGCCGCGGACGGCGACCCGGCGGCGGCGGGTCGGCATCGCGTCGTGGCCCTGGTCGAGCGCGGCCCGCGCGACGAAGGCGACCGAGATGTCGGCGGGGGTCGCGCCGTGCGCGCCGAACTGGGGTCCCAGGACGAGGGGTTCGCAGGTGTCGGTGGCCGCGTTGGGGTCGCCGACCACGCCGTACGCCGGGAAGCCCGCCTTGAGCACGAGCTGCGGTTTGGCGCCGAAGTACTCGGGCCGCCACAGCACGATGTCGGCGAGCTTGCCGGCCTCGATGGAGCCGACCTCGTGGGCGAGGCCGTGGGCGATGGCGGGGTTGATGGTCAGCTTGGCCATGTAGCGCAGGACGCGGGCGTTGTCGTCGCCGGCGCCGTCGCCCTGCGCGGGGCCCAGCTCGGCCTTCATCTTCCCGGCCATCGCGAACGTACGGCGCACGGTCTCGCCCGCCCGCCCCATGCCCTGCGCGTCCGACGAGGTGATGCCGATCGCGCCCAGGTCGTGCAGCACGTCCTCGGCGCCCATGGTCCCGGCGCGGATGCGGTCGCGGGCCATGGCGGCGTCGCCGGGCAGGTCGGTCTTGAGGTCGTGGACGGAGACGATCATGCCGTAGTGCTCGGCGACCGCGTCCCGGCCGAACGGCAGGGTGGGGTTGGTGGAGGAGCCGATGACGTTCGGGACCCCGGCCATCTTCAGGACGTTGGGCACGTGCCCGCCGCCGCAGCCCTCGATGTGGAAGGCGTGGATCGTGCGGCCTTCCAGGACGCGCAGGGTGTCCTCGACCGAGAGGCACTCGTTCAGCCCGTCGCTGTGCAGGGCGACCTGGACGTCGTGCTCCTCGGCGACGCGTAGCGCGGTGTCCAGGGCACGGGTGTGGGCGCCCATGTCCTCGTGCACCTTGAAGCCCGAGGCGCCGCCCTCGGCGAGGGCCTCGACGAGCGGGGCGGGGTGGGAGGAGGAACCCCGGCCCAGGAAGCCGATGTTGACCGGCCAGGCGTCGAAGGCGCCGAACGCGTGCTTGAGCGCCCAGGGCGAGTTGACGCCGACGCCCCAGACCGGCCCGAACTCCTGCCCGATGATGGTGGTGACGCCGGAGGCGAGCGAGGCCTCCATGACGCGCGGCGACAGCAGATGCACGTGGGTGTCCACGGCGCCGGCGGTGGCGATGAGCCCCTCGCCGGACACGATGGACGTGCCCGTGCCGACGACGACGTCGACCCCGTCGAGGGTGTCGGGATTGCCGGCCCGTCCGATGGCGCAGATCCGTCCCTCGCGGATGCCGATGGACACCTTGCGGATGCCCTGCGCCGCGTCGATCACGACGACGTTGCTGATCACGACGTCGCAGGTCTCGCGGACCGCGGCGGCCTTGAGGTGCAGCCCGTCCCGGGCGGTCTTGCCGAACCCGGCGAGGAACTCGTCGCCCGGCTTCTGGGAGTCCGACTCCACCCGGATCACCAGGCCGGAGTCGCCGAGCCGGATCCGGTCGCCGGCCCGCGGGCCGTGCGTGGCCGCATAGGCGTAGGGGTCGATGTGGATCGACTCGTCGATCTCGCGGCCGGCGCGGCTCATCGTTCGCCTCCTTCTGTCGTGATCCCCAGATATCCGCAGGCCGCGGCCCTGCGCAGGGCCTCTTCCCGCGCTCCGGGCGCGTCCAGCGGCCCGTCGACCAGACCGGCGAAGCCGATCGCGATCCGGTCGCCGCCGATCGGTACCAGTCCGACCTCGCCGCTCTCCCCCGGTCCGAAGCGCACGGACGACCCGGCGGGGACGGCGAGGCGCATGCCGTAGGCGGCGGCGCGGTCGAAGTCGAGCCGCGGGTTGGCCTCGAAGAAGTGGAAGTGGGAGGTGACCGAGACGGGCACGCCGGCGGTGTTGGTGACCGTCAGCCGGACGACCGGCTCGGGCTCGGCGTGCTGCGGACCCGGCAGCAGCGCGCCCGGCGCCCGCTCGCCCAGCCCGCCGCCGAGCGGGTCGCTGACCACCGCGAGCCGCGAGCCGTCGTCGAAGACGGCCTCCACGTGGACCTCGGTGACGACGTCGGCGACGCCCGGCAGGACGTCGGCCGGGCCGAGCACCGTACGGGCCCGCTCGATCGCCTCGGCGAGCCGGGCGCCGTCGCGGGCGGCCTCGCACACCGTGTCGGCGATCAGGGCGGTGGCCTCCGGCACGTTGAGCCTGAGGCCGCGCGCCCTGCGGGCCCGGGCCAGCTCCGCCGCCGAGAACAGCAGCAGCCGGTCACGCTCCGTGGGAGTCAGTCGCACGTCCCGGCACCTCCTTGCTTCCTCGATTTAGAGCATCACTCTAAACGCAGGATTCATGGAACGGAATCATTGACATCCAGAATCCGGTCACAGACATTGAACGTCGCTCTAACCCTCAGGCGGCCGTCGAAGGAGACCAGCCATGCCGATAGAACAACGCGGAGTCGACACCATCCCCGACGCGGAGCGGACCAGCGGGCCACGGGACCTCGTCTCGATCCTGCTGGGCTCCAACCTCTGCCTGGGCGTGATCATCTTCGGCTGGCTGCCGCCGTCCTTCGGGCTCGGCTGGTGGGCGTCGGTGAGCTCGGTCGTCGTCGGAACGCTGGTCGGCACGCTGTTCACCGCGCCGCTCGCGCTGGTCTCCCTGCGCACCGCGACGAACCTGTCGACCTCCTCCGGCGCCCAGTTCGGGGTGCGCGGCCGCCTGGTCGGCTCGGTCGTCGGTCTCCTGCTGGCCCTGGGCTACACCGCGCTGACCGTCTGGATCGGCGGTGACGTGATGGTGAGCGTGCTGGGCCGCCTGTTCGGGCTGCCGGCGGACGACGGGGCGTACGCCGTCGTGTACGCACTCCTCGCCGCGGCGACCGTGGCGGGCGCGGTGTACGGCTACCGGGTACTGCTCGCCATGTCCCGCGTCCTCGCGATCGGCATGACGGCCCTGCTGGTGCTCGGCGTGATCGCCTACGCCCCGCACTTCACCACGTCCGCGCTGCCGGAGACGGGCGGCTATCTGCTGGGCGGCTTCTGGCCGACGTGGTGCCTGGCGATGGTGGCCGCGGGTCTGTCCGGGCCCGTCGCCTTCATCACCCTCCTCGGCGACTACACCCGCTACATCTCCCCCGCCCGCCACTCCTCGCGCCGGGTGCTGCACGCCGCCTGGCTGGGCCTGATCCTGGGCCTGCTGGTCCCCCAGCTCTTCGGCACCTTCACCGCGTACGCGGCCCACGCGGCGCTCGACTACGCGGGCCCACTGGTCTCCGCCTCGCCCGCCTGGTACCTGGTCCCGCTGCTGCTGTCCGCCTCCGCGGGCTCGGTCGGCAACGCGGGCCTGATGCTCTACTCCATGGGCCTCGACCTGGACGCGATCCTGCCCCGCGCGTCCCGCGCCCGCGCCACCTACTCGGTCGCCGTCGTCGCCACGGCCTGTGTCTTCGTCGGCCACTACGCCTGGAACGCGCAGTCCGCGATGACGTCCTTCGTCCTGCTCCTCACGGCGATCGGCACCCCCTGGGCGGTGATCACCCTCATCGGCTTCGTCCGCTGCCGCGGCGTGTACGACGCGGACGCCCTCCAGGTCTTCAACCGCCGTGCGCACGGCGGGATCTACTGGTATCGGGCCGGCTGGAACATCCGGGCCACCGTGGCCTGGGCGGTGGGCGCCGGCACCGGACTGCTGGCCGTGTCCCTGCCCTCGTACCAGGGCCCGCTGCTGGACCTGACCGGCGGCGTGGACTGCAGCTTCCTGCTCTCCGGGATCGTCGGCGGCATCGTCCACCTGCTGCTGACGCGCACCCGGAAAAGCACCGGGGCCGCCATGGACACGGAGTCCGTGGCGGCCCTGACGACCGCGGGCGAGTTCTAGGCCTTGTCGGCTTCTAGGCGTTGTCGGCCTGGCCGAGGTGGTGCATCCAGCCGTGCTTGTCCTCGATGACACCGCGCTGGATGCCGAGCAGCGCCTCGCGCAGGCGCATGGTGACCGGGCCGGGGGTGCCGTCGCCGTGGGTCCAGGCGTCGGTCCGGGTCTTGGCCGTGCCGATGGGCGTGACCACGGCGGCCGTGCCGCAGGCGAACACCTCGGTGAGGGCGCCGGACGCGGCGTCCTCGCGCCAGCGCTCCAGGGTGACGACGCCTTCCTCGGCGGTGTAGCCGAGGTCGCGGGCGACCTGGAGGAGGGAGTCGCGGGTGATGCCCTCCAGGATGGAGCCGGTCAGCTCGGGGGTGACGATGCGGTCGCCGTAGACGAAGGCGATGTTCATGCTGCCGCTCTCCTCGACCTTGGTGCGGGTGACCGCGTCGAGGTAGACGACCTGGGCGCAGCCGTGCGCGGCCGCCTCGGCCTGCGGGAGCAGCGAGGCCGCGTAGTTGCCGCCGGTCTTGGCGTCGCCGGTGCCGCCCGGGACGGCGCGGACGTGGTCCTCCGAGACCCAGATGGTGACCGGCTCGACGCCACCGGGGAAGTACGCGCCGGACGGTGACGCGATCAGCATGAAGAGGTACTCGTTGGCCGGGTGCACGCCGAGCGCTGCCTCGGTGGCGAACATGAACGGGCGCAGGTAGAGGGCCTCCTCGCCGCCGTGCGGCGGGACCCAGCCGGCGTCCTGGGCAAGGAGCGCGTCCAGGGCGCCGATGAAGAGCTCCTCGGGCAGCTCCGCCATGGCCATGCGGCGGGCGGAGTTGCGGAAGCGGCGGGCGTTGGCCTCCGGGCGGAAGACGGCGACGGAGCCGTCGGGCTGCCGGTAGGCCTTCAGGCCCTCGAAGATCTCCTGGCCGTAGTGGAGGACATGGGTGGAGGGGTCGAGGGAGATGGGCCCGTACGGAACGAGCTGGGCGTCGTGCCAGCCGCGCCCCTCGGTCCACTTGATCGTCACCATGTTGTCGGTGAAGTGGCGGCCGAATCCGGGGCTGGCCAGGATCGCCTGGCGCTCCGCGGCGGCCAGCGGGGTAGCGGAGGGCTTGAGCTCGATCGTGGGCGTCGTCATGAGTGCTTGTCCTTCACCGGTTGTAGTGAACGGGCCGCGCTCACTCCCGCATGGCCGGTGGCCAGTGCTAGGACGTCCGAGCAATCCCTCATACCGCGGCTCCGCGTTCGATTATCGCGCGGGCCCGACGGGTGGAAGGAATCGGGGTGAATGCGGTCCAGGGGTCGATGGTGGCACCCGGCGGGGACACGGGGAAGCCGCCGGGCGCTGACGCGACCCGGCGGCTTGATACGGAACCGACGGGTCAGCCGGCTACTCGTACGGAGAGCGCGTCGCCGATCTCCGAGGTGCTGCGCGCGGGCAGCGCGCCGCGCTCCGCGAGGTCGGCGGAGACGGCTTCCTCGATGCGGGCCGCCTCGGTCTCGTAGCCGAGGTGGCGCAGCAGGAGGGCGACGGACAGAACCGTGGCGGTGGGGTCGGCCTTGCCCTGGCCGGCGATGTCCGGGGCCGAGCCGTGGACCGGCTCGAACATGGACGGGAACGCGCCGCCGGGGTTGATGTTGCCGGAGGCGGCCACGCCGATGCCGCCGGAGACGGCCGCGGCGAGGTCGGTGATGATGTCGCCGAAGAGGTTGTCGGTGACGATGACGTCGAACCGCTCGGGCTGGGTGACCAGGTAGATGGTCGCCGCGTCGACGTGGATGTACTCGGTGGCGACCTCGGGGTACTCCGCGGCCACCTTGTTGAAGATGTTCGTCCACAGGTGACCCGCGAAGGTCAGCACGTTGTTCTTGTGGACCAGCGTGAGCTTCTTGCGCGGGCGGGCCTGGGCGCGGGCGAAGGCGTCGCGGACCACACGCTCGACACCGAAGGCCGTGTTGACGGAGACCTCGGTGGCGACCTCGTGCTCGGTGCCCTTGCGGATGGTGCCGCCGTTGCCCGTGTAGGGGCCCTCGGTGCCCTCGCGGACCACGACGAAGTCGATCTCCGGCTGGCCGGCCAGCGGCGTGGCGACACCCGGGAGCAGCTTCGACGGACGCAGGTTCACGTGGTGGTCGAAGGCGAAGCGGAGCTTGAGCAGGAAGCCGCGCTCCAGGACGCCGGACGGCACCGACGGGTCGCCGATGGCGCCGAGCAGGATCGCGTCGTGCTGCTTGAGCGCGTCGAGGTCGGCGTCGGTGAGGGTCTCACCGGTGGCGTGGTAGCGCCGGGCGCCGAAGTCGTACTCCTTGGTCTCCAGCTTCACATCCTGCGGAAGGACGGCGGAGAGGACCTTGAGGCCTTCGGCCACGACCTCCTGGCCGATGCCGTCACCGGGAATCACTGCGAGATTGATGCTGCGAGACATGTCGGCACCCTACTCCTCGTCCCATGGGATGACATGGGCCGTCCGCCATACGGACAAGGGAACGGCACTCGGGAGGGTGACAACGTCAGCGCTTCGACTGACGTTCACCCGCATGTATGGCGGCTGTTGGGGGGCGCTGGGAAGTTCACCGTCATGGACATCCCCGACGTCGGCATTCCGCCGCAGCTGGCCCGCCGGATGAGCATGGCCGAGCAGTACGAGTACCTGCGCACCCGGCTCACCCGGCGCCGCACCCTGGTGACCGCGGGCGCGGTGGCGAGCGGACTGCTGACCGGCTGCTCGACGGCCCACGGCAGCACGGTGTCCGGGAGCAGCCCGGCTCCGGCCACCTCGTGGGTGCGCGGCTCCGTGGTCCGGCCCTTCGGCCGCCATCTGGCCTTCGGCGCGGATCCGAAGACCCGGATGCGGATCTCCTGGCAGGTGCCGCTGGCGGTCAAACGGCCGTACGTGCGCGTGGGCTTGCGACCCGACGACCTGGGCCGGCGGATCGACGCCGAGATCCGCCATCTGCACACCCCGGGCGTACAGGGGGTGCGCCTGGCGGTCGAGCAGTACTACGTGCACGCGGCCCTCGACGGCCTCAAGCCCGGCACGACCTACTACTACGGCGTCGGCCACGAGGGCTGGGACCCGGCCTCCCCGGCCCACCGCTCGACCATCGCCTCCTTCCGCACCGCGCCCGCGACGCCGGAGCGCTTCGTGTTCACGGCCTTCGGCGACCAGGGCGTCGGGCAGGCGGCGAACGCCAACGACCACCTGCTGCTGCGCCAGAACCCGGCCTTCCATCTGCACGCGGGCGACATCTGCTACGCGGACGGCAACGGCGCCGGCAAGACCTCGGACGGCTACGACCCGCAGTTCTGGGACCTGTTCCTGAAGCAGACCGAGCCGGTGGCGAAGTCGGTGCCGTGGATGGTGACGACCGGCAACCACGACATGGAGGCCTGGTACTCACCGGACGGCTACGGCGGCCAGCTGGCCCGCTTCTCGCTCCCGGACAGCGGTTTCGACCCGAACGGCGCGCCGGGCGTGTACGCGTTCACCTACGGCAACGTGGCCTTCGTGGCGCTGGACGCGAACGACGTGTCGTACGAGATCCAGGCCAACCTCGGCTACACGGAAGGCCGGCAGACGCGCTGGCTGGACCGCACGCTGGCGCGGCTGCGGGCGGCTCAGGGCGTGGACTTCGTGGTCGTCTTCTTCCACCACTGCGCGTACTCGACCTCGCAGCACGCCTCGGACGGCGGTGTCCGCAAGGAGTGGCTGCCGCTGTTCGCGAAGTACCGGGTGGACCTGGTGATCAACGGGCACAACCACGTGTACGAGCGGACGGACGCCATCAAGGGCGGTGCGGTCGGCAGGTCCGTGCCCATCGGCGCCTCGACGGACCCGACCCGGGACGGGATCGTGTACGTCACCGCGGGCGGCGGCGGCCGGGACCTCTACTCGTTCCCCTCGGGCGTCAAGGACAGCTACGAGGGGCACGTCACCCGGCACGACGCCGTGAAGACCTTCCACTGGACCAAGTCCAAGGTCCCCAGCGCGGAGACGGTGGAGTGGTCGCGGGTGCGGTACACCGGGTTCTCCTTCCTCTCGGTGGAGGCGGAGGCGGGTACGACCCCGAGGCTGAAGGTGTCCGCGCTGGCGCAGGACGGCCGGCGGATCGACCACTTCGAGGTGCGGCGCGGCGGGTGAGGCCGCGCCGCATGCTCAGTGGCCGGTCTCGCCGCCGTTGTCGCGGCGGTCGAGGGCGCGCTGCAGGGCGGCGGCGGCGTTCTTGCGGTCGGACTCGCTCACGCGAGAGACGTGGCGGACTCGGCGGCGGACGGTCGTCTCGGCCATGAAAATCGACTCCTTCGAGGAAACCGGGAGTACGGAAAGGGGGGTTACGAGACGCCGGGTGGGGCGGGGAGCGGTGCCGCAGGGGTTGCCTGCACGGGGCCCGGCTCACGACCGCCATTCGCTTGATCGAGCGAGACGTTCGGCTTCTACAAAAGTAAGCGAGGACGGCGCGGCTGTCTCCACAATTACTCGGACTTCCTACTATCTGAGACGGCCGACCGGGCCACACCGCCGTGGCCTGCGGTTCTTCCGTCCGCGGGTGCAGCGGGCCAGAGTGCGCCCGCCACCGCCTTGCGGAAGCCCTCCGGGTCCTCCGCCCACGGCAGGTGGCCCGCGTCCGGGAGGGTCACCCGGTGGACGCGGGGCAGGGCTTCGGTGAGGGAGTCGACCGCGGTGCGGGGGCGGACGTCCCGGGCGCCGTCGATGATCAGCACGGGCACGTCGAGGGCCCGGCAGGCGGTGTGCAGCTCGGGTGCGCCCCAGGTCCGGGCGCGCTCGTCGTCGAGGGCCCGGTTGCAGGCGGAGTTGATCGCGAACCACGGGTCGGCCATCCGCCGGGCGGGATCCAGCGCCCGCTCCCGGTCCTCGAACTCGGCCGACCGGCGGAGCACCGCCGGCTCCCGCTCCTCGGCCTCCGTCCGCCGCGCGCGGTCCGTCAACTCCTCTAAGCCGGCGAGGCGTTCGGAAGCGCACTCACCCGCCCCGGGCGGGCCGGCGCGTAGCTCAGCGCCAGCTGCGCGCCCCAGGAGTGGCCGAGCAGCGCCATGGGCCCAGTGTGACGGACCGGGAAATGGAGACGGACCGGGAAGCCCGCTCGGGGGTCGGGCTTCCCGGTCCGTGTTCAGGAGGGCTGATCAGCCCATGTGCGGGTACGCGTAGTCGGTCGGCGCGACCAGCGTCTCCTTGATGGCGCGCGTCAGGGTCCAGCGCTGCAGGTTCTGCGGGGCGCCGGCCTTGTCGTTGGTGCCGGAGGCGCGGCCGCCGCCGAAGGGCTGCTGGCCGACAACGGCGCCGGTCGACTTGTCGTTGATGTAGAAGTTGCCCGCCGCGTAGCGGAGCTTCTCCATCGTGTACGCGGCCGCCGCACGGTCGTTGGAGACGACCGAGCCGGTGAGCGCGTAGTCGGACACCGACTCCATCTGCTCCAGCATCTCGTCGTACTGGTCGTCCTCGTAGACGTGGACGCCGAGGACCGGGCCGAAGTACTCGGTGCGGAAGACCTCGTTCTCCGGGTCGGTGCACTCGATGACGGTCGGGCGGACGAAGTAGCCGACCGAGTCGTCGTAGGAGCCGCCCGCGACGATCGTGCAGGTCGGGTCCTCCTTGGCGCGGTCGATGGCGGCCTTGTTCTTGGCGAAGGCACGGTCGTCGATCACGGCGCCGATGAAGTTCGACAGGTCGGTGACGTCACCCATGGTCAGGTAGTCGACCTCGGCCGCGAACTCCTCCTTGAAGCCCGAGTTCCAGATGGACGCCGGGATGTAGGCGCGGGAGGTGGCCGAGCACTTCTGGCCCTGGTACTCGAAGGCACCGCGGGTCAGGGCGGTCTTCAGGACGGCGCGGTCGGCGCTCGGGTGCGCGACCAGGAAGTCCTTGCCGCCGGTCTCGCCGACCAGACGCGGGTAGGCGCGGTACTTCTCGATGTTGCTGCCGACCGTCTTCCACAGGTGCTGGAAGGTCTTGGTCGAGCCGGTGAAGTGGATGCCGGCGAGGTCGCGGTGGACCAGGGCGACCTTGGAGACCTCGATGCCGTCACCGGTGACGAGGTTGATGACGCCCTTGGGCAGACCGGCCTCCTCCAGGAGCTGCATGAGCAGCACGGCGGCGTGGGTCTGGGTCGGGGACGGCTTCCAGACGACGACGTTGCCCATCAGCGCGGGCGCGGTCGGCAGGTTGGCCGCGATGGCGCTGAAGTTGAACGGCGTGATCGCGTAGACGAAGCCCTCCAGCGGGCGGTGGTCCAGACGGTTCCACACACCCGGGGAGTTCGCCGGGGGCTGCTCGGCGAGGATCTGGCGGGCGTAGTGGACGTTGAAGCGCCAGAAGTCGACCAGCTCGCAGGGGCTGTCGATCTCGGCCTGCTGGGCGGTCTTGGACTGGCCGAGCATGGTGGAGGCGGCGATGGTCTCGCGCCAGGGGCCGGCCAGCAGCTCGGCGGCGCGCAGGATGATCGCGGCGCGGTCGTCGAAGGACATGGCGCGCCAGGCCGGGGCGGCGGCCAGGGCGGCGTCGACGGCGTCCTGGGCGTCCTGCTGGGTGGCGTTGCGCAGCGTACCGAGGACGGCCTTGTGGTTGTGCGGCTGCACGACCTGGAACGGCTCGCCGCCGCCCATTCGCTTCTCGCCGCCGATGGTCATCGGCAGGTCGATCGGGTTCTCGGCCAGCTCCTTGAGCTTGGCCTCCAGGCGGGCGCGCTCGGGCGAGCCGGGGGCGTAGCCGTGCACCGGCTCGTTGACGGGGGTGGGGACCTGGGTCACAGCGTCCATGTGTTCCGTAACTCCTTATTGAGCGGTGGTGGCTTCAGCCCTTGGTGATCATGCTGCGCAGGAAGAAGCGCAGGTTGGCCGGCTTCTCCGCGAGGCGGCGCATGAAGTAGCCGTACCAGTCGGTGCCGTAGGCGGTGTAGACGCGCATGCGGTGGCCCTCGGCGGCCAGGCGCAGGTGCTCGTCGCCGCGGATGCCGTAGAGCATCTGGAACTCGTACTCGTCCGGCTTGCGCCCGGCGTGGTGGGCGAGCTCCTGGGCGATGGAGATCAGGCGCGGGTCGTGGGAACCGACCATCGGGTACCCGTCGCCCTCCATCAGAGTCTTCAGGATGCGGACGTACGCCTTGTCGATCTCGTGCTTCTGCTGGTACGCGACCTCGGCGGGCTCCTTGTACGCGCCCTTCACGAGGCGTACGCGGCTGCCGTTCGCGGCGAGGCGGCGGGCGTCGGCCTCGGTGCGGAAGAGGTAGGCCTGGATGACGCAGCCGGTCTGCGGGAAGTCCTTCCGCAGCTCGTCGTGGATGGCGAACATCGAGTCGAGGGTGGTGTGGTCCTCGGCGTCCAGGGTGACCGTGGTGCCGATGGCGGCGGCGGCCTCGACGACCGGGCGGACGTTGTTCAGGGCGAGCTCGTGGCCGCCCTCCAGCGCCTGGCCGAACATGGACAGCTTGACCGACATCTCGACCTTCGGGCCGAGCTCCAGGTCCTTGATGCGGTCAATGAGCAGCAGGTACGCGTCGCGGGCGGCGGTGGCCTGCTCGCGGGTGGTGATGTCCTCGCCGACGACGTCCATCGTCAGCTCCAGGCCCTTGGCGGTGCGCTCCTGGATGATCGGGACGATGTCGTCGACGGTCTCGCCGGGGATGAAGCGGTCGACGACCTGCTTGGTCACCGGGGCCGCCGAGATCAGGCGTCGCATCCGGTCGCTGCGCGACGCGGCGAGAATCACGGGACCCAGCACGGGGCACCTCCACAACAAGAACCAAGTGGGCCGGTACCCGACGCTTCGGGTACGGCACGGAGAACCACCGTGAAACCTAAGGATCCCTCCGATCGTCAGCCATCGACAGCTGTCACGCATCCGTTCCCCAGATCTCAGACAAATGTATGAAGGCGGCTCGGAAATGCGGGAGAATGCCCGGGTGACGGCCGATTACAAGGGTGATTACCAGGAGCTGGTCGACGACATCTCGGAGCTTCTGGGCGTCCCCGCGACGCTGGAGAACCGCGACTTCGAGCTGATCGCCTTCGGGGCGTACGACAGCGAGGGCGAGCTGGACGCCTCGGCGCTGGACCCGGTCCGCGCCCGGTCGATCCTGACCCGGCGCTCCACGGCGGCGGTCCGCACCTGGTTCGAGGGCTTCGGCATCACCCGGGCGACCGGGCCCGTCCGCATCCCGCCCACGCCCGAGGCGGGCGTGTACCGGGGACGCATCTGCCTGCCGGTACGCCATCGGGGGGTCGTCCTCGGCTACGTCTGGCTGCTGGACGACGATCCGGGGCCGAGCGAGCGGCAGCTGGCCGCGGCCATGGAGGTCACCGCCCGTATCGGCGCGCTCCTCGCCGACGAGGCGCAGGCCGGGGCGGACCTCACCCGGGAGCTGCGGGCGGTGCTGACCGCCGAGCGCGGCTGGCAGCGGGACATGGCGGTGGCGGAACTGCGCACCGCCCTGGGCCCGCGCGCCGACGGCCCGCACACCGTGGTGTGCGTGGCGCCCTGGCCCTCGGCCGACCCCGACGACGCGCCGTCGGTCCGCACCCTGCCCGGCGCGACGGCCCTGTGCACGGTGCCGTGGGGAACGTCCGCGCAGTCGCTCGCCCTGCTGGTGCGGCTGCGCTCGACCGACACGGTGACGCCCGCGCTGTCGGCGGCGGGGCGGCTGCTGGAGCGGGCGGGGGTCAACGGCGGGCAGGCCGCCGCCGGGGTGGCCACCGCGCGGACCGGGCTCGTGGAGCTGGGCACCTCCTGGCAGGAGGCCGCCGGGGCCGCGCGGGCCGCGCTCGCGGAGCCCCGGCTGGGGCCGGTCGCCCAGTGGGCGCGCATCGGGCCGTACCGGCTGCTCACCTCCCTGTCCCCCGAGGCCGCATGGGACTCTGCCGTGGCCCCGCTGCTCACCGCGGCCCACCAGGAGCTGGCCCGCACCGCCGAGGTCTATCTCGACTGCGCCGGGCAGGCCGGCCGCACGGCCGCCGAGCTGGGCGTCCACCGCCAGACCCTGTACTACCGCCTGTCCCGGGTGGAGCAGCTGACCGGCCTGGACCTGGACGACGGCGAGGACCGGCTGCTCCTGCACATGGCACTGAAGAGCGCGCGCCT
>NZ_JADDRL010000120.1 GCF_021538895.1 Streptomyces olivochromogenes | reverse complement strand
CGGCGGCGCGGCCGGGGGCTCGCTCGAATCCCGGTCGCGTGCGTGGGCCGTGTGCCGGAGGTGATGACACGAAGGGCGGCGGGATGGGTACGTAGGTCTGCATGACATCTGAGCGACCCGATCCGGTGGTGCCGACGGCGACCTACCGGTTGCAGCTGCAGCCCGAGTTCCCGTTCGCGGCCGCCGCGGCGGCCGTCCCGTACCTGGCGTCGCTCGGGGTCTCGCACCTGCACCTGTCCCCCGTCCTGGAGTCCGTCCCGGGCTCCACGCACGGCTACGACGTCGTGGACCACGCGCGCGTGCGCGACGAACTGGGCGGTGAGGACGGCCTGCGCGCGCTGTCGCGCACCGCGCGGGAGCACGGTCTCGGCCTGGTGGTGGACATCGTGCCCAACCACATGGCCATGGTCCCGCGCCACAACCGCGCCCTGTGGGAGGTGCTGCGGGAGGGCCCCAAGTCGCCGTACGCGCGCTGGTTCGACATCGACTGGGAGGCTCAGGGCGGCCAGGTGCTGCTCCCGGTGCTCGGCGGCCCGCTCGGCGCGGAGCTGGGCCGGCTGGTGGTCGACGGCGACGTCCTGCGCTACCACGACCACGTCCTCCCTCTCCGGGAGGGCACCGAGGAGCTGCCGCTGCCCCAGCTCCTGGACGCGCAGTGGTACCGCCCGGCGTGGTGGCGGCTGGCCCGTACGGAGCTCAACTACCGGCGTTTCTTCAGCATCTCGGAGCTCGTCGGCGTGCGCGTGGAGGACCCGGAGGTCTTCGAGGCCACGCACGGCAAGATCCTTCAGCTGCTGCACGAGGGCGTGGTCGACGGGCTGCGCATCGACCATCCGGACGGGCTCGCCGACCCCGACGGCTACCTGGCCAGGCTGCACGAGGCGACCGGCGGACGCTGGACGGTCGTGGAGAAGATCCTGGCCGACGACGAGCACCTGCCGGCCTCCTGGCCGGTCGCGGGCACCACCGGTTACGACGCCCTGCGGCAGGTCGACGGCCTGTTCACGGACCCCGCCGGGGCCGGTGAACTCCTTGGCCAGTACCGGCGGTTCGCGGCCCCGCAGACGGACCGGGGCGGTGACTGGGAGGCCACGGTGCGCCGGGCGGCGTACAAGGTGATCACGCACGAGCTGGCCGCCGAGACGGAGCGGCTGACCCGGGTGGCGCACCGCCTGTGCGCCGGCTCGCCGGACCCGGCGCTGCGCGACCGTGCCCCCTGGGCGCTGCGGACGGCGCTTGAGGAACTGCTGGTCCGGCTGCGTGTGTACCGGCCCTACGCCTCCGGTGACGTGGCCTCCGTCGTCACGGAGGAGGCCGCCGAGGAGGCCCGGCGGGCCTTCGTGGTGCCCGAGGAGGCCGAGGTGGTCGACGTCGTGCGCGGGCTGCTGGTCGGGGACGCCGGGCACGGCCCGGAGCTCGCCGAGTTCCGGGCCCGGTTCGCGCAGACCTCGTCGGCGCTGCGCGCCAAGTCCGTGGAGGACACGGCGTTCTACCGCTATGTGCCGCTGCTGTCGGCCACCGAGGTGGGCGGCGAACCGGGCCGCCAGGGCGTGTCCCCGCAGGACTTCCACGCGTACTGCGCGCGCGTGCAGCGCGACTGGCCGGCCACCGGCACGGTGGTGACGACGCACGACACCAAGCGCAGCGCCGACGTGCGGGCGGCGCTGGCCGTGCTGACCGAGTGCCCGGGGCGCTGGACGGACGTGCTCGCCGAGGTGACCCGCGACGGCGCGGGCGTGCCGGACGCGCAGCTGGCCTGGGCGGCCTGGCAGACGGTGTTCGGACTCGGCCCGGCGGCCGCGGAGCGGGTCCAGGGTGCCCTGCTGAAGCATGTGCGCGAGGCCGGTCTGTACACGAGCTGGACGGAGCAGGAGCCGCCCTACGAGGAGGCGGTGGCGGCGTTCGTCGCGGCGGGGCCGTGCGGGGCGCCCGGCGAGCGCGTGGCGGCCTTCCGGAGCTCCTTGGAGGAACACGTCCGGGCCAACGTCCTGGGCACGGCCCTGGTCCATCTGACGATGCCCGGGGTGCCGGACGTGTACCAGGGCACGGAGAGCGAGTACCGGGCGCTGGTGGATCCGGACAACCGGCGTCCGGTGCGGTTCCCGCCCGAGGGGGCCGGCGCGGTCGAGGCCGGTGGAGCCGATGCCCCTGGGGTCGATGTCGGCGGGGCCGATGCGAAGGCCGGGGTGACGGTGGCCGCGCTGCGGCTGCGGGCCCGGCGGCCCGAGGTCTTCGGTGACAGGGCGACGTACGCCCCGCTGACGGCGCGGGGCCCGGCCGCCGCGCACTGCGTGGCGTTCGCGCGCTCCGGGGAGGTGGTCACGGCCGTGACGCGGCTGTCGCTGCGGCTGGCGGAGGCGGGCGGCTGGCGGGACACGCTCCTGCCGCTGCCGCCGGGACGCTGGGCCGATGTGCTGGCTCCGGAGCGGGAGTTCACGGGGCACGCGCGCGTGGCGGACCTGCTCGGGCCGCTGCCTGTGGCTCTGCTGGAACGGATCGGGGACGCGAACTGAGGGACGCGCTCAGCCGGCCGTAGTGCCCGGGGACGGCCATGCCTCGCGCAGGATGTCCACGAAGGCCTCGGCCGCGCCGGTGGGGGGCACGCGCGCGTAGACGGTGAGGGCACGCTTCCAGGGCGGGTCGGGGGTGAGGACCACACAGTCCTCGCCGACGGCCCCGCGCACGATGTGGGAGGGCGCCACGCACACCCCGACCCCGGCAGCGGCCATGCGCACCGCCGTGGAGGTGTGCTCGGTGCGCACGGCGGTCGCCGGCTCGAAGCCGACCTGTCCGCAGGCCCGGTCGAGGAAGCGCTCGCCGTGGACGACGGGTTCCATGGCGCAGCGGATCCAGGCGCGGTCCGCGAGTTCCGGCAGCTTCACCGTCGTACGGCCCGCGAGGCGGTCGTCGAAGGGCACCACGAGGACGAGTTCCTCCTCGCCGACCGGTACGACGGTGCCGGGCCAGTCGTCGGGGGCGGGGCCGACGGCGAGGTCCGCGGTGCCGCGCTCGACCTGCTCGCGCAGGGCCTCGGTGGTGGCGTACTCGTGCAGGTGCAGCAGGACCCGGGGGTGGGCGGCCCGCCAGCGGGCGAAGACGTCGGGCAGGACGCCGACGGCGATGGAGTGCAGGGCCGCGACGTGGAGTTCGCCGCCCTCGGCACCGGCGGCGGCGCGGGCCGCGCGGCGGGCCTGGGCGGCGCTGCGGACGGCGAGTTCGGCGTGCGGCCGAAAGGCGCGGCCCATCGGGGTCAGGCGCACACCGCGTGGCATGCGCTCCAGGAGGGCGCCGCCGACCGCCCTCTCCAGGGCCTTGATCTGGTGCGAGAGCGCGGGCTGGGTGACGTGCAGGGCCTCGGCCGCGCGCGTGAAGGACGCCTCCTCGACGACCGTCAGGAAGTACTCCATCTGCCGCAGGCTCATCGCGGGTTCAACCCCTCGGCCCTCCCATAAGCGCTCTGCATCGGTTCCACAAGAACATTGCCTTGGACTCATGGCAAGGGCGCCCGGAGGCTGGTGAACATGAACACATCGGACGTCATCGTCATCGGCGGCGGCACCGGCGGGTACAGCACCGCCCTGCGCGCCGCCGCCCTCGGTCTCGGCGTGGTGCTCGTGGAACGCGACAAGGTCGGCGGGACCTGTCTGCACCGCGGGTGCATCCCGAGCAAGGCGATGCTGCACGCCGCCGAACTCGTCGACGGCATCGCCGAGGCCCGTGAGCGCTGGGGCGTGAAGGCCACGCTGGACGCGGTCGACTGGTCCGCGCTGGTCGCCACGCGCGACGACATCGTGGCGCGCAACCACAAGGGCGTGGAGGCGCATCTCACGCACGCGGGCGTGCGCGTGGTGCGCGGCAGCGCGCGGCTGACCGGACCACGCACCGTGCGCGTGGAAGGCGTACGGGAGGATCACGCGCCGGGCGCTGAGTCCTCGTACGCTCCGGGCGCAGGAGACTTGGTCGCGCGCCGGGGAGTCGTGCTCGCGACGGGCTCGCGCCCCCGCACGCTCCCGGGGCTCGCGCCCGACGGGCGGCGCGTGGTGACCAGTGACGACGCGCTGTTCGCGCCGGGGCTCCCGGCGTCCGTCCTGGTGCTGGGCGGTGGGGCGATCGGCGTGGAGTACGCCTCGTTCCATCGCTCGCTGGGCGCGGAGGTCACCCTGGTCGAGGCCGCCGACCTCCTCGTACCGCTCGAAGACGCCGACGTGAGCCGGCATCTGGCCCGGGGCCTGAAGCGGCGCGGCATCGACGTGCAGGCGGGGGCGCGGCTGCTGGACGCGGAGGTTCTCCAGGACGGCATCCGCGCGCGGGTGCGCACGGCCCGGGGCGAGACGCGCACCCTGGAGGCGGAGCGGCTGCTGGTGGCCGTGGGCCGCGCCCCGGTCACCGAGGGCCTCGGCCTGGCCGCCGCCGGCCTGACGACGGACGAGCGCGGTTTCGTCGCACCGGCGGACTGGAGCCGGCTGGAGACGGGCGTCCCCGGTGTCCACGTCGTGGGCGATCTGCTGCCGCCGCCGTCCCTCGGCCTGGCCCACGCGTCGTTCGCGGAGGGTCTGCTGGTGGCCGAGACACTGGCGGGGCTGCCGTCCGCGCCGGTCGACTACGCGGCCGTGCCCCGGGTGACCTACTCGTCGCCGCAGACGGCGTCCGTGGGGCTCGGCGAGGCGGAGGCACGCGCGCGTGGGCACGACGTCGAGGTCAACACGATGCCGCTGACCGCCGTGGCCAAGGGCATGGTGCACGGACAGGGCGGGATGGTGAAGGTCGTCGCCGGGGCCGGCGGCGGGGAGGTGCTCGGCGTGCACCTGGTGGGGCCGCACGTGTCCGAGATGATCGCCGAGAGCCAGCTGATCGTCGGCTGGGACGCCCAGCCCTCCGACGTCGCCCGGCACATCCACCCGCACCCCACGCTGTCGGAGGCGGTCGGCGAGACGTTCCTGACGCTCGCCGGGCGCGGCCTGCACCAGCAGTGACCGGTGCGCCCGGCGTGAATGCACCCGGGCGCCCCCTGGAGCCTCCCCCTCACCCTTCTTGACAGTTCACCTAACGCGTGCGGGACTGGGCAGAGCGAAGCCGGGCGGACAAGACGGGGAAGCCGGGCTGACAAGTCGGGGGTGAGTCTCCTGCCGGAGCTGCGTTACCCCAGTGTTCCCGAACTGGTCGCAACCGCTCGGGCGTTGGCCGCTCAGCGACCGGATCTGTGCAGGCTGCGGCAGGTGGGGGTCTCGCGCGCGGGCAGGCCCCTGCACCTGCTGTCCGTGGGCCACTCCCGGCGGTCCGTGCTGGTGGTGGCGGGCGCCCACGCCAACGAGCCGACCGGGGGCCGCACGCTCCTCGTGCTCGCCGAACGGGTCGCCCGCCAAAGGGAGTTACGCGCCGACACCTCCTGGCACTTCCTGCTCTGCGCGGACCCCGACGGCGCGAGCCTGCACGTCACCCCGGCGCCGCGCAGCCTGTTCGACTACCACCTCGGCTTCTACCGCCCCGCCAGCCCGGAGCAGCCGGAGTGGTCGCCGTCGGTCCTGCCGCCCGACCGGCTGCCGCCCGAAACCCGCGCGCTGACCGGAGTCATCGACGAACTGCGGCCCTACCTCCAGGTGACGCTGCACGGCACGGATCTGGGCGGTAGCTGGGTCCAGTTGACGCGGGACGTCCCCGGGCTGGCCGAGCCGTTCGCCAAGTCGGCGGCCGAGCTGAACATCCCGGTGGAGACGGGCGCCTCGGACGCCGCGGGCTGGCCCGCCTCGGGGCCCGGCGTGCATGTGATGCCCGGACCCGAGTCGGGCGTGCCCTACCCGAGCATGCCGGACGACGCCCGGCACAGCACCTGGTACCACGCCCACCGGTACGGCGGCCTGACGGCGGTGGTGGAGGTGCCGATGTGGGCCAGCGATCTGGTGGACGACCCGGCGCAGCATCCCGCCCCGGCGGCGGCGATACGGCGGCTGGCCGGCCGGCTGCAGCGCGACGCGCTGGAGGTGGAGCGGGTACTGACCGAGGCGCTGCCCCGGCTGGACGGCGTCGAGGGGCCGCTGCTGCGGGCCGCCCGGTGGGCGCTGGAGCTGATTCCGGGACTGGCCGCGGACTGGATCCACACACCGCCCGTCGACACCACGATGGCCTACGTCGGCAGTGTGGACGCCTTCGGGCGCCGGCTGCCGCTGCGGGCGGCGGCGATGCTGCTGCGGGTCCTCCAGGAGACCGACGACCGCGCGGCGCCCCGGCTGGAACACCTCGTCGCCTCCTGGTCCGACGCCTTCGCGGAGCGTTTCCGGGCCCGTTGGGTACCCCTGGAACACCAGGTGGAGCACCAGAGCCGCACGGTCCTCGCGGCGGCGCGGCACGCGCGCGAGCGAGCGGCGTGAGCGGTCGGCCCGCCCGTCTCAGTCGTCCAGCGCGAAGACCGACCCCGTCCGCGCGGTCATCACGCACGCGTTCGCGAACGTCTCCCGGTACTCGACGGGCCGGCCCTGCCACACCCCGGTCGCACGGGCGGTGACGGGCGCGTAGATCAACGCGCAGACGGCGTCCTCGCGCGGCGGGATGCGCCCGATGTCGCCGCCCGCGGCCCCCAGTTCGGCGCAGGCCTCGGCCGCGTGGGGGTGCCCCTGAGGCGGGTCGCACAGCAGGAGGGCGCTCCGGGTGACCGGGGCGTCCCCCGTACCGAAGGGGGCGAGAGCCGGCGGAAGCACCTCACCGTGGGTGACCGTGAGGTGGAGCCAGGAACCGGAGCGGAGGTCCCCGTGGGCCGTCGAACCGGCCACGGCGGCCGGGCCCGCGGCGAGGAGGGCGGCCGCCGCGAGCAGGGCGCCCCGGGCGGCCGTCGCTGTGCTGAGGTAGGTCATTCCCGATGCATCGGCACCGCGGCCTCCGTACCCCACCCCGACTCACCCGAACGGGACCGTACGCGCGCGTACCGGTCCGCCAGCTCGAACGCGCTGAGCACCACGCGGGCCTGGTACTCGGCCTGGCGGGCGACCGGAATCCAGCGCGCCCCGCAGCCGTCGCGGTAGTCCGCGCACCACTCGTCGATCAGCCGGTCCAGGTCCGGCAGGGCGTCGGCCGGGTCCCGGCCGGTGCCGCGGACGAGTTGGTGCAGCAGACCGGCGGTGCGCAGGGCCAGCCGGCGCCCGGAGATCCGCAGGGCGGCCAGGTGGGCGGTGTTGAGCGCGGGCAGCGGCCGCGCCCGGCCGTCGTCGGTGTCGGGGTCCCAGGCGTCGGCCAGGCCGGGACAGACCAGTAAATAGTCGTCCACCGGCGCGAGCAGGCTCGCGGTGTCGGGCGCCGCGGCCAGGTGGGGCCGGATCCGGTCCAGGACGCCGTCCAGGAGCAGCGTGTCGTGCCGCAGCGTGCCGCTGACGGTGCGCAGCACCGCGTCCCGGTCGGCGGGCGGTGAGGCGTCCTCGACCGCGGCGACGCCCCACATGGGCGCCTCGACGATGGCGGTCACCGTGCCGTACCGGTGCGGGTGGAACCAGGTCGACTCGACCGCCGCCTCGGTGATGGCCGCGGCCAGGTCGCCCCGGCGCGGCGGCGGGATCCGGTAGACGGCTGGGCCCACGGTCGGCCAGTACAGGGTGTCGTACGCGCCGAGTTCGCGGGGGATGCCGAGACGGGCCGCGCTGTGCGCGACGCGCCGGGCCAGACCGGGCAGGTCGCGGGTGAGTTCCACGAAGCCGCCGCCGACGTCGACGCCGTGCAGCGAGCACTGGAGGAAGGGCCGCAGCTCGTCCTGGAGGTCGAGCAGGGCACGGGTCTCCGGCAGGACGACGGCGTCCGCGCCCTCCGGCAGCCATTCGGGCTGCTCCAGGAAGCCGGGCCGGAAGAAGTTCCGGAAGTAGTGGCCCAGGGTGTACGGCCCGCACAGCCAGCCCTCGTTGCGGCGGGAGCCGTCGGGGTCGAGGCAGAGCAGCAGGTTCCAGGTGGTGTCGGCGCCCTCGGTGAGCCGGGGGTCGGCGAGGGCCCGTTCGGCCAGCCGCAGGGCGGTGGCGCCCCCGACCGGCTCGTTGGCGTGCGGACCGGCGACGACGAGGACGTGGCGGCTGCCGTGACCGACGGAAAGCAGCCACAGGGGGGTGCCCGCACGGGAGGTGCCGACGCGGCGCAGCCGGGCGTCCTGCGGGCGGCGGGTGACGAGCGCGGCGGCACGGGCGCCCAGCTCGTCCACGGTCGGGTAGCGGAGGAGCGGCAGAGCACACCTCCACGTGGTGCCGTCGGTTCACCTGATGTGCATGGTGTACGCACAGTCAGTCACGAGTTCAGGGGTACGTCAACACCGCGACCGACAACCTTGTTTCGGCCATGTCACCGCGTTGGTCCGCGGTCGCGGCCGAGGTGGGCCGTCAGCGGACGGCGAGCCGGAACGCCATCCGGCCGAAACCGACCTGGTCGCCCTCGCGGACCACGGTGGCCCCGATCACGCGACGCCCGTTCACGGTGGTGCCGTTGGTCGAACCGAGATCCCTGAGGATCCACAGCCCGCCCTGGCGCCTGAGTTCGGCGTGCACGCGGGAGACCGTCTCGTGGTTCAGGCGCAGCCCGTTGGCGGGGTCGCGGCCTATGCGCAGCGGATGGCCGCCCGCCGCCTGCGGCAGCAGCAGTTTGGGCAGCCGCTCGGCCTGCCAGGCCCTGCGCAGCCGTACGGTGAAACCGGAGACCGCCTCGACGGTGCCGAAGAGGGCCCGCGAGAGGCGGTTCTCCCTCGGGAGGTCGGCGGTGAGGGCGGCGAGTTCGTCCGAGCGGCGCGCGGCGAGCGCGAGTTCCATGCGCCGCACGAACGTGTCGTGCGAGAGTCGCCCCATGGCGACGCCGTCCCGGAGCACCTCAAGCGCCTTGTCGCGCTCCGCGTCCGACAACCGCGCGGGGTACGTGTTGAACTCGAAGGACGACGTCACGCTCGTGATTGTCGGTCAGTGAACCTCAGGTGTCCAGAAAACAGGGAAACGGTCGCCGCATGCGTACATCGCGCGACACCTGCCGGGAAAGGAACGATTCAAAAGCGGATTGATCTCGCTCGCGGCACGATGGACGAGCTACATCACGGTGAGCAGACGAAGGGGAACCGTCCGTGCAGTTCGAGGTGTGGGCACCGCAGGCAGACCGGGTGACGCTCCATTGCGAGGGCGCCACGCGCGCGTTGGAACGCGACGGGGAGCGGGTGGGGTGGTGGAGCGGGGAGGCGGAGGCCGAGGACGGCACGCGGTACGGGTTCGCGCTGGACGACGGTCCCGTGCTGCCCGACCCGCGCTCGCGCCGCCAGCCGGACGGGCCCGACGGGCTCAGCGCGGTCGTGGACCACGGGCGCTACGCGTGGCGTGCCGAGTGGACGGGGCGGGGGCTGCCGGGTGCGGTGGTGTACGAGCTGCACGTGGGGACGTACACCCGCGAGGGCACCCTGGACGCCGCCGCCGGGCGTCTTGAGCATCTCGTGGAACTGGGCGTCACGCACGTCGAGTTGATGCCCCTGTGCCCCTTCCCGGGGCAGCACGGCTGGGGGTACGAGGGCGTCTCGCTGTGGGCGGTGCACGAGCCGTACGGCGGACCCGCGGCGCTGCGGCGGTTCGTGGACCAAGCGCACGAGCTCGGCCTGGGCGTGGTCCTCGACGTCGTGCACAACCACCTGGGGCCGTCGGGCAACCACCTGCCGACGTTCGGGCCGTACTTCACGGAGACCCACCACACTCCCTGGGGCGCGGCGGTGAACCTGGACGCGCCCGGCTCGGACGGGGTGCGCGCGTATCTGGTGGACAGCGCGCTGGCCTGGTTGCGCGACTACCGGATCGACGGGCTGCGCCTGGACGCGGTGCACGCGCTGCGGGACACGCGCGCGTGCCACTTCCTGGAGGAGCTGTCGACGGCGGTGGACGACCTCGCCGAGGAGCTGGCCCGGCCGCTGTTCCTGATCGCCGAGTCCGACCTCAACGACCCGCGGATCATCACCCCGCGCGCGGAGCACGGGACCGGTCTGCACGGGCAGTGGAACGACGACTTCCACCACTCCCTGCACACCGCGCTGACCGGCGAGTCGCAGGGCTACTACGCCGACTTCGCGCGCGCTCCGCTCGCGGCCCTCGCCAAGACGCTCACCGGCGGCTTCTTCCACGACGGCACGTACTCCAGCTTCCGGGGCCGGCGGCACGGCCGTCCGCTGGACCGGACGCAGGTGGCCGCGCACCGGCTGCTGGGCTACAGCCAGACCCACGACCAGATCGGCAACCGCGCCCAGGGCGACCGGCTTTCGCGGTCCCTCTCCCCCGGCCTGCTGGCCTGCGCGGCCACGCTGGTGCTGACCGCGCCGTTCACGCCGATGCTGTTCATGGGCGAGGAGTGGGCCGCGGGCACGCCGTGGCAGTTCTTCACCGACCACACGGATCCGGAGCTCGCCGAGGCGGTACGGCGGGGCAGACGGCGGGAGTTCGCGGAGCACGGCTGGGCCGAGGAGGACGTGCCCGACCCGCAGGACCCGGCGACCCGTGAGCGCTCCTGCCTGGACTGGTCGGAGCCGGAACATGAGCCCCACGCGCGCGTGCTGGCCTGGTACCGCCGGCTCATCGCCCTGCGCGGCGAGCAGCCGGACCTGACCGACCCCGACCTCGCCGACACCCGGGTGGCCTACGACGAGGAGGCGCGCTGGCTCGCCTTCCGCCGCGGGGACGTCCGGGTGGCCGTGAACCTCGGCAAGGACCCGGCGGCGATCCCCCTGGGCACCCGCACCGCCGAGGTCCTGGCCGCCTGGGACCCGGTCCAGGGCCCGGACCCGGACGGCATGCTGCGACTGCCCGGGGAGTCGTGCGTGGTGCTGACGCAGGACTGAGAGCGGGGCCCGACGGGGGCCGCCCGGCCGGGTGGCCCCCTACTCCCCGCCCGGCTCCTCGTCGCGGAGTTCCGTCACGCGTTCCAGGAGGATGGTCTCCCAGGCGCGGCGCAGCTGGGTTCTCAGGAGGGGCAGGGGGCCCGTGTCGCGGCCTTCCACGCGGTCGCCGAGGCGGATGACGGTGTCGCAGCGGGCCAGCCACAGGCCGCGCAGGCAGGGGCGGGCGCCGTAGCCCGCGAGGGTGGCGGCCCGGACGGCGGCGCCGGCGCCGACGGCGAGGGAGAGCCCGGCGATGTCCTCGGCGGGGTCACCGACGGCCGCGCCGGTCCAGTCGAGCACGCCACGCACCCGGCCGTCGGCGCTCACCACGAGGTGCTCGCCCTTGAGGTCGTGGTGCACCAGTACCGCGCCACTGCGCTGCGCGGCGAGCTGCGCGGCACCGGCCGGTGTGAGCTGCTGCAGCCGGGCCGGGTCGAACTCGTCGGCGGCACCGAGGCGTTGACCGGCCTTTACGGCCATCCGGCGCAGCGCCTCCAGGGAGCGCGGCGCGGTGCGCGGCACCCCGAGCGTCTCGGCCTGCCGTACCGGCACCTCGCGCAGCCCGGTGAGCAGTCCGGCCAGGTCGGCCTCGCCGACTGCGGACACGTCGTGCTCCTCGCCCGTGCCGCCGGCCAGCTTGATGTCGAGCGTGTAGACCAGCCCCGGGGCCCACTCGCCGTGCGCCACGCTGGTGGGGACGGCGACGGGCAGGTGCGGGCGGACGAGGTCGCGCAGACGCAGTTCGCGGCGCCGGCGGACGGAGGCGTCACGGTCGGGGGCCAGACGCAGCACATGGCGGGCGCCGACCCACCACGTGGAGTGCTCACCGCCCTCGGCGACGGGCCGCACGTCGGGGCCGGCGGTCTCGTCCGCGCCGTCCTTGAGCAGCGTGCGGACCAGTCGTCTGACGGTGTCCGCGGTGGGTGTCGGTGCCTGGGTCATGGTCGCGCCATTGCCGTTCGGGGGTTTCGTCGAGGGTGTTTCCCGAGTCTCCTCTCAGTCCACTATGACCATCTCGCGTGTGGTGTTGTTGAGGCGGCGGCCGCCGTCCCCGGTCACCGTGACGATGTCCTCGATCCGCACCCCGAAGCGGCCGGGCAGGTAGATGCCGGGTTCCACGGAGAAGCACATGCCGGGCACGAGGACCTGCTCCTCGCCCTCGATCATGTACGGCGGCTCGTGCGTGGTGACGCCGATGCCGTGGCCGGTGCGATGGATGAAGTACTCGCCGTACCCGGCGTCGGCGATCACCGTGCGGGCCGCCCGGTCGACCTCCTGGCAGGCGACGCCGGGCCGCACCGCCGCGAAGCCCGCCTCCTGGGCCGCGCGGACGATGTCGTGGACCTTCCGCTCCTCCTCCGTGGGCTCGCCCACGTGCACGGTGCGGGTGGTGTCGGAGCCGTAGCCGTCCCGGAGGCCGCCGAAGTCGAGGACGACCATGTCACCGTGCTCGATGACGCGGTCGCCGACCTCGTGGTGCGGGTTGGCGCCGTTGGGCCCGGAGCCCACGATGGTGAAGTCGACCTGGGAGTGGCCGAAGCGGCGCAGCAGGTCGGCGAGGTCACGGCCGATGTCGGACTCGCGCCGGCCGGCGAAGGGAAGCTTGCGGATCTCCTCGAACGTCGCGTCGGCAGCCGCCCCCGCGGCCGCCAGCAGCTCCAGCTCCGCGTCGTCCTTCACGGCGCGCAGCATGGGCAGCCCGTCGGTGAGGGAGGTGTAGGAGCTGTCCGGCAGTGTCCGCTGGAACCCGAGCAGGTGCATCGCCCAGGCGTTGTCGCTGATGCCGAAGCGGCCGTCCTTGGCGAGGAGGGCGGCCGTGACCGCGTACGGGTCCGTGCCGTCGGTCCAGTCCCGCAGGGTCAGGACGGGCGCGGCGACGGCCGTCTCGGCGTCGGGGGCCTCCAGGGTGGGGACGACCAGCACGGGGTCCTGCCCCGCGGCCAGGACGAGCACGGTGAGCCGTTCGGTGACCGCGGTGGGCGTGTACCCGGTGAGCCAGACCAGGTCGGGACCCGGCGCCACGAGCAGGCCGGCCAGTCCGGCGTCGGCGGCGGAGCGCGCGGCACGCTCCATCCGGGCCCGGTAGTCGTCGGCGGTGAAGGGCGCGGGCGTGCTGCCGGTCATCCGGGCCTCCGAGGGACGCGTGCGGGTGCGGGACAAGGGACCACGGGCAGCATCCTGCCCGGACACGGAGGGCGGCGCGAGCCGGTTGCGGTGGCCGCCGCCCGCGCCCGGGCGTTTTCCCGGCGCGTCTGCGGTCGGCCCGGGGTCGACGAGCCGTCTCGGGGTGGTCAGGTCACGACACCCGGGACGACCGTCAACTGCTGGAACGCGCCGCTCTCGTGACGCACGGTGAGCGTGACCCGCTCCCCGGGACGGGCGCGGGCGACGGCGCGCACCAGGTCGGCGGCGGTGTCCACCCGGGTGGCGCCGAACTGGAGCAGTACGTCGCCCCGGACGAGGCCCGCGGTGAAGCCCGGGCCGGGCACATGGACGCCGACGACCAGCGCGCCCGGCTTGTGGGCGTCCACGGCCTCCAGGCCGAGGGTCGCGGCGGCCTGGGCCGGCGACGGGAGCGCAGCGGCGTGGGGCACGACCGGGACGGACGAGCTCGGCGGGGGTGTCTGCCGCCGTAGTTCGGCGAGTCTGCTCATGCCGATCACCGTGGCGCCGACCGTGCCGAGTCCGACCCCGGTCAGCACCAGGACCGTCCCGACGCACAGGGTGAACAACAGGGCCCTCAGGCGCCTGCCGCGCCGACGCACGGCGTGCGGGTGCCGGACGGGGGCCGGTGTGCCGTCGCCGTCCGGTCGCTCCTGGCCCGGCATCGGCTTGGGCCGCAACGCAGTCTGTTCCATGGTTCGCCTCCGGGTGGTGCTCTACCCGGCGCACGCGGGCGCGACGAGCCACGAACGAGTGAGACTGACCCAGGGTCAACGGCGGGAAGTCATAGGCGTCACGGCACGGGACGCGCGGCCTCGGCCGGGGGCGGCCTCCCCGGTCAGCCGCTCCAGGAACGCCGCCGCGGCCCCGCCCGGCGTTCCCCCGTACAACAGCTCCGTGCGGTGCACGATCCGTGGCGCGGTGAGCGGCACGGCGACCGCCCCCGGTAACCGGGCCGCTGCCGAGTCGGGCAGCAGGGTCAGACCGTGGCCCGCGGCGGCGAGGGCGGTCAGGGCGTGGACGTCGGTTCCCTCGTAGCGCAGGGCCGTACGGAAGGCCCCGCCGCCGCCCGCCGCGCGCAGCTGGGCCAGCGGCAGCCCCGCGTCGGGCGCGTCCAGCCAGCGGGCGTCGGCCAGGTCCACGAGGTTCAGTCCCGGGGTGGCGGCGTCTCCCCCGCCCCTCGGCCGGTGCGCAAGGGCGAGCGGATGCGCGGCGGGCAGCAGGACGCTGACCGGCTCCTCGGCGACGCCACGGGCGGTCAACGGCGCGACGTCGGGCAGCCGCAGCGGGTCGCTGGGCGCGGCGATCCCGTCGACCAGGCCCAGGTCGGCGGCGCCGGTGGCGACCGCGGCCGGGATCTCGTCCCGGGCGAGGACGCGCAGGGTCAGGCCCGCGGCGGGGAGCGCGGCGAGGACGCGGGGCCCGAGCGCGGTCGCCGTCGTGGCGAGGGTCAGCCCGTGGGCGGGCGCGGCGGCCAGCCGCAGGACGTCCGCACGGGCCGCGTCCAGGCGCAGCAGCAGCGGGTGAGCGTGGTCCAGGAGGCGTTCACCGGCCGCGGTGGGCGCGACGGGACGGCGGGTGAGCAGCGGGGTGCCGAGGTCCTGTTCGAGCGCGGCGATGTGCTGGGACACCGCGGACTGGGTGTAGCCCAGGTCGCGGGCGGCCTCCGAGAAGGAGGCGAGGCGCGCGACGGTGACGTACGTACGCAGCAGATGCGGGTCCATGCCGGACAGCATTCCACTCCATCAGGAAAGCTTATCGACCGTGCACGGATCATCGTTGGACGTGAACCGGGGCCGGTACCCAGGATGGGGGCATGACGGACACCGCAGCGCACACCGCCACGATCGCCCTGGTCGGGGACCGCTCCCCCAACGTCGCCTCGCACACCCGCGTCCCGCGCCTGCTCGACGCGCTGGCCGAGCACGACCGGCTCGTCCTGGACGCGTACTGGATCCCGTCCGAGAACGCCGTCGCCGCGGACGCGGTACGCGGTTTCGACGCCGTGTGGGTGCTGCCGGGCAGCCCGTACCGCAGCGAGGCCGGCGTGCTCGCGGCCATCCGCACCGCCCGCGAGGAGGGCATCCCCTTCCTCGGCACCTGCGGCGGGTTCCAGCACGCGCTCCTCGAATACGCCCGCACCGTGTGCGGCCTGACCCGGGTCGCGCACGCCGAGAACGACCCCGACGCCGAAGACCCGCTGATCGAACCGCTGGCCTGCTCCCTCGTGGGCCACGAGGCGCCGGTGACGCTCGAACCGGGCTCGCTGGCCCAGTCCGTGATCGGCTCGGCGCGGACGGTGGAGCGGTACTTCTGCGCGTACGGCCCCTCCCGCCACCTCGACACGCTGCGCGCGCACGGTCTGCGCTTCTCCGGCCACGACGAGGAGGGCCGGGTGCGCGTCGCCGAGCTGCCCGGCCACCCCTTCTTCCTCGGCACGCTCTTCCAGCCGGAGCTCTCCGACGAGGGCTCGCGCCCGCACCCGGTGATCCGGGCGCTGGCACGAGCCGCCGTGGAACGCGCCGCACGCGCGCGTGTTCAGCCCGCGTGACCCGAGTGGCCCTCCCCGTGGCCGCCGTGCGAGCCGCCGTGGTCGAACTTGAGGGCCTCGGGCGGCAGCACGACGAAGGGCCGCATCATGCCCATGTCCTCGTGCTCCAGCAGGTGGCAGTGGTACATGAACCGGCCGTAGGCCCCGTCGAAGCGCCCCATGACCCGCAGGATCTGGCCACCGGGGACCCGGAACACGTCCTTGTATCCCCGCTCGTTGGGGGCCAGCGGCAGCTGCGTGCCAGGGGCGAACGCCACCGGCTTGACCGTGCCGCCCACCGCCGGGTCGAAGCCCGAGACGTCGTAGGCGTCGCGGCCGAGGAGCTGGAAGTCGGCCAGGTGGATGTGCATGGGGTGGACGATCGGCGCGAGGTTGAGGAAGCTCCACTGCTCGTAGCTGCCCTCGGCGATGGTGAAGCCGAGCCCGTCGTTGAACGTCCGGGCCGTGCGCCGGTAGGTCTTCGTCGTCCCGTCCGCACCCGTGAGCCGGATGATCCCGTCCGTCGGCACCTGGATGTCGCCGGCGTCCTCGACCTGGGTCATCTCCCAGATCTCCGGGTGTCCGCCGGCGCCCTTGGTGGCGGGCGGGGTGAGCACGATCAGCCGGTGGCCGTGCGGGATGTCGTGGGTGAGCCGGCGGAAGGAGCCGGAGAGGACCTCGGGCAGCTCGAAGGTGTCAGCGCCGCCACTGTCCCGCACCCGGAACTCCAGGACGGCCGGGTAGCGCACGTCACCGGCCGGGTCGGACACGCCCGCGGGCTGGTTGCGGCCCTTGTTGACCAGGCGGAGCCGCCGGCCCGCGAGGCCCCGGAAGTCGACGAGCAGGTCGAAGCGCTCGGCCGGGGCGGCGGTCAGGGTGGGCAGCGCGTCGTCGAAGTCGACCGGCACGGGACGCGGCAGGAGCCCGCCGTCGCTGCCGATCTGGTGGACCACGCCGGGGACCGGGTTGTCGTCCTCGTCGAGCAGGACGAGGTCGTAGATACGCGCGTTGGACGCGTTGACCAGCCGGAAGCGGTACCAGGCGTCGTCCACGTCGGCGTACGGCCAGATGCGGCCATTGACCGTCGTGTACGGGCCGGTGAACGGGATGGAGACCGGCTTGCCCGTCTCCGGGTTCTTCTGCTGGACGATCACCGTCTTGTGCAGCAGCCTGCCGTTGAGGCGGCCGTCCTCGTCGGTGTCGAGGTTGCGGTCGGCGAGCAGCAGCGGGATCTCCCGCTCCCCGGAGGGGAGGTGGAGGGCGTCCTCCTCGTCGTCGCGGACGAGGTAGGTGCCGTACAGGCCCGTGTGGACGTTCCACCGCGTGATGTTCATGGCGTGGTCGTGGTACCACCACTGCACGGCCTGGTGGTCGTTCGGGTACTCGGACAGCTGCGCGTCGCCGTGGCCGACGGCGTTGTCCGCCCAGCCGTCGTTGCCGCCGCCGGTCTGGGCGCCGTGCAGATGGGTCACCGACCAGGCGGGCAGCGCAGCCACGTCCTTGTTCGGCTCGACGCCCTCGCGGCCGGGCTCGGTGGTGGCCTGCGGACGGCCGTCCGTGCGCAGCGGCACCTCCACCGAGGTGACCGGGTATTCGCCGTCCTTGGGAATGCGGTTGGTCCAGGCGATGCGGACGCGCTCTCCGCGCCGCACCTCGATGGTCGGGCCCGGCACCTGGCCGTCGTAGCCCCACATCAGGGTGGGCGGCAGCTGCGGGTGCAGGCGGACCCAGGTCGGGCGCAGCGCGATCTCGGTCTCGTGCGTCACGTCGGCGGACGCGGGCCGCAACACCGGCGGGACCGGTAACGGCGCCACGTACGGCGTCAGTTCGGTGGCCTCGGCGGTCCCGTTGTTCTCAGTGGTCCCAGTGGTCTCAGTGATCGCGGTGATCTCGGACAAGTCGAACACCCCCGTGTGTTCCGTCGTCTTGCGTTCCCCTCACCCCGGAAGACTCCCGACGACCCGCCCACGTTCACTGAACGTCCCCTTCCGTACGAGAAGGTCCGGAAATCGCCGGTGGCGGCGAGGCGTACGGGCCCGGCCTCGGGTGCGTCCCGTTGTCAGTGGCGGCTGTTACGTTCTGTGACATGACCGATCTCGCCCTGCGGCTGCTTCGGCAGGACCGTCACCTGGCCGAACTGGCCGCGTTCCCCTTCGACTTCGATCTCGACCGCGCGGCCCACGGCCACGGCGAGCCGGTCCGCCTCGCCTCGGGCGGTCCGCTGGAGGTGGTGGCGGGAGGCGACACCGGCGGTACGTACTTCGTGTGCGCGGACGGCTCCGTGCTGTACGCCGACTCCGAGGGCTCGGCCGGGATCATCGGGGCGTCCGCGGACGAGGCGCTCGACATACTGACCGGGCTGCCCGGCTGGCACGACTACCTGGGCCTGTCGCCCGCCGACGGCCCGGAGAAGATCCTCGCCCACGTCGCCGAGACGGAGGAGGAGCTCCGGGAGTGCTACGGCATCGACGAGGAGCGGGCCGAACTCCGCGCCGCGCTCGGTTTTCCCGAGCGGTCCCCGGTCGAGCTCGTCGGGATGCTGCACGCGGCCCTGTCCCGCACCGAGCCGGACTTCGTGCTGCTCAACGCGGAGGAGGGACTGGCCTACCGGCCGCTCGCCCCGGACGTCCGCCCGCCCCTGTGGGAGCCGGTGCTGGCCCGGGGCCGGGCGGATCTGGCCGGGCTGCGCGCCGGGGACGCGGGCGTGCTCGCCGCCGTGGCCGACGATCCCGTACGGCGCCGCGTGGCCCTGCGAGCGGCGCAGTTCGACCGCGCGGACGGCGACCTCGCCTTCCTGCGGCCGCTGCTGCGGCGGGAGGCCGGGTCGTCGATGTCCGACGAACTGCGGCTCGCCGCCGTGCTGGTGGGGCTGCACGGGGACAGCGCGGACCTGCCGCTGCTGCACGCGGTGCGCGACACGGACTTCGACACCCGGTGCGGCCTCGGCGAAATACCCGAACCGGACGCCGGTGGCGTGGAACTGCGGCGGTGGGCCCGCGAGGTGGACGACTGCCTGTTCGGTACGGATCCCGCCGACGAGCCGCTGTCGACCTGGACCGGCCTGGCAGCGGACCAGGGCCTGACCGAGCTCGCCCGAATCGCCTTGATCCGCCGGCTCGACGAGATCGACATGAACCAGAGCGCGTTGCGACGGCGCCCGGGGTCGCGGCAGCTCGACACCTCACCCCTGCGCTCCCTCGCCCACGACTTCGAGTGCCTGGGCGACCTGTGGCAGGCCGTGCGCGCCCAGCGGCTGTACGTCGCACTCCAGGACACCCCCGGGGACCGGGTGTCCGCCCGGCTGACCCAGGCACGCCTGGAGCGCGAGAGCGGCGAGCCGGACCGGGCGGCGGACGCGCTGTCCGCCCTGCGGGACGTCCTGGCCGGCCCCACCGACGACTCGCTGAGGCACTGGCGGGGTACGAACCTCGGTTCGTTCATCGCCGAGGAGCACTACCGGCTCGCCCGCACCCTGGCCGACACGGGCCGCCCCGAACAGGCCCGCGCGGTGCTGGCCGCCGGGGAGGAGATACGCGGCGAGCTCTCGGAGACGGCGGCGTGGGCCGTGCGCGAGCTCGCCGCGGACGCGTCGGCGCGGATCGGGAAGCTCAGCTGACCGGCAGCGCGGGAGCGGGCGGGGTGTCCGGCAGGAAGCCGTGGGAGCGACGGGCGAGGTAGGAGACCTTGTAGCGGTCCACCCGCTGATGCCAGTTCAGCACACCGGCCATCCAGTTCTGCAGGTCGGCCACGTAGGCCCCAAGGCCTTCGCGCCCTTCCTCGGTGAGGCCGAAGTCTTCGTAGACGACCGGCAGTTCGTTCGCCACGACGTGCTCGAACTGGCGCAGGCGCTGGGTCATCAGATCGTGGACGACGCCGAGCGCGGTCGGGTGGTCGACGCCGAAGAAGTTCTGGACGACGAGGATCGCGTTGTGGATCTCGCCCTCGTACTCGATCTCCTTCTGGTAGGAGAAGACGTCGTTGACGAGGCACCCGTAGTCCATGGCCGCGTTCTCCAGTGAGCGCACCGGCCCGCTGCGGTACACCTCCGGCGGGATCGCGGGGCCGCGGCCCGCCCGGCACAGGCTCAGGGTGAGGTCGCAGCCGAAGGTGGCGCGCCGCATCTCCAGGTAGTCGACCGGGTCGGGGACGCGGTGCTGGAGCTGGTTGGCGAGCTCCCACACCCAGCTCTCGGTCATCGTGTCGATCGCCCGCTTCAGCGTGAGGCGCTCGTCGTGGGGCATCCCCGCCGTGGTGCGGACCCACAGGTCGGCCAGTCCGCGTTCCATGCCGTTGGCCGGGGCGGGGACCGCCTCGCCGTCGAGGGGCATGCACGCGGACAGCCGCTTCGTGGTCAGGTGGGCGGCGGCCAGGTCGCGGCGGTGGCCGAAGACGAGGGGGTAGTAGTCGTCGCCGTACGTGCCCCACGCGAGCCACTGCGCGCTGAGGTCGAGGGCCTCGGGCGTCGCGTCCGGGTCGAGGCCGGCCGAGCAGAGCGGCAGGTCGTAGGCGAGGAGCTTGTCCTCGTCCCAGACCCCCTCCTGGAGCATGCCCGTCCGGTGCATCCAGCCGGTGAGGCGCTCGCGGGCACCGTCCAGGTGCGGGGAGAGCTCCAGCTGGAAGGGCATCCGGAAGTCGGGCAGCAGGGACGGGCCGACCTTCTGGAAGGGCACATGGGAGTGCGCGCGCAGACGCTCGGCGGCGGCCGAGGCGAGCAGGGCGCCGATGTCGGCGGCCCAGGTGCCGGGTCCGGTCAGGCCCTGCCACGGGGAGGCGGACACGGCGCCCTCGTTCATGTACCGGCTGGAGCGCAGATGCCATTCGTGGCCGCCGGACTGCCAGTCCTGTAGGCCCTTGGTGTAGGCCGCGACGGCCGCGACCTGGTCCGGGGTGAGGCCCTTCTCCAGGGCGAGCAAGGGCACTTCGGTGAGCGCGGTGTGCTCGAACTGGTGCAGGCGCGAGGTGAGGACGTCGTTGACGGTGTCGGCGGCCTCCTGGGTGGTGCAGCCGAAGAAGGTCTCCAGGACGAGCACGCCGTTGCTGTTCTCGCCCTCGTCCTCCACCTCGCGCTGGTAGGAGAACAGGTCGTTGCGCAGGTGCACCGCGTCGGAGAAGGTCTCCATCAGCACCCGGAGCGGCCGTGTCCCGGCGACGACGGCGGGCACCTCGGCCGTCGCGTACTCCACGAGCCCCGACGACCAGGGGGCGCCGCCCACCTTGCGGCGCATCTCGATGTACTCGACGGGGTTGGCGATCCGCCCCTCGTTGATGTTGGACAGCTCCCACATCGACTCGTTGAGGAGGTGCTCGGTGGCGAGGGCGAAGCGCCTGCGCCAGTCGGCGGACATCGACGGCACCGTACGCGCCCACAGGTCGGCGAGGCCCGCCTCGACCGGGTTCGACGGCTCCGGTACGACGGCTTCGGGGGCGAGCGGCATGAACAGCGGCAGGCGGTCGAGGTGTGCCTTGCCGGCCGCGCGGTCCTGGGGGCGCTTGTACCTCTCCAGGAAGTGGTCGTCGAAGAAGAACACCCACACGTACCAGTCGGTGATCAGCGAGAGGGCGGGTCCGTCGCAGTCGGGGTGGGTGTAGGCGCACAGGAGGCCGTAGTCGTGCGCCTCCAGGTCGGCCTGCTCCCAGACCCCGGAACCCTCCAGCATGCCCATCTCGCGCGCCCACGCGGTCGAGTGGGCGCGCGCCTCGTCGACCTGCGGGTTCAGCCGCGCGGGATGCGGCAGGTAGAAGTGCGGGAGTTCGAACGGCTGCGTCATGGCCGGGGCCCTACCCGTGGCCCCGGAGGGCCATCCGCCGGGCAGGCGATGATCACACCATCGCGTGAACCGGGCGGAATACCGGGAACTTCCCCCCACCCGCGTGGAGTTCGCGCCGCGTGTCGGAACGGCGCCCTTGCCGAGCCCCCGCCCGCGGGCCACGGTAGATCGCATGACCTCCTTCGTGCTGCCTCATGAGGTGCACGGCGCCGGCGCCCACAAGGTGTTCGCCGTGCACGGCTGGTTCGCCGACCGGACCGCCTACGCGGCCGTGCTGCCCGATCTGGACCGCGAGACGTTCACCTACGCGCTGGTCGATCTGCGCGGCTACGGCCGGGCCAGGGACGCCGTGGGCGCGTACACCACCGGCGAGGCGGCGCTGGATCTGGTGGAGCTGGCCGACCGGCTCGGCTGGGACCGGTTCTCGGTGGTCGGGCACTCGATGGGCGGCGCGGTGGCCCAGCGGCTGCTCGCGGTGGCCCCGCACCGACTGCGCCGGATCGTCGGCGTCTCCCCCGTGCCCGCCTCGGGACTCCCGCTGCCGGGCGAGCAGTGGGAGCTGTTCGCGGACGCGGCGTACAGACCGGAGAACCGGCGCGCGATCATCGACTTCACCACCGGCGGCCGCCGTCCCGCCGCCTGGCTGGACCGCATGGTCGCCACCTCGCTGGAGCGCAGCGACTCCAAGGCCTTCCGCGCCTGGCTGGACTCGTGGGCGGAGGACGACTTCCGCGCCGACGTCGAGGGCTGCGTCGTGCCCGCGCTGGCGGTCGCCGGTGAACTGGATCCGGCGCTGTCGCCGGCGCTGGTCCAGGAGACCTGGATGTGCTGGTACCCGCGGGCGCAGTTGCACCGGCTGGCCGGCGCCGGTCACTACGCGATGGACGAGACCCCGTTGGAGCTGATCAGCGTGGTGGAGGACTTCCTCCGCGACGACGGCGCGGACAAGGGCCGGCCGGCGTGAACGTACCGGAGGCTCCGCCCGTCCCGGACGTCTTCGATCCGCGGCGCTACGCCGCCGCGGTGCCCTACGACGACTACCGCGTGCTCCGCGACCACCACCCCGTGGCCTGGCAGGACGAGCCGGAGGTGCTGGGCTGGCCGGCCGGGCCGGGCTTCTGGGCGGTGACCCGGCACGCGGACGTGGTACGGGTGCTCAAGGACTCGGGGACGTACTCCTCGCACCTCGGCGCGACCCAGATCCGCGACCCGGACCCGGCGGACCTGCCGTTCATCCGGCGCATGATGCTCAATCAGGACCCGCCGCAGCACGGCCGGCTGCGCCGGCTGGTCAGCCGGGCGTTCACGCCGAAGCGCGTCGACCGGTTCGCGGACGTCGCGCGGGAGCGGGCACACGCGCTGTTCGCCGACGCCCTGGAGGCGGCCCGCGAGGGCGACGGCACGGCCGACCTGGTCACCACCGTCACCGACGAGTACGCGCTGCTCAACCTCACGGACCTGCTGGGTGTCCCGGAGGGCGACCGGCGGATCCTGCTGCGCTGGACGCAGCGGGTGATCGGCTACCAGGACCCGGACGAGGCCGGTCCCCGCGTGCTGGACCGCACGGGCCGCCCCGTCAATCCGCGCTCGCCGGCCATGCTGCAGGACATGTTCGCCTACGCGCGCCAACTGGCCGCGTACAAGCGGCGCTACCCCGCCGACGACGTGATGACCGCCCTCGCGCACGACGCCGAACTCACCGCTGCCGAGCTGGAGATGTTCTTCTTCCTGCTCACCGTCGCCGGCAACGACACCGTGCGCGGCGCGGCTCCCGGCGGGCTGCTGGCCCTGGCCGAGCACCCCCAGGAGTACGAGCGACTGCGCGCGGGGAAGGTCCGGATGGACACGGCCGTGGACGAGTTGCTGCGCCGGCATCCGCCCGTGCTCACCTTCCGGCGTACCGCCGCGCAGGACACGGAACTGGCCGGGCGCAAGATCCGGGCGGGCGACAAGGTGGTCGTCTTCCACGCCTCGGCCAACCACGACGAGCGGGTGTTCACCGACCCGGACCGTCTGGACCTGGCCCGGACGCCGAACCCGCACGTGTCCTTCGGGGACGGCCCGCACGTCTGTCTGGGCGCGCACTTCGCCCGGCTCCAGCTGCGGCAGCTCTACGAGGTGGCGCTCGACGTGCTGCCCGCGCCCGGCCTGGCCGGGCCGGCCGAGCGCCTGGTGTCGAACTTCATCAACGGCATCAAGTCGCTGCCGATGCGGCTCGGCTGAACGGATCGACCTGGATCAGCGCGTGCGTGCCGCCGACGCGCCAGCGCTGCCCCTCCGCGGCGACCAGCGCCGCCTCGGTGCGGGCGTCCAGGCCGGTGATCACCTCGGACTTGAGCGTGCGCAGCGCGGCGACCGGTCCGGGGAAGTGGGCGGTGACGTCCCGGAAGGGGGTGGTCGGCGGCCATCGACGGTCGCCGACCAGGCGCCGGTAGTTGAGGTCGCCCTTGACGATCGTCAGCACGGCGGCGGCGAACTCGGCGCGCAGGTCGTCGGGCATGTCCGCGTACGGCAGCGGCGCGCTGGAGAAGGGGTGGGCGCGCACGGTGAGCCGGCCGTCGGCCAGGGCGGACCAGAGGCCTCGCCCGTACCTGGCCGCCGCGCACGGCGCCGAGGCGAGCCGGCGCACCGCGTCGACCACGTCGGCGGTGGTGGCGTCGGAGACGTAGTAGGGGTACGGCTTGACGTGCAGGACGGCCCGTGCGGCGCGCCCCTCGGCGAGGAGGTGGGCGAGCAGCAGCAGGTCGGGGACGAGTTCGCGGCCGGCGTTGTCGGCGACCAGGCACACGGTGCCCGTGCCGGACGGCGGGAGCAGGGACCAGAGGACCTCGCTGTCGTCGGCCACCAGGGCGGGGACGGCCTGACGAGCCTCGGCGCCGCCGTCGGAGAGGCGGAAGCCGAGGTCGGCGCGGTTGCCCCAGAGCGAGCCGTGCAGCAGGGCCCGTCCGCGCTCCTCGGCCGTGCGCTCGTCCAGAGCGTCGAGGGCGGCCAGTTCCTCGTCCGTCTCCTTGGCGTCGAGTTCGGCGAGTTTGAAGGGGCGGAAGGGGTCGATGCCCTGCCAGGCGCCGGGGCCGAACCAGCCGACGGCGTCGAGGAGCCGGCGGTAGAAGTAGCTCTCGGACCACAGCCAGGGCACGTCGAACCAGGACCGGCCGGCCCAGGTGTCCGCGCCCCACTCCGTCCACCGGTCCCGGTCGGGCGCGTCGGCGGGCAGCGGCTCGATGACGCCCTCGGTGCAGTTGGCCAGCAGCGCGTCGAGCGCGCGGTGCTGCTCGGGGCCGTAGGGAAAGGCGTCCCGCACCTGCCGGATGATCGCGGGGTGCCGCTCGGCCAGCACGCTGCGGGGGAACGAACCGGGCTCGTCGCCGAGGATGACGGGGGTGTCGGGGGCGGCGGGGGTGTCGGGCATACGCGTCACCGTACCGCCCGGGTCAGAGCATTCGGGTCTCCCGCTCCAGCTGGGAGACGAGCGTCAGATAGCGGGCGCGGCGGGGGACGGGCACCAGGCCGCGGATCATGAGGTGCCACATCTCGGCGATTCTGCGGGGCAGCCGGGTGACGGGTTCGAGGTTGCGGCCGGCGACACGGGTGCCGACGAAGAAACAGACCAGGGAGTGGGCTACGGCCTCGATATCGATGTCGGGGTGTACGTCGGACTCCTTCACCGCGCCCGAGAGTTTGCGGTTCGTCAGGTCCAGCCACTCGGTGAAGGGGTGCCTGAGCGGCGGGCGTACGACGACCTCGGCGGTGGCGAGGCGTAGGCCGGCGCGGGGGATGGGGCCTTCGACGGCGAGCCGGGCGATGCCGAACGTGGTGCGCATCAGCGACTCCAGCGAGGAGTAGCCGCGGCCCTCCACTTCCCTCAGTACCTGGCGCGAAGCCCTGGACTGGAGCTCCATGATGGCGTGCGCCAGATCTTCCTTGGCGGCGAAGTGGAAGTACAGGGCCCCTTTGGTGACCTGGGCGTGTTCGACGATGTCACTCAGGCTGGTGGACTCGTAGCCGTGACGGTCGAACAGGTCGGCCGCGGCCGTGATGATCGTTGCGCGGGTCTGTTCGGCGCGTAACTGCCTCGCCATGGGCTGGACTCTCCTTGCGGCCGGACACGAACGGGACGTGCCGTTTGTTTTTTACCCCCTGCTCACGATAACTCACCGTGTGCCAGCGGGATCCAGGTGTGCAGACCTGGTGATCGACACGTGTAACTGGTGTGCGAACGGCCGTCGTCACGTTCGGGGCTCCGTAAGCGGACGAAGTCAAAGAACGTCCCTCCCTCGACACTCGACCGTTTCCGGAGGCCACGGCGGGCGGCGAACCGCCGTTCGGTGATCGCCACGATACGAGGGGAACCGATAGTCCTCAATGGGACCTAGAGGGGGCCTCAAAACGGACGGTCCGGTCGGTGCATGTGCACCGACCGGCCCTGGATTCTCCGGCGTCCGCGTGGTTTTTGGGGGGTTCCGGCGGCGGCCCGGGAGAAGGTGGTGCCCGTCGTCGCTGCGCTCAGGGCAACGGGTCGCGGCCTGAACGGGACGGGGCGGATTTCCGTACTGCACGGAGCAGACCGTTCCCGCGCCGGCCGAGGAGACGTCCCGGATGTCACGGATGACCGCACCCTTCAGGGTCACGGGGGCCGCCGTCGCGGCCTCGGCCCTGCTGTCCCTGTGGACGGCGGGCCCCGCCCTGGCGCACGGCGCCCCCACGAACCCGGTCAGCCGGGTGTACGGCTGCTCCCCCTCGGGCGGCAGCGCCGGTACGGCGGCCTGCCGGGCCGCGACCGCGGCGAGCGGCGGCAATACCTTCGTCGCGTGGGACAACCTGCGGGTGGCCGGCGTCAACGGCCGGGACCGGCAGACGATTCCGGACGGCAAGCTGTGCAGCGGCGGCCTGTCCGACTACAAGGGCCTCGACCTCGCCCGTGCGGACTGGCCGTCGACGCGGCTGGCCCCGGGCGGGCGGCTGACCATGACGTACGCCTCGACGATCGCGCACACGGGCACGTTCAAGCTGTATCTGACCAAGCCGGGTTACGACCCCGCCAAGCCGCTGACCTGGTCCGACCTGCCGACGCGGCCCTTCGCGCAGGTCACCGACCCGGCGCTGACGAACGGGGCGTACCACATCGCCGCGAAGCTGCCGTCGGACCGGACGGGGCGGCAGGTGCTGTACACGATCTGGCAGAACAGCAGCACGCCGGACACCTACTACTCGTGTTCCGACGTGGTGTTCTCGAAGGGGTCGGGCGCCGGATCCGGTACGACCGAGGAGCGCGCCGGCGGCGCCGCGGCGACGAGCGCCAAGCCCGACTCCTCGAAGACCGGGCATCCTTCGGGGCACGCGAGCCCTTCGAGGAGTGCCGCCGTGCCCACGACACCGGCGGCCGGGGCGACGGACGGGACGTCGGCCGCGCCGCGGGCCGAGGACGGCGCCGCCGACAGCACACCGGTGGCCTCCGACACCGCTCCCGACGGCTCGGGTCCCTCCGCGCCGCTGCTGGCGGGCGGCGCCGCCGCGGTGCTGGTACTCACCGGGGGCGCCGCCCTGGCGCTGCGGCTGCGCCGGCGCTGAACGCCGGGCCCGCGGGCGTCAGTTCACGTAGACGGGCGCGCCCGCGTCGGTGACGGGGGCGTACTTCGCGGTGAAGTAGCCGCTGGCGAAGCACAGCGAGGAGCCGGAGCTCTTCGTGAACTGCTGGTTGGTGAAGCTGATGCTGTTGTCGGCGTTGTCGGCCTTACCGGTCAGGCTCGCCGCCTGGTAGACGCAGGTGATGCTGCCGAGCAGGGTGCGCAGCTTGACCGTCGTCTGGATGGTGGAGCCGCTCGCCGGGCTGACGGTGAGGGTGCCGTCGGAGGCGACCGTGGTGGTGTACGGCAGGTTGTCGACCGTGATGCTCGTGACGCCGGTGACGCCGAGCACGTTGCTGGTGCAGCGGCTGCTGTCGAAGGTCTGCGCGCTGACCGATTCGGTGGCCGTGCCGGGGGCGGCGGGGTTGTCCGTGACGGTGGCGGTGAACTGCGACGAGGTGCAGGTGACGCCGCTGGTGCCGGTCGCGGAGGAGTAGAGCGTGGCGCTCGTGCCGCTGGCCAGCGGCGCGGTGAGGACGTCACCCACCGCGACGGCGGTGCCGCCGGTACCGCCGGTGGTCAGCACGGCGCCGTCCGCGGAGGCGGGGACGGCCGCGGCCAGGGAGAGGGCGGTGACGGTTCCGGCGAGGGCGAGCAGAGATCG